>NZ_FYDM01000003.1:0-533138 GCF_900187415.1 Pseudomonas sp. Irchel s3b6 | reverse complement strand
GAGTACATCCAGTATTACAATCACTCGCGTATCAGACTGAAGCTAAACGGCCTGAGTCCTGTTGAATACAGAACTCAGGCCGCTCAGGCATAGATAGAAAATCGTCCAACTTTGTGGGGTCAGTTCAGGGAGCATGGGAACGATCGGCCCGACACTTGCCAAGCCATTCGTGCGCCTTGCACAAAACGGATAACGATCTGCACCCAGCGGATATTGCCGCGCCGACACCCGCCCTAGCATGAGCCTGCCTGAATAAAAACAATGGAGGCGGCGGCCATGTCCCTGCGACCCGAATACCTTCACTCCCTGCTCGAAGATGACAAAGAACAGGGCCTCTTCCGCTGCAAGCGGGAGATGTTTACCGACCCGCGCTTGTTCGATCTCGAGATGCAGCACATCTTCGAAGGCAACTGGCTGTACCTCGCCCACGAGAGCCAGATTCCGAACAAAAACGATTTCTACACCACCACCATGGGCCGCCAGTCGATCTTCATTGCGCGCAACAAAGACGGCGAGCTCAATGCCTTCATCAACGCCTGCAGTCACCGCGGTGCGATGCTGTGCCGACACAAGACCGGCAACAAATCTTCCTATACCTGCCCATTCCACGGCTGGACGTTCAACAACTCCGGCAAACTGCTCAAGGTCAAGGACCCGGCTGCGGCGGGCTATCCGGCCAGTTTCAACTGCGAAGGCTCCCACGACCTGACCAAGGTGGCACGCTTCGAGTCCTATCGCGGCTTCCTGTTCGGCAGCCTCAAGGCGGACGTGGTGCCGTTGGTCGAGCACCTGGGCGAATCGGCGAAGATCATCGACATGATCGTCGACCAGTCCGCCGATGGCCTGGAAGTGTTGCGCGGCTCCAGCAGCTACATCTACGAAGGCAACTGGAAACTCACCGCTGAAAATGGCGCCGACGGCTACCACGTCAGTTCCGTGCACTGGAACTATGCCGCCACCCAGAACCAGCGCAAGCAGCGCGAATGCGGTGACGAGAACCCGACCATGAGCGCCGGCACCTGGGCCAAGCAGGGCGGTGGTTTCTACTCCTTCGACAAGGGCCACATGCTGCTCTGGACCCGTTGGTCCAACCCCGAGGACCGTCCGTTGTACGAGCGCCGCGACGAACTTGCCAAGGACTTCGGCCAGGCCCGCGCCGACTGGATGATCGAGAATTCGCGCAATCTGTGCCTGTACCCCAACGTGTACCTGATGGACCAGTTCAGCTCGCAGATCCGCATTGCCCGGCCGATCTCGGTCAACCGCACCGAAATCACCATCTACTGCATCGCCCCCAAAGGTGAAAGCGACGCGGCGCGTTCGAGCCGGATTCGTCAGTACGAAGACTTCTTCAACGTCAGCGGCATGGCGACCCCGGACGACCTGGAAGAATTCCGCTCCTGCCAGATGGGTTACCAGGGCAGTACCAGCACCTGGAACGATATGTCCCGTGGTGCCGAGCACTGGATCGAGGGTGCCGATGAGGCGGCCAGGGAAATCGACCTGCATCCGCTGCTCAGTGGCGTACGCACCGAAGACGAGGGCCTGTTCGTGCTGCAACACAAGTACTGGCAGGCAACCATGCTCAAGGCCCTGAACGAAGAGCAGTCGGCGCTGATCAAGGTGGAGGAACTGGCATGAACATGACCTACGACGCCGTGCGCGATTTTCTCTACCGCGAAGCGCGCTACCTCGACGACAAGGACTGGGACAACTGGCTGGAGCTGTATGCCGCCGACGCCAGCTTCTGGATGCCGTCCTGGGACGATAACGACGAATTGACCTGCGATCCGCAGCGGGAAATCTCGCTGATCTGGTACGGCAACCGCATGGGGCTTGAAGACCGGATCTTCCGGATCAAGACCGAGCGTTCCAGTGCCAGCGTGCCGGACACCCGCACCTCTCACAACATCAGCAACATCGAGCTGCTCGAACAGGCCGAGGGCCTGTGCAAGGTGCGCTTCAACTGGCACACCCTGAGCTTTCGCTACAAGACCGTCGACAGCTACTTCGGCAGCAGCTTCTACACCCTCGACGTGCGTGGTGACAGCCCGCTGATCAAGGCCAAGAAAGTGATCCTGAAAAACGACTACGTTCGCCAGGTCATCGATGTCTACCATTTGTGAGGCGCTCGCCATGGCTCATTCCATTGCACTGAATTTTGAAGACGGCGTCACCCGGTTCGTTGACGCCAATCCCGGTGAGACCGTGGCCGATGCGGCGTACCGCCAGGGCATCAACATCCCCCTGGATTGCCGCGACGGCGCGTGCGGCACCTGCAAATGCTTTGCCGAAGCCGGCCGTTACGAGCTGGGCGAGGAGTACATCGAGGACGCCCTGAGCAGCGAAGAGGCCGACGCCGGCTTTGTGCTGACCTGCCAGATGCGCGCCCTCAGCGATTGCGTGGTACGGGTGCCGGCGTCTTCGGACGTGTGCCGGACCCAGCAGGCCAGCTACAGCGCGGCGATCAGCCAGGTGCGCCAGTTGTCGGACAGCACCATCGCGCTGTCGATCAAGGGCGAGGCCTTGAGCAAGCTGGCCTTTCTGCCGGGCCAGTACGTCAACCTGGGCATTCCTGGCAGCGAGCAGACACGCGCCTACTCGTTCAGCTCGTTGCAGCGTGACGGCGAGGTCAGCTTCCTGATCCGTAACGTCCCCGGCGGCCTGATGAGCAGTTTCCTCACCGGTATCGCCAAGGCGGGCGACAGCATGAGCCTGGCCGGACCCCTGGGCAGCTTCTACCTGCGGGACATTCAGCGCCCCTTGCTGCTGCTGGCTGGCGGCACCGGGCTGGCGCCGTTCACCGCGATGCTGGAGAAAATCGCCGATCAGGGCAGCGCGCATCCTTTGCACCTGATCTATGGCGTGACCAACGACTTCGACCTGGTGGAACTGGACCGCTTGCAAGGCTTTGCGGCGCGGATCCCCAACTTCAGCTTCAGTGCTTGCGTGGCCAACCCCCAGAGCGTCCACCCGCTCAAGGGCTACGTGACCCAGCACATCGAGCCCCGCCATTTGAACGACGGTGACGTCGACGTCTACCTCTGCGGCCCGCCGCCGATGGTCGAGGCGGTCAGCCAGTACATCCGTGAGCAGGGCATTGCACCGAAAAACTTCTACTACGAAAAATTCGCCGCCAGCGCGGCGTAGGCACAGGAGATCGGCATGAACAGGTTTCACGAAAAAGTCGCGCTGATCACCGGTGCAGCCCAAGGCATCGGGCGCCGGGTTGCCGAGCGCATGGCGGCCGAGGGCGCGCGACTGGTGCTGGTCGACCGTTCCGAGCTGGTCTTCGAGCTGCAGGAACAACTGGGTCGCCGCCATGAAGTGCTGACCCTCACCGCCGACCTCGAGCAGTTCGCCGAGTGCAACCGGGTGATGCAGGCGGCCATCGAGCGTTTCGGCCGACTGGACATCCTGGTCAACAACGTCGGCGGGACCATTTGGGCCAAGCCGTTCGAACACTATGAAGCGCAGCAGATCGAAGCCGAAGTCCGCCGCTCGCTGTTCCCCACGCTGTGGTGCTGCCATGCCGCGCTGCCGTACATGCTGGAGCAGGGCAGCGGTGCCATCGTCAATGTCTCCTCGATTGCCACCCGCAGCATCAACCGCGTGCCGTATGGCGCGGCCAAGGGCGGGGTCAATGCGCTGACGGCGTGCCTGGCGTTCGAAACCGCCGAGCGCGGGGTGCGGGTCAACGCCACGGCGCCTGGCGGCACTGAAGCACCCCCCCGGCGGATTCCGCGCAACAGCGCCGAGCAGAGTCCGCAGGAGAAAGTCTGGTACCAGCAGATTGTCGACCAGACCGTCGACAGCACGCTGATGAAGCGCTACGGCACCATCGACGAGCAAGTCGGGGCGATCCTGTTCCTGGCCTCCGACGACGCGGCCTACATCACCGGGTTGGTGATGCCGGTCGGCGGTGGCGATCAGGGCTGAGTCACGCCGCCCGTGCCGATACCCGACGGGACAACCACCGGCTATGGGCGTAATGCGGCTCAATTAAACGAACGCGACCTCTGTAGGAGGAGCGCGCTCGCGATGAACTCAAGATCTACGCGCTTATTCAGAAAATACGCGTAATCGTTAACGTCCATCGCGAGCGCGCTCGCTCCTACCTAATGCGCTTTCATCTCCTGGACAGACCGGCATTACGGCTATCGGCGTGCCGTTCAAGCTCTGTGTTAAGATCGCGCCCCTATGCAAAACGGCACGAAGAGGGGTTGAACGAAGATGGCTCAGAGGATGGTGGTGCTCGACACCGAAACCACCGGCATGCCGGTGACCGACGGCCACCGGATCATCGAGATCGGTTGCGTCGAGTTGATCGGTCGACGCCTGACGGGCCGGCATTTCCACGTTTACTTGCAGCCCGACCGGGAAAGTGACGAGGGCGCGATTGGCGTCCACGGCATCACCAACGAGTTCCTGGTGGGCAAACCGCGTTTCGCTGAAGTGGCCGATGAATTCTTCGAGTTCATCAAGGGCGCGCAGCTGATCATCCATAACGCGGCGTTCGACGTTGGCTTCATCAACAACGAATTCGCGCTGATGGGCCAGCAGGACCGGGCGGACATCACCCAGCACTGCTCGATCCTCGACACCCTGATGATGGCCCGTGAGCGTCACCCGGGGCAGCGCAACAGCCTCGACGCCTTGTGCAAACGCTATGGTGTCGACAACTCCGGTCGTGAACTGCACGGCGCCTTGCTCGACTCCGAGATCCTCGCCGACGTTTACCTGACCATGACCGGCGGCCAGACCAGCCTGTCCCTGGCCGGTAACGCGTCTGACGGCAATGGTTCCGGTGAGGGCTCGGGCAGCCAGGCCAGTGAAATCCGTCGCCTGCCGTCGGATCGCCAGCCGACGCGGATCATTCGCGCCAGCGAAGCGGAACTGGCCGAGCATGAGGCGCGGCTGGCAATCATCGCCAAGTCCGCCGGCGGCCCCGCACTGTGGACCCAGTTGGCCGAGGCCAAGGCGCAAGGCTAACCGGCAGACGGTGAATCGAGCGGGTTGTTGTGGCGAGGGAGCTTGCTCCCGCCGGCCGGCCGGTCCGCGCTCGGGCGAAGCGGTCGTAATCCGGCAATTGCGTTCCATCCGAGCGCCCGCGGTGGCTGATTTCAGGGGCGTTTCGCACCCCAGCGGGAGCAAGCACCCTCGCCACAGAGGGGTGGTTGCCCTGTTTCGGAGCATTCACTCGCCACATCAGCCTCCACCCTCTACCCTGAGTGTATTGGCAGCCCATGGTCTGCCGTCTCAGGACGCTGAGCCCCCATGTATAAAGACTTGAAGTTTCCCATCCTGATTGTCCACCGCGACATCAAGGCCGATACGGTAGCCGGTGACCGCGTACGCGGCATCGCCAGGGAGCTGGAACAGGAAGGTTTCAGTATTTTCTCGGCCGTCGATTACGCCGAAGGGCGCCTGGTGGCTTCCACCCACCATGGCCTGGCGTGCATGCTGATCGCCGCCGAAGGCGCTGGGGAAAATACCCACCTGCTGCAGAACATGGTCGAGCTGATTCGCCTGGCCCGCCTGCGCGCGCCCCATCTGCCGATCTTTGCCCTGGGCGAGCAGGTCACGCTGGAAAACGCCCCGGCCGATGCCATGAGCGAACTGAACCAGTTGCGCGGCATTCTCTACCTGTTCGAAGACACCGTGCCGTTTCTCGCGCGCCAGGTGGCGCGGGCGGCGCGCAACTACCTTGATGGCCTGTTGCCGCCATTTTTCAAGGCGCTGGTGCAACACACCGCCGACTCCAACTATTCCTGGCACACCCCCGGGCACGGTGGTGGCGTGGCCTATCACAAGAGCCCGGTGGGGCAGGCGTTTCACCAGTTCTTTGGCGAGAACACCTTGCGCTCGGACTTGTCGGTGTCGGTGCCCGAGCTCGGTTCACTGCTGGACCACACCGGGCCGCTGGCGGAAGCGGAAGCCCGTGCGGCGCGCAATTTCGGCGCCGACCACACATTTTTCGTGATCAATGGCACCTCGACCGCCAACAAGATCGTCTGGCAGGCGATGGTGGCCCGGGACGACCTGGTGTTGGTGGACCGCAACTGCCACAAGTCCGTGCTGCATTCGATCATCATGACCGGGGCGATTCCCCTGTACCTGTGCCCGGAACGCAATGAACTGGGGATCATTGGGCCGATCCCCTTGAGCGAGTTCAGTCCCGAGTCGATCCAGGCCAAGATCAATGCTAGCCCGCTGACCCGGGGTCGTCCCGCGAAAGTGAAACTGGCGGTGGTCACCAACTCGACCTACGACGGCCTCTGCTACAACGCCGAGCTGATCAAGCAAACCCTGGGCAACAGTGTCGAGGTCCTGCACTTCGACGAAGCCTGGTACGCCTATGCGGCCTTTCACGAGTTCTTCGCCGGGCGTTATGGCATGGGCACCTCGCGCTCGGCCGACAGCCCGTTGGTGTTTACCACCCATTCCACCCACAAACTGCTGGCGGCCTTCAGCCAGGCGTCGATGATTCATGTGCAGGACGGTGGGGCGCGGCAACTGGACCGCGATCGCTTCAATGAAGCCTTCATGATGCACATCTCCACGTCGCCGCAGTACAGCATCATTGCCTCGCTGGACGTGGCGTCGGCGATGATGGAAGGCCCGGCGGGGCGCTCGCTGCTGCAGGAAATGTTCGACGAAGCCCTGAGTTTTCGCCGTGCCCTGGCCAATCTGCGGCAGCACATCGCCGCCGACGACTGGTGGTTCTCGATCTGGCAGCCACCGCTGGTGGAAGGCATTGACCAGGTGAGCACCGCCGACTGGCTGTTGGGGCCTGAAGCCGACTGGCACGGATTTGGCGACATCGCCGAAGATTACGTGCTGCTGGACCCGATCAAGGTGACCCTGGTCATGCCGGGCCTGACCGCGGGTGGTGCGCTGAGCGAACGCGGGATACCGGCCGCGGTGGTCAGCAAGTTCCTCTGGGAGCGCGGGCTGGTGGTGGAGAAGACCGGCCTGTATTCGTTCCTGGTGCTGTTTTCCATGGGCATCACCAAGGGCAAATGGAGTACCTTGCTCACCGAACTGCTGGAGTTCAAGCGCAGTTACGACGCCAACATCAGCCTGGTCACCTGTCTGCCCTGTGTGGCGCAACGCGACCTGGCCCGTTATCAGGGCATGGGCCTGCGGGATTTGTGCGATCAACTGCATGCCTGCTATCGCAGCAATGCCACCGCCAAACACCTCAAGCGCATGTACACCGTGCTGCCCGAGATCGCCCTGAAACCGGCCGACGCCTATGATCAATTGGTGCGTGGCGAGGTCGAGGCGGTGTCCATCGACCACTTGCAGGGGCGGATCGCGGCGGTGATGCTGGTGCCATACCCGCCGGGCATTCCGTTGATCATGCCCGGGGAGCGGTTCACCGAAGCGACCCGCTCGATCATCGATTACCTGGCATTTGCCCGCACGTTCGATAGCAGTTTCCCGGGGTTTGTTGCCGATGTGCACGGCCTGCAACATGAAGGCGAGGGCAATGGACGGCAGTACACCGTCGATTGCATCAAGATTTGAGGACGTTTCCCAGTATGCAGCCGGTGATCAATCCCAAGTACCCGGGCCTGGCCGTGCGTGTCGCCGACGAAGGTTTTGCCGAGTATGTCTGGTGCAGTGACTTCAGCTTTGAAGTCAAGGCCTATGCCGCCGCGCGGATTGACACGCCGGTGAGCGAGTGGCCGTTGCAGCCCATTACGCCTTATCGCAAATGCTACGGCATCGACCCCGAGGAGTTCGCCAGTTACCGCGATGGGGTGGACAGCGCGATTTTCATGGCCTTCCTGGATGATTTTCCGGTGGGGCACATCGTGGTCAGTACCAACTGGAACGGTTTTGCCCACATCGACGAGCTGGCGGTGCATGCTCCGGCGCGTCGCCATGGGGTCGCCAAGGCACTGCTGGACGTTGCGCAGTTCTGGAGCCGCAAGAAGAAGCTGCCGGGCATCATGCTGGAAACCCAGAACAACAACCTGGGCGCCTGTCGGCTCTATGAGCGCTGCGGCTACGTGATCGGCGGCATCGACCACCTGCGTTATCGCGGGATCGACCCGCAAACGGCCGAAGTGGCCTTGTTCTGGTACCGGGTCTTTGACAACCCGCTGGAACACCCGGTCAAGTCGCCAACATCGCCTGTGCTTGTGCCTTGAGGATGTCGAGCAAGGCTTCGACCGTCGGTGTTGGCGCGACGTTGTTCAGGGTCAGGGCGTAGAGGTTGATCGGCACGGCCGGTGACACTGGGCAGACGTCCAGGCCGCCAGCCCTGGCGCCGATGGCGGTAAAGGGGTCGACAACGGCCAGGCCTTCGCCGGCCTCGACCATGCTGCGCATCATCTGGTGCGTCTGCACCCGGGTATGGACGACCGGGGCCGGACGCAATGCCAGCAACTTGCTCTCGAACAGCACGCTGAGCGGGTCGTGGCCTTCCAGCCCGACCATCGACTGGCCGGCCAGGTCTTGCACGCCGATGTATTTCTGCCGGGGTTGCAGCCAGCCGTGGGGCGCCAGGAGTTGCAGCTTGCCCTGGGCAATGACCTGGCACTGAATGTCCTCGTGCTCCGGATCATGCAGGCTCAGCCCCAGATCGCTCTCACGCAGCAGCAGGCTTTTGACGATCTCGCGAGTGGGCAGGCATAGCAGCGAGCAGGGCACATCCGGGAAGCGCCGCCGCAAGCTTGCAATGCCCTGGGGTAGCAACTGCTGGGCCAGGGGCGGCGTGCCAATGACCCGAAGGGGAGGGGCCTGGTACTGCTTGAGGCTGTCGGCCAGGCGTTGCACCGGTTCCAGTGCTTCGTAGACATGGGCAATCTGAACCTGCAACTCACGGGCTTCGCGGGTCGCCTGCAAACGTCCGCGCACGCTGGCAAACAGCATGAAGCCCAGTTGCCCCTCGGTCTCGCGCAACAGGGCTTCGACCTCGGCCACCGGCAGTTGCAGCATCTCGGCGGCGGTGCCCAGATGGCCGGTTTGCAGGAGCGCCTGGATCACTTCGATATGACGTAAACGCATGCGTGAAGTCCATGTTCAGCAGGTGAAGGATTCATTGGCTGAATCCTAACCCAAGTCCGTGCCTGTGACTTCAGCGGATAAAGGCGGGTTATGACGCAACGCGGGGCTCAGGTTCGCGGATGAGGGTGACATTGGACTGCACCAGCAGGAATTCATTGTCATCGAGCTTGTTGACCCGGTCGCCAATGGCCAGCTTGTAAGTGGTCACGGGCGCAGCGCCTTCGATGCCCTCTGCCGACGGGGTGGATTCCTGGAACTCATGCACGGAATAGACACGGCCTTGCGCGTCTCTTGCATGGAATTGTCCGACGAGTACTGCTGCCATCTGCTTAGAACCTCTGGAGATAAGTCACTCAATTTGCGGCTCTATAGACCGTCGATAAGCGGTGTAAGTTTTCCCGTGGGAAAAAAATAATGTTTTGCCCTGATTCCATGATCTGGAGTCGTTGCGGGGCGGCTGGATCATCTATAACTACAGGCTCCTTTAGCCAGATAGTCGGGAGTCTCCCATGAGCAAGGTCTATACGGTTGCTGTCCTGGTGGGCAGCTTGAGAAAACAGTCGATCAACCGCAAGGTTGCCCAGGCGCTGATCGAACTGGCGCCGGCAAACCTTCACATGAAGATCGTCGAGATTGGCGATCTGCCGCTCTACAACGAAGACATCGACGTTACACCGCCGGCAGCCTACAGTACTTTCCGCGATCAAGTCAGTGCTTGCGATGCGGTATTGTTTGTCACCCCGGAGTACAACCGCTCGGTGCCGGCACCGCTGAAGAATGCCATTGACGTCGGCTCCAGGCCTTACGGCAAGAGCGCCTGGGGCGGCAAGCCGGGTGCGGTGATCAGTGCGTCGCCCGGCGCCATCGGCGGTTTCGGTGCCAATCACCATCTGCGCCAGTCCATGGTGTTTCTCAACGTGCCGTGCATGCAGCAGCCGGAGGCCTACCTGAGCAATGCCGGTTCGGCCTTCGACGAGTCGGGCAAGCTGTCGGAGAAACTGCAGCCGTTCTTGCAGAGTTTCATCAATGCCTACGGCGAGTGGGTCGAGCAGCATAAAAAGGCCTGACCCTGGTAGTCATGCTGTTCAGTCAAGAACCGTTTGAAGCGAGTGAGAGACCCGTGGCGAGCGAGCTTGCTCGCGCTGGTGCGCGAAGCGCGCCCAATAAAGCGACTGCGGTCTTTCAGAACGAACTCGGCGAAAGCTTTTGGGGCTGCTGTGCAGCCCAGCGCGAGCAAGCTCGCTCGCCACGGGGGATGTATTGAGCAACCCTATCCTTGACTGAACTGCATTGTGACCCTGGTAGTGCCAGTGCGTGCATTGGTAGGCACTGGCCAATCGGCTGTCGCTGCAACGGATGCTTTACCTTATATTCGAAATTCCATATATTTGCGCCTCCTATGTTCAGGCGTTGATTGCCCATGTCCGAAACCGCCAATCCCGTCGACGTGTTCAAGGCCCTGGCCGATGACACCCGCGCGCGTATCGCCTTGCTGATCTGCGCCGAAGGTGAACTGTGCGTCTGTGAGCTGACGGCGGCACTGGACCTGAGCCAGCCGAAAATTTCCCGTCACCTGGCGCAATTGCGCAGCAGCGGTTTGCTTGCCGACCGTCGTCAGGGGCAGTGGGTGTACTACCGCGTGCACCCGCAACTGGCGCCCTGGGTCACCACACTCCTGCAAGGTGCCCTGGCAGCCCACGGGCATTGGCTCGCCGCCGACATCGCGCGCCTGCAGGCGATGGCAGGCCGTCCGGTGCGCTGCTGCTGATCCCCCCTCATTATTCCTGTCTCCTCGTGTTGAAGGCTGTTGCGCATGCTGATCGCATCATTGATTTTCCTGCTGACCATTACCCTGGTGATCTGGCAACCCAAAGGCCTGGGTGTCGGCTGGAGCGCCGTATTCGGCGCCGTGCTGGCGCTGCTCAGTGGGGTGGTTCACGTCAGCGATATCCCGCTGGTGTGGGAAATCATCTGGAACGCCACCGGTACCTTTGTCGCGCTGATCATCATCAGCCTGTTGCTCGATGAAGCCGGGCTCTTTGCCTGGGCGGCCCTGCATGTGGCGCGCTGGGGGCGTGGCAGCGGGCGCAAGCTGTTCGCTTACATGGTGTTGCTCGGGGCGCTGGTCGCGGCGCTGTTCGCCAATGATGGCGCGGCGTTGATCCTCACGCCGATCGTGATGTCGATGCTGCTGGCCCTGCGGTTTTCCCCGGTGGCCACCCTGGCGTTTGTCATGGGCGCCGGCTTCATTGCCGATACCGCGAGCCTGCCGCTGGTGGTGTCGAACCTGGTGAACATTGTCTCCGCGGACTTCTTTCACATCGGTTTCAACCGTTATGCGGCGGTGATGGTGCCGGTCAACCTGGTGGCGGTCGCGGCGACCCTGGCGGTATTGCTGTGGTTCTTCCGTCGCGACATTCCGGCCCGTTACGACCCGCACCAGCTGGATGAGCCGAAAACGGCGATCCATGACAAGGCCACGTTCTTTGCCGGTTGGGGGGTGTTGGCGATTCTGTTGCTGGGGTGCTTTGCCCTGGAGCCGCTGGGGATTCCCATCAGCGCGATCTCGGCGCTGTGTGCCGCGTTGCTGCTGATGATCGCCGGCCGTGGGCACCGGATTTCCACGCGCAAGGTGATGAAGGGGGCGCCGTGGCACATCGTGATCTTCTCCCTGGGCATGTACCTGGTGGTCTATGGACTGCGTAACGCCGGGCTGACCGCGCAACTGGCCGGCTGGCTCGATGTGTTCGCCCAATACGGCGTCTGGGGCGCGGCCATGGGCACCGGGCTGCTGACTGCGTTGTTGTCATCGATCATGAACAACCTGCCCACGGTGCTGATCGGTGCGTTGTCGATCGATGCCAGCCAGGCCACCGGGGTGGTGAAGGAGGCGATGATCTACGCCAACGTGATTGGCAGCGACCTGGGGCCGAAGATCACCCCGATCGGCAGCCTGGCGACCTTGCTCTGGTTGCATGTGCTGCAGCGCAAGGGCATCCGGATTGGCTGGGGTTATTACTTCAAGGTCGGGATCGTGCTGACGTTGCCGGTGTTGCTGGTGACCCTGGCAGCACTGGCCCTGCGGTTGTCGCTGTAGACCGCCAATCCGGGCATCAAGCCTGCCCTGGTACGTTCGGCCACAAATCGGACACCACAAACAAGCGCTCGGCTTCCTCCCAGTCGCCACGGCTGTTTTCGGTCAAGCGCACCATCAACTGCGCCGGGGCCAGTGGTTCCAGGGCGCTGAGCCACGCCTGCAGCTGTTCATCGCTCCAGGTCTGGTCGGCCGGGTAGTGCGCCGGTGCCAGCCAGGCATGGCGGGGCAGGTGCTGCCAACGGCCGTGGGGACGCTGGGCGACAAACGCCAGCCAGTCCTTCTGGTGCAGCCAGCTGCCGCGCAGGTGTTGCGGATGGGCGCCACGCGGTGGTTCGCACAGTCCCGGCCACGGATACAACAGATAGCCCCCCAGCCACAGCTGTGCGCTGACGTGATGGATGCCCAGCGCGGCCAGGGCTTCGCGGCTTTCGGGGCGGGCGGAGATGGGGAGCTGATGCTGGCTCAGGTGTTCCAGTTTGCGATCCAGTCGGTCATGGCAACCGGGCCCCAGCCAGAGCGCGGGGTCATGGCCGTTGCCTCCCTGGGGGCCGAGGTAGAGCTTGATCGCCAGCTCCAGGTGATGCACGCCGTCGCCGTCACGCAGCAGCATGTCCAGCTCGCCCAATGTGTGCCCTTCGCGACGGATCGGCAGGTTGGCCGCCAGCAGTTCGATCCCGGGGGCATGCCCCACGGCAAACTGCCACAGGCGTTCGTAATACAGCCCCAGTCGCCGGGTGCGGGCCTGGGCCAGCCAATACTGCAGTGCGTGGCTGTCCTGGTCGAGCTGATGCAGCCAATGCTCCAGCTGTTGCGGGGCGCGTACCCAGTCGCTGCCGGCCAGCGGATGACGTTGCGGCCATGGCGTCGCACTGAGCATGGGCGGTGCGAGGATGACCCACGCCAGATCGCGCACTTGCGGGTGGTGCAATTGGTGGGGCAACTGGAGCAAATCGGGAAATAGGATCATCTTGCGAGCATAGACTCAAATAGGGGAGTCCCCGTGGCTGAAAGGATTTTGTCTACGGCCCGGTTTCGCCCATAATCGTGCTTTTGGCCGTCGCAGACCCTCGCAGGAGCCCCATGGAGCAATTTCGCAATATCGGCATCATCGGTCGCCTGGGCAGTTCGCAGGTGCTGGATACCGTTCGCCGACTGAAAAGATTCCTGCTTGACCGGCACTTGCACGTGATTCTCGAAGACACCATTGGCGAAGTCCTGCCTGGCCACGGCCTGCAAACCTCGTCGCGCAAGATGCTCGGCGAAGTCTGCGACATGGTCATCGTCGTGGGCGGCGATGGCAGCCTGTTGGGGGCCGCCCGCGCATTGGCCCGGCACAATATTCCGGTGCTGGGGATCAACCGCGGCAACCTGGGCTTTCTCACCGACATCCGTCCCGACGAGCTGGAAACCAAGGTCGCCGAAGTGCTCGACGGCCATTACCTGGTGGAAAACCGCTTCCTGTTGCAGGCCGAGGTTCGCCGTCACGCCGAGGCCATCGGCCAGGGCGATGCGTTGAATGACGTGGTGCTGCACCCCGGCAAATCCACCCGGATGATCGAGTTCGAACTGTACATCGATGGCCAGTTCGTCTGCAGCCAGAAGGCCGACGGCCTGATCGTCGCCACGCCCACCGGTTCGACGGCCTACGCGTTGTCGGCGGGCGGGCCGATCATGCATCCCAAGCTCGATGCCATTGTTATTGTGCCGATGTACCCCCATACCTTGTCCGGAAGGCCGATTGTGGTCGATGGTAACAGCGAGCTGAAAATCGTCGTGTCCAAGGATATGCAGATTTACCCGCAAGTTTCGTGTGATGGGCAGAACCACTTCACCTGCGCCCCCGGTGACACCATCACCGTGAGCAAGAAGGCGCAGAAGCTGCGTCTGATTCACCCTCTGGATCACAACTACTACGAGGTCTGCCGGACCAAGCTTGGCTGGGGCAGCCGTCTGGGTGGTGGAGGCGACTGATGCTCGATCCCGCGCGTAGCTACGACCTGATCGGTGACGTGCACGGTTGCGCTCATACCCTTGAGCATCTGCTGGACCGACTCGGGTACCACAGGCTGGGGGGCGTCTGGCGCCACCCGTCACGCATGGCGGTGTTCCTCGGTGACATCATCGACCGTGGCCCGCGCATCCGCGAAGCGTTGCACATCGTTCACGACATGGTCGAGGCCGGCCAGGCGCTGTGCATCATGGGCAACCACGAGTTCAACGCGCTGGGCTGGAGCACCCCGGCACCGGCTGGCTGCGGCAAGCAGTACGTGCGCGAGCATACGCCCCGGCATGCCCGGCTGATCGACGAAACCCTGAGCCAGTTCGCCCATCATCCTGCGGACTGGCACGACTTCCTGCAATGGTTCTACAAGATGCCGCTGTTTGTCGACGCCGGCCGTTTCCGAGTGGTTCACGCCTGCTGGGATGGTGCCTTGATCGACCTGCTGCGCAAGCAGCATCCCGATGGCTGCGTCGACGAACACTTCGTCCAGGCCGCGGCGATTTCCGGCAGCTTCGCTTGCATGGCCTTCGACCGCTTGCTGCGGGGCACCGACATGCGCCTGCCCCATGGCCTGACCATGACCAGCGGCGACGGCCTGATACGCTCGTTCTTCCGCACCAAATTCTGGGAAGACAATCCGCAGACCTACGGCGATATCGTGTTCCAGCCCGATGCCTTGCCCGAGCCGGTGGCGCAGACGCCATTGTCGGCTGTGGAAAAGGACACCTTGCTGCGCTATGGCATCGACGAGCCGCTGTTGTTTGTCGGGCACTACTGGCGCAGCGGCAAGCCGGCGCCGATTCGTCAGAACCTGGCCTGCCTGGACTACAGCGCAGTGCTCTACGGCAAACTGGTTGCCTACCGACTGGATCAGGAAACACGTCTCGACCCGGGCAAGTTCGTCTGGGTAGATGTCGAACGGCCGGAGGCCATGCAATGACTGCTGTTGCTGTTTTACGTCTGCCGCTGGCGGTGGACCTGAGTGGTTTTGTGAAGTTGCTGCAACGCATGCAGGTCCCTCACCGGGTCAGTGAGGAGGGCGGGGAGCAGGTGCTCTGGGTGTCGGACGCCATCAGCGAGGACGTACGTTCCTTGTACGAACGTTTTCCGGCGGGCGACCCCGATCAGCAACTGGACATTCCGACGCAGACTAGCGTCCAGCGCCCGGGGTTCGTCGAGCAATTGCGCCACAGCCCCATGACCGCGCTGGTCCTGCTGTTGAGTGCGCTGGTGGGCGTCGTGACGCTGCTGGGCGACAACCTCGATACCCTGCACTGGTTCACCTTCCTCGAGTTCCGCGTGGTGGGCGAGTACATCCACTTCACGCCGCTGGCCGACAGCCTGGCGGCGGGGCAGTGGTGGCGCCTGTTCACGCCCATGCTGATTCACTTCGGCTTCCTGCACCTGGCCATGAACGGCATGTGGTACTGGGAACTGGGGCGGCGCATCGAGTCGCGCCAGGGCGGTATCAACCTGCTGGGGCTGACGCTGCTGTTCAGCCTGGTGTCGAACTACGGCCAGTATCTTTATGGCGGTCCAAGCCTGTTCGGCGGGCTGTCCGGGGTGCTCTACGGCCTGCTCGGGCATTGCTGGATCTACCAGTTGCTGTCGCCGAACCCGGCGTATCGCCTGCCTCGCGGGGTGTTGGTGATGATGCTGGTATGGCTGGCCTTGTGTATGTCGGGGCTGATCTCGATGATCGGTTTCGGCGAAATTGCCAATGCGGCGCATGTCGGCGGGTTACTCGTCGGATGCCTCACCGGTTTGTTGGGTGGCTTGTACAGTCGCCGTAAACTCGCCCTCTAAATTGTTATGTCAATAAAGAGCACGGAGACCCTGATGTCCTCTTTTAACGAAATGATCGGCAACATCACCCCCGAGATCTACCAGAGCCTCAAGCTGGCGGTGGAGATCGGCAAGTGGTCCGACGGTGGCAAGCTGACCGCCGAACAGCGTGAACTGTCGCTGCAGGCGATGATTGCCTGGGAAATGCAGAACCTGCCCGAAGACCAGCACACCGGCTACATGGGCCCGCAGGAATGCAGTTCCAAGTCCATCGAAGTGCCGAATATCCTGTTCAAGTCGGATGCCATCCATTGATCGAGATTGGCCGCGGTGCAATCAGCAAGATGTCGGTGCGCCTTGACGCCTCGACGGTGCAATACGCTTTTCGCCTGGGCGATACCGAGGTGCCGGTCAATCCGATGATTGGCAGCACGGTTCGCCTGGAGTACCTGGGGGCAATCCATTGCATCCATTGTGGGCGTAAAACCAAGACCAGTTTCAGCCAGGGCTACTGCTACCCCTGCATGACCAAGCTGGCCCAGTGCGATGTCTGCATCATGAGCCCGGAGCGCTGCCACTACGACGCCGGCACCTGCCGCGAGCCCTCCTGGGGCGAGCAGTTCTGCATGACCGACCACGTGGTGTACCTGGCCAACTCGTCGGGGGTCAAGGTCGGGATCACGCGCGCCACCCAGTTGCCGACCCGCTGGCTCGACCAGGGTGCGAGCCAGGCGTTGCCGATCATGCGGGTGTCGACCCGCCAGCAGTCGGGCTTGGTGGAAGACCTGCTGCGCACGCAGGTGGCCGACAAGACCAACTGGCGTGCTTTGCTCAAGGGCGATGCGGCAGCGGTTGACCTCAAGCAGGTACGTGACCAGCTGTTTGCCAGCTGTGCCGAGGGCCTGCTGGGCCTGCAGGAGCGCTTCGGCCTGCAAGCGATTCAACCGGTGAGCGATATCGAGCCGCTTGAAATCCGTTACCCGGTCGAGCAGTACCCGGCCAAGATCGTCAGCTTCAATCTGGACAAGAACCCGATTGCCGAAGGCACGCTGATGGGGATCAAGGGCCAGTACCTGATCTTCGACACCGGCGTTATCAATATTCGTAAATACACGGCTTATCAGCTCGCCGTCCATCACTAGGCGTGCCCCAGTAAAAGGATTCCAGCATGCGCACCGAACAACCGAAGATGATTTACCTGAAGGACTATCAGGCGCCCGAGTACCTGATCGACGAGACGCACCTGACCTTCGAGTTGTTCGAGGACCACAGCCTGGTCCATGCGCAACTGGTGATGCGCCGCAACCCTGCCTGCCTTTTGAACAGTGCAGCGGGCCTGCCGCCGCTGGTGCTCGACGGCCAGCAGCTTGAGCTGTTGTCGGTCGCCCTGGGCGACGCCGAGCTTGCGTCCGGTGACTATCAATTGACGGAAAGCCACCTGACCCTGCACCCGACCAGCGCTACCTTCACGGTCGACACCAGTGTCAGGATCCACCCGGAAACCAACACCGCACTGGAAGGCCTGTACAAGTCCAGCGGCATGTTCTGCACCCAGTGCGAGGCCGAGGGTTTCCGCAAGATCACCTATTACCTCGACCGCCCGGACGTGATGAGCAAGTTCACCACCACCGTGGTCGCCGAGCAGCACCGTTACCCGGTGCTCCTGTCCAACGGCAACCCGATTGCCAGCGGTCCTGGCGAAGACGGTCGGCACTGGGCCACCTGGGAAGATCCGTTCATGAAGCCGGCGTACCTGTTCGCGCTGGTGGCCGGTGACCTGTGGTGCGTCGAAGACACCTTCACCACCATGACCCAGCGCACCGTGGCGCTGCGCATTTATGTCGAGCCGGAAAACATCGACAAGTGCCAGCACGCCATGAACAGCCTGAAGAAGTCCATGCGCTGGGACGAAGACGTCTATGGTCGCGAATACGACCTGGACATCTTCATGATCGTGGCGGTCAACGACTTCAACATGGGTGCGATGGAGAACAAGGGCCTCAACATCTTCAACTCCAGCTGCGTGCTGGCCCGCGCCGAAACCGCCACCGATGCCGCACACCAGCGGGTCGAGGCAGTGGTGGCCCACGAATACTTCCACAACTGGTCGGGCAACCGCGTCACCTGCCGCGACTGGTTCCAGCTGTCGCTCAAGGAAGGGTTCACGGTGTTCCGAGATGCCGAGTTCTCGGCCGACATGCACTCGCGCACCGTCAAGCGTATCGAAGACGTAGCGTACCTGCGCACTCATCAGTTCGCCGAAGACGCCGGCCCCATGGCCCACGCCGTGCGCCCTGACAGCTTCATCGAGATCTCCAACTTTTACACCCTGACGGTGTACGAGAAGGGTTCGGAAGTGGTGCGCATGATCCGCACCTTGCTCGGCGCTGAGGGTTTTCGCCAAGGCAGCGACCTGTATTTCGAGCGCCACGATGGCCAGGCCGTGACCTGCGATGACTTCATCAAGGCCATGGAAGACGCCAACGGCGTTGACCTGACCCAGTTCAAGCGCTGGTACAGCCAGGCAGGGACACCGCGCCTGGCGGTCAGTGAGTCCTATGATGCCGCCGCGAACACCTACAGCCTGACCTTGCGTCAAAGCTGCCCGGCGACACCGGACAAGGTCGAGAAACTGCCCTTCGTGATCCCGGTCGAACTCGGCCTGCTGGACAGCCAGGGGGCTGGTATTGCCTTGCGTCTTGCAGGCGAGGCCGCTGCCACGGGTACCTCCCGCGTGCTGTCGGTGACCCAGGCCGAGCAAACCTTCACCTTCGTCGACATCGCCGAACAACCATTGCCTTCCTTGCTGCGCGGCTTCTCGGCGCCGGTGAAACTGAGCTTCCCGTACAACCGCGATCAACTGATGTTCCTGATGCAGCACGACAGCGATGGTTTCAACCGCTGGGAAGCGGGTCAGCAACTGTCGGTGCAAGTCTTGCAGGAGCTGATTGCCCAGCATCAGGCAGGCCAGCCCTTGGTGCTCGACCCGCGCTTGATCAGTGCGCTGCGCAGCGTATTGGCGGACGAGTCCCTGGACCAGGCCATGGTCGCCGAAATGCTCTCGCTGCCCAGCGAGGCCTACCTGACCGAAATCAGCGAAGTGGCTGACGTCGATGCCATTCACGCGGCCCGCGAATTCGCGCGCAAGCAGTTGGCCGACAGCCTGTTCGACGGCCTGTTGGCGCGTTACCAGGCCAACCGCGAAACGTCGAAGAACACCTCGTACGTGGCCGAAGCCGAACACTTCGCCCGACGCAGCCTGCAGAACATCGCCTTGTCGTACCTGATGCTCAGCGGCAAGCCTGAAGTGCTGGCGGCAACCCTTGAGCAGTTCGATGCCTGTGACAACATGACCGAGCGCCTGACCGCGCTGGCGGTACTGGTGAATTCGCCGTTCGAAGCCGAGAAGGCCAAGGCGCTGGCGAGCTTTGCCGAGCACTTCAAGGACAACCCGCTGGTCATGGACCAGTGGTTCAGTGTCCAGGCCGGCAGTGGTTTGCCGGGTGGCTTGCAGCGGGTTCGCCAGTTGATGGAGCATCCGGCGTTCAACATCAAGAACCCGAACAAGGTGCGCGCGCTGGTGGGGGCCTTTGCCGGGCAGAACCTGATCAACTTCCACGCGGCCGATGGTTCGGGTTATCGCTTCCTGGCGGACCTGGTCATTGAGTTGAACGCGTTGAATCCGCAGATGGCGTCGCGCCAACTGGCGCCTTTGACTCGCTGGCGCAAGTACGACAGCGCTCGCCAGGCGTTGATGAAGGGCGAACTTGAGCGCATCCGCGCCTCGGGCGAGCTGTCCAGCGACGTGTTTGAAGTGGTCAGCAAAAGCCTGGCGTGATGCCGGTTGCGCTCGCACAGGCGTTCACGCGAACCCTGTGCGAGCGGAGCATGGCCGTTACGGGGCAGGCTTGGCCTTGCGTCTGGCGGTCGGTGCGGCTTTGCGCTTGCCGGTGGTCTTGCGCTTGTTCTTCCAAGGGGCCGCGCCTTTGCCGGCGGGGCTGGCCGGGCCGCTGATGGTCAGGCGCAGGCCGGCGCAGCGACTGACCTGCTTGCTCATCCAGGCGGCTTGCTTGGCGACGAATTCCTCGAGGCTCATTTCACCGCTCTGGACCATGTCCAGGGCCTGTTCCCAGATGGCCGTGGTGCCGGGGTCGGCGATGGCCCGGGGCACGGCGTCGATCAGGCTGAAGGCTGCGGGAGTGGCGGCCAGGGCCTTGCCGTGCTTGACCAGGTAGCCGCGATCCAGCAGGCCCTGAATGATTCCGGCGCGGGTCGCTTCGGTGCCGATGCCGGTGGTGTCCTTGAGCTTCTGTTTTAGCAGCGGATCTTCCACCAGTCGGGCGACGTTTTTCATGGCCTTGATCAGGTCACCCTCGGTGAAGGGCTTGGGTGGCTGGGTCCAGAGGTCCTTGAGGGTTACGCCGGCAACCGGATAGTCCTGGCCCTGGGTCAACGGCGGCAGGTTCTGCGGTGCCGGTGCTTCGCGTCCCTTGGCCGGGGCCAGGGCTTCGGGCAGGGCGCGTTTCCAGCCGGCTTCCACCACCTGTTTACCGACCGCTCGAAGGACCTGGCCGGCACAGTCGAAGTCGGCCTGGGTGCGATCGTACTCGTGGTTGGGCAGGAACTGCGCCAGATACCGGGCGCGAATCAGGGTGTAGACCGCCCGGTGCTTGCCAGTCAGGCGTTCGAAGTTTTGCGCCGCCGCGGTCGGGATGATGCCGTGGTGAGCGCTGACCTTGGCGTCGTTCCAGGCCCGGGAGCGGCGCTGCGGATCAAGGTGCCTGGCCAGTTCGCCAAGGCTTGGATCGGCACGCCCGAGCGCCGCGAGAATGGCGGGTGCCTCGCTGTGCTGGCTGATCGGCAGGTAGCCGCAGTCACTGCGTGGGTAGGTGATGACTTTGTAGGTTTCGTATAACGCCTGGGCGACGTCGAGGGTTTCCTGGGCGCCGAGGCCGAGTTTCTTCGAGCAGATCTCCTGCAGGGTGCCCAGGTCGAACGGCAGCGGGGCGACTTCGCGGACCCGTTCGGTGCGTAGTTTGACCAGCCGCGCACTGGCGGCGTTGCCCATGGCGCTGGCGGCTTCCCTGGCCAACGCCGGGTCAAGGCAGCGGTCATGCTCATCGCAGACCTGGGGGGGCGCACGCCACTGGGCGGTGAACGGCGTACCGGCGTGCAGCAGTTGTACGTCAATCGCCCAGTACGGCACCGGCACGAAGTCGGCAATGCTGCGGTCGCGGTCCACCACCAGGCGCAAGGTCGGGGTTTGCACCCGGCCGACCGGCAATACGCCCTGGTAGCCGGACTGGCGCCCGAGCAGGGTGAACAAGCGACTCATGTTCATGCCGATCAGCCAGTCCGCCCGCGAGCGACCCAACGCCGAGTGATACAGGCTGAAGGTGTCGGCGCCAGGCTTGAGTGCGCCCAGGGCCTTGCGAATCGAGGCGTCGTCCAGCGCCGAAAGCCACAGGCGCTGGATCGGCCCGCGATAACGACAATGCTCCACCAGCTCACGGGCGATCATCTCGCCTTCACGGTCGGCGTCGGTGGCGATCACCAACTCCTGAGCTTCGCCCAGCAGCCGCTTGACCGCCTTGAACTGGCTGGCGGTCTTGGGCTTGACCTGCATCTTCCACTTCTCGGGAACGATCGGCAGGTCTTCCAGCACCCAGCGCTTATAGCGTGCGTCGTAGGCGTCCGGCGGGGCGGTTTCGAGCAAGTGGCCGATGCACCAGGTGACCGTGATCCCGCTTCCCAGCCAGCAACCGTCACCACGCCGGCTGGCGCCGAGCACGGCGGCAATGTCTTTGGCCTGGGAAGGTTTTTCACACAGAAACAGCCGCATAACCACCATCAGTCATCAGGTTTGAAAGGTGCACAGCATGCGCGGTACGGCGGTATGGATCAATCTTTATCTGTATGGATGTACAGCAAAAGACGTTGCGGCGGATTGCCCCGCACGCCACGCCCGGCAGATGACGAAATTGTAATCGGCCAATCATCTCCACGTTATCTCGCGCTTGCCACGATACCCCTCGGCGGCTTCGGGGCACCCGGCCCCGCCTACAACAAGACCCAAGCCTGGGAACGGTTTCCGTTCTGCCGAACATTCACAGGAGCAACAGATGAACAACACAACACCTTTCACCGTGGCGGCGCTGGCGGCCCTGCTCGGTGTCGCGCCATCGTGGGCGCTGGCCGAGGAAAAGGCCGAAGGCTTTATCGAGGGCAGCAGCCTGACGGTGCTCAACCGCAACTACTACTTCAACCGTGACAACCGCAAGGGCCAGTCCAGTCCTACTGGCAATGGATATTCCGAAGCCTGGGCCCAGGGCATCATCGGTAACTTCGAGTCGGGATTCACCCAGGGCACCGTGGGCGTGGGGGTCGATGCCTTTGCCATGATCGGGCTGAAACTGGACACTGGCGATGGTCGCAACGGCGGCCGCAGTTCATTCGATGTGCTGCCGGTCAACAGTGACGGCGAGGCGAGTGACGAGTACACCAAGGTCGGTGGCGCCGCCAAGGTCCGGGCGTTCGATACGGTGGTCAAGGTCGGCGATGTGTTTCCCGCCACCCCCGTGGTGGCTGCCGGCGACTCGCGGTTGCTGCCGGAGAGCTTCACCGGGGTGACCGCCAGCAACACCAGTATTGATGGCCTGACCGTGCAGGGCGGGCGCCTGCATGCCATGAGCCAGCCGACGTCGAGCAACATGCGCGACAACTTCGAGACCTTTTACGCCGGCCCCGTGGATTCACCCTGGATGGCCTACTTCGGGGGCGACTACAACCTCGACAGCCATGTCAGCTTCAGCCTGTACTCCAGCCGCCTCAAGGACGCCTGGAACCAGTACTACGCGGGCACGACCCTGAGTTATCCGCTGTCCGACGAGGTCTCGTTGTTCGGCGGCTTCAACTATTACAAGGCGGTGGACGAGGGCAAGCAGTTGCTGGGGGCGTTCGACAACAACATCTGGAGCGCCAGGGCGGGCGTCGCGTTCGGTGCCCACAGCGTGGCGTTGTCCCACCAGCGCAACAACGGCAATGACGACTTCGATTACCTGCGCCAGTCGGACTCGATCTACCTCGACAACTCGATCCAGTACAGCGATTTCAACGCGCCCAAGGAGCGTTCCTGGATGGTGCGCTATGACCTGGACATGACCACCTATGGTGTGCCCGGGTTGTCCTTCATGACCCGTTATGGCCGTGGCAGCGACGCCGACTATGGCAACGCCAACTCGGTGTACGTGCGCCGTGACGATGCGGGCAATCCGTTGACCGACCAGAAGCGCTGGGAGCGCGATATCGAAGCCAAATACGTGGTCCAGGCCGGCAAGCTCAAGGACATGTCGTTCCGGGTGCGCCAGGCCACCACCCGCGCCACGGACTTCGAGTCGGATCTGGACGAAGTACGGTTGATTGTCGAATACCCGATGACAATTCTGTAACAAACCTGCTCAAAACCTGAACATGTCAAGAATGTAATGCCGCGAACATGCTCCTGTTAGCTTGGCTTTTTTATCATTCACGGGAACCCAAGGACTTGAAGGCCAACAGGCCCGTAAGTCTTCCCGTGAAGGTAAGAGGAAACTCACCATGAAACTTCTGAACGTTCTGTTTATGACCGCAATGGCTATCACCAGCAGCAGCGTATTTGCCGAAGGTGGCGCTGAACGCTCTCAGGAATACTTGAAGCAATTCAAACTGAGCCAGGCGCAAGTGCATGGCAGTGCCAGCGGCGCGGATGTCCAGTCGACAGCTGAAGCCGGTTCGCAAGACCTGCAAAAACAGGTCACGAAGTCGGAAGGATAAGCCAAGGTTTTACAGTGTGGCCATTCACCTTTAGAAGCTCCTTGCTCCTTTGGAAGAGGTGAATCTTTAGCGTCCTTCGGGACGCTTTTTTTTGTTGTTTTGATCTGTGGTGAAACGTTGCCCGTGAACGCCGACCTCTGTAGGCGCGAGCCCGCTCGCGATGAACTCAAGAACTACGCAGTTACTCAGAACATACGCGTAATCGTTAACGTCCATCGCGAGCGGGCTCGCTCCTACTGAACAGCCTTACGCGACTGCCAGGATTAACCACCGCGTGTACGACACTCCCCGGCGACGTTGTAGCGCAGGGTGTTGAGCTCACCACTGGAATCTTCATAGGTCATCTGCGCCGGTACGACGCCGCACGACTTGATCGGTGGCGTGACACTCACCACGTTCACCACATCCAGTTGCATGCCGTATGCATACTCGCGGACTTGCGGCGGGTTCTTGCCTTGTTTCGCGGCATAGTTTTCCATGGCGACGCGGTTGTTCTGCATCATCTTTTCAAAGGCTTTATCGCCACCACTTTCTGCCATGGCTGACGCAGACACTAGCAGGGCGCCGGTTAAGGTTAGGAACTTGATCGGTTTCATGGTTAAACCCTCATGTAAGTACAGCCTGAAGCCTATCAACCACAGCCTTTCGTCGAGGTGGCGCCAGGGTTACAGATTCGTCATGCGCGTAATGGGTCAATAAAAAACCCGCCACCGATAACCGGGGCGGGTGGTTTGTTTCGGCTGGGTTAGTGGTCGGACTCTGTTAGGGGTTTGCCGGGTTCCTCTTCATCCCGTCGGTGGGCCCAGTGATACAGCGCTGGCAGTATCAGCAACGTCAGGGCCGTGGAAGATAGGATGCCGCCGATCACCACGGTCGCCAGCGGTCGCTGCACTTCAGCGCCGGTGCCGGTGGCCAGTGCCATGGGGATGAAGCCCAGGGATGCGACCAGGGCGGTCATCAGCACCGGCCGCAGGCGGGTCAAGGCGCCTTCGTTGACTGCCACGCTGAGTGAACGTCCTTCCTCGCGCAGGTTGCGGATGAAGGCGATCATCACCAGCCCGTTGAGCACCGCCACCCCCGACAGTGCAATGAAGCCGACGCCGGCCGAGATCGACAGCGGGATATCCCGCAACCACAGCGCCATCACGCCGCCGGTCAGGGCGAACGGGATCCCGGTGAACACCAGCAGGCCGTCCTTGAGGTTGTTGAACATCATGAACAGCAGGGCGAACACCAGCAGCAAGGCCACGGGTACCACGACCTGCAAGCGCTTGGCCGCCGATTGCAGTTGTTCGAACTGTCCACCCCAACTGATCCAGTAGCCGGCGGGGATGGGCACGTCCTGCTCGATCTGCGCGCCGGCCTGCTGGACAAAGGAGCCGATGTCGCGCCCGCGCACGTTGGCGCTGACGATCACCAGGCGTTTTCCGTTTTCGCGACTGACCTGGTTCGGCCCCGGCGCCAGGTCGAGGCTGGCGACTTCCGACAGGGCAATGAAACCGATCTGGTCGGCACTGCCATTGGGCAAGGCCGGCACCGGAATCAGCAACTTCGACAGGCCCTCGACGTCCTGGCGCATGGCGTCGGAAAGACGCACCACCATGTCGAAACGGCGGTCACCTTCATACAGGGTGCCGGCCGACCGTCCGCCAACGGCGACGGCGATGGTGTCCTGCACATCGCCGACGTTCAGCCCGTAGCGTGCGGCCTTGTCGCGGTCGATGTCGATGGTCAGCACCGGCAGGCCCGTGGTCTGTTCCACCTTGACCTCGGAGGCACCCTCGACCTTCTGCATCGATGCCGCAATTTTCGCCGCGGTGCTGTTCAGCACGGCCATGTCGTCGCCGAAGACCTTCACCGCCACATCGCTGCGCACCCCGGAAATCAGCTCGTTGAAACGCAACTGGATTGGCTGAGACAGCTCGTAGTTGCTTCCCGGCACTTGCTCGATCACCCGCTGGATATCGGCAATCAACGCCTCGCGGGACTTGCTCGGGTCAGGCCACTGGTCTTTCGGCTTGAGCATCACGTAACTGTCGGAGATGTTCGGCGGCATCGGGTCCGAGGCAATCTCGGCTGTGCCAGTGCGGGCGAACATGCGTTGAACCTCGGGGACTTTTTCCAGGACCCGTTGCTCAAGGCGCTGCTGCATGTCAACTGATTGCGTCAGGCTGGTGCCCGGCACTCGCAGGGCCTGCAGGGCGAAGTCGCCTTCGCTGAGGCTGGGCACAAACTCGCTGCCCATGCGGCTGGCGACCACGCCGCAGACACCGATCACCCCGAGGGCCAGGGCAAACGCCAGCGCGCGGTGGCGCATGACCCAGTCCAGTGCCGGCGCATAGGCCCGCCGCGCACCGCGCATCACCAGGTTTTCCTCTTCCTTGACCTTGCCGGTGACGAACATCGCGATAGCGGCCGGCACGAAGGTCACCGACAGCAGCATGGCGCCCAGCAGGGCGATCACCACGGTGAAGGCCATCGGGTGGAACATTTTGCCCTCGACCCCGGTGAGGGCAAAGATCGGCAGGTACACCACCATGATGATCAACTGGCCGTAGATCAACGGTCGACGGGCTTCCCTGGCCGCGGCGAACACTTCATGCATGCGCTCGGAGCGGCTGAGCATGCGGCCGTGGTGTTGCTGGGCGTGGGCCAGGCGGCGGATGGCGTTTTCGACGATTACCACGGCACCGTCGACAATGATGCCGAAGTCCAGTGCGCCAAGGCTCATCAGGTTGGCACTGACCTTGTTGGTGAACATGCCGGTGAAGGTGAAGAGCATGGCCAGTGGAATCACCATGGCGGTGATCAGTGCCGCGCGGATGTTGCCCAGGAACAGGAACAGCACGGCGATCACTAGGATCGCGCCCTCGATGAGGTTTTTCTTCACCGTGGCGATGGCCTTGTCCACCAGCGTAGTACGGTCGTAGACGGTGACCGCGACCACGCCCTTGGGCAGCGTGCGGTTGATCTGTTGCAGCTTGTCGGCCACGGCCTGGGAGACGCTGCGGCTGTTTTCGCCGATCAGCATGAACACTGTGCCCAGCACCACCTCACGGCCGTTCTCGGTGGCGGCGCCGGTGCGCAGTTCGCGGCCGATGTCGACGCTGGCGACGTTGCGGATCCGGATTGGCGTGCCGTCGACGTTGGCCATCACGATATTGGCGATGTCCTCGATGCTCGCCACCTGGCCGGGCGCGCGAATCAGCAGTTGCTCGCCACTGCGCTCGATGTAACCGGCGCCGACGTTGGCGTTGTTGCGTTCCAGCGCGGTCACCAGGTCGGTGAGGGTCAGCTTGTAGGCGGCCAGGCGTTTGGGGTCCGGCGCGATCTGGTACTCCTTGGCAAAGCCGCCGATGGTGTTGATCTCGGCGACGCCGGGGACGTTGCGCAGTTGCGGCTTGATGATCCAGTCCTGGATCACCCGCAGGTCGGTGGGCGTGTAGGCGGTGCCGTCCTCCTTGAGCGCACCGTCCTCGGCTTCCACCGTCCACAGGAAAATCTCCCCCAGGCCCGTGGAGATCGGCCCCATCATCGGGTCCGCGCCGTCGGGCAGGTGCTCCCTGGCCACCTGCAGCCGTTCGTTGACCAGTTGCCGGGCGAAGAACAGGTCCGTGCCCTCCTTGAAAATCACCGTGACTTGCGAAAGCCCGGAGCGCGACAGCGAGCGCGTCTGCTCCAGGGCCGGCAAGCCGGCCATCGCGGTCTCGATGGGGAAGGTGATGCGCTGTTCGGTTTCCAGCGGTGAAAAGCCAGCGGCCGTGGTGTTGATCTGTACCTGGACGTTGGTGATGTCCGGTACCGCGTCGATCGGCAGTTTCTGGTAGCTGGCGATACCCAGGCCAGCCATGAGCAGCACCGCGAGCAGCACGATAATGCGCTGCTCGATGGCGAATTGGATCAGGCGTTCGAACATAGAGACCTTCTTGTGCCAGTGGCGGATCAGTGAGCGTGCTCGGCCGAAGCCTTGCCCAGTTCTGACTTGAGGACGAAGCTGCCGGTCGTGGCGACGAGCACCCCGGCCTGCAGTCCCTGGGTGATTTCAACCTGGCCGGCGGCGCGACTGCCGAGCACCACCGGTTGTGCCTGGAAGCCGTCTTCGGTGCGCACGAACACCGTGGGTTTGTCCTCCACGGTCTGGATCGCGGCTTCCGGTACCGCGACCCTGGCCTGGCGGGTGTCGGTGCTCACCCGGACGTTGACGAACAGGCCCGGCCGCCAGGCGCCCTGGGGGTTTTCCAGGGTGACCCGGACCGTGGCGGTGCGGGTTTGCTCCCCCAGCAGGCTGCCGACGTAAGACACGGTGCCGGTCACTTCGGCCTTGAGTTCCGGGGCATTGACCGTGACCGACTTGCCCACTAGCACGCTGTTCAAATCCTTGGGCGACACGCCAAAGGTCACCCAGACCCGCGACAGGTCGGAGAGGGTCAATACGCTGGTGGTGTCGTTGACCACTTCGCCCAGAGTCAGGTGTTTTTCCACTACTACGCCATCGAACGGCGCCCGCAGCTCATAACGGTTACCGCCCTGGGCGGTGGTACTGCCGCTCAGGGCGCTGATTTTCTGCCGGGCGTTGTTCAGGGCGATTTCGGCTTCCTGCAGGGCCTGACGCGCCAGCAGGACGTCCTGCTCGGCGGAGATCCTGTCCTGCCACAGCTGGCGTTCACGCTCATAGGTGGTACGCGCCAGTTCCACTCGACGCTGGGCCGCGGCCTGTTCGCTGCGTTGCTCGGAGACCTGTTGGCTGGCAATCACCGCCAGCAGCTGACCTTTTTTCACCGACTGCCCGAGGTTGACCAGTACTTGCTCGACCACGCCGGTGGCACGGGGCACCACGTGTGCGGTGCGGTCTTCGTCGAAACGGACTTCACCGGGGAAAGGCAATGCCAGGCCGATGGCCTGCGCCCGGGCTTCGGCCAACTGGATGCCGGCGGCCTTGATCTGTTCATCGCTGAGCGCCAGGTGACCTTCGCCCTCGGGCTCTTCTTCATCGTGGGCACCGGTGGGCTCTGCAGCGCCCTGGTCGGCCTGGGCCTGCTCGTTGGTGGCGGGGGGCTGAGCCTTGCCCGCCAGCAATGAACCCAGGCCGACGCCGGCCATCAGGGTCAACGCGATGGCCAGGAAAATTTTTTTGTCCATGCAAACTCCTTGCACCCTGGCGTCAAGCGGGCATGGCTCGACTGCGCGGGTGAGAAAAAACGTCGGTTGAAAAGGATTCAGGGGGTGAGGGCGCGGGTATCGCCGTAGATGCGTTCGATGCGTACCCAGGCGTCGGTGGAGTCGGCCATGGCCTGGATGTACTGGCTACGCGCACTGATCAGCGTGCGCTGGGCGTCGAGTACATCGAGGAAGTTGAACTTGCCCATTTCAAAGCCACGGGTGGCGGTGTCGACGGCACTTTGCGCGGCCGGCAGGATCACCTGGTTGAAGGCCTTCACTTCGGTGCTGGCGGTGGCCCATTGGTCAAGGCTGGACTGGATTTCGCTACGCAGGCGCAGCTCGGCGGCGTTGCGCAGGTCCTGCGCCTGGTCGGCCCGTCGGGCGGCGGCCAGGACGTTGCCCTGATTGCGGTCGAACAAGGGAATGGGCATGGACAGGCCGACGACATTGACCCGCTCGCGGTCGGTTTCGCTGTACTGGCTACCCACGCTCACCGTCAGGTCAGGGATGCGCCGGGCTCTTTCCAGATCCAGCGCGGCTTCTTTCTCAGTGATTTGCAACCGTGCCAGACGCATCTCGGCGGTCTCGGCGAGGCGACCCAGCAACAGCGGGGAAGGCGGAATGGCAGGCGGCGGGGTGGCCGGAGCCTCGACGCGGGAAAAACCGGCCTGTGGCGCCCCCGTGACTTGCGCCAGTTGTTGAAAGGCGTTGGCCTGGTCCCGTTCGGCACGCCGCAGTTCAAGGCGCACCTCTGACAATTGCACCTGCGCGCGGGTCGCTTCGACGGGCGACGATTTTCCCGCGTTGATTTGCCCTTGGGCAACACTCAAGCCACGCTCGGCCAATTGCAGGGATTGTTGCGTCAGTTGCAGGCGTTGCTGTGCGGTGAACGAGCCATAGAAGGCGGCGATCACATCGGCTCGCAAGCCGTTGCGTTTGCGCTCAAGGTCCACATTGACCGCATCCTGCGCGCGGCTGGCGACTTCGATTCGGGCACCGCGTTTGCCGCCCAGTTCCAGGGGCTGGCTGAGCATCATGGTGGTGGTGCGGGATTCGCGCCGGGTGTCCTCGGCTTCCCAGGACAGTTCCGGGTTGGGGATCAGCCCGGCCTGTTGGCGTTCACCCTGGGCGATACCCACGGCCCACTGCGCGGCCGCCAGCTCTGGGTTGTTGGCGAAGGCACTGTCGAGTGCCTGATCCAGGGTCAGCGTCGGTCCTTGCGCGACGGCAGGCAACGAAGTACCAAGGAGCATCGCGGTGATGAGCAGAACACCGGGAAGGGATATTAATTTGCTGACCCTGGGGGGGTGGATGACCGCACTGTACCCATGCACTTTAGTCTTTCCTTCAAAGCGAAAATTGATTGGCGTGAATGTAGTAGTCGGCACTTATCAGCAAGGTGACTGGATAATTACAAATACGTTATCCGCGGGTTGTCGGTCATTTTTTGCATTAGGATATGAAGTGTCAGGCGGTGGCGCTTGAAGGATGTGCAACATGACGAAACAAAAACTCCAAGGTTATCCGCTGAAGTGCCCTTGCTAGTTTGTTTTATTCATGCGGAAACCGGTCCATTTCAGCAATCGGCCGCGGCATTTCGTCGCAAAATTGCTTTCTGGCCTTCTGGCACGGGGCTTTTCGTTGACCCTGAAGTCACTTCAGGCTTTACCGTGGCAGGCCTGTTGCGTAGGAAAACCACCCTCTATGTCGTCGTGCAAATCGCTGTTATTCGATCAGGAAGTTCAATAATTAACGTGCTTTAATTTTCTGAAGTTATCCAATCGTTACTTGTTTAAGGGTAAATATTTATGCGAATCCTTGTGGTCGAGGATGAACTAAAAACCGCCGAGTACTTGCATCAAGGTCTGAGTGAAAGTGGTTATGTCGTGGATTGTGCCTCGACCGGTCCGGATGGACTTCACCTGGCCCGGCAACAGGCCTATGACCTGGTGATACTGGACGTGAATTTGCCTGAGATCGATGGCTGGGGCGTGCTGGAACTGATCCGCAAGAGTGGCAACACCCGGGTGATGATGTTGACCGCCAGGGGACGTCTGGCCGACAAGGTCAGGGGGCTGGACCTGGGGGCGGATGACTATCTGGTCAAGCCATTCGAGTTTCCCGAGTTGCTGGCTCGGGTGCGTACCTTGTTGCGCCGCAGCGAGCAGATGCCGGTGCCACAGGTACTGAAAGTAGCGGACCTCGAACTGGATCAAGGTCGGCACCGGGCCTATCGCGGCGAACAACGCATCGACCTGACCACCAAGGAGTTCGCGTTGCTGCACCTGTTGATGCGCCAGTCCGGCGAGGTGCTGTCGCGCACCCAGATCATTTCCCTGGTGTGGGACATGAACTTTGATTGCGACACCAACGTGGTCGAAGTCTCGATCCGGCGCTTGCGGGCAAAAATCGACGACCCGTTCGACAGCAAGCTGATTCACACCTTGCGCGGCGTCGGCTATGTGCTGGAGGCCAGGGAATGAAGCCGGCCAGCCTGTCGATGCGGTTGGGGCTGACGGTGAGCGTCCTGGGTGCGGTGCTGGTGGTGTTGCTGGCGGTGCTGGCGTTTGTGGCGCTGACCCATGAACTCGACTCGATGGCGAAAAACAGCCTCGAGAAAAAGATGCAGCAACTCGAGCACAGTCTGGCGATGGGCATGACCGCCAGCGATATCGCGCTCAAGCCGCACTCGCTGCTGGACCAGGTGATGGGCCATGACAACCTGAACCTGACGATCCTCGACAAGAACAACCCGACCACGCCGCTGCTCAGTGTCGGCAGCGAACCGCCAACCCCGGCGCTCGCCCGGCGCAAAGCCGCCACCGCGAGCCTGGACCGGGTCTCGTATTTCAGTCGCTCGGACGGCGAGGGCCGGCACTTCCTCACCGCGACCCAACTGATGGCGTTGAAGAATGGCGACTCGGTGCCGGTGCTGTTGTCAATCGATCGCTCCAATGACGAAGCGCTGCTCAGCGCCTACCTCAGTTCGACCCTGATTGCCTTGCCATTGCTGCTGATCCTGATCGGCCTCAGTGCGTGGGCGATTGTCCAGCGGGGGCTTGCGCCCCTGCGCGAGTTTCGCAAGGTGGCGGCGATGGTATCTGCCCAGGACTTGAGCCATCGCCTGTCAGAAGTCAACATGCCACAGGAGCTCAGCGAACTGGCCCATGGCATCAATTTCATGCTGCACCGGCTCGACAGCGGCGTGCAGCAGTTGTCGCAGTTCTCCGATGACCTGGCCCACGAACTGCGCACGCCGATCACCAACCTGATGGGCAAGGCCCAGGTGACGTTGTCGCGGGAGCGGCCGAGCAGCGAGTACAAGGCGGTACTGGAGTCGTGTACGGAGGAGTTGGGGCGGGTCAACCGGATCGTCTCCGACATGCTATTCCTGGCCCAGGTCAGCCATCCGGCGGCCCTGGTGCCGTTTGAACGGATTACCCTGGAAGACGAAGCGCTGAAGGTCGTGGACCTGTTCTCCCTGATGGCCGAAGAAAAACGCATCAGCCTGCGTGTGTCGGGCGCCGGGCATACCCTGGGAGATCGGCTGATGATCCAGCGCGCGATGTCCAACCTGTTGTCCAATGCTATCCGCCACTGCCCGGCGGGCAACGAGGTGTCCATCGTCATCGAGTCCCATGCCGAGCAGGTCTCGGTGCTGGTGGGCAACCCCGGCGCCGGCATTGCAGCGCAGCATTTGCCGCACCTGTTCGAGCGCTTCTACCGGGTCGAACACAGCCGCTCGCGTACTGAAGGCGGCACTGGCCTGGGGCTGGCGATCGTGCGCTCGATCATGAGCCTGCACCAGGGCCTGGCCCAGGTGCAGAGCCTGCCGGGGAGTGTGACGGTGTTTCGCCTGGTGTTTCCCAATGGTGACATCAGCACCTGAGGGCTTCACTGCCACACTTCAAGCTGGATCGCTTGTGAGTTGTTGAAGTACATGATCCTTACGTCGTTGGCAAAGCAGTACAACTGCCCCGATGCCGGGGCGACCCACCCCGTCGGCCAACGCAGGCCGTCGCCGATGACAAAAAAGCTGTCGGTGTCTTTTTCAATCGAGCCTATGAGGGTGAACCAGGTCGCCCCCTCGGATTTGCAACGCAGCATGGGGTGGGCGAAGGCGAGCGATGGGGCGTCTTCGCCGCTGGCGCTGTGGGGGGTGTGCCAGTCGAACCACTGCCCGGATGCACGGAAGAAATAGCGTTCTCCCGCGTGCAGTTGCACAGAAGGTTTGAACCATGGATCGCCTGCTGGCACGGGGCCGCGATAGAGGCATTCTTGTGCGCCCAAGGGGGCAATGATTGTGTCTGGCATGGTCTCTCTCCTTGGCTGGTGGATTCAGTAATCGAGGTTGATCACTGGTCGCGGCAACTTCACGTCGGGTGCCAGGTCGAGGATGATCGACACAACCCGGGTCATGAGGTTGATGTTGTTGTCGAAGCCGCCGTGGGAGGTGTCGGGCTTCCTGGTCGCACCTGAGCTGTCGTCCATTTTCGGATCGTTGACGATGTGCAAGGTCTTTGCGATCCGTCTCATGGGTGGGCGCACTGAATAGCGAACCCCACGCCCCGAACGCTTACGACGACGCAAGGGCCTCTACGGATGCAACAATCGTAGACGACATCGGATCGCCGGGCACGCCGGCCGGACATGACGTCGTGAAGAAAATTTCATGTCTACGCGCGAGTTCACAATGGCCGCCGCAAACTAAAAGTACGCTTTCATGTGTGTTGCAAGAGGCACTGATGAAGGCGGTGGCCGGGATGTGTTAAATCCGCTGGTTGATGTTGCGTGAGTGAGGCGGCAGGAATGTATCTGTCATGTAAATGTTGGGAAGTTTGACTTCTAAACAGGTGAATCATAACTGTCGATTGACCGTTGTTTCATAGTGGTCAAGTAGGTATGCGGTTATAGCCTTCAGCTATTTTTATTATTCGATAAGATTTTTAATGGATTTATACCTTTGCGAGTGCTTGAGCTATTGTCAGTTCAAGTTGTTAACGATTGTTCGGGAGTCTACGTCGAGCGCTTAGACAGATGTTTGCAGTGTGCATGTAGGGTGTTTTGTTGATGGGTGCATTGAGTGCAGGTATTTACTGGGTCAAGCGAGGTGCTTAAATACTTCCTGGATTTTAGTTGGGCTTACGCACGTGATGTTTGAGCGGCGTTCAATCTTGAGGCGCGCGCCGGGAGTCTAATGTTGAGTGCTCGTCCATTGTTCCTGGAATGGCTTTCGCTCATCCACGTCTTCAAGGAACGAGAATATGACGACTGACGATACGTCCGCGCAGAGCAAAATCGGTGAAGTGGATCTCCAGGCCCTGTATCAAACCCGGCGCGAAAAACTCCCCGAGGACGTTCAAAAGACCTTGTCGGCACGACCCTGGGGCCTGGCGTTGTCAGGCGGCGGAATCCGTAGCGCTACCTTCTGTTTTGGATTGATCAAGGCGCTGGCGGAGAAGGAGTTGCTGCATCGTTTCGACTTGATGTCGACCGTCTCCGGTGGTGGCTACATCGGTTCGACCATCGGCAAGCTTTTTCACAACGAAGGGCAGTCCGGCGCTCCGGACCCTATGAGGCTGGAGCGAGAGCTGGGTCAGGCTCAGACGCGCTGGTTCGCGGTTTGGCTGCGTGCCAACGGACGCTACCTGATCCCCAGAGGCCTGAAGGATATTCTGTTCGCCGCTGCAAACTTCGGTCGAAATCTGTTGGGCGTGCATGTTGAACTTGCGTTTCTTGCCTTCATCCTTGGCGGCTTTCTTGTCAGCCTGGATCTGGCGGTCTGGCAGTGGGTTGATTGCCTGGCACCCGGTGGCGGTTGCGCTCCCATGCCATGGCTGGACATGGGTTTGATCGGTTTTTTTTCCGACTGGCCGACAATTTGGCTAGGGTTGGTTCCCGTCGCCTGGATCGGTGCGATTCTTTCTTGTACGTATTGGGCGCTGCCCACTCGCAAAGGACAGCGCTTAGGTGCGCAGCGCTTGCTGACGGCGCTGATGGCCAGTGCGGGTATCGTGATTTTACTGCGTCATTCCACGGATTTTCTGAGCAACGTCATACCACTTTGGACGGGCACTCTGGAGCTTCCCGGTGGGTTGGTCGTTTTGGCGTTGGCACTGATGGTCGCCTGGGTGCTGGGCATCCTCATTGCGATGTGCCTGAGCATCAAGTCCGAGAAAGACCCGGACCGCACCCGCAATGGCCTGACTCAAGCGCTGGCTGTTGCATTGAAGGTCGCCCTGGCATTCGTTGTGCTCGGCATGGTCGATTATCTGGCCTGGTCGCTGACCAACTCGAACACCACATCGCAAGGCCAGTTAGGAGGCATGCTCGCCCTGATCGCCATCGCGTTGCGGGCCGCCATGCCGATGATTGCCGATCTGCCAAAAAGTCTGGTCCCGGGCACCCGGCGTGTGGTCATGGAGGTGATCAATGTGTTGGGGGTTGCCCTGGCAGGTGCATTGCTGGTGTTCTGGATCAGCGTATTGCACCGGGCAACCACCAGTGTGCTGTTTGACTCTTCCCTGGGGGCGTTGCATTTTTCGTTTGCGTGGCAATACCTGGCCTGGCTGACCATTCCCCCGCTGTTGATGGTGTTGGTTTCGGCAGCCAACCGCGACTTTCTCAACCGCTCTTCACTCTATTCATTTTATCGTGCCCGTTTGATCCGCAGCTATCTGGGTGCCGCCAACCCCAACAGATTTCAAGCGGCAACGCCTTCGCCCATGTCCTGTGTCGCACCTGCCAATAGCCAGACACTGCCGTTGCGGGTCACGCAGGTGGATGATGGCGATGACTTGACCATGGTTGCCTATCAGCCCCATAAAGGCGGCGGACCGGTGCACCTGATCAATGTGTGCGTCAACCAGACCGAAGACCCGATGGGGGGACTGTTCAATCAGGACAGAAAAGGCTCGCTACTGACCGTTGGCCCTGGTGGTTGTCTGTTACACGGTAGTGATACCTGGCATCCAGGGAGCCAGGCACAGTCCTTGAGCCTGGGGGCGTGGGTAGCGATTTCCGGTGCTGCCGTTGCTCCCGGGCTCGGCAAGTCGACCCGTTCCGGTATCGCGGCCTTGTTGATGATGTCCGGCATCCGTTTGGGTTACTGGTGGGACAGTCATGGCATGGGTGGCCAGCCTTCGGCAAAGCGAATTGGCAAGTATGGCCAGCTGTTGAGCGAGTTGCGTGGACGTTTCGATGGTGATCGTCGTCAGGACTGGTTTCTCAGTGACGGTGGGCACTTCGAGAACACGGCGGCTTATGCGTTGTTACGTGAAGAATGCGAAGTCATCGTGGTGGCTGACTGTGGTGCCGATCCACGTTACGCCTTCGGTGATCTGGAAAATCTAGTGCGCAAGGCGCGTATCGATTTACAGGCCGAGATAACTTTTTTGCGTCCCCGGCAGCCGGATCGGGATTTGCCTGCGGTATTTGGCTCGCTCAATGAGCTGGCATCGCCGGACAGTGAGGCGTGCCTGGCTTTGGCACGAGTCGATTATCGCCGCTCCGGGCGCTCCGGCTACATGATTATCGTCAAGCCAAACATGAGTAACGGTGCACCGGTTGATCTGGTCAACTTCAAATCCGACAACCCGCTGTTCCCCCAAGAACCGACCACGGATCAGTCCTTCAGTGAGGCGCAATGGGAGAGTTATTTCCAGCTCGGGCAAACCCTGGGACGCAATCTCGATCTGGAGCAATTGCAGGATATGCGAGCCTTTGCCAAGAACTATTTCGTCAATGACGACGGCGCCATCCTGATCAAGGAAAGCGACGGCGCCATGGTGCTGCGTTTTTCCTCAAAACGACTCTCATCGCGGATAGCTTCTACAGGTGCCGTGTCGGCATCCATCAGCCTGGGGGCCATTACCTCTATCGGATTGGCTGGCTGGCAGGCGATCAACTCCGAGCTCACTCACCGAGTGGACCAGCAGAAGATTGAGCCTGGTGCACTCAAGGAACTTACCGATATTTTTGGCAAGCTACCGCCGCTCGGCAGGCAATCGGCCCCTTCGAGCAATGATCCGCTAGGAGAAATGGCGACGGCCTTGTTACGCGTTGGTGACAAGGCGTGTACAGCCTACAACCTCGACGCGTTTCGGCACTCTGCACTGATGAAACTGATGGTTAGTCGAACCAAGGAGGCGTGCAGGCAGTCAGTATCTGCGCATCCCTCCTGCGCAGTGCTGCTGGATGACTTCTCGCTATCGGCGTGCTTGCAAGATGAGCCAAGGGGCAAGTGCGAGCCGCAGTACTGGATTCGTGATTATTCGTCTGTAACTTTGATATCAGCGAACTGTTGGGCGCCTGCGCGTGACTATGTTGATCAGGGTGAATTTGAACTGGCGTCATCTGCACCTGCACCTGCACCTGCACCTGCACCGATGCCGATGCCGGAACTGGAATCGTCAGCGCCTGATGAGGTCACGATTCAGGAGCACAATACTGCATCGGTTGAAGCCACTCCGGTCGAGGACACCACAGATATTTGCAAGGGCCAGACGGTCTACCTGCAAATCCATGGCCCTGAGCTTCGGGATTTCGCCAGGACGCTGCGTGGGCCTTGGCGAAGCTTCGGTGCGTCGGTGCCACCGGTGGAGGATGTGGTGGACAGCGCACGACGGGCAAACCGGCGTGCCCCGACACCTTACCCGAGCCCTATCGTGATCTACCACAATGCAGCGTCAAAGGGCTGTGCCGAAAAACTCATCTCCATCGAAGCAGCAAAATCCTGGGGTATCGCGCCCTTGGCTGATGGTCTGAAGGGCCAGAAAGGTGTCATCGAGGTCTGGCTGCCGCCCTCGACCAAGGTCCCCCTTGATAAGGCGTTTTAGCGGAATCCACACAGTCGGTTCACGGTTGAAAGGAGCTCACAATGCGTATCGCACTGCTGTTGATAATGGGACTGCTCACCGCTTGTTCATCGCCACCTCAGTATTTGAGTGATCGCGGTCTGGGAACCGAGAAGGTGAGAGTGAGTGCCACCAAAACTTCGCTTGACGACATACTGATTGGCAAGGCCAGGGCTGCGAATTGCCAAGGCATCGACCAACTCGACCCCAATGCAGCGAATGATGGCTATTTCAAGGTGCAAGCGCGCTGGAGCCTGCTCAACTGCATCCACAGCAATGGAAAACCAAGAAAACTGGTGGTGCTGCTCGACGGTACGGCCAATGACAAGGATGACAGCACCAACATCTGGCAGATGTACAACATGGCACTGATTCGCTCACTGGCCGATACCGGGCAGGGCGGCGAACCGGTCATTGCCTACTATGACAAAGGGGTGGGAACCAGCCCTGTGACACCCATCAGCGGTGCGGCGTTTGGCAATGGAGTCAGTATCAACATTCGGCAAGCCTATCGATTCCTGGTGGAGGCTTATCAGCCCGGGGATCAGATCTATCTCTTCGGTTTCAGCCGAGGGGCGTTTACCGCTCGCTCGCTCAACGGCTTTATTGAATTCGCCGGCCTGGCGAAGTTCGATACCCTCAAGGCAAACGGGTTGGACGCTACGCCACTGTTTGGCTGGGCTGGGCATATGCACAACGTGGTCAAGGACATGTATGACCTCTATCACGTCAAGAACACTGGGAACCCAAGGTTCTACCAGGATCTGAGAGCCACGCTCCACGCGTATCGTAAATCCCACGGTATTGATGCCTATGGTATTGACGCCGACGGCAATGAAATTCCCGGAAAGCAAGTGGTGGTGAAGGTCATCGGAGTATTCGACACGGTGCCAGCGGTGGGATGGGGGCTGGACGAAGATCCCGATGGTCATCGTCTGGAGCTTTATGCAGATGCCGGTTATCAGGCCATGTCCCTTGATGAGCAACGAGAGGCCTTCCGCTTGCTCAGGTTCGGCGTCCCGCAAACCCAGGGTCAGACACTGGAGGAGGTGTGGTTTGCCGGGGTGCATGCGGATGTCGGGGGCGGTTACCTGAACAAGCAAAACCTTGCGGGCTGTGGAAAGAGTCCCTACGGCGAGAACCCTGAAGGGGCCGTCGGGCTTGAGAGTATTCCTCTGCGCTGGATGCTGGAAAAGCTCAAGAGCGAGCAGTTGTTTCCTGACGATCCCTGGCCTCCCGCGTGTATTGGCGCGCATCTGCATGACGAGTACTTCGATGCCCCATCGGCACTTTCCTGGCTCTACAAAAATGCCGGGTTATTTCGTCGCAAGCCAGTAGAAATGGATCGTGTTCATATCAGCGTCTACCAGCGGATGGACATCGGCAAACTGGAGGATCCCCATCAAGCGCGTGAGCCTGGTGGCCGTTATCAACCCGTGAATATCGGTCATGAGCCTTTGAATGTGTTCAGGACGGCCGGTGCTGACGAGTCCGGGAAGAAGCTCCCGGTGAGTGCGGTTCAGTGATTGTCGTCAGGCGTGTGTCATGAAACCTGGGCTGCTGTTGCTCGCGTTGCTGGTGACAGTCGGTTCCTGTACCCAAACCCCGCAAGAGCAGGGGCTTGCCGTTTGGCGCGGGCCGGATATCAGCGAGCCGAAGATCCAGTTTCTCGGCGTCGGTGGCTGGTTGTTGCACTGGCGCGGGGAGGGGGTGCTGATGGCGCCGTCCTTCAGCAATCCTGCGTGGTTGGGGATACCTGGTATTCCGCCGCTCTGGGTCGAGGCGGACAAAGCGCGGATTGATCACCTGATGCCAGCCGCCAAGAACGTCAGCATGGTGTTGGTGGGGCACGGGCACTATGACCATTTGCTGGATGTGCCGTGGGTCATGCAAAACTACACACCCAACGCTCAGGTGTACGGGTCGAGGTCGGTGGCGCATATGTTGCGGGCGATGGTGCCAGCGTCCAGGGTGGTCAGCGCCGAGTGGGCGATGGCCAGGGTCGATCCGGCTCAAGGTCCGCGAGCGTCTTCACGCCCCGGTGAGTGGATCACATCGTTGGGTAAAAACATCCGGGTCATGCCTATCGAGAATCGGCACGCCCCACAAGTCGCCGGTCATCTGGTGGCCCCCGGCAGCTATGACTACGACCTGACCAGCACCCCGTCCTTTATGTTGAGCTGGAGACTGGGGCAGTCGATGGCCTGGTTGATCGACCTGCTGGACGAACACGGCAAACCGGTTCATCGCCTTCACTACCAAGACTCTGCAGCCCCTGCGCCTTACGGGTTTCCACCCGCGTTAGCAGACGGCAAGGGCATAGATGTCGAGATTCTTTGCGTGGGGTCGTGGAGTGAAGTGGATGGTTACCCGTTGCGACTGTTGCAGTTGACCCAACCTCGGATGGTATTGCTTGGTCACTGGGAGAACTTCTTTGGTAATGACCCGGCCAGCCGGCGGCAGACAATGATTCCGTTGCTCAACGGCAAGCCGATGGAGCGGATAGTGCGATTGACGGTTGGCCCCGACGTGCCGGTATTGCTGCCCGCCCCCTTTGCTTTTATTGCGTTGCCTCCCGCGCAATAAAAGCAAGGAGGAGCGCCTAGAACCTCAGTGTCACCCCGGTCGTCAGCCACTGATCGCGGTCCTGGGTCAGGTCGCGTCCGACCACTAAATCCAGATCCAGGCGTTCGCCAATGTGCAACCGCGGCCCCGCCTGCCACGCCTGTTGGCCGCCCCTCTGGCCGAAGCGCTCGGCGATCAGGGTCAGGGCGTCGGCCAGGTCGTATTCCACACCTGTGCCCCAGGTCCAGCGGTGGTTCTGCTCACCTTCGTCATAGGCATGGGCCCAGCCGGCGTTGAGGTTCAGGCGCAGGGTCTGGATCGGTGTGTAGGTCAGGGGCAGGCTCAGGTCGGCGCCGTCGAAGGCGTGCGCCCGGTTGATGGCCACGTGGGCGTTGGCGGCCAGGGCCAGTTGCAGTCCGAGGTCTTCGCGGTCGAGCAATTGCGCCTTGAGTTGCGGGCTGACTTGGGTTTCGCCATCCCCATCGTCACGGCCGTGCTCGATGGCGGCGCCCAGTTGAATCCCGGGAAGTCCCTTGAAGGTGCAGGCCTGAGACAGCACCAGATTGTGGGTGGAATGGTTGTGTCGGCCGCTTTGGTTCCACAGGTCGACGTTGCATTCGCCGGGAGCATTGATGGCACCGTCGTCGACCACGTAGGCACCGCCGGCGGCGTTGGCTTTGGAAATCAGTGACAGGCCGGCAATGGCTGTCAGGGTCATACCGACGAACATCAGATTGCGCCGCAGCATGCGGCGCTTGGCAGGCGGCAGATCGTGGGTGAATGAGTGAGTACGGCGATGGGAAGGGTGCTTTGGCATGTTGACCTCTGCGTGATGCATTCGAGGAGGGAGGCAGTGCGCGGGCGCGCGGGTGCCTCCTTGATTCAGGGAGTGAACGGGGTCAGCTCCGTTCGTTGATCGACAGGGTCTTAATGCCGGCTGCATTGGCCTGGGCCAGCAATGCCTGGGTGTCTTCACCGCCGGGTAGGGCGATGACGGTGTCCGGTCGGCTGTCGTTGAGCATGAAGGTGTTGCGCAGGCGTTCGGCCTGCTTGCCGTGCAACTGCCAGTTGGGGGGATAGCGCACGATGTCGACGCCCTGTTCCCGGGCCCAGTCTTCGACCTCGCCGCCCAGCAGCGGATGGCCACCGTGAACCAGCACGCTGATCTTGTGCAGGCGCTGGAAGGCGTTGAGGACCTGGCGGCAGGTTTGGCGATCGGCGTAGTGACGCCCGGCGCACATCAGTACACGCATGGCGCTTGATCCTGTTTCATGTGGTTGCTCCATGAAAGTGCCCTGGGTCATGGGCCGCGAGGCGGCCCATGACGTATCGGTGGCGGGGTTCAGGCACTCAGTACCATTGCTTGAAGCGGCGGATGTACAGGGTCTTCATCAACTGCGCGACCACGCAGTAGCTGAGCAGGGTGCCCACCAGCCACGGGAAGTACGACCATGGCAGCGGTTGCAGGCCGACCAGCGTGCCCAGCGGCGAGAACGGAATGTAGATGCCCAGCACCATCACCAATCCGGTCATCAGGATCACCGGCAACGCGGCGGTGCTCTGGAAGAACGGAATCTTTTGCGTGCGCAGCATGTGCACCACCAGGGTTTGCGAGAGCAACCCTTCGATGAACCAGCCAGACTGGAACAGGGTCTGCATTTCCACGCTGTTGGCGGCGAACACGTACCACATCAGGGCAAAGGTGGTGATGTCGAAGATCGACGAGGTCGGCCCGATCCACAGCATGAAGCGCCCGATGTTCTTGGCGTCCCACTTGCGCGGTTTGCTCAGGTACTCCTTGTCCATCTTGTCCCAGGGCAGTGCCAGCTGAGAGATGTCGTACATCAGGTTTTGCAGCAGCAGGTGGATCGCCAGCATCGGCAGGAACGGAATGAAGGCACTGGCCACCAGCACCGAAAACACGTTGCCGAAGTTCGAGCTGGCGGTCATGTTCAGGTACTTCATGATGTTGCCGAAGGTCTCGCGGCCTTTGAGGACGCCTTCTTCGAGCACCATCAGGCTCTTTTCCAGCAGGATGATGTCCGCCGACTCCTTGGCGATGTCGGTGCCGCTGTCGACCGAGATCCCCACGTCGGCGTCCCGCAGGGCCGGGGCGTCGTTGATCCCGTCGCCGAGAAAACCGACGGTGTGACCGTTCGATTGCAAGGCCTTGAGCACCCGGGATTTCTGCAACGGCGTGAGTTTGGCGAATACCGTGCGCTCTTCGACCCGGCGCTTGAGGGTCGCTTCGTCCATGCGTTCGATGTCCTGCCCAAGCAGGGGCGTGCCGGGCTCCAGCCCGACTTCGCGGCAGATCTTGCAGGTCACCACGGCGTTGTCGCCGGTCAGCACCTTGACGGTTACGCCCATGTCACGCAGTGCGGCAATCGCCGGCCCGGCGGTTTCCTTCGGCGGATCGAGGAAGGTCAGGAAGCCACGGATCACCAACTCCCGCTCATCGCTGGTGGTGTACTGGTGTTTACTCTGGGCCTTGGGGATCTTGCGGGTGGCCAGCAGCAGTACGCGGAAACCGTCTTCGTTGTATTCGCAAGCCTTGTTCAGCAACTCGACGCGTCGCTGTGGGTCCAGGTGAACGACCACGCCGTCCTCCTGGATGTGGCTGGCGATGTTCAGCATCTCCTCGACCGCGCCCTTGCAGATCAACAGGTGATCGTCGCGGCTGTCCTTGACGATGATCGACAGGCGCCGGCGAATGAAGTCGAACGGCAGTTCATCGACCTTGCTGTAGGCGAACGGCGGCTGGAACTTCGGGTTGCGTTCGGCGAACTGCACCACCGCCTGGTCCATCAGGTTTTTCATGCCGCTCTGGTGATGGCTGTTGAGCCAGGCCAGTTCGAGGATCGAGTCATCACGCTGTCCGTCGACGTTGATGTGATGCTCGAGGATGATCTTGTCCTGGGTCAGGGTGCCGGTCTTGTCGGTGCACAGTACGTCCATCGAACCGAAGTTCTGGATCGCATTGAGGCGCTTGACCACCACCTTGCGCTTGGCCATCGCCACCGCACCCTTGGCCAGGTTGGCGCTGACGATCATTGGCAGCATTTCCGGGGTCAGTCCGACGGCGACCGCCAGGGCGAACATGAAGGCTTCGCTCCAGTCGCCCTTGGTGAAGCCATTGATCAACAGCACCACCGGCACCATCACCAGCATGAAGCGGATCAGCAGCCAGCTGACGCTGTTCACCCCCCGGTCGAAGGCGGTTTGCACCCGCGAGCCGACGATGGCCTTGGCCAGCGAACCGAAGTAGGTGCGCGGGCCCGTGGCGACGACTACCGCCCGGGCGGTGCCGCTGACCACGTTGGTGCCCATGAAGCAGATGTTGGGCAAGTCCAGCAGGTTGGCCTGGTCGGCCGCGGCCGCGGTGGCGGAAGCGGATTTCTGGGCGACGTTGCCCAGGGTGTCGTACTTTTCAACCGGCAAGGCTTCACCGGTCAGGACCGCCTGGCTGATGAACAGGTCCCGGGATTCGATCAGCCGGACATCGGCTGGGATCATGTCGCCGGCAGACAACTGGATGATGTCGCCCGCTACCAATTCACGCATCGGCACTTCGCGCAGCACCGACTTGCTGCCCACCTGCTCGCGGCGCAGCACGGTGGCGGTGGTGCGCACCATGGATTTGAGGGCCTCGGCGGACTTGCCGGAGCGGTACTCCTGCCAGAAGCGCATCAGGCCGCTGGCCAGGACCATGACCAGGACGATGATGACCCCGGTGAGGTCGGTTTCCTCGCCTTCCTGCAGGGGCAGCCAGAAGTCGGTGATGAAACTGATGAGGGTCAGTGTCATCAGTACGTAGATGAAGGGGTTGTTGAAGGCCTTGAGCACTTGCACCAGGGCGTGGGGCGGCTTGTCGTGGGCGACCTCGTTGAAGCCTTCGCGTTGCAGCCGGCCTTCGGCGTCGAGTTCGGTCAGGCCGGCGGGGGTGGTCTTGACGTTGGCGAAGGTCACCGCCAGGCCGTTCTGTGCTTCACGGGCAGCGCGCATCGACAGCCGGGTGTCGTCGGCTGTGGCGCCCTGGGTGGTTTTTTTCGGGGTTTTTACGGTGGTCATAGCGTGTGCTCCTGCCGCAGGCTTGCGGCACGACACACCGACAACTCAACTAATGAAAGACGAGCGAAAGTATGTCGAGCCGCCCATAAGCGATCGATTCAGGGAGTTATGTTTCTTGTGCTTTAACGTTCGCTGCATACCGAACAACAACGGGTATGCAGCGAACCGTCTACTGGCTTCGTCCATGCTGGTGTCCACTGTTTTTTATGTTTAAGCAGGCAACAGAAAGTTGCCGAATTCCTGAATAAGGAAAACGCCGGTTAAAGAGTCGAGAGAACTTTCAGGTCAACTGAAAGTGCGCACGCCGAAGTTCAGGCCGAGTACGAGGCCGATCTGCTGCAACAGGTGCGCGAAGCACCGGTTCGGTGGTTCCTGGCTTTCGTCCAGGCGCCAGCGTTGCTGGAGTTGCCCGCTCAGGGGGCAGACGCGCCAATGGGCACGCAGATGATGCTGCATGCGCGAAGGAGGGGAGGACAAGGTGGCGCGGGTCATGGTTGCTTGCGCGTGGCAGCGCTTGGCGCGCGTCGCGTTGGCGAAGGCGCGGACACCGGGCATTACCGTGGATGTGAAGTTCATAACATGCCTCGCGACCGGACTGGCGCCGGGGAGGCAAGTTACGGCGGAGCATCAAGCTCTAGCGCAGCTTACCCGACCGAGGTGTCGAGTCCCGTCAATATTTGGGTTAAGTGCCCGGCTCTGTGCATTCGCATCAGCCAGGCAGCATCTAGATACTGTGTCCATTGGATTCTTTTGTGAGTTGAAAAAAGGCCGGATTAACCGGCCCGCGCAATTTACGCAGGCGACTTAATGAAGTCAACCTTGGAAGTCATATTATTCAGGTGTCAGACAGGTGAGAGTTGGATAGGTGCAAGTGGGGGGTATTAAGAACAGTCGATATATAACGATGTTGTTCCAGCCGGTGCCCATGAAAGTATCGCGGACTATCATGGGCTCGGGTGGCTTCTTCTGTCAGTCTGCCTAGGCAGTCAGGACTCTTTACCCTTGAGCAGCGCGTAAATGGCCATGGAGTGTCCATGGCCCAGGTCGAAGTCGGATTTGAGCCATTCAATGATCTGGCCGGCCTTGACACCGGCTTTCAATTTGCCGTCTTCGGCGAAGCCCTTTTCGTTTGCCAATTGTTTGAGGTCGGCCGGCGATTTGCCGGTCTTGGCCTGGATGTTGTCCAGATAGGCTTGGAAGGACATGACGTGGCAGCTCCTGGTTGCACGATGGAGGTAGTCGTGGACGCGTTCTACGGCTCTGGCGCTCGGGAAAGGTTAGCGGGTTGTATCCGTCTCTCAAGTCGCCAGGGCGCTATCTGAGGAGCTATCTAAAAATTCAATACTATGCGGCTTCAATTTGTGTCAGTTTTGTTGCGCCTTCTGCAGTGCAGGGCGAGTGATAGGACGATCTCGCGAAGGGCTCGCCGTGGTCTATCGGAATCGATTATTTGAAACAAGGATGTGAACAATGTCACAGGCAAAAGCAAAAGAAAAAGTGATGGCCACCTCGGGCCAGGTCAGTTCGGCCTACAGCCAGGTCGATGCCTTCAGCCATTTGTATGATCGTGGCGGCTCGGAACTGATCAACGGGAAACCGTCGTTCACTGCCGACCAGGCGGCCGATTCGATCCTGCGCAAAAACATGTCCTGGCACGACAAGGACGGTAATGGCAAGGTCGAACTGAGCTTCAGTTTCATGACCTCCGCGCCGTCCAATTACGACTCGAGATTGGGGGATTTCAGCGAGTTCAGCGCTCAGCAGAAAGCCCAGGCAGTACTCGCACTGCAATCCTGGTCGGACGTGGCCAACGTGACGTTCACGCAAGGTGTAGCGAGTGGTGATGGTCACCTGAGTTTCGGCAACTACAACGTCAGCACGGGTGGCGCTGCCTTCGCGTATCTCCCTTCGGGCAGCAGTTACGACGGTCAGTCGTGGTACCTGATCAATGATCGGTATCAGGTCAACAAAACCCCGGACCATGGCAACTATGGCCGGCAGACCCTGACCCATGAAATCGGCCACAGCCTGGGCCTGTCCCATCCAGGCGTCTACAACGCGGGTAACGGTAACCCGACCTATAACGACGCCACTTACGCGCAAGACACACGCGGCTACAGCCTGATGAGTTACTGGAGCGAGAGCAACACCAACCAGGACTTCAGCAAGGACGGCAGCGGTGCCTATGCCTCGGCGCCGTTGATGGATGACATCGTCGCCGTGCAAAAGCTCTACGGGGCCAACCTGGATACCCGTGCCGATAACACCGTGTATGGTTTTAATTCCAACGCCGATCGCGACTTCTACAGCGCTACGTCGGCGGCCTCCAAAGTGGTGTTCTCGGTGTGGGATGGCGGTGGCAACGACACACTGGACTTCTCCGGGTTCACCCAGAATCAGAAGATCAACCTCAACCAGGGCTCGTTCTCCGATGTTGGTGGCCTGGTGGGCAACGTTTCGATCGCCCATGGCGTGACAGTGGAAGCCGCTATCGGTGGTTCAGGAAATGATCTGTTGATCGGCAACGCGGTGGCCAACCTGCTGGAAGGCGGTGCCGGTAACGACATTCTCTACGGCGGTGGTGGTGGCGATACCTTGTGGGGGGGCGCGGGGGCGGACACCTTTGTGTTTGGTGCTGCCAGCGATACTCACTACAGTGCACCGGACTGGATCATGGACTTCACCAGCGGCCAGGACAAGATCGACCTGTCGGGCCTCGCGCCGTTCGCATCAGGTGGTGCAATGCTGAACTTCGTCAGCGGCTTCACCGGCCATGCCGGTGATGCGGTCCTGACTTACTTCGCTGAAACCAACCAGACGAGTCTGTATGTCGACCTTGACGGCATGGGTGTGGCGGGCTTTGCCGTGGGTACGGTGGGCCAGGCCGCGATGACGGACATCGTGGCGTAAGCCTCAATGCAAGAGAGCGACTGACGTCGCTCTCTTGAAAGGAAGGTCCGTCCATGGCCAACGTGGACGGACCTTTTTTATTGGGTCAGTTCTTGTTCAGATCCACATCCTTGGTTTCACGCAGGCACAACAGACCCACCACCAGGCTGACCCCGGTAATCAGCACCGGGTACCACAGCCCGTAGAAAATATCCCCGGTGTACACCACCAGTGCGAACGACACGGTCGGCAGGAAGCCGCCGAACCAGCCATTGCCGATGTGATAGGGCAGGGACATCGAGGTGTAGCGGATGCGGGTTGGGAACAGTTCGACCATCAGCGCCGCCAGCGGCCCGTAGCACATGGCCGAGATGATGATCAGGGCCACGATCAGGGCGACGATCATCGGTTTGTTGATCAGCTGGGTGTCGGCCGTCTGTGGATAGCCGGCCAGGGTCACGGCACCGCGCAGGGCGGCTTCGTCGTAACCGTCGATTTTCACTTCGCCGATGCTCACCTGCACGTTGCTGCCGGCCGGTGCGGCTTCGCTGTTGTAGGGCAGGCCCTGTTTGACCAGAAAGGTCTTGACCTTGTCGCAGGGGCTGTCAAAGCGTGCCTTGCCCACCGGGTCGAACTGGAAGGTGCAGGTTGCCGGGTCGGCCAGCACGGTGATCGGTGCCTGCTGGCTGGCGCGGTCGATCGCCGGGTTGGCGTAGTGGGCCAGGGTCTTGAAGATCGGGAAGTACAGCACGGTGGCCAGTAGCAGGCCGAGCATCAGGATCGGCTTACGGCCGACCCGATCCGATAACCAGCCGAAGAACACGAAGAACGGCGCGCCGATCACCACGCTGACGATCAGCAAGGTATTGGCCAGGGCAGGGTCCATTTTCAGGAACTGGGTGAGGAAGAACAGCACGTAGAACTGGGCGGCATAGAAGGTCACCGCTTGCCCGGCGTTGATGCTGAACAGGGCGATCAGGACGACCTTGAGGTTTTCCCAGTTGCCGAAGGATTCGCGGATCGGTGCCTTGCAGGACTTGCCTTCCTCCTTCATTTTCAGGAACGCCGGCGACTCGTGCAGGCTCAGGCGGATCCAGGTGGAAATACCCAGCAGCACGATCGACAGCAGGAACGGAATGCGCCAGCCCCAGACTTCGAACTGGTCACCGGTGAAGTAACGGCAGCCGAGTACTACCAGCAGCGACAGCAGCAGTCCGAGGGTGGCGGTGGACTGAATCCAGCTGGTGTGGAAACCGCGCTTGCCCATGGGCGCGTGCTCGGCGACGTAGGTCGCGGCCCCGCCGTATTCGCCACCCAGCGCCAGGCCCTGGAGCATGCGCAGCACCACCAGGATGATCGGCGCGGCAATCCCGATGCTGGCGTAGTTGGGCAGCAGGCCGACGCAGAAGGTCGCCACCCCCATCAGGACGATGGTCGCCAGGAAGGTGTACTTGCGCCCGATCATGTCTCCCAGGCGGCCGAACACCAGGGCGCCGAAGGGGCGCACGATGAAACCGGCGGCGAAGGCCATCAGGGCGAAGATAAAGGCCGTGGTGTCGTTGACCCCGGCAAAGAACTGTTTGCTGATCACCGCCGCGAGGGCGCCGTAGAGGAAGAAGTCGTACCACTCGAAGACCGTCCCCAGGGACGAGGCGAAAATGACTTTCTGCGTATCCTTGCTGGTGCCGGCGCTGAGCGTTCCGGCGACAGCTTGAGCCTGTTCTGACATATCGGTTTCCCTCACAGTGTTTATTTATTGTTGTTCCACTGTCAGCGCCGGCCTTGTGGGCGGGCGCCGCTATTCCATTGGCGAGCGAGCAGGTGTTTCAAGACAGTGCGGTCAGGTGTTTGTCCGGTGCGGTGCTCCTTGTCGATGCGGCGAGAATCAGCTGCGCCGCTTTCTCGGCGATCATCAGCGTGGGTGAACAGGTATTGCCGGAGGTGATGCGCGGCATGATCGAGGCATCGGCGATACGCAGGCCGGGAATGCCGTGCACCCGTAGTTGGGCGTCCACCACGGCTTCGGCGTCGTGGCCCATGCGGCAGGTGCCGACCGGGTGGAAGATGGTGGTGCCGATCCGCGCGGCGGCTTCGTGCAATTGCTCTTCTGTCTGCAAGGCCGCGCCCGGCAGGTATTCCACCGGCTTGAATGGCTGCAGGGCCGGTGCGGCGACAATGCGCCGGGTCAGGCGAATGGCATCGGCGGCCACTCGCAAGTCTTCGGGGTGGCTCAGGTAGTTGGGCTGGATCAAGGGCGCGTGTTGCGGGTCGGCAGAGCTGATCTCCACTCGGCCACGGCTGTGCGGGTGCAGGTCGCAGACCGACGCGGTGAATGCCGGGAAGGGGTGCAAGGGCTCGCCGAAACGTTCCAGCGACAACGGCTGGACGTGGTATTGGAGGTTTGCCGAAGTCTGCTCCGGCCCGGAGCGGGCAAAGGCGCCCAGTTGGCTGGGGGCCATCGACAGCGGACCACTGCGGTTGTACAGGTAGCGCAGGCCCATGCCCATTTTGCCCCACACACTGCCGGCGATCTGGTTCAGGGTGCGGGCGTTTTCCAGTGTGTAGATCAACCGCAGCTGCAAGTGATCCTGCAGGTTGCCGCCGACGCCGTTGAGTTCATGAACGACGCCGATCCCCAGGCGCTTGAGCAAGCTGGCAGGGCCGATACCGGAGCGTTGCAGGATGCTCGGCGAGCCGACGGAGCCGGCGCTGAGAATGATTTCCCGACGGGCGCTGAATGAGGTGGCCTGGCCCTGCCAGCGGGCCATGACGGTGCTGGCCCGGCCGTTCTCCAGCAGCACGCGGTCGACCTCGACGCCGGTCAGCACAGTGAGGTTCGCGCGCTGGGCAACGGGTTTGAGAAAGGCCTTGGCCGCGTTCCAGCGGACCCCGGCTTTCTGGTTGACCTGAAAGTAGCCGCAGCCTTCGTTGTCGCCCTGGTTGAAGTCATCGATGTTGGCGATGCCGCTTTGTTCGGCGGCCGTGCGGAAGGCATCGAGAATCGGCCATGACAGGCGCTGGCGTTCGACCCGCCATTCCCCGGCGGCGCCATGAAAGTCCGAGTCGCCGGCAAAGTGGTTTTCGCTGCGCTTGAACAGTGGCAGTACGTCGCTCCAGCTCCAGCCGGGGTTGCCGTCGGCGGCCCAGCCATCGTAATCGGTGGCCTGGCCACGCATGTAGATCATGCCGTTGATCGAGGAACTGCCCCCCAGCACCTTGCCCCGCGGGTAGCTCAGGCTGCGGTCCTGCAGGCCGGCTTGTGCTTGCGTCTTGTAGCACCAGTCGGTACGCGGGTTGCCGATGCAGAACAGGTAACCCACGGGAATGTGAATCCACGGATAGTTGTCGCGCCCACCCGCTTCGAGCAGCAACACCCGGTGCTGCGGGTTGGCGCTCAGGCGATTGGCCAGCAGGCAACCGGCCGGCCCGGCGCCGACCACGATGTAATCGTATGCATCAACGGCAGGTTGCATCCATGACCTCGCAGCGTGTTGTTCTTATTGGGATCCATCCTAGTTGTTAGTTTTCGGTAAAAGAATGTTAGTTTTTGCTCAGCCGCTGTGCGTTTTTAAACAGCGATCCACAGGCATGGATTCAGGGATGGCAGATGTTCGACTGGAATGACTTGCGGTTTTTTCTCGAATTGCAACGCAGCGGGCGGTTGCTGACCGCCGCGCGGCGCCTGAAAACCACCCACGCCACCGTGGCCCGGCATATCGAGGCGATTGAAAAGAGCCTGGGGACGGCGCTGTTCGTCCAGCAGGCCCAGGGTTATGAGCTGACCCCGGCCGGCGAAGCGTTGCTCAAGCACGCCGAGGCCATGGAGAACGTCGCCTTGCTGGCGCAGGAGGAGATCACCCAGTCCACCGCGCCGTTGGGCAAGATCCGCGTCGGTGTGACCGAGGGCCTGGGCATCATGTTCCTCGCCAGCCGCATGAAAGGGCTGTTCGATCGTTATCCGGGGCTGGAGGTGGAACTGGTGGCGGTGCCACGGTTTGTCAGCATCCTCAACCGCGAGGCCGAGATCAGCATTCACCTGGAGCGCCCGGCCGCCGACATGCTGGTGACCCGCAAGCTGACCGATTACCGCCTGGCGCTGTACGCCAGCCAGGACTACCTGGACCGCTCACCACCGTTACGCAGTCGCGAAGACCTGGCGCGGCATGCCTGGATCGGCTATGTCGACGACCTGCTATTCAGCCAGGAACTGATGTTCCTCAACAATTTCTGCCGCAGTCCGCAGGTGGTGTTCCACAGCACCAGCGTGATTGCCCAGCAACAGGCGGCGCGAGCGGGGCTGGGGATCGCGGTCCTGCCGTGCTACATGGCCAGCAACGACCCTGGCCTGGTGCCGCTGCTGCCCGCCGAAAGTCTGCAGCGCAGCTACTGGATCAGCACCCGCCGCGAGCTGCACAAGTCGGTACGGTTGCGGGTGTTGTGGGATTACGTGGTGCAGCTGTGCGACAGCGAGCAGGCGCTGTTGCTGGGCCCCGTTGCCCCGTAGGCGCGGTACGTTCGCGCCTGCAGGGCGGGGTGTTTCAAGGGAGCAGTTCGAACGCGCTGCTGGCCAGCCGTTCGCCATTCACCAGCACATGCACCGCATGCAGGCCCGGGTAATGCTTTCGGGTAGTCAGTGCCTTGATGGATTGGGCACGGGCGATGGTCTCGGTGGCTTTGCCGGGAAGTGTCAGGGTCTTGAGCTTGAACACCTTTGTCGACGTGCTGCCATTGGCCTTGACGTAATCGATGGCGTAGTCGATCACCAGGCGCTGACTGCCCTCGGTCGTGGATGTGATGGCAAAGGACAGGGTGATGGTTTGCCCCAGGGCAATCACCGGCGGGTTGACCTTCAGGTCGATGATCCGCACTTCAGGCTTGCCACCGGCACCGATGATCGCCAATGCCCGCCGGTTGCCCTGTTTGATCAGGCTGCGCAGGGCATGTTTGGCGATCCATGCCGTGCGCGGGTCCTCCAGCGACCAGCCTTCGATCAGGCCCAGCACCCACTCGGGATGGTCCTTGGTGATGTCGTTGAGGTGATTGGCCACCGATTTGCGGACGTAGAGGCTGCTGTCGGCCTTGAGGTTGTCGAGGATCGTCGCCGCCAGGCTCGGGTCGGCCTGCACCCGTTCCAGGCGAAACGACCAGGGCAGGCGCGGGCGGCTACCCTCGCTGGCCAGGCGGCGTACGTGTTCGTTGGCATCCAGCGACCAGTCGTACATCAGCGCCATGGAGCGTTCGAAATCGCTGCGCAGAAAATGCCGGATCGCGAACTCCGAGGAGCCGAAGCGGGTGAAGTACTTCAGCGCGGCCATTGACGGCTCGTAGGCGTGCATCCCGTAGGTGGCGACATACTGTGGCAGGCACATGCTGACAAAACTGCTGTTCAGGCGCGGTGCCAGCGGATGCAGGATGTCCAGGGTCTGCTCGTAGTTCAGCGGCAATACCGCATGCAGGCAGTCACCCACCCGGGCCATGCGTTGCATCACCGACAGCTCGCCCAAGCCGTCGTTGGCCATTGCCAGGAACGCCCTGGCGTCGAACGGCGGGTACACCGCGCACAATTGCGTGGCGATATGTTCGAAGCGCTCGGCGTTGAAGATTTCCTTCAGCGCGGGGGTCGCGTCACTCATCCTGTGGTCCTCCTCGGTTCAACCCTTGCCCGATTGTTCTTCAATCTGGTCGGCCTCGAACAGGCGCGCCAGGTCGGCACGAGCCTGTTGCGCGGTCTGCATGACTTTGACGGCGTCATCGTAGATCGCATGCTGGGTCTCGAGCACTTGCTCGTCGTGGTGCTTGAAGCGTTCGATGCGCGCATCGGCCTGGCTTTGGCTAAGCCCCAGGCCCATCAGGGTGCGGCGGCTCATTTCCAGGCTGGAGTAGTAGGTTTCCCGTACGGCCTCGGTGCCGAGGTCCATCAGGCGGTGCACGTGCTGGCGGTTACGGGCCCGGGCGATGATCTTGACGTGGGGATAGAGTTTGCGCACCAAGGCGGCGGTCTTGATATTGGTCTCCGGGTCATTGGTGGCGATCACGAAGAATTCCGCCTGGCCGACCTTGGCCGCGCTGAGGATCTCCGGGCGCATCGGGTCGCCGTAAAACACCGGCACGCCGCCAAAGCTACGGGACAGCTCGATGGTTTCCACCGAGGTGTCGAGGGCCACGAAACTGATCTTTTGTGCCCGCAGGATCCGCGCCACGATCTGCCCCATGCGGCCCATGCCGGCGATCACCACGCGCGGGGTATCGGAGTCGATTTCCCGCAGGTGCGGCGGCACGGCGACCGGCTCGACCCGGTTTTTCACCAGGCGCGCGCACATCAGCAGCAACAGCGGCGTCAGCGCCATGGACAGGGTGATGGTCAACACTTGCATGTCGTACAGCCGGGTGTCGAACAGGCCGTGGTCGCGTCCGATCTTGAACACCACGAACGCAAACTCACCACCAGCGGCCAGCACAATGCCCAGGCGCACGGCACTCAGCCGATTCAGGCCACCGGCCATGCGCCCGACCAGGTACAACAGTGGCAGCTTGAGGGCGATCAACAACAGGGTCAGGCCCAGCACGGTCGCCGGGGCGCTGAAAAGCAGGCTGATGTTGGCGCCCATGCCGACGCTCATGAAAAACAACCCCAGCAGCAGGCCCTTGAAGGGTTCGATCTGGGCTTCCAGTTCATGCCGGTATTCGGAGTCCGCCAGCAGCAGGCCGGCGAGGAACGCACCGAGGGCCATCGACACGCCGACTTCGTCCATCAGCCACGCGGTACCCATCACCACCAGCAAGGCGGTGGCCGTGGAGACTTCCGGCAGGTTGGCCTTGGCGACGATGCGAAACACCGGGCGCAACAGGTAACGGCCACCGACCACCACCACGGCGATGCTGCCCAGTACCCGCAGGCCATGATCGAGGTTCTCGGCCGTGCTGGTGCTGTGGTCGACGCCGGCCAGCAGCGGGACCATGGCGATCAGCGGGATCGCCGCGATGTCCTGGAACAGCAGGATGGCAAACGCCAGCCGCCCGTGGGGGCTGGTCAACTCCTTGCGCTCGGCCAGGCTTTGCAGGCCGAAGGCGGTGGACGACAACGCCAGCCCCAGGCCGAGCACGACGGCACTGTTGAGCGGCTGGCCAAAGGTGTAGTACGCCAGCACCCCGATCACTGAACCGGTCAGCAGCACTTGCGCCAGACCGACGCCGAACACCGATTTGCGCATCACCCACAGCCGTCGTGGCGACAGTTCCAGGCCGATGATGAACAGCAGAAGCACGACGCCGAGTTCGGAAATGTGCATGACGCTTTGCGGGTTGTCGATCAACCCCAGCACGGCAGGCCCGATGAGTACCCCGGCCAGCAGGTAGCCCAGCACGGCTCCCAGTTGCAGGCGCTTGGCCAGAGGCACGGTGAGCACGGCCGCGAATAAAAAAACGACTGCGGCCTGCAGCAGGTTGCCTTCATGTGGCATGGATCACTCCTGGATTCTCGACATTTGAATGCACGGCGCTAGCGCCGTCATGTTCGACGCGCAGTGTAAGGGTGTGGCGCATCGGGTGCATCCGTGGATAAGGCGCAGTGCCCGGCAAACATCAGAGTGTACCGCCATGGAGAGGCTGGATTAACATAACCAACCGCCACTACTGGTCAGGATCGCAATCGCTATGACGGCAACTTATCAATGATCCCGATGTGGCTTGGTCTCTGCGCCGTAGGGGTGATCGTTGTCTTGATCGCCGTTCTGATCGTTCGTGAGCGCCGCTGGCGTCAACTCACGGCGCACTACCGCGCCATGCCTGAAGGGTTGCCCGTGCGACCCGTCATGGTGGAGGAGCCCGCGCCCACGGAGCTGGACGACGTCGAACGCTTCAAGCGCAGCCAGTACTTCGCCCGCATCGGCACTTGGGACTGGGATGTCGACACCGAAAAACTCTATTGGTCCGATGCCATCTACGGCATGTTTGGCTTCAAGGTGGGTGAGGTAGTGCCCAGCTATCAATTGTTCTGTTCCTGCGTGCACCCCGATGATCGGGAGCGGGTACGCGCCGGCGAGTTACGGTGCCTGGCAACGGGGGAAAACCATGACGAAGAGTACCGGGTGGTCTGGCCGGACGGCAGCGTCCACTGGCTACGGGAAACCGGCAATGTGGTCAAGACGCCGGAGCAGTCCATTGTGAAAATGATGGGGGTGGTGCGTGACATCACCGACGAAAAAGCCAGTGCCAGCCAGTTGCAACGCCTGGCGCACTTCGACCGGTTGACGGGGCTGCCCAACCGCCTGGTACTGGAGCAACGCCTGGCCAGTGCGCTGGAGCAGGCGCGCCTGAATGCCACGCGGGTGATGCTGGTATTTGTCGACCTCAATGGGTTCAAGGCGATCAACGACGCTTTCGGACACGCGGCCGGTGACCAGGTGCTGGTGACCACGGCCAGTCGCCTGAAAAATATCATGCGGGCCAGTGACACCGTCGCGCGGATCGGCGGCGATGAATTCGTGGTCATCCTCGAAGGCTTGCCTCAAGGCAAGAGCCTGGAGGAAGAGGCCCGCAGTATCTGCCAGAAAATCTTCAGCGAGCTTTCCCCGTCGATCAACGTCGGCAAGGCGCATCGACAGATTGGCACCAGCCTCGGGGTCGCGGTGTTCCCCGACCATGCCTCGAGCATGGACACGCTGCTACACATCGCCGATCTGGCGATGTATGAAGCCAAGCGCAGTGGCAACAATCAGTACCGACTGGGGCGGCAGTCGGCAAGCTGGCCCACAGGAACTGCGCCCGACGGTGGCATAGCCGTGAAGCTGGCACAGTCATAGCACCCGATACTGGCAACCCGCTGCGGATGGGCAAGGGCACATGAGGTTGCCAACCGGCCGGTTTTCTGGGAAAACCCTGCCCCTCAACGCCCGGTCGGGCCAGCGAACAGACGAGAGCGGTAATGAACGACGAATTACAAGTCATCGACCTTGAAGTGGGTACCGGCAAAGCCGCGGTAAAAGGCGCCCTGATCACCACCCAATACCGTGGCTGCCTGGAGGATGGCAGTGAATTCGATTCCTCCTGGTCTCGCGGCAAGCCGTTCCAGTGCGTGATCGGTACCGGCCGGGTGATCAAGGGCTGGGACCAGGGCATCATCGGCATGCAGGTCGGCGGCAAGCGCAAACTGTTGGTGCCGGCGCACCTGGCCTATGGCGAACGGACGATGGGCGCCATCCCGGCCAACTCGAACCTGGTGTTCGAGATTGAGTTGCTGGAAGTGTTGACCCGCGACGATTGACGGCCGTCATCAGTGGGCCGGCTAGCGCTCACTGAACAACGGGATACGCCCGTTCAGTGAAGGGCGGTAGGACCAGGTCAATCGGTCCCGAGCAATATCCTGCCGCAGGAGCTCACCGACGGTGCTGCTGGCGATGTGCAAGGCCAATTGTTGGCCCGGGCATTGGTGGTGGCCGGCGCCAAAGGTGAAGCTGCGCCGCTGCGGGCGCTCAAGGATCAAGGTGTCCGGCTGGTCGTTGAGTTGCGGGTCGCGATTGGCCGAGGCCAGCAGCACCAGAAGGGTATCGCCGGGGTTGAGGCTCACGCCCTCGATCTCGCACGGGGCTGCGACAAAACGTCGAGTGTTCTGTACGGGCGGGTCAAAGCGCTGGACTTCCGTCAACAGATCGTCGATTCGCCCGGGGTCGCGCCGCATTTCACGCTCAAGCGCCGGGTTGCGAATCAGCGCCAGCACCGCGTTGCCGATCAACCCGGCGCTGGCCTCATAGGTTTGAGAGAACAGGCCGATGAGGTTGGCGAGCAGGGTGTCGCGCTCGCTCAGGCGCAGGGCAATACCTTCCAGCAAAGGGCTTTGGCCGTCATCGGCGTTCAGGCGTGTGCTGAAGTAATCGCTCAAGTGTTCGGCGGCCCGGTGGGCCGTGTCCAGTTGTTCGGGTGTGCTCAGGGGCGACAGGCAGGCGACGAAATCGGCGGTCAGTTGGCTGAGTATCCGGCCTTCGCTTGCCGTGAAGCCGAGCAATGCGGCAACCACCCACACCGGGCCCGTGAACATGGCCTCGTGCAGCCCGTCAGCGGTTGGAGTGATCGAACGGGTGCGGAGCAGATCACGGACGCGGGCGCTGTCGATGATCTCCAGCCCCGGTGCAATGGCGGATCGAGGGCAACGCTGGCGTTCACCGTCGTTCATCCGCATCAACAGGCCGAACACTTTACCCGCCGCGCCCTGTGCGATGGCATTGGGCACCGGTTCGTGGGCCGGACGAACCCTGCAATCGGGATGGGCCAGTACGGCCGCGACGGCCTCGGCGCTGCTGGCCACCCACAGGCGCAGGCCTGGATCGAAGGACAAGCCGCCGGCAGCCCGAAGGCTGGCGTAGTAAGGGTAGGGGGCGGCGTGGGTCGCGGCGGTGATCGGGTCCATGAAGCGCTGCCTTATTCGTCGTGGAAAGTGTTGCTATTCTCTGCGGTTCGACAGGGCGACGATTCGTCCGGGAGCGAAATATGAGCGTATCGAACACAGAGCAACATGACGTCGGCGTCTCGCAGGTCGCCGCCGCGATTGCCGAGCCTGCCAGGACAAAAATCCTGTGCTCGTTGATGGACGGCCACGCCCGCACCAGCACTGAGCTGGCGAGCATTGCCCAGGTCAGCGCGTCCACGGCCAGCGCCCACCTGACCAGGCTCAAGGAACTGGCGTTGGTGCGTCTGCACGTCCAGGGTCGCCATCGTTACTACAGTCTTGCGGACCAGCGCGTCGCCCAGGCACTGGAAGCGCTGATGGTGATCGGCCAGAACGCAACGCCAACCTTCACCCCGCGCACCCCGGATCGCCTGCAATTCGCCCGGACCTGCTACGACCACATGGCGGGTACGCTGGCGGTCTTGCTGCACGACCGGATGTTCGAGGCCGGGTGGTTGTTGGTGACCGATCAGCAGGCGTATCGGTTGAGCGACAGCGGCGAGGCGTTGTTTGAAGGGCTGGGGGCCGAGGTCAAGGACTTGAGCACATTGCGCCGGCGTTTTGCCTGTCCGTGCCTGGACTGGAGCATGCGTCGCCCCCATCTGGGCGGCGCATTGGGGGCGGCCTTGCTGACGATCGCGATCAAGCGCAAATGGGTCACTCAGGACCTGGACAGCCGGGCGCTGGCGTTGACAGCGACGGGGCGCAAGGAAATCAGCCGCCGGTTCGCGATCAAACTGCCGGTCCAGTTACCGACAGCCCCCCACACGTCCTCCCACACCAGACGCCGAACGATCGCCAGCCCTGCGCCTTAACGGCTGGCCGAGGCCATCAGTACGCCGAAGCCGGCAAAGGTCACGCCCGAGACTTTTGCCGCCAGCCAGGAACCCTTCGGGCTCGACAACCAGCCCTTGGCGGCATTGGCGAGCAGCGCATAGCTGCCATGGACCAGGATCACCAGCACTGCGTAGGAGCTGACCAGCTTGAAGAACTGGGTGTAGAAGTGCGCGGAGGTGTCGATGAACTGCGGAAACACCGCCAGGAAGAAAAACACCGCCTTGGGGTTCAACAACTGGATCGAGGCCGCTTCGATGAAGCGATAGCCGGGGCTTGCGGCGGGTGTTTCCAACAGTGCGCTGAAACGGTCCGAGCGCCAGCTTTTGTAGCCCAGGTACAGCAGGTAGGCGGCGCCTGCGTATTTCAATGCGGTGAAGGCGTGAGCCGAGGTGGCGAGTATCAGGCCGACGCTGGTGGCACTGATGGCCGCGACCACAAACGCCCCCGAGGCGATCCCCAGAATCCCGGGCAGTGCGCCGGCCCAGCCGTGGCGCAGGGCGTTGGACAGCGTCAGGATCACACCAGGCCCGGGGCTCAAAATGGTCAGGGTGGCGAAAAGTAAAAAGAGTCCGTAGCTGTTCATGTCTTGCTCCGACGGGGGGCGCTGGCTGTGTGCCGGCAGATTGGCGTGGTGACGAGGGCATGACAAACGCTTTAAATGCAGCGCATATGTGACAAAATTAGACCCATGATAAATTCACTCCCTCCCCTGAACGCTGTCCGCGCCTTTGTCGTTGCGGCTCGCCACCAGAGTTTCAGCCTGGCTGCCGAGGAACTGCATGTCAGCCACAGCGCTGTCAGCCGGCATATCAAACGGCTTGAAGAGCACCTGGGCGTGCTGCTGTTCGAGCGGCGTATCCGCCAATCGCTGCTGACCCCGGCCGGCCAGCGCTTCTATGAGCAGGTCAGCGCCGGGCTGGTGCAGATTGCCGAGGCCGCCGCCACGCTGAAACAGCAGGCCGCGCAGCCGACGGTGAAGATCAACGTCCGTCCGTCCTTCGCCATGCTGTGGCTGGCACCCCGGCTTGCGGATTTCACCGCGCAACATCCGCAGATCACACTGCAGGTCATGACCCAGACCCAGGCACCTGACCCTGCGCGCGACGGGTTCGACATTGTCATTCGTCGCGGTCGTGATGACTGGGCGCCGAGTATCGAGGCGCACAGCCTGTTTGCCGATGAGTTGGTGCTGGTTGCCGCGCCCTCGCTGCTGGCGCGCCTGGCGCTGGATGACCTCGACGCCTTGGGTCGGCACACGCTGCTGATCGCCAAGGCGCGCCGCGAAGACTGGCACCATTGGGCCCTGCATGTTGGTCAGCCACCGGCAGCCACCCAGTTGACCCGGCAGTTCGATCACATGCACCTGGTGCTTGACGCCGTCGTGGCGGGGCAGGGCATTGCCTTGTGCCCGACGTCCCTGCTGGGCACCCACCTGTCGAGCGGACGCCTGGTCTGCCCGCTGCCCGGGCTGCGCATGCCGTTGCCGCGTTATTACTACGGGGTTGCGCCGCACGCCAGCGCGCACACGCGGGTCTTTGTGGAGTGGTTGCTGGCCCAGGGCGGCATGGCACTGTAGGTGCCGCTGCATAAAAAAACCCACCCGACGCTTTCGCGAAGGGTGGGCTTTTCAGTGCCGGGGGGCGTTGATCAGACCTTGACGATCCAGCCCGCTGGCGCTTCGATGTCGCCGGTTTGCACGCCGGTCAGCTCTTTGTAGAGCTTCTGGGTGATCGGGCCGACTTCGGTTTCGCTGTGGAACACGTGCAGGTGGTCGTTGTAGCTGATCCCGCCGATTGGCGTGATCACGGCAGCAGTACCGCAGGCACCGGCTTCCTTGAAGTCCGACAGCTTGTCGATGAACACGTCGCCTTCGACCACTTCCAGGCCCAGGCGGGTCTTGGCCAGCTCGATCAGCGACAGACGGGTGATACCCGGCAGCACCGATGGGGATTTCGGCGTGACGAAGGTGTCGTCGTGGGTGATACCAAAGAAGTTGGCGGAGCCGACTTCTTCGATTTTCGAGTGAGTCATCGGGTCCAGGTAGATGCAGTCGGCGTAGTGCGCCTTCTTGGCCTGGGAGCCAGGCATCAGGCTGGCGGCGTAGTTGCCACCGACCTTGGCCGCGCCGGTGCCCTGTGGGGCAGCACGGTCATAGCTGGAGATCAGGAAGTTATGCGGGGTCAGGCCACCCTTGAAGTAGGCGCCGACCGGGATGCAGAAGATCGAGAAGATGAACTCGGGGGCGGTGCGCACGCCGATGTTGTCACCCACGCCGATCACGAACGGACGCAGGTACAGCGCGCCGCCGGTGCCGTACGGCGGAATGAAGCGCTCGTTGGCGCGGACCACGGCCTTGCAGGCCTCGACGAACTGCTCGGTGTCTACCTGTGGCATCAGCAGGCGGGCGCAGCTGCGCTGCATGCGCAGGGCATTCTGGTCCGGACGGAACAGGTTGATCGAGCCGTCCTTGCAGCGATAGGCCTTCAGGCCTTCGAAGCATTGCTGACCGTAGTGCAGGGCGGTCGAGCCTTCGCTGATGTGCAGCACGTTATCTTCGGTCAGGGTGCCTGCGTCCCACTCGCCATTACGCCAGTGCGACAGATAACGCTTGTCTGTCTTGATGTAGTCAAAGCCCAGCTTGTCCCAATTGATGCTCTCGTTACCCATGACACCCTCTATCACTTAACAATCGCCTGAACGGTTCAAGGCTTCTGGCGTTTTACTGGATGGGCACAACAATACTTCATTCCGGGGTGGTTTCGCAGCCCGGACGATGGAGGGATTGGCAAAAGTCGTCGCTTGCTCACTCAATCCCTGCCGATATCGCTCTTTTTACCCCTTTGTGGCGAGGGAGCAAGCTCCCTCGCCACAGGGGATGCACGGTTACAGGTGCAGCGCATGCCCCAAGGCACGCAGCGCCGCTTCCTGCACCGCTTCACCCAGGGTCGGATGCGCGTGGATGGTGCCGGCGATGTCTTCCAGGCGCGCGCCCATTTCCAGGGACTGGCCGAACGCAGTGGACAGTTCGGACACGCCGACGCCCACGGCTTGCCAGCCAACAATCAGATGATTGTCACGTCGCGCCACCACCCGCACGAAGCCGCTTTTCGATTCCAGGGTCATCGCCCGGCCGTTGGCCGCGAACGGGAAGTTCGCCACGATGCAGTCCAGGCCTGCGGCCTTGGCTTCGTCCGGGGTCTTGCCGACCACCACCAGTTCCGGGTCGGTAAAGCACACGGCGGCGATGGCGGCAGGGTTGAACTCGCGCTGTTTGCCCGAGATCAGTTCGGCGACCATTTCACCTTGCGCCATGGCACGGTGGGCCAGCATCGGTTCGCCGCTCAGGTCGCCAATGGCGTAGACGTTGCGCATGCTGGTCTGGCAGCGGTTGTCGATCTTGATCGACGAACCATTCATGTCCAGGTTCAGCGCTTCAAGGTTCCAACCCTGAGTGTTCGGTCTACGGCCCACGGCCACCAGCACCTGATCGGTTTCCAGGCTCAGGGTGTCGCCATTCGGGTCCATGACTTGCAAGGTGTTTGATTTAGAATCAAAGGCTTGCACGCTATGCTTCAAGTAAAGCTTCACGCCAAGCTTCTTCAGTTCATCGTGTACTGGTTGCGTCAATTCGGCGTCGTAGGCTGGCAGGATGCGCTCCTGGGCTTCAACCACGCTGACCTCGGCACCGAGCTTGCGGTAGGCAATCCCCAGCTCCAGGCCGATATAGCCGCCGCCGACCACGATCAGGCGCTTGGGCACGCTGTTCGGCGCCAGGGCTTCGGTGGAGGAGATGATCGGTCCGCCGATCGGCAGCATCGGCAGATTGACGCTGGTCGAACCGGTGGCGAGCACCAGGTGCTCGCACTGGATGCGGGTGTCGCCGACGTCCACGGTTTTGCCGTCGATGACCTTGGCCCAGCCTTGAATCACCTGGACTTTGTTCTTTTTCAGCAGGGCCGCGACGCCGGTGGTCAGGCGATCGACGATGCCGTCCTTCCACTCGACGCTCTTGCCGATGTCCAGGGTTGGCGCCGAGACGTTGATGCCCAGGGCCGAATGCTGGCTGTGGTGCCGGGTCTGGTGGAACTGCTCGGCGACATGGATCAGCGCCTTGGACGGAATGCAGCCTATATTCAGGCAGGTGCCGCCCAGTGCCTGGCCTTCCACGACAATGGTGTTGATGCCCAGCTGGCCCGCGCGGATTGCTGTCACATAACCGCCAGGGCCGCCGCCGATGATCAGCAGCGTGGTGTTCAGAGTCTGCATTCTTTACTCCATAAACAGCGTGGCGGGTTGTTCGAGCAGAGCGCGGATGGCCTGGATGAAGAGCGCCGCGTCCATGCCGTCGACCACCCGGTGATCGAAGGAGCTGGAGAGGTTCATCATCTTGCGGATCACCACCTGGCCCTTGATCACCATCGGCCGCTCAACGATCTTGTTGACGCCGACGATGGCCACTTCCGGCAGGTTCAGCACCGGGGTGCTGACGATGCCGCCCAGGGCGCCCAGGCTGGTCAGGGTGATGGTCGAGCCGGACAACTCGTCACGGCCGGCCTTGCCGGTGCGTGCGGCGGTGGCCAGGCGGGCGATTTCCGCGGCGCTGTCCCACAGGTTGCGCGCTTCGGCGTGCCGCACCACAGGCACCATCAAGCCGATGTCGGCTTGAGTGGCGATGCCCACATGCACGGCGCCGAGGCGGGTGATGACCTGGGCTTCGTCGTCGTAACGGGCGTTGATCTGCGGGAAGTCACGCAGGGCAACGACCATGGCGCGCACCAGGAACGGCAGCAAGGTCAGCTTGCCGCGGGTGGCACCGTGTTTTTCATTCAGGTGCGCACGCAGCTCTTCCACCGCGGTGACGTCGATTTCCTCGACATAACTGAAATGCGCCGCGCGCTGGGTGGCGTCCTGCATGCGTTGGGCGATCTTGCGGCGCATGCCGATGACCGGGATCTGCTCTTCGTCATGGCGTTCGCTGTAGGCAGCGCCGGCAGCGGGTTTGGCCGAAGGACCTTGTGTCAGGTAGGCCTCAAGGTCCTCGTGCAGAATACGTCCAGCGGGACCTGTGCCCTGAACCAGGCGTAGTTGAATGCCGGCGTCCAGTGCGTGCTTACGCACGGCTGGTGATGCCAGCGGACGTTCGTTGGCTTCGCGAGCCACTGGCGCCTGGGGCGCTGGGCGGCAGGTCGGTGCCGGTTTGCTGGCGACCACGGTTTCGACCTTGGGGGCCGGCGCGGGCGCGGCTTTCGGTGCCTCGGCTTTGACTTCGGCAACGGCGGCCGGCTGCGCGGACTCTTTGTAGTTGCCCGCGCCTTCGACTTCGATGCTGATCAAGATGCTGCCAACGGCCATGACTTCACCGGGCACACCGCCCAGGGAGATCACCTTGCCGTGCACCGGCGACGGGATGTCGACCATCGCCTTGTCGGTCATCACATCGGCCAGTAGCTGGTCTTCGACCACCATGTCGCCGACCTTGACGTGCCAGGCCGACAGTTCAACTTCTGCAATGCCTTCGCCAATGTCCGGCATTTTAATAACGTGCGTGCCCATTCAGACCTCCATGACCCGTTTCAAAGCCGCGCCCACACGGGACGGGCCAGGGAAATACGCCCACTCTTGCGCGTGGGGGTAGGGGGTGTCCCAACCGGTCACGCGTTCGATTGGCGCTTCCAGGTAGTGGAAGCAGTGTTCCTGCACCAGCGACACCAGTTCGGCGCCAAAACCGCAGGTCCGGGTGGCTTCGTGGACGACCACGCAGCGTCCGGTTTTTTTCACCGATTTGACGATGGTGTCCAGGTCCAGCGGCCACAGGCTGCGCAGGTCGATGACTTCGGCGTCGATGCCGGTTTCTTCGGCGGCGACTTGCGACACATACACCGTGGTGCCGTAGGTCAGGACGGTGACGGCCGAGCCCGGGCGGGTGATGGCGGCGACGTCCAGTGGGACGGTGTAGTAACCATCCGGCACTTGGGCGGCAGGGTGTTTCGACCACGGCGTTACCGGGCGGTCGTGGTGGCCGTCGAACGGGCCGTTGTACAGGCGTTTTGGCTCAAGGAAGATCACCGGGTCATCGTTTTCGATGGCGGCGATCAGCAGGCCCTTGGCGTCGTAGGGGTTGGACGGCATGACCGTGCGCAGGCCGCAGACCTGGGTGAACATCGCTTCGATGCTCTGGCTGTGGGTCTGGCCACCGTAGATGCCACCGCCGCACGGCATGCGCAGGGTCATCGGGGCGGTGAACTCGCCAGCCGAACGATAACGCAGGCGCGCGGCTTCGGAGATGATCTGGTCCGACGCCGGGTAGACATAGTCGGCGAACTGGATCTCGGCCACCGGACGCAGGCCGTAGGCACCCATGCCCACCGCCACGCCGACGATGCCGCTTTCCGAGATCGGCGCGTCGAACACCCGCGAGGTGCCGTACTTGTTCTGCAAGCCTTCGGTGCAACGGAACACACCGCCGAAGTAACCGACGTCCTGGCCGAACACCACGACGTCGTCGTCGCGCTCGAGCATCACGTCCATGGCCGAGCGCAGGGCCTGGATCATGGTCATGGTGGTGGTGGTCATGGCGGTATCCAACTCAATAGTGTTGTTGTGATCGTTCATGTCAGATCCCCAACTCTTGGCGCTGGCGCTTCAAGTGCTCTGGCATCTCTTTGTAGACGTCTTCGAACATGGTCGCGGCGCTCGGGATCTGGCCACCGGCGAGTGTGCCGTACTGCTCGGCTTCTTTCTGCGCGGCAATCACCTGGGCCTCGAGTTCGGCGCTCAGGGCTACATGTTCCTCTTCGGACCACTGGCCGATCTTCACCAGGTGCTGCTTGAGGCGCGCGATCGGGTCGCCCAGCGGGAAGTGGCTCCAGTCATCGGCAGGACGGTACTTGGACGGATCATCCGACGTCGAGTGCGGGCCTGCACGGTAGGTGACCCACTCGATCATGGTCGGGCCGAGGTTGCGGCGGGCGCGTTCGGCGGCCCAGGCGGAGGCGGCGTACACCGCGATGAAATCGTTGCCGTCGACCCGCAGGGAGGCGATGCCGCAGCCTACGCCACGACCGGCAAAGGTGGTGGCTTCACCACCGGCGATGGCCTGGAAGGTGGAGATGGCCCACTGGTTGTTGACCACGTTGAGGATCACCGGCGCACGGTACACGTGGGCAAAGGTCAGGGCGGTGTGGAAGTCCGACTCGGCGGTGGCGCCGTCGCCGATCCATGCCGAGGCAATCTTGGTATCGCCCTTGATGGCGGAGGCCATGCCCCAGCCCACTGCCTGGATGAACTGGGTGGCGAGGTTACCGGAAATGGTGAAGAAACCGGCTTCCTTGACCGAGTACATGATCGGCAACTGACGGCCCTTGAGCGGATCGCGCTCGTTGGACAGCAGCTGGCAAATCAGGTCCACCAGCGGCACGTCGCGGGCCATCAGGATGCTTTGCTGGCGGTAGGTGGGGAAGCACATGTCGTCGATGTTCAAGGCCAGGGCCTGGGCGCTGCCGATGGCTTCTTCGCCAAGGCTCTGCATGTAGAACGACATTTTTTTCTGACGTTGGGCGACGACCATGCGGTTGTCGTAGATCCGCGTCTTGAGCATGGCGCGCATGCCTTGGCGCAGAATCTCCACCGGCACGCCTTCGGCCCATGGGCCCAGGGCATTGCCCTGGTCGTCGAGCACGCGAATCAGGCCGCGGGCAAGGTCTGCGGTGTCGGCGGGTTCAACGTCGATTGGGGGTTTGCGCACCGTGCCGGCATCGGTCAGGTGCAGGTAGGAGAAGTCGGTTTTGCAGCCGGGACGGCCCGAAGGTTCGGGAACGTGCAGGCGCAGCGGTTCGTACGCTTGGTTCATGGCTTCTACGCTCGATCTTGTGAATTTCTTGTAGTGAGCTGACGGTCATTCTTCGATAAAAGAAATCTTGTCCTACAACAATCATAGGCCGGCCCAAGAAGAATATTTCTCTCTGTTTCATTGCGCTTTAGGCTGTTTGAGGATAAAAATTCTGAATAAACATAAAAAACAGGTGGTTTTATCTCATGCGTAAGCTGGATCGTACGGATGTCGGCATTCTCAACAGCCTTCAGGAGAACGCGCGCATCACCAACGCCGACCTCGCGCGCTCGGTGAATCTGTCGCCGACACCCTGTTTCAACCGGGTCAAGGCAATGGAGGAAATGGGCCTGATTCGTGAACAGGTCACGCTGCTGGATGCCGACTTGCTGGGGCTGCACGTCAACGTGTTCATTCACGTCAGCCTGGAGAAACAGGTGGAGGAGGCCCTGGCGCAGTTCGAAGCGGCGATTGCCAACCGCCCGGAGGTGATGGAGTGCTATCTGATGGCCGGCGACCCGGACTACCTGATCCGGGTGCTGGTGCCGACCATTCAGTCGCTGGAGCGCTTCATGATGGACTTTTTGACCAAGGTCCCAGGGGTGGCGAACATCCGGTCGAGCTTTGCGCTCAAGCAGGTGCGCTACAAAACCGCGCTACCGTTGCCGGCCAATGGGTTGACCCTGGCCCTCTGAGTTGTTGTTGGCGCCATTGGCTGCAGGGTTTCAGAACTGGTTGATCGGGATTTTCAGGTAGGTCACGCCGTTGTCTTCGGCGGGCGGCAGATTGCCCGCCCGCACATTGATCTGGATCGCCGGCAGCAACAGCTTCGGCATCTCCAGCCCGGCGTCACGCCGGGTGCGCATGGCGACGAACGCGGTTTCATCGATGCCATCGTGGATATGAATGTTGCGTTGGCGCTGCTCGCCCACCGTGGTCTGGCATTGCGCCTCCCGGTCTTGGGGCGGGTAGTCGTGACACACATAAAGCCGCACGCAGGCGGGGAAGGCCAGCAGCCTGTGGATCGAGGCAAACAGTTGGTTGGCGTTGCCGCCGGGGAAGTCGCAGCGAGCGGTACCCACGTCGGGCATGAACAAGGTGTCGCCCACCAGGATCACGTCGCCGTCGACCAGGTAAGCCATGTCCGCTGGCGTATGACCGGGCACATGCAGGGCCGTGGCCTTGAGCGTGCCGATCATGAATGACTCGTCCGCGGCAAACAGGTGATCGAACTGCGAACCGTCGATACGGAACTCCGGCTCAAGGTTGAACAAACGCTTGAACACCCCCTGAACCTGGCTGATGGATTCGCCGATGGCGATCTTGCCGCCCAACTCGCGGCGTAGGTAAGGCGCGGCGGACAGGTGATCGGCATGGGCATGGGTTTCCAGCAGCCATTGCACCTGTAGCCGGTGCGCACGCACGAAGGCGATCACGCGGTCGGCCTGGGTGGTTGCCGTTCGCCCGGCCGCGGGGTCGTAGTCGAGCACCGGATCGACGATGGCGCAGGCCCCGCCATCGTGGTCATAGATGACATAGGTAAAGGTCGATGACGCGGGGTCGAAAAAAGCTTCAATCAAGGCAGGCATGGTGGGCGATTCATTCAGGACAAGCCTTGAGCGTAGTGGCATTTTCCCTGTGCTGACCAGCCCCCATGCAATTCAATGAAGGAAAAAAGCCTGCGGGGCTCTATCCTGTCAGGCATCGATACCGGGCGTTCCCGGCTTTTTCGCAGATCACGAGTGGTTTATGTTGCTGGCGAGTTGTTTTGGCGTGGTGATGGGGTTGTTGCTGGGGTTGACCGGTGCCGGTGGCGGCATTCTTGCGGTGCCGGCATTGGTACTGGGGCTGGGCTGGACCATGACCCAGGCCGCTCCTGTCGCGTTGTTCGCGGTGGGCAGTGCCGCGGCGGTCGGCGCCATCGACGGGTTGCGCCACGGCCTGGTGCGCTACCGCGCGGCGCTGCTGATTGCCTTGCTGGGCGCGGTGTTTTCCCCGCTGGGCATCTACTTTGCCCACCAGTTGCCGGAAACCATCCTGATGATCCTGTTCAGCCTGTTGATGATCATGGTGGCCTGGCGGATGTTGCGTCGTGAGCGTCGGGAGACAGGGCCGAGCGACCATGGCCACGCCAACTGGGGCCAGAAGAATTGCATGCTCGATCAACAGACCGGCCGCTTTTCCTGGACCGCCAAATGCACCGCGACCCTGGCGGCGCTCGGGGCGGTGACTGGTGTAGTGTCGGGGCTTCTGGGCGTGGGCGGCGGGTTTCTGATTGTCCCGGCGTTCAAGCAACTGACCGACGTCCAGATGCGCGGCATTGTCGCCACCTCCCTGATGGTAATCAGCCTGATCTCGGCGATCGGGGTGATTGGCGCCTTGCAGGCCGGCGTCAGGATCGATGGCCAGGGTGTCGCGTTCATTGGCGCCAGCATCGTCGGCATGGTGATCGGCCGCCGCCTGTGCGCCCGCGTACCCGCCCGGGCGCTACAGGTGGGGTTTGCCAGCGTGTGCCTGTTGGTGGCCGGCTACATGCTGCTCAAGGCGTAAGGCGCTGACGATGGTGGTTGGAGCGGCGTAAGGCGACCGCAGTTGTGGGGCGTTTCGTTTCGTCGGTGGCGAATGCTAGTCTTGACCCATGCCGCTGCCAGGGAGCCCTCATGGGCAATCACAAGATCGAGATCCGTCGCAGTAACGTCGATAAAATCCTGCTGGCCGCCGAAAAGGTCTTTGCCGAAAAAGGCTTCGGCGGTACGGCGATGGGCGACATTGCCAGGGAAGTGCAGTTGCCGCGCTCCAACCTGCATTACTACTTCAGCACCAAGGCCGAACTCTATAGCGCAGTGCTCCTGGACTTACTGGAGGTGTGGAAGCAGGACGCGTTGTGCTTCGAAATGTTCGATGACCCCCGGGTGGTGCTCAGCAGCTACATCCGCGCCAAGATGAACCATTCCCGCAGCCGTCCCTACGGCTCGAAAGTCTGGGCCAATGAAATCATCCACGGCGCACCGACCCTGGGCGAAGCCCTGGATGCCAGCCTCTATGACTGGGCCAAGATGAAGGAAGCCAAGATTCGCCAGTGGGTGGAAGACAAACGCATCCTGCCGGTGGAGCCTTCCAGCCTGCTGTACATGATCTGGGCCTCGACCCAGCACTACGCTGACTTCGATCACCAGGTGAACATCCTCAACGACCATCAGCCGCTGTCGGACATGCAGTTCGAACGGGCGGTGCAGACAGTGACGAGTGTGATTCTGCGGGGGATTGGGCTGGAGCCGTAGTCGACCGCCAGGGTGGGAGCGATCAATTGCGCTTGAGGTTTGTGGTGTGGCTGTCGGCCTCATTGCGAGCAGACGGAGCGCCGCCCGGCTCTCCGCTTGCTCGCGATGGTAACCGTTCAGGCGCTACCGACCTTAAACGACGTGGTACGGATTACGCGGATCATGGTTCCAGTCCAGGAACGGCTTGCCGTTGTCCACGGGCACCATCTCGATGCAGTCCTGCACCGGGCAGGTGATCTGGCACAGGTTGCAACCCACGCATTCGTCGTCGATCACTTCATATCGATGGGTCCCGTCGGCTTGTTTCAGGCTGGCGACGGCCTGGTGCGAGGTGTCTTCGCAGGCAATGTGGCAACGGCCGCAGCCGATGCAGGCCTGCTGGTCGATCCTGGCGATCACCTGGTAGTTGATGTCCAGGTACTTCCAGTCGGTGGTATTGCCCACCGCATGCCCGGCGAAGTCCTGCACGCGGGCATAGCCCCGGCTGTCCATCCAGCGCGACAGGCCGTCCTTCATGTCCTCGACGATGCGAAAGCCATGCAGCATCGCGGCCGTGCACACCTGCACCGCGCCGCTGCCCAGCGCCATGAACTCGGCGGCGTCGCGCCAGCTGCCGATGCCGCCAATGCCGCAGATCGGCAAGCCCTGGGTCTGCGGGTCGCGGGCGATCTCGGCGACCATGTTCAAGGCAATGGGTTTGACCGCCGAGCCGCAATAACCGCCATGGGTGCTCTGGGTGCCCACGATGGGCAGGGCCACCATGCGGTCGAGGTCGACGCTGGTGATCGAGTTGATGGTGTTGATCAGCGACACCGCATCGGCGCCGCCACGATGGGCAGCCCGGGCGGCGACCCGGATGTCGGTGATGTTTGGCGTGAGCTTGACGATCACCGGCAACGAGCAATAGGTCTTGCACCAGCGGGTGACCTGTTCGACATACTCCGGCACCTGGCCCACGGCGGCCCCCATGCCGCGCTCCGGCATGCCGTGGGGGCAGCCGAAGTTGAGCTCGATGCCGTCGGCTCCCGTGGCCTCCACCAGCGGCAGGATGTTTTTCCACGATTCTTCGACGCAGGGCACCATCAGCGAGACGATCAAGGCGCGGTCCGGCCAGTCTTTCTTGACCTGGGTGATTTCCCGCAGGTTGATCTCCAGCGAGCGGTCGGTGATCAGCTCGATGTTGTTGATGCCCAGCACCTCGCGGTTGGCAGCAAAGTGCGCGGAGTAGCGCGACGACACGTTGACCGCCGCCGGGTCCTCACCCAGGGTCTTCCAGACCACGCCGCCCCAGCCGGCCTCGAAGGCGCGGACGACGTTGTAGGCTTTATCGGTGGGCGGCGCGGAGGCCAGCCAGAAGGGGTTCGGGGCCTTGATGCCGGCGAAGACAATCGAGAGATCGGCCATTTACGCAGCCTCCACAGTGAGCATGAGTCGGGCATGGATCGCTTGCGCGGCCAGCTTGCCGTGCTGGACTGCCTGTACGGTGAGGTCCTGGTCGAGGCTGGTGCAATCGCCGCCGGCATAGACCCCCGGGATGCTGGTGCGCATCTGTTCGTCCACCATAATCCGGTCACCCTGGCGTTTCAGTTCCCGGGCCAGGGGATCGTTCAGCGCGCTGTCGTCGAAGGTCTGGCCGATGGCCTTGAAGATCGCATCGGCGGCCAGTTCAAAGGTGTCCCCAGTGGTGATCAACCGACCCTTGTCCAGGCGCGTGCGGGCGAAGCGCATGCCGCGCACCTGGCCTTTATCGTCGAGCAAGACTTCTTCGGGTTGGGCCCAGGTCATCAGCCGCACCTGATTGGCCTTGGCGATGTCTTGCTCGTGGCCGGTGGCGCCCATGTCCTCCAGGCCCCGGCGGTACACCAGGTTGACGTCATGAGCCCCCAGGCGAGCCATTTGCACGGCCATGTCGATGGCCGTGTTGCCGGCGCCCAGGACGATGCAATGCTCGGCCAGTGGCAGTTGGCTCAGGTCATCCGCCTGGCGCAGTTCACGAATGTAGTCGGTGGCGGCCAGCAACCCCGGAGCGTCTTCATGGGCCAGGCCCAGCTGTTTGCTGGCGGCCAGGCCGAGGCCGAGGAATACCGCATCGAATTGTTGCTGGAGTTCGCCGAGGCTCAGGTTATCGCCGAGCCGTTGCCCGTGGCGGATTTCGATGCCACCGATTTCCAGCAGGAACTCCAGCTCATGCTGGGCGAAGTCATCCACCAGCTTGTACTTGGCGATCCCGTATTCGTTGAGGCCACCGGCCTTAGCCCGGGCTTCGAAAATCACCACATCGTGGCCGTGCATCGCACAGCGGTGGGCGCAGGACAACCCGGCAGGCCCGGCACCCACCACGGCAATGCGTTTGCCGGTGAGCGCTGCGCGCTTGAACGGGTGCTCGGTGAAATGGGCGTTATCGATGGCGTAGCGTTGCAGCAGGCCGATCAGCACCGGCGCACATTCCTCGGCGTTGTTACGCACGCAGGCTTTCTGGCAGAGGATTTCCGTCGGGCAGACCCGGGCACAACTGCCGCCGAGGATGTTCGCCGAGAGGATCTTTTGCGCCGCGCCCTGGACGTTCTCCTGATGAATGTTGCGGATGAACGAGGGGATGTCGATCTCGCTCGGGCAGGCGTTGACGCACGGGGCATCGTAGCAGTACAGACACCGCGAGGCTTCCAGGTGCGCCTGGCGAGCATTGAGGGGGGGCGCCAGGTCGGTGAAATGGCCGGCGAGGGTGGCCCCGTCCTCCAGGGGATGGGGCAAGTGGCTCAGGGTCGGAATCACGGTATTGGCCTCACGGTTAATTGAGGTAGTGCCTCTGACGGGCATTGATGTTGTGTTGCCGGTGCGGGCCTCTTCGCGGGCAAGCCCGCTCCCACGGGAGGAATACATTACGAGTGTGGGAACGGGCCGGGCGGTGTTCCGCTTATCCGCGAAGGCCTGGATTTCAGCGTTTCACGGCCGTCGGCTTGTGCAACTCGGCGCGCTTGCTCAACAGGTCGAACACCGCCGGGTAGGCCGGGCGATCGATATAGCGTCCGGCCCCGCGCACCGCTCGCAGGTCGCCGTCGGCCCAGACCAGGCGACCCTGGCTGATGGTGTGGCTGGGTACGCCGCGCACGGTCTTGCCTTCGAAGATGTTGAAGTCGACGTTCTGGTGGTGGGTCTTGGCGGAAATGGTGCGGCTGCCTTGCGGGTCCCAGAGCACCAGGTCGGCATCGGCGCCGACGCGGATCGCGCCTTTGCGCGGGTAGAGGTTGAAGATTTTCGCGGTGTTGGTGGAGGTCAGTGCCACGAAGTCCTGCATCGACAGGCGTCCGCTGTTGACCCCTTCGTGCCACAGTACGGCCATGCGGTCTTCGATGCCGGCGGTGCCGTTGGGGATCTTGCTGAAATCGTCACGGCCGGCGGCTTTCTGATCGGCGCAGAAACAGCAGTGATCGGTGGCGGTGGTGTGCAGGTTGCCCGCTTGCAACCCATGCCACAGCGCCTCCTGATGCCCGCGCGGGCGGAAGGGCGGGCTCATCACGTAACCGGCGGCGGTTTGCCAGTCGGGGTGGCGGTAGACGCTGTCGTCCAGCAGCAGGTGCCCGGCCAGCACTTCACCGTAGACCGGCTGGCCCTTGCTGCGGGCGTAGGTGATTTCGTCCAGCGCTTCCTTGGTGGAGACGTGGACCAGGTACAGCGGCGTACCCAGGGTCTCGGCGATGCGGATTGCCCGGCTCGCGGCCTCGCCCTCGACTTGCGAGGGGCGCGACAGCGGGTGGGCTTCAGGGCCGGTGATGCCCTGGGCCATCAGCTTGCGTTGCAGGTGGTAGACCAGTTCGCCGTTCTCCGCATGCACGGTGGGCACCGCGCCCAGCTCCAGGCAGCGTTCGAAACTGGCCACCAGGGTGTCGTCGGCCGCCATGATCGCGTTCTTGTAGGCCATGAAGTGCTTGAAGCTGTTGATCCCGTGCAGGCGTACCAGCTCGGCCATTTCCTCGCGAACCTGTTCGCTCCACCAGGTGATGGCAACATGAAAACCGTAGTCGGAGGCGGATTTTTCCGCCCAGCCGCGCCACTGATGAAAGGCCTCGAGCAACGACTGCTGCGGGTTGGGAATCACGAAGTCGATGATCGAGGTGGTGCCGCCGGCCAGTCCCGCCGCCGTACCGCTGAAGAAGTCTTCGCTGGCCACGGTGCCCATGAAGGGCAGTTGCATGTGGGTGTGCGGGTCGATGCCGCCGGGCATCAAGTACTGGCCAATGCCATCGAGTACTTCGCAGCCTGCGGGTGCATCAAGGTTATTGCCAATGGCCTTGATCACGCCGTCGGCGCACAAGACATCAGAGCGGTAACTATCATCATGGGTAATGACGGTGGCGCCACGGATCAACAGAGACATTCCGGTTTCCTCGCAGGCATGACCGGCTGATGCCGGTTCTAAGTGTTGTTATATGTAGCAGGCTAAGGAAGTTTCATTCCTGTCAGCGCTGTCAGGAATAAACGCTAGCTGCAGTTTATGGATTGGGCAAGATTATTTTTTATAAGCTTATAACTGTATTAACTAATTGTTTTTAAAGATTAAAAAGTTAAAAGCAGCAACATGGTGCAGTCGCTCACCATTTTGACGCACTTGACAGGAACGAAATATGGTCAAGATTTCCTATGTGAAATCAGCTGTTTGAGGTGCGCCTGTGGCTGACAGAAAAATTCACATTAACTGTAGCGCACCCGATTGAACCCTGACGGCTCGGATAACGTGCCTGGCATTGGGCCTGAGTGCCCAGGCGGTGTTTGTGAGTGGATCGGTTATTGAAGTAAAACTGAATAGCTTCAGTGCTTTACATGGATTTTATTGACGCGCCCAGCGCATCGGAAAAGTGTCCGGCATGGTTTTTGATTGGGGCCGCTGACACCTTGGCCGGTCGATAAAAATTGTCAGTTCTCCGGCCATCGTCCGGCCCGCGGTCCTGCAGCGGGTCACCGATGAGCACAATAATCAAAACAACAGTGGAGCGGCCATGCAGCAGAACACATCGCAAGTCATCGAGCGCGACGGGTTGTACGAACTGGACGCCGCCAGCGACGTCCTCGACAGTCCCAGGTACAACCACGACATCGCGCCGACCAAGGTGCACGAACGCACCTGGAACAAATGGCACATCACCGCCTTGTGGGTCGGGATGGCGATCTGCGTGCCGACCTACACCCTGGGCGGGGTGCTCACCGCCTACTTTGGCCTGAGCGTTGGCGAGGCGTTGCTGGCGATTCTGCTGGCCAACGTCATCGTCCTGATTCCGCTGACCCTCAATGCCTTCGCCGGTACCAAGTACGGCATCCCGTTTCCCGTGTTGCTGCGTTCGTCCTTCGGGGTGATTGGCTCCAACGTTCCCTGCCTGATTCGTGCCTTGGTGGCCTGCGGCTGGTTCGGTATCCAGACGATGTTTGGCGGGCTGGCCATTCACCTGTTCCTCGGTTCGATCTTCGAGGGCTGGAAGTCCCTGGGGGGCACCGGTGAAGTCATCGGTTTCATGCTGTTCTGGGCGATGAACCTGTGGGTGGTGTTGCGCGGGGCCGAGTCGATCAAATGGCTGGAAACCCTCTCGGCTCCGCTGTTGGTGCTGGTGGGGCTGGGTCTGCTGGTCTGGGCCATGCCGAACGTGTCGCTCAGTGAGTTGCTGGCCCAGCCGCCGAAACGTCCGGAAGGCGCCAGCCTATGGGGCTACTTTTTTGCCGGGCTGACCGCCATGGTCGGCTTCTGGGCCACCCTGTCGCTGAACATCCCGGACTTCAGTCGCTACGCCAGGAGCCAGAAGGACCAGATCGTCGGGCAGATCATCGGGTTGCCGTTGACCATGTTCCTGTTCGCCTCCCTGGGCGTGGTCATGACCGCCGCCTCGGAACAACTGGTGGGGGTCACGGTGTCCGACCCCGTGACCCTGATCGGGCATATCCAAAGTCCGGTCTGGGTTGCCTTGGCCATGGCCCTGATCATCATCGCCACCTTGTCCACCAACACCGCCGCCAACATTGTCTCGCCCACCAACGACTTCCAGAACCTGGCCCCCAAACTGATCAACCGCACCAGCGCCGTGATGCTCACCGGGTTTGTCGGGCTGGCCTTGATGGGGCACGAGTTGTTGAAGAAGCTCGGCTGGATCGTCTCCGACATCAGCCTGGAGTCGGTCTATTCCAACTGGCTGCTCGGCTACTCGAGCCTGCTCGGGCCCATCGCCGGGATCATGGTGGTGGACTACTTCCTGATCAAGAAACAGCAACTGGACCTGGCCGGCCTGTACCGCGATGACGTGTACCCGGCGTGGAACTGGTACGGCTTCATCGCCTTCGGCGTGCCGGTGGCGCTGACCGTGCTGTCGCTGGGCAGCGATGCCTTCAGCTGGTTCTACAGCTACGGATGGTTTACCGGGTCGGCGTTGGGCGGCCTGATTTATTACGGGCTGTGTTCGATGGGCGGGGCGCAGGCCGTGACCGTGAAGACGCCTGTGTGAGCGAGCAGAAGAACACCAGAGGAGATGATCATGAACGCTGCCGTTGACGTTCTGCAGTCCAGCCACCAGCACATCAATCGCGACCGCTTGTGGCAGTCGCTCATGGAACTGGCCCGGCTCGGTGCCACGGTCAAGGGCGGCGTCTGTCGCCTGGCGCTGACCGACCTCGACCGCCAGGCCCGGGATCTGTTCGTCACCTGGTGCGAGGAGGCGGGTTGCACCGTCAGCATCGATGAGGTCGGCAACATCTTCGCCCGGCGGGCGGGGCGCAACCCGGCGTTGCCTCCGGTGATGACCGGCAGCCACATCGACACCCAGCCCACCGGAGGCAAGTTCGACGGCTGTTTCGGGGTGCTGGCCGGCGTTGAGGTACTGCGTACCCTCAACGACCTGGGCGTGGAGACCGAGGCTCCGCTGGAAGTGGTGGTCTGGACCAACGAAGAGGGGTCGCGTTTCGCCCCGTGCATGATGGGTTCGGGGGTGTTTGCCGAGAAGTTCACCCTGGAAGAGACCCTGGCCAAGACCGATGCCGACGGCGTCACTGTCGGCCAGGCATTGAATGCCATTGGCTATGCCGGCCCGCGTAAGGTCAGCGGTCACCCGGTGGGGGCCTACTTTGAGGCGCACATCGAACAAGGACCGATCCTGGAGGATGAGCGCAAGACCATTGGCGTGGTGATGGGGGCGTTGGGGCAGAAGTGGTTCGACCTGAAACTGCGCGGAGTCGAGGCCCATGCCGGGCCGACCCCGATGCATTTGCGCAAGGACGCACTGGTGGGCGCAGCCGCGGTGGTGGCGGCGGTGAACCGCGCGGCCCTCGGCCATCAGCCTCATGCCTGCGGCACCGTGGGGTGCCTGCAGGCCTATCCGGGCTCGCGCAACGTGATCCCCGGGGAAGTGCGCATGACCCTGGACTTCCGGCATCTGGAGCCGGCTCGGCTGGACTCGATGATTGCCGACGTTCGCCAGGTGATCGACAGCACCTGCGACGAGCACGGCCTGAGCTTCGAACTGACCCCGACCGCCGACTTCCCGCCGCTGTACTTCGACAAGGACTGCGTCGAGGCCGTGCGCAGCGCCGCGCAAGGGCTGGGGCTGTCACACATGGACATCGTCAGCGGCGCGGGGCATGACGCGATCTTCCTCGCCGAACTGGGGCCGGCCGGGATGATCTTCGTGCCGTGCGAAGGCGGCATCAGCCACAACGAAATCGAAAACGCCGCGCCGGATGACCTGGCTGCTGGCTGCGCGGTGTTGTTGCGGGCGATGCTGGCGGCCTCGAAGACAGTTGCCAGCAGCACACCGGCACCCTGAACCGTAGGCGTGATCGTTCCCGCGTGGGAGCGATCATCCAGGCGCGCTCCCCCGGGTTGTGTATAAGCGTCCTGCTTTTGGCCGATGCACTGCCTGGGGTGATGTGCGTGGGCTTGTTATAGTTCCGGTCTCATTTCCAGCGCCAGCAAGGACCACCACCATGTCGGAATTCCAGGACCTCAGCATCGATCTGAAGGACAACATTCTTCCTGAGTACAAGGCCTTTCGTGTCGAACTGAACGACAACATCGCCCATGTGCAGATCAACCGTCCGGAGAAGATCAATGCGATGAACGCGGCGTTCTGGACCGAGATCATCGAGATCTTCCAGTGGATCGATGACACCGATGCCGTGCGGGCGGTGGTGATCAGCGGTGCCGGCAAGCACTTCTCTTCGGGTATCGACCTGATGATGCTGGCCTCGGTCGCCAACGAAATGGGCAAGGACGTGGGACGCAATGCGCGTTTGCTGCGGCGCAAGATTCTCGCCCTGCAAGCGTCGTTCAACGCCGTGGATAACTGCCGTAAACCGGTACTGGCCGCTATCCAGGGGTATTGCCTGGGCGGCGCCATCGACCTGATCTCTGCCTGCGACATGCGCTATGCCGCCGAGGACGCACAATTCTCGATCAAGGAAATCGATATCGGCATGGCCGCCGACGTCGGGACCTTGCAACGCTTGCCGCGGATCATCGGTGACGGCATGCTGCGTGAACTGGCTTACACGGGGCGCACCTTTGGCGCCGACGAGGCTCGCACGATCGGCCTGGTCAACCGTGTCTACCCGGACACCGCCAGCCTCTTGGACGGGGTCATGGGCATCGCCCGTGAAATCGCGGCCAAGTCGCCGATCGCCATCGCCGGCACCAAGGAGATGATCAGCTACATGCGCGATCACGGCATCAACGACGGCCTGGAATACATCGCCACCTGGAACGCCGCCATGTTGCAGTCCAATGATCTGCGCGTGGCCATGGCCGCCCACATGAGCAAACGGAAACCCGAATTTCTGGACTGAGCACACATGACTTTACGCTGGACCACCGCGGTACTCGACACTGACGTAGCAGGCGGCTGGGCCGTGGCCCGCAGCCCCGAAGGTTTTCTGTTCGATGACAATGGCGCGCTGTTCCCGCGTGAATGGCTCAAGCGCCAGGACCTGTCGATTCTCGCCGAGCACGGCATCGGTCACCTGGACGGCGAGCCGGTGTACCTGTTGGAACTCAAGGCGTCCAGCGAGGTGTCGGGTTGCAACTGGAAGGGGCTGCGGGCCTTCATGCTCGACGGCGACCACACGCTGTACAAGGTGTTGGGGTACGCCGCACAGATCGGCACCTGGGCCCGTGAGCACCGTTTCTGTGGCAACTGTGGGCAGCCTATGGTCCAGGTGTCGCGCGAGCGGGCGATGTACTGCGAACCCTGTGACCTGCGCAGCTACCCGCGGATTTCACCGAGCATGATCGTGTTGATCACCCGCGGTGACGAGATCCTGCTGGCCCGTTCGCCACGCTTTGTCGCCGGGGTCTACAGCACCCTGGCGGGCTTCGCCGAGCCGGGGGAGTCCGCCGAGGATTGCCTGGTCCGGGAAGTGCGCGAAGAAGTGCAGATCGAGGTGCGCAACATCCAGTACCTGGGCAGCCAGTGCTGGCCGTTCCCGCACTCGATGATGCTAGGGTTTCATGCCGAGTATGCCGGTGGCGAGATCGTCCCGCAGGCGGATGAAATCGAAGACGCCCAGTGGTTCAACATTCATGCGCTGCCGCCGTTGCCGGCGTCGCGCTCGATTGCCCGGTACCTGATCGACGTCTATGTCGCGCGGCGCTTAGGCCACGCTGAACCAGTGCTGCCAGGCTAGGCGTACGGTCAACCCCAGCACCACCGCGATGAACACCGGGCGAATGAACTTCGCCCCTCCGCTGATGGCGGTGCGTGCGCCGAAGAACGCACCGACCATGACCGACAGGCCCATGCACAGGCCGATGATCCAGTCCACTTGCCCGGAAAAGATGAACACCGACAGCGCCGCGATGTTGCTGACGAAGTTCATGCTGCGCGCCACACCGCTGGCCTTGACCAGGTCGATCGGATAGAGCAGCAGGCTGCTGACGGTCCAGAACGCGCCCGTACCGGGCCCGGCCACGCCATCATAGAAACCCAGGCTGAAGCCCTGGCTCGACTGCCACTTCTTTTTGATCGGTGCGTCACTGTCCAGTGGCGCTTTTGGCGTGCCGCCGAACAACAGGTACAGGCCACAGGCAAACACGATCACCGGCAGCATCTTGTTCAGCCACTCCGCCGGCAGGTAATGCGCGACGATGGCGCCGGTCAACGCACCCACCAGGGTGCCGACAATCGCGTGGGTCCATTGCCGCGGGTGGAACAGCTTGCGTCGGTAGAAGGTGAAGCTGGCGGTGGCCGAGCCGAAGGTGGAGCTCAGTTTGTTGGTGCCCAGCACAAGGTGCGGCGGCAGGCCGGCGGTGAGCAGTGCTGGAGTGGTCAGCAGGCCGCCGCCGCCGGCAATGGCATCAATGAAACCGGCAATGAACGCGACGATGGCCAGAATGGCCAGAGTGGTGAGGTCTACGCTGAGTTCGAAAGGCATGGGGTCGACTTATTCGGTGGGGCAGAGGGGTAACGGCAGGGCGCCATCTTACCCATAACCGCCGCCTCCGGCGACCGCACTAACGTCTAGGGCGTGAGGGGGTGACGCCGGTAGGTGTGCGAAGGCGCTTCACCGTAAGCGTGCTGGTAGTCCTTGGAAAAACGCCCCAGATGGAAAAAATTCCAGTGCATCGCCGTCTCGGTCACCGACGGCCAGGTGTGCCTGATCAGGTCCTGTCGAGCGTTTGAGAGCCGAATGTTTCGCAGGTAGGCCATGGGGGTGGTGCCGAAGGACTCGATAAAGCCCTGGTGCAAGCTGCGACCCGTGGTGTTGAGCCGTTCGGCCAGGTCAAGCAGGGTGATCGGCTTATGCGCATGCTCATGAATGTACTCAATGGCACGTGCCGCCACTTTCCGGCGTGTGGGGACGTCCCGAACCCTGAGTTGATCAGGTGTCAGCGCTTGCAGGAGCGCACCGAGCACGGTCGATTCCCATTGGCTGTTCCAGCCTGGGTGGCGGGAGGCGAGGGTGGTGGGCGATAGCGCTGCCAGCGAGTCGCCGATCAGCTTGAATGCTGACCGTATGGGCTGATGGCTTTCAGCTTGATAGCGGTGTTCCTTGCGAGCCTTGAGCAGGTCAATGGCGCCATGGCGTTCCCGACACGCCTCATAGTGTTCGAGCGTCGTGGTCACGGTAAACAGGGCTTCATTCGGTTCGCAGCGGTAGTGCACCGACTCGCCGCCGTGCAGTACGACAATCTCGTTGGGTTGCAGTCGCTGGTTGTTCCAGGTCGGCCGGCCAGCGGTCAGACGGGAAATGGCGAAGGTGACGAATCCGTCGGGAATGGCGCCGACGGCCGTGACGCAGGCATTGAAATCGAAACGACTGTGCCGCAGTTGGGGGCCACGAATGTGCCTGAAACGCTGGATGAGGGCTGCCTGCTCGACAGAAGACAAGTCGATGTCCCAATGATCCTTGCGTCCGCTCAACTCGTCCAGGGGGGCGGACTCCAGTTCAAGAAACCGGGGAGGCGCAAAGCTGTTCATGGGGTTGGGGGCTCATCGGGTCATTCGATGCAAGGAGCGGCCGGGTTGGCCGCTCGATACAGGTGCCTTAGAACAGCACGTAGGCGGAAGCAGTGGTCTGGTTCAAGTCCAGGTCGCCCACTTCCAGGACTTCGTATTCGGCGCGGATGCCGATGTTACGAAACACGTCCATCTCGACGCCGGCACCGTAGGTCAGGTCAACACCGGTGTCATCGTCTTCGACGTTGCCGTCGGAATCCCATGCGTGAGCACCGACACTGCCGAACAGGCGGATGCGGTCGCCGATCGGAAAGCCGAGATGGGCCGCCGCTTGCATCGATTTACCCTCGAACTTGCGGTTGTTATCCTCGAGTTCACCCAGGTCGACGTAGGCCCCTTCGATCGCCAGGTTGCCGTTGAAGCGATAACCGGCGAACACCTTGTAGCTGTTGTCATCACCATCCAGATCGCTCTCGTCGGTTTCAATGCTGGTAACACCAGCGCCTAGGTACAGTCCTTTGTCATCGCCAGCGGCCAGTGCCTGAAAGGACAGCAGGGAGAGCAACGAGGCGATTGCTAGGTTTCTGAATTGCATGTGCGGTGGATTCCTTGTGCGGGGATTTCCGGTTAGTCAAAAAGTTGTGCCGTGGCACATTGTTTCGGTGCCTGATCATTGGCAGGGGCTGCGATTGATCAAAGTCATTAATCTGTATTTCCAGTGCAAGACTCACCCGCACAGGGTTTGCTCTTCGCTTGAAATCGAGAAGTACAGTTTGGCCAGCGCTTCAGGTGTTACGTCCCTGGAGTACAGCCAGCCCTGGGCAAACTGAACGCCGCCGGATGTCAGGTGCTGCACTTGCTGCGGGGTTTCCACACCTTCGGCAACGACCTGGAACTTCAGGTCCCGGGCGATGTTGGCGATGTGTTGCCAGAGAGCATCCACCGCTGCGACTTTCTCGCCTTCAATGAATGAGCGATCGATCTTCAGGATGTCGATGGGCAGTGAATGGATCAGGGAGAGGTTGGAATAGCCCGTACCGAAGTCATCGATGGCTATCCGATGCCCGCACGCTCGCAGGCGCTGCAGTTGTGCGGCGGCGATGGTCTGTTCGAACAGGGTGCTTTCGGTGACTTCAAAGACAATGTTGGACGCCGGGATATCGTGCAGGGCCAGAACCTCGGCGACAAAGTCTGGAAAGGTTTCGTCGAGGATGTCACGGGCGGAAACGTTGATGGTGATGTAGAAGTTCTTGCAGGCCCAAAGGTAGGTGCTGTAATCCTCGGCAATGCGCTGAATGACATAGCGCGTGAGTTCGCAAATCAGATCGGACTTCTCGGCGGCGCCAATGAACACTTCCGGCGAAATGCTCACGTCGTCGAGTTTCCAGCGTGACAGCGCTTCTGCGCCGACCAGGCAACCGGTTCGCATATCAACGATAGGCTGGTAGTTGACCTGCAGTTCACCGTCTCGCAAGGCACGCCGCAGTTTTACCGCGGTAGAGCTGTAGTGCTGATGCGTGCGTCGGGCGATATACAGCGCGGCACCGAGCAGTGCGGCGCCGACGAGGATCAGCGCGATAAATACATTCATCTTCAAGCTACTCAAGTGGCTGGCGGGAAGTGAGATGACCGGTACCAGTGCATTGCGGCTGTTGGCATATGCCATAAAGACCCGGTCGGCCGAGACCGTGAGTTGTCCAATACCCGGCGATTGCTCAAGGGTCAGGGACCGCCGATGGGAGGAAACAACGGATTCCTTGTCGTTTGCGTCTATCAGGTCCAGCTGGACGCCTGACGGGATGCCCAGGCTTTTCAGGAGAATCGCTTTGTTGAGCCAGACGTAAGTCGATGAGTCCGAGACGATAATAAAGTCAGTATCCACGGACCTGTTGTGATCGGTGTGGAACCAATAGGTGTAGCCATCGGTGGCTGGATAGCCTCGCTCATTACCTTGCAAGGGGGAGAGAAGTTTTCGACCGTAAGATGAGCAAACTTTCCTGTTCTGAAGTTTGACAGCGGCCTGATAGATATATCGGTTCTCTTCGACCTTCTCGGCAAGCATTGAATACAGCTCGCTGGAGCAGTCCGGGGTCGAGCGCTCGAAAGATTTCAGGCTGCTGAATACATCAACCAACTGTATGTGCGGTTCGATGAGCGCAGTGTTCACCTTTTCATGCACGTTATTGAGTTGTTGCGCGATACGCCGCTCCGCAATCGTTCCGGCACAAAGCCAGGCGAGCCATCCCATTGCAATCGATCCGGATAACACCAGCGTTGATCTTCGAAGTGAGCTTTTCAAGCGGCCCTCGGCAAATGGTTTGTTTTGCTTGAAGTAAGTGACGGCGCACGGCGTATCAGGGATCAATAACGAATCCCAGTGCGATTCCGCTGATATAGGCAAGGGCGCACAGCAGTATCTTTTGCTTGAGCGGCAGTGTGTTTAACTGAAGAAGGAGGCGCATGCTTATTCACCTGCTGACAGAGATAAGTCAGGGTGAGGCGGGGGAGGGGCGAAGGGAAATTATTAATCGTTATTTTGCTGGGCGTCGCGTGGCGATGGCGCACCGGGCAAGGCCATTTCCAGGCGACTATTCACCTTCAAAATGGCTTTGCCACGTGTGGGGAGATCAGTTGTTCATGCAGCGCAAGCGGCCGAATTCGTGGAGGTAGAAGCAGACGGTGTTGTCGTCGGAGGTCGGCAGAAAGCTGTAATTGAGAGTAGAACCTTCCTGACCAATGTACTGGCGCCTGAAAAACAGGTCGGGCATTTTGTCGATCGCAAAGAGTTCGCTGTCCTGGCTCAGTTTAGTGCTGGCTATTTTGATTTCCAGGTTGCTCTGGTTCGAACGGATGATGTCGGCGGACACCGTTGCATTGCGCAGTTTTCCATTCAGGCTTTCGATGGCGGACAGTGTGAGCCGGTCTTCGCCTATGGTGAGATACTCTTCAGTATTCAGTTGGTTCTGATCTTCAAGCCATTGATGGCTATTGGTGTGGTAGCCAACATTCTTCTTGAAAGAGATGGGCGAAGAAATGAGCGCGTAAATACAGGCGGCATTGATCAGTCCCAGCACTACCCATTGAGTGGCCGGTTTTTTCAGCAGGCTCATAGAGCAGTCTCCAGGCACTGTTGGATCATGACAAGAAGTTCTTTTTGTTGGCTATTGAATTGATAGTTGTGGGTGCTTTGATCTGCCCGGATGCAGGCGAGTGTGTAATTCGACTTGGACTGGCTGATCCAGATCTGCCCCTTCAAACTGGCCGGTGACTTCTCGAGTTGTTTGGCCACGGTGTCACTGAGTGCCCGGGCTTCGTCGAGGCTGTTGCCGACCGTGTTCAAGGTGATGTTGTGGAGTTGCGTATTGACGACTTTGACTTCGGGCCTGTTGAATGGAAAACCCAGGTGCATCAGGGTCGCCACGCACAGGGCAACGGTCGCGGCATAACCGATAAAGAGTTTATTGATAATAAACCCCGGTCTTTGTTGCGTGGGTGTTGCGGGGGTAACAGGAGTGTCATCGATTGAAGGCGCAACGGTCGAGTCCGCTTCGATTACATCCGCAGGGACGAGTTGTTCACTCTCCGGTGACGTCGCCAGCTCGGTCTGTGGGTCGATGACATGATTTTGATTGAACCGATAACCACGCCGGGGGATGGTCATCACAATCTCGTGATCGCGACTGTCGTTAAGGCTGTTTCTCAGGGAAAAGATCGCCTGGTTCAAACTGCCCGACGCGACGACCCGGTCATTCCAGGTGTATTCGACAATTTCATCGCGGGTTTTGGTAACGCCGGGTTCTGCCAGTAGCAACGCTAAAAGACGTGACTCTGCTCTGCCCAGTGTGGTGTCTTGAACCTCTCCGAGCGGCGTCGTGATGGATAGCAGTGAGTTCTCTGGGTCGAAAATGGCAATCGAGCCATTTTTCAACTTAAAAGAGTAGCTCATGGTTAATTCTCCATTCGGATATGTTCAGTCTTTGTGCCAGGATCGTTTTGCTCAGGCGGGGGGCGCAGCAGATAGACGTGGGAAGGTAACTTCTAATTTTATCAGGCAAGCGGCGCTGACGATAGCGCCAAATCCTTGTAGGGGCTGACGGGCAAGATCGTCAGGAAGGTTTTCCAGGTGTCGCCAGGTCGATGCAACTCGATGGCTGATCTACCTGGTGGTCAGATTGACGGGTGTCTTGAATGCCGGGGGCGAGGGTGTAGGGGGCGCTTTTTTCCAGGGCGCGAAGCGGGCCTGGTACCCGCTGTCGCGCCTGTGCCGCTCACGGCTGTGCGAAGGCCTTGTCGGCCCGTTCACGCAACTGCCTGGCCCAGGCATCAAGGGCCGGGTAGCTGTCTTCTACCTTGGTCGTGGCAGACGGGGAGAGTTCGTTGCCCGTGGTGGCGCTGACGGATTGCGCCAGCAGTTCGCCCGATGTTGCGTCGCGCATTTCACTTTCGAAATAGACGCGCAGGCTTTCGTCTCGAGTACCGGTCAGTTGCATGACGCCACCCACCACCATGCCAATGGGGAGGTACTCGGGGGTGGACGGGTCGCGTGGTGTCCGTTCGCTGCCGGTGATGGCCGTGCGCAGCAGGAGCGTATCGGGCTCGGGCCGGGTGGTGACTTCATAGCCCGAGGTGAGGAACTGGTAGAGAATCGCCTGCTTCAGGTAGTTGAGCATCGCAGTCGTGTCGGCTGGACTTTTCATGGTCTGGTCAAGGTCTTTGCCAGTGACGTAAAGGCGCGGTGGCTCCAGGTAAATCCGCTTCTGGTAGGACTGCTTGATCTCAAGCGATGGCTTGATCCAGTACTCGCTCTTGGGCCATTGCGGATCCTTGGTCAGGCGGCTGTAATCATTCAGAAAGCCGGAGTGCCGTGTTTCAGGAGCTGGCATGGTGGTACAACCGGCCACGCCGACAAGAAGTACCACTGGAAGCAGGCGGGAGAAGCGCATCACTGAATGACCCATGGATTTTGACTGAGGGGGCAATAGGGTGAGGGGCCTTGGCGGGCAGCGCTATCCGAAAACTGCGAGCCCAAGGGCGTAACCCAATCCAGCGCCGGGCGGACCGGTATAGGTCTCCGGCGCAGGCCTGCACCCCGGGCGGCCTGGAGGCCTGTGTGGTTAGTTCTGTTAGTCAACTTCGACGCCAGCGGCCCATATACTGCGTTGCTGTTCCTCGCCATAGCGGGCTATGGCTTGTCACAGCGCCTTGGCTCTGGGCTGCTGGCATCCGAATTTGAGCTAACGAACTAACCGTACAGGCCACTAGAGGCCCAGCTCGGTCAATCCAGGATGGTCATCCGGGCGCCGGCCCAAGGGCCAGTGGAACTGGCGCGCGCTTTCCAGGATGGGCATGTCGTTGATGCAGGCGTGACGGTTGGACATCAGTCCCTGTTCGTCGAACTCCCAGTTTTCATTGCCGTATGAGCGATACCAGTTGCCGGAGTCGTCGTGCCATTCATAGGCGTAACGCACTGCGATGCGGTTGTCGGTGAAGGCCCAGAGTTCCTTGATCAATCGATAATCCAGTTCCCTCGCCCATTTGCGGGTGAGGAAGCCCTTGGCCTCTTCGCGGTTGTTGGCGAACTCGGCGCGGTTACGCCACTTTGTGTCCAGGGTATAGGCCAGTGAAACCCGCTGTGGGTCACGAGAGTTCCAGCCGTCTTCGGCCAGGCGGATCTTTTCAATGGCCGATTGGCGAGTGAATGGCGGCAGGGGTGGGCGAACTTCGGCATCAGATGACATTTAAAGTCTCCAGGGGAAGTGAACGGTAAGTTGCTCTTGTTTTAAGCGTCACAGGTCCAGTAACTTTCGCGCCATGCATTGCGCATTATCGGCGGCACTGTGATCACCCATGACAAGTGCAACGGTAATGGCTCCATCGATCAGAATCAGCAGTTGGCGGGCCATGGCCTGCGGATCCTGTACGCCATGTTCGGTGCACAGCTCGCCCAGGTAGGCGAGCAGTTTCTGTTTGTGTGCCTTCGCCACGAGACGTACCGGGTCCTGCGGGTCACCGGTTTCACCGCTGGTATTGATGAAGGCGCAGCCGCGAAAACCGTCACTGGCAAACCAGTCCTTCAGCACGCTGAACAGGTTGAGCAAGCGCAGTCCCGGGGTTGGGGCCTGGTTCACTTGCCGGGTAAACCCATGCATCCAGCGCTCGTCACGACGTAGCAGGGCGGCGACGACGAGCTCGTCCTTGTTGGCGAAGTAGCGGTAGATACTTTTTCTGGAAACGCCGGCGGTTTTCACCAGAAGATCCATTCCCGTGGCGGCGATGCCACTTTTGTAGATCAACTTTTCGGTGACATCCAGAATGATGTCGCGTGTGTCGTTGCTAGTTATCTCGTTCATGTCGCCAAAAGTAGAATGATCGTTCTCCTTGGTCAAGAAGAATTGTAAAAGTGTCGGTGATAGCGCCGGAGGGAGGCTCCCGCCAGACTGCAAGACGGGGCCTGAGAGGGTGAGTACAGTGAATCGAACATCACATTTTCCGTACTTTCGGCGTCTATGCGGGCCACGGGAGCAAGCCCGTTCGTCGCACATGGTGTAAGCTCACGGGTTCTTCGGATTAGACCCATTTGCGAGCCCTATGCCGTCGCTTTTCAAACGCTCCCTGCTGCCCAGACTGCGCAGTTTTCCGCTGACCGCCGATGCCGTCACCATTCTCGGCGGCGCGGCCGAGTTCCGTCGATGCCTGCTGGAGAAGATCGCCCAGGCGACCCAGCGTATCTACATCGTTGCGCTCTATCTGCAACACGATGAAGCCGGCCAGGAAATCCTTGATGCCTTGCACGCGGCCAAAGCTGCCCGCCCGGAATTGGACGTGGTGGTGGTGGTCGACTGGTTGCGGGCACAACGGGGTTTGATCGGTGCCGGCAAGCAGCCAGGGAACTCGGCCTGGTATCAGCAGCAAACCCGCGAGCACAGCAGTGAAGTGCCGGTGTATGGCGTGCCGGTGCAGACCCGCGAGCTGTTCGGTGTGTTGCACCTCAAGGGCTTTGTGATCGATGACTGCGTGATCTACAGCGGCGCCAGCCTGAACAACGTCTACCTGCACAAGTTCGACAAGTACCGTTTCGACCGTTATCACCTGTTGCGCAACCGGGCACTGGCCGACTCCATGCAGCACCTGGTGCAACATGGCCTGATCGCCTCCAGTGCTGTGCACCGGCTGGATGTGCCCGACTTGCCGACCACGCGCAGCCTGCGCAACGATATTGGCGACTTGCGCAGTCGCCTCAAGCACGCGGCCTACGACACAGCCTTGGGGGTATTGAACAAGGGCGAGCTGTCCGTCAGCCCATTGCTCGGGGTCGGCAAGAACAACCCGCTGAGCCGGGTGATCTGCGAGTTGATTGCCAGTGCCCGGTATCAATTGACGATCTGCACGCCGTATTTCAACCTGCCCTTGCCGGTGACCCGGGAAATCAACCGGGCGCTGGCGCGTGGGGTGAAGGTCGACATCATCGTTGGCGACAAGACTGCCAACGACTTCTACATCCCGCCGAGCGAACCATTCAAGGTGATCGCGGCATTGCCGTACCTCTACGAGATCAGCCTGCGGCGTTTCGCCAAGCGTCATCAGCGCGAGATCGACAGCGGTGCGCTGAACCTGCATCTGTGGCGCGACGGTGACAACACCTACCACCTCAAGGGCATGTGGGTCGACGAGCGCTACACCCTGTTGACCGGTAACAACCTGAATCCGCGCGCGTTCCGACTGGACCTGGAAAACGCGTTGCTGATCGATGATCCCAAGGGTGAGTTGAGAGAGCCCCGGCGCGGCGAGCTGGCAGAGATTTTCCGCCACACTCGCCGTATCGAAAACTATCAGCACCTGGAGACGCTGCCGGAGTATCCCCCGGCGGTGAGCAAGTTTCTGCGGCGAGTCAGCCGGGTACGCATCGAACGCCTGCTTTACCGCATCCTTTAAGGTTCAGCGGGGTTTGCTGGCGGGCCACACGGCGACCAACAGCAACAACCCCGCGGCGACCAGATAGGGCAGGCGTGGCTCCAGGGCATAGATCAAGGTGCCCGCCAGGGGCCCGATCACCACGCCAAACCCTTGGGCGGCACCGATGCTGCCGGCCGTAGCGCCTTGTTCCGAGGCGTCCACCGCATTGGCGGCCAGGGCGGCGAACGACGGGAAAACCCAGCCCATGCCGCCGGCGGAAACGAAGAAGCACAGCCATAACCCCCAGGCCGTGTCGGCGAACATGCTGCCGGCAAATCCAGTACCGGCAATCACCGACCCCACGCGGATCAAGCGCAGGGGTGACCAGTCCAGCCGACGTACGATCAACTGCGAGCAAATCAACGCCAGGCCGACCATAGTCAGGGCGATGCCGGCGGTTTGTGCGGCATCGGCCGGCCCCATGCCCAGCTTGTCGATGGCGTAGAAACCCACGGTGATCTGGGCAATCGACACGCAGAGCATCGCGACAAACGCCACCGCCATGGGCCGGCGCAGGCGTGGATCATTCAGGCGAACGGTGCGGGGTGCTTGCTGGAGATGCAGTTCCTGGCCCTTGAGCTTGTAGCGCAGGACCAGAAAGGCCAGCAGTGGCAGCAGCGCCATGGCATAGAACGGCAAGCTCAGGCTGTAGCGTGACAGCAGCGCGGCAATGGCCGGCCCCATCACCAGCCCGCAGGCGTTGGCCGCCCCCAGCGCGGCCATGGAGCGGCCACGGTACTGGGGTTCGACGTTGTCGGCGATTAGTGCATTGCCGCCCACCGGAATGGCCGCGTAGAACACGCCGATGATGCCGCGCCCCAGCATCAAGCCAATGAACCCCAGCAGTGCCGAGGGCAGCAGGCGCAGCGCAACATCGATGAACAGGCATAGCGCCCAGTAGGCGAGGGTGAACCCGGCGGTGCCGAGCAACAGGATATGGCGACGGCCCAGGCGATCGCTGAGCTGGCCCCATGGCCGGGCCAGGACCATCCACAGCACCCCGGACACAGTCACCGCCGCGCCGGCTTGCCAGGTGGCCAGCCCGAGTATCCGTGAGATGGGGCCGATCATCGAAACGAACGCCATCATCGCCATGGTGCAGGCCATGTTGGCGAACATCAGCGGGCGCAGGTCGAAGGCGGCGGGCGTCAGTGCAGCATCGGCACTGGCGGTCGGGGTAGACATGTGAACTCTTCCATGATCAGTGTGCGATCTGAAACCTTATAGGCATATCGGTTTCACGCACAGTTTTATTAGTGACGCTGATGGCAGCCACGAGGCCGCCAATGCAAAAGCCCCGTCACTGAGATGTAATGTTGTTCAGTTAAGGAGATGAGACCGCATCTTGTAGGAGCGAGCTTGCTCGCGATGAACTCAAGGACTACGCGGTTACTCGGAGAGTACGCGTAATCGTTAACGTCCATCGCGAGCAAGCTCGCTCCAAAGGTCGGCGTTCGCTTAACTGAACAGCATCACGTCACAGGGACGGGGCTTTGCTTGCGGCTTGAAGCGTGCTGCTAAAGGCTGCCTTTAGAACACCACGCCCTGGCTGCGCAGGTAGTCGTCGTAGGTACCGCTGAAGTCGGTTACGCCGCTTGGGCTCAGCTCGATGATTCGAGTGGCCAGGGACGATACGAATTCACGGTCGTGGCTGACGAAGATCAGCGTGCCTGGGTAGTTTTCCAGCGCCAGGTTCAGCGCTTCGATGGATTCCATGTCCAGGTGGTTGGTCGGTTCGTCCATCACCAGCACGTTTGGTTTTTGCAGGATCAGCTTGCCGAACAGCATGCGACCTTGCTCACCACCGGAGATCACCTTGACCGACTTCAGGATCTCGTCGTTGGAGAACAGCATGCGGCCCAGGGTGCCACGCACCAGTTGCTCGCCACCGGTGGTCCAGCGACCCATCCAGTCGAACAGGTTGGATTCGTCTTCGAAGTCCGAAGCGTGGTCCTGTGCGTAGTAGCCGATTTCCGCGGCTTCGGTCCATTTCACGCTACCGGCATCCGGGCTCAGCTCGTTGACCAGGGTGCGCAGCAGGGTGGTCTTGCCGATACCGTTCGGGCCGATGATCGCCACGCGCTCGCCGGCTTCAACGGTGAAGCTGAAGTCCTTGAACAGGGTCTTGCCGTCAAAGCCCTTGGCCATATGCTCGACGATGACTGCCTGGCGGTGCAGCTTTTTGGTCTGCTCGAAACGGATGAACGGGCTGACACGGCTCGAAGGCTTGACCTCGGCCAGCTGGATCTTGTCGATCTGCTTGGCACGGGACGTGGCCTGCTTGGCTTTCGAGGCGTTGGCCGAGAAGCGGCTGACGAACGATTGCAGCTCCGAGATCTGTGCTTTCTTCTTGGCGTTGTCCGACAACAATTGCTCGCGGGACTGGGTCGCCACGGTCATGTATTCGTCGTAGTTGCCCGGGAACAGGCGCAGTTCGCCGTAGTCCAGGTCGGCCATGTGGGTGCAGACGCTGTTCAGGAAGTGACGGTCGTGAGAGATGATGATCATCAGGCTCGAACGCTGGGTCAGCACGTTTTCCAGCCAACGGATGGTGTTGATATCCAGGTGGTTGGTCGGTTCGTCGAGCAGCAGCACTTCCGGATCGGAGAACAACGCCTGAGCCAGCAGGACACGAAGTTTCCAGCCCGGCGACACTTCGCTCATCGGCCCGAAGTGTTGCTCGATGCCGATACCCAGGCCCAGCAGCAGTTCACCGGCGCGGGATTCGGCGGTGTAGCCGTCCATTTCGGCGAATTCGGTTTCCAGCTCCGCAACCGCCATGCCGTCTTCTTCGGTCATTTCCGGCAGCGAGTAGATGCGGTCGCGCTCGGCCTTGACCTTCCACAGCTCTTCGTGACCCATGATGACGGTGTCGATCACGCTGAATTCTTCGTAGGCGAACTGATCCTGGCGCAGCTTACCCAGACGCACGTTCGGCTCGAGCATGACCTGGCCGCCGGACGGGTCGAGGTCATCGCCGAGGATTTTCATGAAGGTCGACTTGCCGCAACCGTTGGCCCCGATCAGGCCATAGCGGTTACCTGCACCAAATTTGACCGAAACGTTCTCGAACAACGGCTTGGCGCCGAACTGCATCGTGATGTTAGCTGTGGAGATCAATTACTTTACCTATCAATGGGTTGCGGGCTGCACGTTTTTGCCTGATACCGACTCGATACCACTCTGGAGCTTTTCCAGTTCCGCCCGGTCTGAGCTTGAGTTCAGCCAACGCGCATACGTCGACAGCAACATCTGGACGCTACGGCCAGGTTGCTGAGCGATGAAGGCGGGGTTCATGTTGGACATTGAGCATATTGTCGCATAAGTACGACCGCAGTTGTACGGCGACCGACAAGGGATACCGGGCGCCTTGAGGGCCGGTCGTCACTGCTTGCGCCGATCTGGCGTCTGCTTGATGTACTCGCTGTTCCTGGATGGCGGAAAGATGAAAGGGGTTTCAAGGATCTTTCCTGTCCCTTTATTCCGACGTTCTGCGTACGTTTGGGCGACCTCCTGGGCGCTGTTCTGCTCGTTCGTTGAGCAGAATAACGCGTTCACTCTCCGTTTCCTTACGCTCCACCGCTTCCCCCAAGGCAATCCCGCGGCAGACGTGGACAGTCCTTGTTGCATACGAGCGCAAATGATAACGGCCGCGCAGGGCCGTTTGTAGCCGTTCTTTTTGGTGCCATGTTCGAGGATCTTGGCCAACTGGGCTAACACGTCATCCACGACTTCAGCGGGCACGCTTCCTGGCTTTTTCCACTTCGGTTATTCGCCGAACAGCAGTTGGGTATATTTCCTGGAGATGGCCCCACTGCGCTCTCCGTTCGCGCCATAGTAGCGATCTTCACGGCACAGCCGCTCCTTCACGTCGCAGAAAATCCCGTTGGCAAACGTGAACTCGGTCAGATCGACGTCGGGCATTGCGAACAGCGTGTTCGCAGCGGCCTTCTTGCCGAGATACTTTTCTGTCAGTTCGTGGGAAATCCCTTTGTCGTCGGCACATACATAGCGGTCGCAGAGCACGCCTGGCGCTGGCGACTGGTTGGCGGCTTGTTGTTTGGCATGAGCGGCCGGCATCACGCCGGCGGCCAACAACAGGGATAGGGAAATCGAAAGATACGGTTTGTTCATATGCTAGCTAAGCCTCCTGATCGGGTGCATAGGGTCCACAATGTGACCAGGATCGTCTACCTCCGATTCGAGTTTTACAGCCAACGCTAATGCGAGTATCCCTTCTGGTCAGCAACTGTATGCGTCCGGCAAAGTCATCCAGCGGGCTCCGCCAAGCCCGGAAAGGGTGCCCACCTGAATCGCGCGGACACCGTCGTCCTTGGCGTTGGGAGCAGGGCGGTGTGTTGGCCGCACGCTTACCTTGCTAGCGCTATTCGTCCACGCTGATGCCCGATCCCCCTAATTCACTGGGGACATCCTTCAGCTTGGGCAATCCATCCTTGATGCGCAGCACAGTCTCTTGATAATGGACGTGAACGCCTGGCGAGTACGCGAGATCCGGGATGACGGCGGCATACACGTCGATGAGCCCCATCCCCGGGTGTTCGGTGAAGAGGTGCCCGCCGCACGTCTTGCACCACTTGCGGTAACTCTGCGGCGTCTTGTTGTAGGTGCCAATATTGTCAGCACCCCGAGTCACTTGCACCGCCTCGGGCTTCCATAGCGTGAAGGCATTGACCGGCCCTGCTGACCAATGCCGACACGACTCGCAATGGCAGTAGCCCATCGCGGCCGGCTCGCCGCTGACTGTGAACTCGACTGCGCCGCAGAAACAGCTGCCCTTGTAAGACTGTTCAATACTCATGGAATGACTCCTTGACCCATTGTCAGGCCATGCCACTGGACATGGCATGGAGCGTCTGAACGTTGCCCACCTTCACTCGTCAATGTAGCGCACCGCTGTCGCCGGCGTGCGCCGCACCTGCAGTTCAAAAATGTCAGGGCGCGCGTAGTGCCCGGTAACGTCGAGCGTCCGCCGCGCTGGCGCCACGAGTGTGACGTCGATGTCCGCATACAGGATGCCGGCCTCTCGGTGTAACGGGCCGGCTTTGATCCGGCCTTGGGGATCGACCACCACCGAGTCGCCGTCGTTGATCCATTCGTCCGGATCGGGAAACAGCTGCGTACGCGCCGGGAAGTCGTCGGGGATGTCGCTGCCGCGCAGCAACGTGCCGCTGCCGAGCACCCAACAGCGGCCCTCGAGTGCAATGTGGCGCATTGTGCTGATCCAGCCATCGCCACTGTCGTACGTGGGGGCGACGTAGATCTCCACCCCTTGGGCATACAGTGCATAGCGTGCCAGCGGCATGTAGTTTTCCCAGCAGATGAGCGTGCCAACGCGGCCGGCCGGTGTGTCGACCGTGCGCAACCCGCTTGCATCACCGAAGCCATGTACCATGCGCTCGGGATTGGTTGGCATCAGCTTGCGATGTCGGTTGAGCACGTCGCCGTTCGCTCCGATAACGACTACGCTGTTGTAGAGCGTGCCGCCGCCATGGCGCCGGTCGCATTCATTGATGCCGCACACGATCGTCACGGCGTGAACCCTGGCGGCCTCGCACAATTGGCTCAGGTCACCGCTCGCGATATCGACGGCGTTGGCCAGCAGCCGCGCATGCAACTGGCCCATTAAAGCCCCGTCCGTTCCCGCCGCCAGCCGCCAGATCCATGACGGGTAACCTGGAATGAACTGTTCGGGCAAAACGATCAGCGAGGCTCCCGCAGCCGCAGCCTCGGCGACCGATTGCACGGCCCGGGCGATTGTCGCGCTGCGATCGAGCAGCACTGGCGGGCGCTGAATGATGGCGATCATCGTCATGGCGTTCTCCTGTGGCGGTAGGCTTTCGAAGGTCTCAGCGTGCGCGTGACGAGGTCGCGAGGCTAGTTCAGAATCTGAAGCGTTGCAGTGGCGGAGTCCTGGCGATGGAAGAGAGCTACGGTCAGTTCTGCACGGTCGCACGCGGTGCTGAAGCACTGTGCGAGCGCTGGACACCTTTGGTCGTGCGCGAGTTGCTGTGCGGCAGTAAGCGCTTCAATGAACTGCACCGAGGCGTACCACGGATGTCCACCAGCCTGCTGGCACAGCGGTTGCGCCATCTGGAAGGTATCGGTGTCGTGCATCGCACGGCCGCAGGCAAAGTCTGGGAGTACAGCCTGACCGAGGCGGGCGAGGATTTGCGCCCCATCATCATGGCGCTCGGCCATTGGGGCGCGCGCTGGATTGGCAGTCGCCTGCGCGACGACGAACTCGACGCGGGCCTGCTCATGTGGGATGTGCGCCGATTTGCGCACATTGAGGCGTTCCCGTCCCGACCGGTGGTCATCCACTTCAGGTTCCGCGACGCGCGGCCCGGCGAGCAAGCGTGGTGGCTCGTGGTCGAACAGGGGGTGGCAGACCTGTGCCGCGACGATCCCGGACGCGACCTGACGCTGGTCGTGGACTCTAGCGTGCGCGCGTTGACCGAGGTCTGGACTGGCGACCGCACACCGCAGGAGGTGCTTCAGTCGCGAGAGCTGCGTGTAGACGGCGCCGCGCAGGATGCGAAAAACCTGTGGCGCTGGCTTGGCACGAGCGCGTTCGCCGGTACCCGCAGCGCCGTACTCTAGCCCTGGCGACGGCCATTGCGAAACCATCTCCCACGGTCGACAAACACGGCCATCAGCCCCCGGATTCTACCGCGGCACGTTTGACCGCAGCCGTTCGAAACCGCCTGGAAGGACGCTAGAGGCCACTGAACAGGCCGATGATCAAGGCGTTGAGCAGGTCAATGAAAAAGCCGCACACCAACGGTACGATGAGGAAGGCCTGGTGAGCCGCACCGTACTTCTGGGTCACGGTTGTCATGTTGACGATGGCGGTCGCCGTGGAGCCGAGGGTAATGCCGCCGAATCCCGAGGCGATCACGCTGGCTTCGTAATCACGGCCCATGAAGCGGAAGACCACCAGTAGCGTATAGGCAATGCTCAATGTGATCTGCAGGGTCAATGTGCACAGGATAAACATCAGCGCGCCGCTGAGTTGCCATAACTGAAGCCCCATCAGGGCCATGGTCAGAAACATCCCCAGGCAGATATCGGAGATCAGCGACAAGCCCTGGCTGGCGCCGCTCCAGGTTTTCAGGCGCTGTTCGCCGATCAGGGCCAACACCAGGTGGTGAATGACGATGCCCGCGAACAGGCAGCTGACAAAGTTGGGGAGAGTGACCCCGGCCTTGACCAGCAGCAGGTTGAGTCCGTAGCCGAGCATCAGGGTCAGGTTGAGCCACATCCAGGCCCAGAGCACATCGTAATAATCCAATGGCTTGCTCGGCTGTGTCTCGAGAATGCCGACTTCCAGTGCGAGATCCTTTGAGGGCGTTAGTTGATAACGGCGGATCAAACGGTTGGCGATAGGGCCACCGATCACGCAAGCGGCAATCAGGCCAATGGTGTTGCTGGCGATTCCCAGTTCATGCGCGTTCTGGATGCCCAGCTTTTCGACGAACAGCGGCGCCCAGGCCAGCGTGGTGCCAACGCCTCCCGTGAGGGCAATCGAACCTACCATCAGGCCTGCCTTGGGATCCAGCCCGAACGCCTCGGCCACACTCATGCCCAGGAGGTTTTGCAGGATGATGAACACGCCGGCGAGCACGACCAGGATCAGCAGCGGGCGCCCACCCTTGATCAGTTGGCGTACATCCGATTTGAGGCCGATGCCGGCAAAGAAATACAACAGCAGTGTGTCGCGTACCTGCAGCTCGAATTCGATCTGGATGTTGAGACCGTAGTAGAGCAGGGTAGTTACCGCTGCGCAGATGAAGCCACCGACGACCGATTCGGGAATGCAGTATTGGCGCAGCAAGGTGGTGTGCTGGACGATGGTCTTGCCGAGAAACAGCAGCACGATGGCGAGCGTGAAGCTCACGAGACCATGAACAGGAAAAAGCTGGGCGGTCATCGATAGCCTATTTATGAACCTGAAAAAAGTATTATTCAGACCCGGCCGAACAATACCCAGACATTTGTCAATGAAAGTGGAGGTAGTGGCGCAGGGCGTGCTGACGTTCGTTCGTGGCTGTGGATTCAACCCGTCAATGCAACAGACGGGTTGAATCGTTCAGCGGGTGCCGCCACATCAGTTAGCGCCCGGCGCGTTTTTCCAGGCTCTGCACGGTGTGCTTGATCACGTCCATTACCGCCGCGGTCATCACGGCGGTCGAGACGCCAAACATCAGGATGCCGTTGGCCGCTTCCATGGGGCCCAACAGGCGCCAGGACGGGGACATGACCATGTCGCCGTAACCCAGGGTCGCGAAGTTGACGCCTGAGTGATACACGGCAGTGGTGTAATCATCGAATTCGCCGATCAGCATGAACAGCGCGGCCCAGATGCCGATTTGCACAAAGTTGCCGATCAGCATCAGCAGCATCGCGGTCGACAACAGGACCATGTTCATCCATTGCGAGATCCGTCCGGCATGGGCTTCACGGATTCTCACGTATTGGCGCAGGCAGACGGTCACGAAAACGCCTTGCAGCAGCAGGCAGAGCAACATCACGGGTATACCGGCCAGCAGATTGTGCAGCATTGCAATTTCCTCAGTGGGCGCGTTTAGGGGCGGGTCGGCGTTGCTCGAGCCAATACACCATCAGGCAGGCATAGAGGGTGACGACGATGAACAGCCCCATGCGCATGGCAAACGCGGTGTAGACGTCCTTGCCGGCGGCACTGTCCTGTACCGACTGGCCCAGCAGGATGATCATGGTGATCAGGGTATTGAGCCAGAAGCCGGGGGTCTGCAATGTCGGACTCAGGCGATACAGCTTGCGCCCGACCAGCAAGCCGAACAGCAGCATCCACAGGAAAAACATCCATAAGTGCACGAACAGGCTGAGCGCGCACCAGAACGCGATGGCCAGCACGCCGCCGAGCAGTGTCGACCCCAGGAGTTCGTGAGCGGCGTTGCGTGCGTTTGTCGTGGAGCTTTGCTGCCCCAGGCTGACCGCCTTGAGGATGATCGGCAGGTATTTGCTCGGGTCGATCAGGGCCAGCAGGAAGGTAGGGATCACGATCAAGGTGGCGCGCAACGCCACTCGGTTGACTTCCTCGGGCGGCATGGCGGCCGTGGCGGGTGGTCGCGCGGGCTGGGCCGGTTCGGGAAACAGCCAATGGCTGCACGTTACGGCCAGCACGGCGAGCGACAAGCCACTGACCATTGCGGCGATGACCGCGACCGCCGCCCCGAAATCGGCGACACCGGCTGCCGAAATCATGGTCAAGCCAATCATCAGAAAAGTGACGATCAGGTTGTTGCCGCCCTGCAGGCCGTGGCGGAATGCCAGGAACAACCCCAGGCTGATCAGCAGGACCCCGGTTGCCGGGTAGTAATCGAGCACAGGGATCAGCAGCAGTCCGCAACCGGTGGTCAACATCACCGCCAGTGCCAGGCCGACCCCGGCCTTGAAGGATAACGGCCGGTTTGCCATGCCCAGCAGCAGGCACAACACCGGCGCGAGGAAGGGGATCGAGAGTTCCATCGCGAAGCTGATCGCCAGGCACAACGCCGTGCCCGTCGCCAGGCGCAGAGTACGTTGGGCACGAGGATCATGCTTAGTAGGCATAGGACAGCCAGCTCATGAATCGCAGGAACACGCGGCCGATCGGGTTCAGCGGGTTGCCGGAGCTAGGGAAGGCCATCACCTCGGCCTGCCCGCCGGAACGAATGCCACGCAGATCACGCAGTTCGCCCAGTGCACCGGGGGCGAACTCGATAATCACCGGGAAGCGCTGCGCCGGACGCAACCAGTCGCGGCTGTTCTGCACCGTCGGCAGTGAGCCGGGAGGTGTGCTCTGGCCGACACTCACGCCATAACCGATACTGCGCACCCGGCCTTCGAAGACCTCGCCAGGCAGGGCGTCGAGGACAATGGAGACCGGGGTGTCCGGGGCCACCAGGCCCAGGTTGTTCTCGGTCATGTCGGCGCTGATCCACACGTCGTGGATGGCGATCAGGGTCATGACCGGGTTGCCGGCGGCGGCAAATTGCCCGACATCGGTGCGCAAGTCGGTGATCAACCCCGCAGAACTGGCGCGCACCTGGGTGTTGGCCAGATCCAGTTGGGCTTTTTCCAGGGCCGAGGCGGCGCTGCGCAGCATCGCGTTGTCTTCGTCACTGCCACCTTCCGTTTCGCGGGCTCGTTGCACTTCGGCCCGCGCGGCGGCGACCTGGCTGACCGCCTGCTCACGATTGGCCCGCGAAACTTCCAGCAGGCGTACGGAGATCGTCCCCGGGTCCTGGCGGTACAGGCCCTCGAGGCGCTGATTGTCCTGCTTGGTCTTGAGTTCGTTGGCCTGGGCGGCGCGCAAGGAGGCTTGTGCCGAGGCAATCCCGGCCGTGCTGGCAGCAATCTGGCGACGAGTCGAGTCAAGGTCCGAGCGCGCGCGATCGACGGCGATCTGGTACGGCTGCTGATCCACCTCGAACAGCACATCGCCGGCCTTGACGTCCTGGTTGTTGCGGACATTGACCCGGATCACCCGGCCCGAAACTTCCGAGGCGACCGGAATCACAAAGGCCCCTACGCGGGCCTGTTGCGTATAGGGGGTGAAGCGGTCGGCCAGCAGGTACCAGGCCAGGCTCAGCACAATCAGCAGCAACACCCATTTGACGCCCTTATTCACCGGATCGGCCACCGGCTCTGGCGTCTTGGCGGCGGGCTGGGGGGCTTCAGTCATGGTCGTTTACCTTGTTTGGCGCGAGAGGGGACGGTGGTGCGGGGGTGGACTCATCCAGCATGTCGCCCCAGTCGGTGCGTTTTTCCATCAGTTGGCGAGTGCCGGGATCGACTTTCGGCAGGGCGCTGTACCAACCGCCACCCAGCGACTTGTACAGGGCAATCAAGTTGCTCACGGCATCGGCGCGACTGAGCAGATAGTTGTCCTCTTGCTGCAGCAAGGCACGTTGGGAGTCCAGCACCCGCTGGAAGTCCGAGTAGCCTTCCCGATACAGGGCATTGGCCAGCACCAGCGAACGCTTGGCCGCCAGGGCCGAGTCGCGCAGGATGCGCTCGCGTTCAAGCGCCTTGTTCAAGCCGGTGGCGGCGTCGTCGGCCTCGCGCGCGGCCTGGCGGACTTTGTCGCGGTAGGCCTCGATCAATTGTTGAAGGCGGGCATCCTGCACCCGCACATTGTTAGTGATCTGCCCGAAGTCGAAGACATTCCAGCGCAAGCTGGGGCCGCCCACCAGGTCCAGGCTATTGGAGGTGCCACCCAGCGAGTTGGCGGACCAGGCAATGCTGCCCAGCAGCGACAACGAGGGATAGAAGTCGGACTCGGCCACGCCAATCAGGGCTGACTGGGCCGCGACGTTCAGTTCGGCGGCGCGCACGTCCGGTCGGCGTAACAGCAGTTCGGCCGGCACGTCCTGCAGCACCGCCCGGTCAACCAGCGGGATCAGGCCGGTGTTGGTCACCAGCATGGACAGGGCGCTGGGCGGCTGGCCAATGAGTACGGCCAGCGCGTTGCGGGCACGCAACGCCTGGTCTTCAAGGCTGGGAATGCTGCTCAGGGTACCCAGGTACTGGGTCTTGGCCTGTTGCACGTCGAGCTCGGCACTTTGCCCGCTCTGGAACAGTTTCTCGGTAATCTCAAAGCTGCGCTTTTGTTGCTCCGCGTTGTCGCGGGCTACACGCAGTCGGGCTTCGGTGGTGCGCAAGGCAAAGTAGGTATCGGCCACTTGTGCGCGCAACAGCACAAGGACGTCCTCATAGTTGGCCTGGGCGGCGAAGTAGCTGGCATCGGATGACTCGATGGCGCGACTGAAGCGCCCCCAGAAATCCATCTCCCAGCCAATATCGTAGCCGGCGCTGTATTGCCAGAAATGACTGTCTTGCGGGTTGCGGCCCGCCGACTGGTCGCGATCAACATACAGGCTGTCGGCGCCGACCTGTTGCACCTGCGGGTAGCGCCCGGCTTGGGCGATACCCAGTTGCGCGCGGGCCTCCATCACCCGCAAGCCGGCAATCTTCAGATTCGAGTTGTGGGCGTCCGACTCGGCAATCAGGCGATCGAGCACCGGGTCGGTGAATATCTGCCACCACTGGCGCAAGTCCGGGTTCTGTGCGCGTTGGCTGGCCCGCTCGACCGGCGGGCTGCTCCAATGCTCCATCCACGGCTCGGCCGGCGGCTTAAAGTCCGGTCCCACCTGCATGCAACCGCTGAGGCCAAGTGCGCCGATCAACAGTAACCGCCCGGGACCGGATAGGGACATGCTATGCGTCATGTCGCGTCAGGCCTTCGTCTGGTCGCTCGACCCCTTGTCTTGCGGTTGGTCACCAACCCATTGCCAGAACAGTTGATAGGCAACCGCCAGCACGACCGGGCCGATAAACAGACCAATGATGCCCCCGGTGACCATGCCGCCCAATGCGCCGATCAACACCACCGGCATCGGTACATCGACACCACGTCCCAGCAGCAGTGGCTTGAGGACGTTATCGACCAGGCCTGCGACAAACACAAAGATGGAAAACACAATGGTCCCGGTAGTCGGACCGTCAGTGGCGAAGGCGAAGATGATCACCGGAATGGTAATCAGGGTCGCTGGCAGCTGCATGATGCCCAGCAGCAGTACCGCCAGGGCCAGCAGGCCTGCACCGGGAATGCCCTTGAATATCAGGCCGGCACCCACCAGCAGCATTTGAATGAAGGCGATACCGATCACACCCAGCGCCACTGCGCGAATGGTGGCGGTGCACAGTACGGTGATGCTAGGGCCCCGGTCCGGGCCGCAAATGCGCGAAACAATGCTCACCGCGCTCCGGCTACCGGCTTGGCCATAGGCCATGAAGATCCCCGCGATGATCAGGGCGAAGATGAAAATCAGGAAGCCCATGCTGGCTCCGGCAAGCTTGCCCAGCAGCGAGAGGCTGAAGCCCTTGATTTCGGGGATGTACTTTTGTATCAGCAGGGGCAGGTCGTTGGAGGCTTGCATCCACAGGGCATTCAGGGGTTTGCCTACCAATGGCCAACTGGCAAGGGCCTCGGGTGGTGGTGGAACCTGAACGGTATCGCTCTTGACGACGGCGATGGCACTTTCCACCGAGTCCACCAGGGACGTACCCAGCAGATAGATCGGCACCATCAGGATGGCAACGGCGATCAGTACGAGCAGGGTGGCGGTGTGTCCGCTGCTCAGGCCCAGTCGGTTCTTGAACTTGATATGCAGTGGATAGAGAGTGATTGCCAGGATGATCGACCACAGCATCAAATCCAGGAACGGACTGAAAATGCGGAAGCAGAACATCGCCAGAATGGTGAGTAGTCCTGCTCGAATCAGTACATCAAGCATATTCCGAGACAAACTCTTCTCGGTGATGGGCGAGGGGATCATGGGGAAGGCCTCCGACGGCGGTCAGCAAAGGTGTGAGGTGGCTAAATGCAGCATAGACGCTCAACTTGTACTAGATGGCGAATATGTGCGGGAATCGGAATAAGTGATCAGTCGCTTGATCGCGACCTCTTTGTCAGGAAGCGATGGTGGGACTGTCAGGAAGGGGGGGGCGTCACAAATCATCAAACACGTCCATGGGCATCGAGACCGACAAAAAAATGCCCCGCGTGTGCTTTCGCTTGCGCAGGGCAAAAAATTTCAAGAAAAGAAGGAGTGAGGAGGGTCAGCACCCGCCGGTACTCGTAGAGCGCCCGGGCGGAACAGCCGTGTCTCTTCCATTGGCTCCCCCGCTAACCGTCCTCGGCGCGCATTAGGGCGAAAATCGTGCTCGATGCCCAATCAATCTTTATCAAAAACAATTATTTACGGGGCGTGCAGCGCACCGCAACGCTGCGTTATCAGGTGCCGGGGCAGCGCACCAAAGGCCGGCAGAGTGTCTTCCATGATCAGGGGCAGGCTGCGGGAGCGCGCGATGTCGGTCGCGACGAACAGACGCCCCCGGCGACACAAAAACCATAAGGTTTTTCACACTTGGGTGTTAACCCTGAGTTACAAAGTATGTCTAAAATACCGGCCAATTGCCTTGAACTGGCACTTTGCTAAGCCTCTGGCTATTGAATTTCAGACGTTGCGTTCCGATCTGCCCAGTGGTGCGCAGCAGGTATTTCTCTGACGTGTGACGATTTTTCGTGAAGCTCATCTTTATTTCCCTCTACGTTTTATCCATCGCGTATGTGCATCTGCGTGGCCGTATCCGGCACAAGTTGGGTCGCCAGCTAAGCGATCACTCAAGCTTCCTGGCGCCGATCAACTGCTTCCTCTATCTGTTCTCCAGGCTCCCCAACAAGCCGTACCTGGACCCCGCTGATTTTCCGGACCTGAGCCCGTTGCAGGCCAACTGGCAGGCAATCCGCGCCGAAGGACAGAGCCTGCTGCGGGCCGGGGAGATCAAGCGTTCGGATCAATACGACGACGTGGGCTTCAACTCGTTCTTCAAGTCCGGCTGGAAGCGTTTTTATCTGAAGTGGTATGGCGACAGTCACCCCTCGGCCACCAAGCTGTGCCCCCTTACCACGGAGCTGGTGCAAAGCATCGGTTCGATCAAGGCCGCGATGTTCGCCGAGTTGCCACCGGGCTCCAGGCTGGTTCGCCATCGGGATCCGTATGCCGGCTGTTACCGTTACCACCTGGGCCTGGAAACGCCGAATGATGAAGGGTGCTACATCGACGTCGACGGCGAGCGCTATCACTGGCGCGACGGTGAGGCCGTGATGTTCGACGAGACCTACATCCACTATGCCGAGAACACCACCAGGCAGAACCGTATCATTCTGTTCTGCGACATCGAACGCCCCATGAAATACCGCTGGGCGGCGGCGTTCAATGGCTGGTTCAGCCGCACCGTGATGTCGTCTGCAGGTGCCCCCAACAATGCGGGCGACAGAACCGGTGGCTTGAATCGGGCATTCGGCAAGATCTACAAGATACGCCTGCGGGGCAAGGCGTTGAAAAAGAGCAACCGCACGCTCTACTACCTGGAAAAGTGGGCGATTTTCGGCGGGTTGCTGGCCATTATCGTGCTGATCTGAGGCGATCCCGCTGCCTGCCTCGATTCGTTGGCGCCAGGCACGGCGGTTTCCGACGGCAAGGTTCGTTGGTGTTACATCTTCTTTGGGAGTATTTCCTTCACAGCGTCGAACCCTGGGCGTAGCGTGGTATCGAACAACGTGTCTGCATGTATTGGAGGACCTCCACCATGAACAGGTTTGTCTTGGGTATCGCCGCGCTGACCTCAGGTCTGCTGGGTTCACTGGCGTTGGCGGGCGTAGAGGTCGACACCGGGGCTGCGGTGGCGGGGTATCCCGTACTGCTGGCGCAGAACCTTCCCGGCAGCCCCCAAAACAATCCCTACAACAGTCCGATTCGTCGAGTTAACCCCAACAGCATGCAGGGCACCCAGCCCGCTGCGCCGGCGATTCGCGCCCCCAACACCGTGCCGGTTCCCCGCCTGCCGACCCTGGATAACGGCGGCATTGGCAATGGCTATCCACGGCCCGGAGCCACGCCGCCGACGGTGAAACCCTATGTTTCCCCGGCACCTCCCCACAGAGACCCGGACACCAGTAACCGCTGAAAGGGGGGGGGCTCACCGCAGGTCGAACATCCATTTCAAAAGGAACTGAACATGTTGCGTAAATCGCTTCAGGCAACCTTGTGCGCCAGCGCGCTGCTGACCTCGATGCCGCTGCTCGCCGTGCAAACCCAACAGTTGCCGAGTGAACAGGGCACCCTCAAGGTCACGCAAGTCACTCGGGGCCTGGTGCATCCCTGGGCGCTGGCGTTCCTGCCCGACCAGCAGGGCATGCTGGTGACCGAGCGCCCCGGTGACCTGCGAGTGGTCAGTGCCGAGGGCAAGCGTTCAGCACCGCTCAGTGGCGTGCCCCAGGTGTGGGCCAAAGGCCAGGGGGGATTGCTCGACGTCGTGTTGTCGCCACAGTTCAAGGTCGATCGCATGGTCTATCTGTCCTACGCCGAAGGCGGTGGCGAGGACGGCAAGGCCGGCACGGCGGTGGGGCGTGGCCGCTTATCCGCGGACCTGACGGCGCTCAACGACTTCAGGGTGATTTTTCGCCAGGAGCCCAAGCTCTCCACCAGCAATCATTTCGGCTCACGGCTGGTGTTCGATCGCGACGGTTACCTGTTCATCACCCTGGGCGAGAACAATGTCCGGGAGACCGCCCAAGACCTCGACAAGCTTCAAGGCAAGGTCGTGCGAATCCATTCCGACGGGCAGGTACCGAAGGACAACCCCTTTGTCGGTCAAGCCGGAGTGCGCCCGGAAATCTGGTCATATGGCCAGCGCAATCCGCAAGGTGCGGCGCTGAACCCCTGGACTGGCGAGCTCTGGGAAAACGAGCACGGCCCCAGAGGCGGCGATGAGGTCAACCTCATCGAGCGAGGGGCGAACTACGGTTGGCCCACGGCGACCCACGGTATCGACTACTCGGGATTACCCATCCCCGAAGCCGGGGGCACAACCGCCGAGGGTACGGTGGGGCCGCTGCATGTCTGGGAGCAGTCGCCGGCAATCAGTGGCATGGCGTTCTACGACGCGGACCGCTTCAAGGCCTGGCAGCACAATCTGTTCATTGGCACCCTGGCGACCCGGGAGTTGATTCGCCTGCAACTCGATGGCGACAAGGTGGTGCATGAAGAGCGCTTGCTTGGCGAACTCAAGGCACGGATCCGCGACGTTCGCCAAGGGCCGGATGGTTATCTTTATATACTCACGGATGAAGACGACGGGGCGTTGTACAAGATCGGTCTGTAGGTGAGCGTACAGGGTGTGGGGGCATGAGGCCGCAGGCCGTGTCTGGTCGACACCCTTGCACTGACTGACACATCCGACGATGGTCGAGACATCCAGTACTTGAACCAGGGAGCGTTTGAATGAACACGCAAGACTCGATTGCCGCGATCGTCTACCGGGGTGAAGCGGTGGAGAACACCCATATGGCGCACATTGCCGTGGTCGACGCCCAAGGGCAGTTGCTGTGTGGCTTTGGTAACCCGCTTCGCATGACCCTGACCAGATCGGCGGTCAAGCCCGCTCAAGCATTGGCGATCCTGGAAACCGGTGCGTTGGAAGCATTTGGCCTGGATGAGTCGGACCTGGCTTTGATGTGCGCGTCACACAGCAGTGAAGAGCGGCATATTCGCCTGACGCGCGATCTGCTCGCAAAGTCGGGTGCCACCGAGGCGGACATGCGCTGTGGCGGTCACCCACCGATAGGCGATGCGGTCTATCTCGATTGGATCAGACGCGACTTTCAACCCACCCCCGCGTGCAGCAACTGCTCGGGCAAGCACGCGGGCATGCTGGCGGCGGCCAAAGCCCTGGGACAACCGCTGGAGGGGTATCACCTTGCGCAGCATCCGCTGCAACGCCGGGTGATGGACACCGTCGCCGCGGTCTGCGAAGTGCGCGCCGGAAGCATCCAATGGGCAATCGATGGCTGTAACCTGCCGACTCCCGCGTTTGCGCTCGACCGTCTGGCCTTGCTGTTTGCCAAACTGGCGGCGGCCAGTGACACCACGACGCCCCGTGAAGCCGCACTGGCGCGAATCTACCAGGCGATGACCCGGCACCCGGAACTGGTCGCCGGGGAGGGGCGTTTCTGCACTGCGCTGATGAAAGCCTACGCCGGCCAACTGGTGGGCAAGGTGGGGGCCGACGCCAGTTACGCCATTGGTGTGCGTGGCAGCGATGGCCAGCCGGCACGGGGTATCGCCGTGAAAGTCGAAGACGGTCACCAGGGTGTTTTGTATGCCGTGGTCTGTGAGGTGCTGGAACAGCTGAATATCGGTTCTGCCGAGCAACGCCAGCAACTCAGTGCCTGGCACCACCCCCCGATGATGAACACCATGAAGGTGCCAACGGGGCGAATGGCACTGACCTTTGCACTGGCTCCCCGTCAGGCATCAGACCCTGGGTCCATCACGCCTGTTGCGTAGCGACCGGGCGGGTCTTGCTGGTGCGAAGGCCGCGCACCACCAGGTACAACAGCGGCCCCGCGGAAACGAACACGGCGGTAAGCAGCAGGTATGGCAGTACGGACCACGCTGACTGGCCTCGGTCGCGGGCGTCCTTGTACATCCATATACCCGCCAGCGTGGCCAGCAGATAGAGGTCGATCACCACCTGGGCCGTGTCCGTGCGGGACATCAGGCCGATGCCGAAATCAATCAATGACTGTTCGGCCTGGAGCATCACGGCAAGGGTGTAGCCGGTAAAGGCGAGCAGGGCGATCAACGGTAGCGCGACAGACTTCATGGAGGCCTTCCTTGGGTCAATGAGCAGTTTTTGCAGACTAACTCACCGTAGGCAAAGTTGGCCATTGACTTGCCATCAGCACGCGGCTAATTTCCAGTCATGACTTTCACTGCACTGCGTTGCCAGCCAAGCATTATTACCGCCATTCCTGATTTGGCGGGCTAGCTGACGGCTGCACCGAACCCGCCCTTGAGGCGGGTTTTCATTTTCTGTCTCCGGGAGCCTTGAACACCACCAGGAGACGTTGATGGACACCCCGACGACCGCTCAGGCCCTGCTTGAGTATTACGTGAAAAAAATCCTCGCCGCCCCGGTTTACCAACTGGCGGTGCGCACGCCGTTGCAGGTCGCGCCGGCATTGTCCGAGGCGTTGGGCAACCAGATTCTGCTCAAGCGCGAAGACCTGCAACCGACCTTTTCCTTCAAGATTCGGGGTGCCTGCAACAAGCTGGCGCAACTGAGCGACGGACAAAAGGCCCGTGGCGTGATCACGGCGTCGGCCGGCAATCATGCGCAAGGTGTGGCGCTGGCGGCACGGGAACTGGGGATCGAGGCGACCATCGTCATGCCTACCTCAACCCCTGCGCTCAAGGTCATCGGAGTGCGTAGCCGTGGCGCGGATGCGGTGCTGCATGGCGACAGTTTTCCGTTCGCCCTGGAGTACGCCTTGAACCTGGCCCGGCAAACCGGTCGCACCTTCGTCTCGCCCTTCGACGACCCGGATGTGATCGCCGGCCAGGGCACCGTGGCCATGGAAATCCTGCGCCAACACCAGGGGCCGCTGGATGCGATTTTCGTTCCGGTGGGGGGCGGCGGCCTGATCGCCGGTATCGCGGCGTACGTCAAATACCTGCGGCCGGATATCCGCATCATCGGTGTGGAGTCCGAGCATTCCGCGTGCTTGCAGGCAGCATTGCAAGCGGGAGCACGGGTGGTGCTGCCGAGTGTGGGCATCTTCGCTGACGGTGTCGCGGTCGCGCAGATCGGCGCGTATGGCTTCCAGATCTGTCGCGATTACGTCGACCAGGTGTTGACTGTCAGCGATGATGAACTGTGCGCCGCGATCAGGAACATCTATGACGACACCCGCTCGATCACCGAGCCTTCCGGCGCGTTGGCCGTGGCGGGCATCAAGCAGTATGTCGCGCAACAGGGCGTGCGGGGGCAGACGCTGGTAGCGATCGATTCAGGCGCCAATATCAACTTCGACAGCTTGCGTCACGTGGCCGAGCGCGCTGCATTGAGCTGCGCGCGGGGAGACGGGGCGCTTTATTCTTGAGTCGCTTTTTCAACCTTGTCGGCGGCCGACCAGATCCGGTAGCGCACTTCGATGTCCTTGGGCACGTAGAGCACGATCGGCAGCTTGCTGTTGTAACGCAACATGAAGCCATCGCCGACCACCGGTACGAAGTCCTGTGTGCGCTTGCCATCGGGGCAGGCCATCAGGGTGCTCATCGGGCCGATGACATTATCCATGCGATAGAAGGGATAGCCCCAGCCTTCGAGGTTTTTCTCTTCGAGGATGCCACCCAAACGTTGCTGGTTGCAGTCCACGGCGAGGGTTTTGCCAGCGAGGATCTCGACCTGGTAATTGTTTTCACGGGCTTGCGGGGCAAGATGAATGACCTGGCGGGTAAAGCCACTTTCGGCTTTGGGGAAGGGCGCAACGTCTTCAAGTTTGGCCGCAACGGCCTGGGTGGACAGGCCGATCAGCAGAGCGGCCGTGGCGGTAAGGGTAGATGAGCGCATGACGCCTCCTTGCTTGTGGTTGATTCAAAAAACGCGAGCATTCTGCCCCATGGGCCTGTCAATGCAAACCGGGTGCATTGACGGGCTTGAGTGTCAGGCGTTCAGGCGGCTCAATCAACGGATTGCGTGAGTTCGACGCAGTCGCGCCGAGTCTGGAGAAAGGCCGCGCCCAGCGCGATCTCGACCACTACCGCCAGCAGGATGCCGGGACCGGCGCGGCCATTGAGCCATTCGCTAAAGCCCAGTACTGCCAGACCGAACAGCCCGATGACCACACCACTGCTCATGGCGGAGCGGGCAGTGGAAGGCGGTGCATGGCGTGCCAGGAAGAACATCACGCCCAGGGTCACGAACAACATGGCTCCGCGTCTGGCCATCAAGCCTGCGGTGTTGTCGTAGGCAACCCCCCAGATCGACAACATGAACTCGGGGATCAAGCCCCAGATCAGCGCGAGTACAAAACACAGTGCGGTGGTAAGGGTAGCGAGGGTACGAAATGACAACGGCATGGCGAATCCTTGCGGCAGCGGAGGGCAGGCCAAAGCATAACCTTTGGCCCGGCGCTCGCCCATCGTCAATAGTTGTCGTGACCCGCTTCACTCAGTTTTGGTAACTGCAGGCCTCCGAGAGTTTCTGATAACGGATACTCTCCTGTTTGCCAGCGTTGTCGATGAACGTCATTTCGGCGGTTACCACCTTGCAGTCCGTTGTGGTGGGTTCGGTCATGGAAAGCACTTTGTTCACGTGCAGCGGCATGCCGTAGTGATAGGGCACGGCTTGGGACGGTGCGGTGTCGGCCAGCACCAGCCCGGCGTATCCGGTGCAGGTGAGGGCCGCAATAGCCAGCAGGGTGCGCATGTTCATGACACATCTCCGGAGCAGACCAGGATTGGCACGACATCCGCAGATGCCGGCCCTGCCGCGCAGGGTGTCGGAATGTCTGGCACGAACGCGGTTCAGCCACTGTTGGGTAGCAGGGTTAAGCATAGATGACGGGCGCGCGCGATGAGGCTGCCCGGATAGGTGGCGATGGTTTCAGACTAAAGTCGCCTGTGACGATATGGGGCCATATGCCACCATTGGCGATCACCTTGTAACTTTTCATTTCATTCCGGCAGACAGTGGTTTGCTGGATGAACGCTATTTGTGTTGGCTGATTGTCCCGTCGCAAAGATGCACTGCTGGAGCTTTTGTCATGCGTCCCCCGTTTCCCCTCATCACGTCGTGCCCGGTTCTGGGCGTCGGCGCCGCCTTGTTGTGCGCCGGTTTTTCCACTCAGGGCCAGGCCAGTGGTTTCATTGAAGACAGCAGTGCCACCGTCGAGGCGCGCACGGTGTACTTCAATCGCGACTTTCGTGATGGCCACACCTCCAACCCGCAGGGCGCCTCGAAGCGCGAAGAGTCGGCCCAGGGCTTCATTCTCAATCTGCAGTCGGGGTACACCGAAGGCACCGTGGGGTTTGGCGTCGATGCGCTGGGGATGCTGGGTTTGAAGCTCGACTCCAGTCCCGACAGCAGCAACAGCGGCCTTTTGCCGTCGTCCGGCAATAGCCCGCGCGGTTCCGCAGACCAATACGCCAAGCTGGGCCTGACCGCCAAGGTCCGGGCGTTCCGCAGCGTACTGAAGTACGGCGCACTGCTGCCGGACCTACCACTGATCAAGTACAACGATGGCCGCTTGTTGCCGACGATGTTCAACGGTGCGCTGCTCACCTCCAGGGAGCTGAAGAACCTGACCTTCACCGGCGCCCGCCTCAACCAGTACACCGCCCGGGATTCCACGGATGCCCAGGACATCCGCCTGCATTGCAAGAACAAGCGTTACGCTTGCAACGTGACGGCCGATCACTTCGATCTGTACGGCGTGGAGTACAAGCTCAATGATCGCCTGAGCGCTCAGTACCAGTATGGCGAACTGGAAGACATCTATCGCCAGCACTTCCTGGGCGTACTGGCCAATCAACCCTTGGCGGCGGGCTCGTTGAAGGCCGATCTGCGGGTGCTCAGCAGTGCCGACAGCGGTGCCGCCCGTGCCGGCGCCATCGACAACCGCGCCCTGAGCGGCATGCTGGGTTATGCCGTCAGCGGCCACACCTTCAGTGCTGGCTGGCAGCGCATGATCGGCGATAACTCGATGCCGTACCTGGATGGCAGCAACCCCTATCTGGTCAACTACGTGCAGGTCAATGACTTCGCCGCGGCCCAGGAACGCTCCTGGCAGCTGCGTTACGACTACGACTTCAAGGCCATCGGTATCAATGGCTTGAGCTTCCTGACCCGTTACGTGAACGGCGATCACATCAAGGTCGCCGGCAGCGAGCAGGAAGGCAAGGAATGGGAGCGCGACAGCGAGCTCAAGTACGTGGTGCAAAGCGGGGCGTTCAAGGATGTGAGCCTGCGCCTGCGCAGTGCGACCTACCGCACCAACTACGAACAGTTCGCCCGGGATGTGGATGAGACCCGGCTGATCGTCAGCTACAACTTTTCGCTGCTGTGAGTCTTGGGCGGGCAGTGTGAGCGCGATCGCTGGTCGACCTTGATGGGCGTCACCGGGTGTTGCGGTTTTTCTCTTCAATCCACTGCGACATGTATTGCGTGCTCTTGTGTTGATGATGACGCAGCATGCCACCGATAAAGTTCTCCCGACGCAGCGCCAGCAGGTTGTCACGGCAGTGCTGCAACCGGTCGATCAGCGCCGGACCATGGACGCTCTGCCGGTAACGGGCGTCGAGCAGCTGTACGCCGGCATCCTGGGCCCGGGTCCACAGTGCCTTGTCCTGATACAGGCGCACCGCCGCCTGGGCGATGGCCTCGGCACTTTCGGCAATTTCCCCGGCCCAGGGCATGTCCCCGGACATGCCTTCAGCGCCGGTCGGGGTGGTGATGTTCGGTGTACCACAGAGCATCGCATCGAAGATCTTGCCCTTGATCCCTGCACCAAAGCGCAGGGGCGCGAGGCAGATGCGTGCGGCCGACATGACCTGCAGGGCGTCTTCGGCCCAATTCATGACGTGAAACCCTTGTGCCGGATTGTGCAAGGCCGTGGCCTTGGGCGGTGTATAGGCGCCGTAGATGTGCAGTTGCGCACCGGGCAGCTGTTGGCGGATCAGCGGCCAGATGGCGGTTTTCATCCAGAGCACGGCGTCCCAGTTCGGTGCGTGGCGGAAGTTGCCGATGCTGAGGAAATGCGCACGGTCTTCAAAAGGCACGAAGGCTTGCGCCGGCGGGTCGAGCATCAATGGACACCAATGCACACTGCTGCGTGGTACTGAGAAATGCTCCACCAGCAACTGGATTTCCACTTCCGAGATCATCAGGTTGAGGTCGCAGCGTAACAGTGCGGCAATTTCCCGCTTGGCCAGTTCGGTGTCGGCCATCAGGGCAAACTCCTGCGCCAGCGCAGGGGCAAACAGCGAGGTGAAATCATTGTGGTCGTCGCTGGCCTTCAGGCGGTCTTTCAAACGCTGGTGGCGAGCGTGACGCAGGCTTTGCAGGTCCGAGGTTTCCAGGACACGCAGTGCATCGGGGCAGTGTTTTTCAACGCGCCAGCCGAACTGTTCCTCCATCATGAACTGGTCGAACAGCACGATATCCGGTGCCAATTGGCTGACGAAGGTATCAAAGCTGCTGTTGTTGAGCTCGATGGGCTGTTCCTTGATACCCATCGACAGCAGGTCGGCCTTGTGCTCGCCGACGCCTGCGGGGCTGCTGAAGGTAATGTCCCAACCCTGCTGGAGAAAGGTTTCGAGGATTTGCATGACGTGACCGCTGGCGGCGGATGAGCGCGGTTCGGGCCAGACGTAACCAATGACCAGGACCTTGGTTGCGCGAGACGGACTCATGAGCGGTATTTCCTTGAAACGGCAGGTGGGCAGGGAGGTGCGGGGGCGCCATTAAACCACAGCCCAGGCATTTGCAGGCTGGGCGGCGACAGTGCCCTCTAGTGGGCGTCACCCAGCAGGCTTTTGACCTTGTCGCGCAGTTGATCGATGGAGAATGGCTTGCCAATCACCGACATGCCGTCAGGTACTTCAATGCTTGCGGCATAACCACTGGCAAACAGAACCGGCAGGTTGGGGCGCAGTTCGCGGGCGCGCATGGCCAGTTCCTTGCCATCCATATCCGGCAAGCCCACATCGGTCATCAGCAGGTCGATCGTATTCGACTGGTTTTCCAGCAGGATCAAGGCGTCCGTGCTGCCTTCGGCCGCAAGCACCTTGAACGCCAGTTCCTCCAGCACATCGACGATCAGCATGCGCACGATGGCGTCGTCTTCGACGACAAGGATGGTGGCGGTGACGGACATAAGGGCTGTTCTCAAAAGGGCGCTCGGTGACCGGGGCCATCACACTGCCCGGCATCATTGATCAAACCCGACACGTGCGCAAAGCGGTACAGCAAAGCGTTAATGTACAGGAATCGGGCGCGGTCTTGCGCGTCTCGGGATCATTGGAGGGCAATACCGGCAATTGCTGGCTAGGCTGTCAGAAACATGGATCCCACATTCGCTTTTGGGGCAAACTCCTTCTCTTACGACAGTTCACCAAGGCCTCCCAATGAACGCTTCGTCTTCGGTTGATGAGCAGAGCTTTCGCAAACTCCTGAGTCGTAACGTCAGTTTGCCGCTGGGGCTGGGTGTCCTCAGCGTGGTGTTCTTTGTCTCCCTGATCACCTACCTGATGTCGGTCATGCAGAGGGTCGAGCATACCGACCGGGTGATCAATAACGCCAACGAAGCGGTGAAGCTGACGGTTGACCTGGAAACCGGCATGCGCGGTTATCTGTTGACCGGTGACGCGCACTTCCTTGACCCCTATGAAACGGCGAAGCCGCGAATCATGGTGGCGCTTAACACCTTGCAGGAGCTGACGGCGGACAACCCGATACAACTTGACCGGTTGCGTCGGATCGAGGCGTTGCAAACCGAGTGGAATGCCTATGCCCAAACGATGATCGACCTGCAGCGTAGCAGCGGCGACTACCGCGCGGTGGTGAAGGCCGGTCGTGGCAAGCGCCTGACCGACGAAATCCGCAAACAGTACGAAGACGTCACCGGCATGGAGCAACAGTTGCGTGCCACGCGCAACGAAGAGGTTCGTCGCACGACGATCTGGAGCATCTCCCTGTACGTGCTGTTCATCGTCGGCATCAGCGGCCTGCTGGCCTACGTCGGGCGCCGCGACCTGGTCAGCCTTTCGAAAAGCTACAGTGCCAACCTGGCCGCGCAACAAAAGAGCGCTCGGCGCCTGGAACAGCAAGCCTGGTTGCGCAAGGGGCAGACCGAACTGGCAGAGCAGGTCCTCGGTCAGCTGACGCTGAACCTGTTGGGGCGCAGTATCCTGCAGTTTTGTGCGCAGTACCTGGGCAGTGTCGTCGCGGCCCTGTATGTGAAGGACGATCATGGCGGCCTTGTTCGGGTGGCCACTTATGGTTTCTCCCGTGAGCAGCAAGCGCGTGAACAATCGATCGCCAGCGGCGAAGGCATTGCCGGACAGGCCGCCCGGCAAGGTCGCTTGATCCGTCTGGACGATGTCCCGGGCGACTATTTCAAAGTCAGCTCAGGACTGGGTGAGGGGGCACCCCGCAGCGTGCTGGTGGTGCCTGCCACGAACGACGACCAGGTCAACGGGGTGATCGAGCTGGGCTTTTTGCGTGCCCTGGACGAGCGCGATGTCGAACTGCTGGAGCTGATTGCCGGCAACATCGGCACCTCGCTCGAGGCGGCGCGCTATCGCCAGCGCCTGCAGGAGGTGCTGGCCGAAACCCAGCAGCTCAACGAAGAGTTGCAGGTGCAGCAGGAAGAGCTCAAGGCGGCCAACGAGGAGCTGGAGGAACAGTCGCGGATTCTCAAGGAGTCCCAGGCCCACCTGGAAACCCAGCAGGTCGAGCTTGAGCAGACCAACGAGCAACTGGCAGACCAGGCACTCACCCTGGCCGAGCAGCGCGATGTCCTGGACCTGAAAAACACCGAGTTGCACCAGGCCCAGGCCCAGCTCGAAGAGCGTGCCGAAGAACTGCAGCGTTCGAGCAAGTACAAGTCCGAGTTCCTGGCCAACATGTCCCATGAGTTGCGCACACCGCTGAACAGTTCGTTGATCCTGGCCAAACTGCTGGCCGAGAACCCCCAAGAGAACCTCAGTGCCGAACAAGTGCAGTACGCCGAGTCGATCTACTCGGCCGGCAACGACTTGCTGAACCTGATCAATGACATCCTCGACATTTCCAGAGTCGAGGCCGGCAAGCTGGAGATACGTGCGCAGAACACCCGCGTCGCGCGGCTGGTAGATGGCCTGCGCGGGATGTTCGTGCCCCTGGCCGCCGACAAGCAACTGGTGTTCACGGCTCAAGTGCAGGCGGATGCAGCGCCGATACTGTTCACCGATCCCCAGCGCCTGGAACAGGTGCTCAAGAACCTGTTGTCGAACGCGATCAAGTTCACCGAAAAGGGCACGGTCAGCCTCACCGTCATCCGCCAGCCGGACGCCGGTATCGGCTTTGTGGTTCGCGATTCGGGGATCGGTATTGCCAGCGATCAGCTTGAAAGTGTTTTCGAGGCGTTCCACCAAGCCGACGGCACCACCAATCGTCGTTACGGTGGCACGGGGCTGGGGTTGTCGATCTCGCGGGACCTGGCGGCCTTGCTCGGCGGATCGATCAGCGTCAGCAGCGAGCCGGGGCAGGGCAGTGTCTTCACCCTGGTGCTGCCTGAGCGTTACGTTGAAGACGATGCGCAGCGGATTCAATCGATGAAGGCTGCCTCGCCTGCACCCGCGGCGCCAGGCAAACCCCGGGCTGTCACACCACAGGCACCACGCTTTGCCGATGACCGCGGCAATGCGCCGTTTACCGGTCGGTGCATTCTGGTGGTGGAGGACGAGGTCAGTTTTGCGCATATCCTCTTCGATCTGGCGCATGAGCTGGGGTATCAGTGCCTGGTGGCCCATGGTGCCGACGAAGGCTATGAGCTGGCCACACAGTTCCTGCCCGATGCGATCCTGCTGGACATGCGCTTGCCGGACCACTCCGGCCTGACCGTGCTGCAGCGCCTCAAGGAACAGGCCGACACCCGACATATTCCGGTCCATGTGATCTCGGTCGAGGACCGTGTCGAGGCCGCCATGCACATGGGCGCGGTTGGCTATGCCGTCAAACCGACCTCCCGCGAAGAGCTCAAGGGTGTGTTTGCACGCCTGGAGGCCAAGCTGACGCAGAAGGTCAAGCGGGTGCTGCTGGTTGAAGACGACGACCTGCAACGCGACAGCATTGCCCGCCTGATCGGCGACGATGACATCGAGATCACTGCCGTGGGGCTTGCCCAGGAAGCGCTGGACCTGCTGCGCGAAAACCTCTACGACTGCATGATCATCGACCTGAAACTGCCAGACATGCTCGGCAACGATCTGCTCAAACGCATGTCCAGCGAAGACATCTGCTCGTTCCCGCCGGTCATTGTCTACACCGGGCGCAACCTGACCCGTGATGAAGAGGCGGAACTGCTCCGCTATTCACGCTCGATCATCATCAAGGGCGCGCGCTCTCCCGAGCGCTTGCTGGATGAAGTGACCCTGTTCCTGCACAAAGTCGAATCCCGCTTGTCCCATGAGCGGCAAAGGATGCTCAAGACTGCCCGCAGCCATGACCGGCTCTTCGAAGGTCGCAAGGTGCTGCTGGTGGATGATGACGTGCGCAACATCTTTGCCCTCACCAGTGCCCTGGAGCAAAAGGGCGCCATCGTGGTCATTGGCCGCAATGGCCGCGAGGCGCTGGAAAAACTCAATGCAGTCGAGGACATCGACCTGGTGCTGATGGACGTGATGATGCCGGAGATGGACGGGCTTGAAGCTACGGCCCGGATTCGCCAGGAGCCGCGCTGGCGCAAGCTGCCGATCATTGCCGTCACCGCCAAGGCGATGAAGGATGATCAGGAGCGCTGCCTGCAAGCGGGTGCCAATGACTACCTGGCCAAGCCCATCGACCTGGATCGCCTGTTCTCGCTGGTTCGCGTGTGGCTACCGAAGATGGAAAGAGTTTAGTGGAGCGCAACACGGGTGCAGCTTGCGAGATCGAACTGAGGTTGCTGATCGAAGCGATCTATCTCAAGTACAGTTACGATTTCCGCGATTATTGCGCAGCGTCGATTCAGCGTCGGGTCAACCACGCGCTGCCTCAGTTCGAGTGCAGGACCATCTCTGCCTTGCAGGAGCGGGTGCTGCACGACCCGACCGCGTTCATGCAGTTGCTGCAACTGCTGACGATTCCGGTCAGTGAGATGTTTCGCGACCCGGCGCACTTTCTGGCGATTCGCCAGGAAGTGGTGCCGCTGCTCAAGACCTATCCTTCGATCAAGCTCTGGATCGCCGGTTGCAGCACCGGGGAGGAGGTCTATTCGTTGGCGATTCTGTTGCGCGAGGAGGGATTGCTGGAACGCACCCTCATTTACGCGACCGACATCAACCCGCGGTCGCTGGAACAGGCCCGGCGGGGCATCTTCTCCCGGGAAAACATCCGCGCCTACACCAAAAATTATCAGCAGGCCGGTGGCCGGCGCTCGTTCGCCGACTATTACACGGCCGCCTATGACCACGGGATTTTCGACAAGAGCCTGTGCGAGCACGTGACCTTTGCCGATCACAGCCTGGCAACGGACAGCGTGTTTTCCGAAGTCCAGTTCATTTCATGTCGTAACGTATTGATTTATTTTAATAAGAAGCTGCAGGATCGGGCTTTTGGCTTGTTTCATGAATCGCTGTGCCATCGCGGCTTCCTGGCGCTGGGCAGCAAGGAGACCCTTGAGTTCTCCGCGTACGGCCAACAGTTCGAGCCCTTGGTCAAACAAGAACGGATCTACCGAAAATGCTGAGTCAGATCCAGGCCAACGTGCTGATCGTCGATGACCTGCCGCAGAATCTGCTGGCACTCAAGGCGTTGATTGCCGGTGAACATCACACCATCTACCCGGCGCAGTCGGCCGACAAAGCCTTGTCGCTGCTGCTGCAACACGAGTTCGCCCTGGCCATTGTCGATGTGCAGATGCCGGGCATGAACGGCTTCGAACTGGCCGAGCTGATGCGCGGTACCGAAAAGACCCGGGACATCCCGATTGTGTTCGTCAGTGCGGCCGGTCGAGAAACGAACTACGTGTTCAAAGGCTATGAAAGCGGCGCCGTGGATTTCCTGCACAAGCCGCTGGATACCCACGCGGTGAAAAGCAAGGTCAAGGTATTTGTCGATCTGTATCGCCAGCAAAAGGCGATGAAGTTGCAGCTGGAGGCTTTGGAGCAAAGCCGCCGCGAGCAGGAAACCTTGCTCAAGCAACTGCAAGCCACACAAGGTGAGCTGGAGCGGGCGGTGCGCATGCGTGACGACTTCATGTCGATCGTGGCCCATGAGGTGCGTACTCCCCTCAACGGGCTGATTCTGGAAACCCAGTTGCGCAAGATGCACCTGGCCCGGGACAACGCTGCCGCCTTCACCCTGGACAAGATGCACGCGATGGTCGATCGCGACGAACGGCAAATCAAGAGTCTGATCCGCTTGATCGAAGACATGCTCGATGTGTCGAGGATTCGCACGGGTAAGCTGTCCATCCGTCCGGGTCGTTTCGACCTGGCGCAACTGGTGGGTAGGGTGGTGCATAGTTTTGCCCCCCAGATCGAAGCCGCCGAGGCTTCGGTGACGCTGGTTGCCGGACAGCCGGTGGAAGGCCTCTGGGATGAGTTTCGTATCGAACAGGTGGTGTCCAACTTGCTGACCAATGCTTTGCGTTACGGTGGCAAGGCGCCGATCAGTGTGCATGTCTATCCTGAAGGTGGTCAGGCCTTGATCGAGGTGCGTGACGCCGGGATGGGAATCAGCGAGGATAACCAGAAGCGGATTTTCCAGCAGTTCGAGCGGGTTAGCACCAGGAATGAGGTGGCCGGCCTTGGATTAGGGCTGTTCATTTGCGAGCAGATTGTGGCGGCCCACGGTGGCACCATCCGTGTCGAGAGCAAGATTGATCAAGGCGCGTTGTTCCGTGTTTGCCTGCCTCTGTAGCAAGACGGGCAAAAAAAAACGCAACCTCTGCATGACCTTAGGGTCGTAATAACAGCTATTGACCGAACAAAGGCTTCCCATGAGTGAAGATGCACAAGATGTCGTATTGATCGTCGAAGATGATCCTTCGATCCTGATGGTGCTCGCCGCGTATCTGTCGGGTGAGGGTTATCGGGTGTTGCAGGCCGTGGATGGCGAGGAGGCCTTCGCGATTCTGGCCAGCAAGCCCCATCTGGACATGATGATCACCGACTACCGGTTGCCTGGCGGCATCTCGGGGGTACAAATCGCCGAGCCCGCGGTGAAGCTGCGGCCGGAACTGAAAGTGATCTTCATCAGCGGTTATCCGCAGGAAATTCGCGAGTCGGGCAGCCCCATTGCGCAGAAAGCGCCGATCCTGGCCAAACCCTTCGACCTGGACGAGCTGCAGGAACTGATGCAGGAAATGCTGTCCTGAACCTTCCCCCAGACTGCGGCGCTTGACCCTGATCGAGCGCCCGGCACGCGTTGTACCTGGGCAGGTTACAGGCCTTGCTGCAAGGCGGGGTCGTCCGGATTCATCTGCTCAAGCTGTGCCAGCAATACCTGGACATTCTGCAACTGGCCGCTTTCCTTCCAGTAGTTGATCAGCAATACCCGGGCCTTGCGGTCGGCGGGATGGCGCTGAACGATCTCTTGCAGCTGTTTTTGCGCCGCCTCCAACTCCTGCTCCTCATGCAGGGTTGTCGCCAGGTCGTAGCGGTATTGTTTGTTATTGGGTTCCAGCTCCACGGCCCTGGACAGCCCGAGGAGGGCGAACTCGTTCTGCCCGTGATGCAGCAGCCACATCCCCAGGGCGTGCTGCAGGTAAGCCGAATCGGGTTGGGCCTTGAGCTGCCTGGCCAGTAACTGCTGGGCCGCTTCGCTTTGCCCCTGCTTATCCAGCACGTCGATCTGCAACACCAGTGCCGGCAGATTCCCCGGGTCCAGGCGCAAGGTGGCATCGAGCGCCTGCTGCGCTTGCTTGAGTTCGGCGTTGTGCAGGTGCAGGCGTGCCAGCTGATACTGGCTTTGCGCGGTGACGGGCTGGCTTTTCAGCGACTGCTCATATTCATCGATGACTTGCTGCAAGGGACCGAAATACAACCCCAGGTCGTCGGGCGACAGGCCAAGCAAGGCGCTGGCGGCAGCAAAACGCACGGTTTGCTCGCTGTCGTCGAGCAACGGGCCGAGCAACAGACTGCGCTGGCCGCTGGGAACCAGCCCGACAATGCTCTTGATCGCGGCCTGGCGGACCGCGACCGATGAGTTGAGCAAGTCCGCATCCGCCAGTTTCAACGCCTGCGGGCTGGGGTAATTGGGCAGTTCGGCATGCAGCCAGACGCGCCGCTTGTCCGAGAGGTCCGGGCGGGCCAGTTGTTGATAGAGCACACGGGCCGCACCGGGCTTGCCGTTGCGCGCCCGTTCCAGGGCTTCGCTGTAGCCGCGCTTGATGGTCTCAGGCACCTGGGGGGCGGAATCGTGCAGGGAAAACCAGGCGACGGCGATGGCAAACAGGGCAAGCAGGCTGATGATCAAATAGCGGCGAGGCTTGGGCATGCAGTAATCCGGGCGCTGACAACGTGTGCAAGGTTGCAAGCTTCGGTCAGCTGGCGCCGCGAGTCAAACCCGGGGCTAGTTCAAAACGTAATCGACGGGTACCAGTGCCGGTGGAAGGTCGTCATGGCCAAGGGCGGCCAGCACTTCGCGCTCAAGAGTGCGCAGGATGGCATTGCAAGGCAGATCGTTTTCATCGAAGCCGAACGGGTCCTCCAGGTCGTCACCGATTTCGTCGAGACCGAGAAAGGTGTAGCTGACGATGGCGGTGATCACTGGCGTCAGCCAGCCCAGCGGCCCGGCCATGGCGAACGGCAGCAAGATGCAGAACAGGTAAATGGTGCGATGCAGTAACAGGGTGTACGGGAAGGGTAGTGGTGTGAATTTGATCCGTTCGCAGGCGGCCTGGACCTGGCTCAGGCTGAGCAGCCGGTTTTCCAGTTGGGTGTAGCGCCATTCGCTGATTCGTCCATCCTCGGCGAGCTGCAAGCAGCGCGCACTGATGCGTTGCAGCAGGCGGTCGGTGAGGTTCGGGTGCCGGTGGTCCGGGGGGGGGGCCGTCCAGGGCTGGATGGCGGCCGCTTCATCTTCCAGTCGCAGGCGGGCGACCAGGCCATGGGCAAAGCCGCAGAGCTCTCTGAGCAGCGGCTCGCGCTGGCCTGCATCCTTGAGCATTTGGGTTTGCCGAATCAGCGAGCGCAGTTCGACGATCATCTGCCCCAGCTGCTTGCGACCTTCCCACCAACGGTCGTAACAGGCGTTGTTGCGAAAACTCATGAAAATCGACAGCGACAAACCCAGCAGGGTGAAAGGCGTGACATTGACCCTGGAGAAGTAGGCCGGGTGCCAGGTTTCCACCAGCACAATGACCGACGCCAGCAGCGTCACCAGCAGGCAGCGCAGGGCAATGCGCTTGGCAATCGAACCCTTGAGGGAAAACAGCAGGCCGATCAGGTTGGGCTTGGGGCGGACAATCATGGTGGGGGCTTCGGTGAGTCAGATGCTTGTGTAGCGGATAAAGGCTAGTGGCGTGCGCATGGCCTGTCCAATTGCTATGGCTGACGGGGTGATCGATGGCATCTATGATGAAGCTTGCTGTGATCAGCATTGCCGTTTAGCCCCGTGAAAAAGCAAAAAAAACCCCGCGACCGAATGAGGCGCGGGGCAAAAAATTGGTTGGTTGCGGCCAACCAAAGGAGCACTTGTAAGCTTAGTTGCTGGCGACGGTTTCGGGTTGCCAACCGCCACCCAACGCTTTGTAGATGGCGACGATGCCGCGGTAGAGGTCGACTTCGGCCTGGGCCTGCGAGTCTTCGGCCGCCAGGCGTTCGCGTTGGGCGTCGAGCAGCACCAGGAAGTCCGCGGTGCCTTCGCGGTAGCGAATCTCCGCCAGGTCGGCGGCGGCGCGACTCGATTCGCTTTGGCGAATCAGCGAGATCAGGCGTTGTTGGCGTTTGCCGTAGTCGGAGAAGGCGTTTTCCGATTCTTCCAGGGCCAGTAACACTTGCTGTTCGTAGGTGGCCAGGGCGCCGTCGGCGTTGGCATCGGCGGCCCGCAAGCGGGCACGTACGCTGCCCAGGTCAAAGGCGGCCCAGGTGATGCTGGGGCCCAGCGCCCAAGCGTTGGCGGCGGATGAGCCAATCTGCGAACCGCGTCCTGCCGTGAAGCCGAGGAAGCCGCTGAGGCTGACCCGTGGGAACAGGTCGGCCTTGGCCACGCCGATCCGGGCCGTGGCAGCGGCCAGTTTGCGCTCGGCGCTGAGGATGTCGGGACGGCGTTGCAGCAATTCGCCCGGATCACCGATCGGCAGGGCCTTGGCGATCGCCGGCAAGCTGGCGGGGCTCAAGTCGACGCTGAGCTTGTCCGGACGCTCACCCAGCAGGGTAGCGATGCGGTTGCGCTGACGGATCTGCACTTCCTGCAACTGCGGCACGCTGGCTTCGACCGACGCCAGGCGTGCGTCGGCGCGAACCACGTCGAGCTGATCACCGACACCGGCATCGCGCAGGCTGATGGTGATATTGCGCGACTCCTGCTGGTTCTGCAGGTTGGCCAGGGCAATCTTCTCCCGCAATTGCGCGCCACGCAGTTGACCGTAGGCGTCCACCAGTTCGGCAATCATCGTGACTTGCAACTGGTACAGGTCGGCCGCGGCCACCTGGGTGTCGGCATCGGCCGCTTCCAGGTTGCGCTGGATACGCCCGAACAGATCGATCTCCCAGGCCATGTCCAGGCCCAGGTCATAACGTTCGCTGCTGACCCGGTCGGTGGTCTGGCCGGGAATCTGGCCCTTGGCCAAGTCACTGCTGACCCGGCTGGTGACCACCGGCATGGCGTCATTGCTGACATCATCACGGAATGCCCGGGCAGCCCGCAGGCGATCAAAGGCCACCCGCAACTCACGGTTGCCCTGCAGCGAGGTGTTCACCAACTGATTGAGGATCGGGTCTTCGAACTGCTGCCACCAGATCCCTTCGAAGCGGGCGCGGTCGAAGTTCTTCTCCCCGTTGGCCCCCACGGTCGCGGACGTGATGTTGGCCGCTGCCGTCTCGGGGGTCTTGTAGTCCGGACCGACGGCGCAAGCACTCAGGGCCAGCACCAGCAGGCTCGGCAGGAAGGCTTTCAAGCTCATTGTTGCGCCTCCAGTTTCAGGGCACGGGCCGCTTTGCGGGCGTCGCTGCGCTCCACATAACGGCGGATCAATACGTAGAACACCGGCGTCAGCAGCAGTCCGAAGAAGGTCACCCCGAGCATCCCGGAGAACACCGCCACACCCATGGCGTGACGCATTTCGGCACCGGCGCCGCTGGAGAACACCAGGGGCACCACCCCCATGATGAAGGCGAACGAGGTCATCAGGATCGGCCGCAGACGCAGGCGGCAGGCTTCCAGCACCGCGCTGAGGGCGTCCATGCCTTCCTCTTGCTTGTCCTTGGCGAACTCGACGATCAGGATCGCGTTCTTGCACGCCAGGCCCACCAATACGATCAAGCCGATCTGGGTGAAGATGTTGTTGTCGCCACCGGACACAATCACCCCGGTGATGGCCGACAGCAGGGTCATCGGCACGATCAGGATCACCGCCAGCGGCAGGCTCCAGCTCTCGTACTGGGCCGCCAGTACCAGGAACGCCAGCAGCACGCAGAGCGGGAACACGAACAGTGCGGTGTTGCCGGACAGAATCTGCTGGTAGGTCAGGTCGGTCCATTCGTAGGTCATGCCGTTGGGCAGTTCTTCCTTGAGCAGTTTCTCAATGGCTTTCTCCGCCTGGCCCGAGCTGTAGCCAGGGGCGGCGGCACCGTTGATTTCGGCGGTGATAAAGCCGTTGTAGTGCATCACGCGGTCAGGGCCTGAGGTGTCGCTGACCTTGATGAAGGTTGCCAGCGGGATCATCTCGCCCTTGTTGTTGCGTACTTTCAGCTGGCCGATCTGGTCCGGCTCGAGGCGGAACTGCTGCTCGGCCTGGACGTTGACCTGATAGGTGCGACCGAAGCGGTTGAAGTCGTTGGCATACAGCGACCCCAGGTAGATCTGCAGGGTGTCGAAGATGTCGCTGACGGCCACGCCGTGGGTCTTGGCCTTTTCGCGGTCGATGGCGGCATCGACCTGGGGCACGTTCACCGTGTAGCTGGTGAACAGGCCCGCCAGTTCCGGCACGTTGTGGCTCTTGTTGATGATGTTCATGGTTTCCTTGTACAGCTCGTCATAGCCCAGGTTGCCCCGGTCCTCGATCTGCAGGCGGAACCCGCCAATGGTGCCCAGGCCCTGTACCGGCGGCGGTGGGAAGATCGCCATGTAGGCTTCCTGAATATCGGCGTACTGGCCGTTCAAGGCCCCGGCAATGGCCCCGGCGGATTCGCTCGGGTCCTTGCGCTCGTCAAAGGGCTTGAGGGTGACGAACACGATGCCGGCGTTGGGGCTGTTGGTGAAGCCGTTGATCGACAGGCCGGGGAAGGCCACCGCGCTTTCCACGCCCGGTTGCTTGAGCGCCATGTCGGACATGCGCTTGATCACCTCTTCGGTACGGTCCAGGCTCGCGGCGTCCGGCAGTTGGGCGAACGCCACCAGGTATTGCTTGTCCTGGGCCGGTACGAAACCGGTCGGCGTGTTGGAGAAGCCGAAGAACGTCAGCACCATCAGGCCGGCGTACAGCAGCAGGGCGATACCGCTGCTGCGGATCACACGGGTCACGGTGCCGACATAGCCATGGCTGGCGCGGTCGAAGAAGCGGTTGAACGGACGGAACAACCAGCCGCCAAAGAGCGTGTCGAGGACCTTGGAGAAACGGTCTTTCGGCGCGTCATGGCTCTTGAGCAGCACCGCCGCCAACGCTGGCGACAGGGTCAGCGAGTTGAAGGCCGAGATCACGGTCGAGATGGCAATGGTCAAGGCAAACTGTTTGTAGAACTGACCGGTCAACCCGGAGATGAACGCCGCCGGGATGAATACCGCACACAGCACCAGCGCCGTGGCGATGATGGGGCCGGTCACTTCACGCATGGCACGCTTGGTCGCTTCCACCGGGGTCAGCCCCAGGCCGATGTTGCGCTCGACGTTCTCCACCACCACGATGGCGTCGTCCACCACGATGCCGATGGCCAGCACCAGGCCGAACAGTGACAACGCGTTGAGCGAGAAACCGAACATGTGCATCACGGCGAAGGTACCGATCAGCGATACCGGCACCGCCACCAGCGGGATGATCGAGGCGCGCCAGGTCTGCAGGAACAGGATCACCACCAGCACCACCAGGATCAGCGCTTCGAACAGGGTGTGCACCACCGCCTCGATGGAGCCGCGCACGAAGATCGTCGGGTCATAGACGATGCTGAAGTCCATGCCTTCGGGGAAGTTCTTCTTCAGCTCGGCCATCTTGCCGCGCACTTCGTTGGAGATCTCGATGGCGTTGGAGCCCGGGCGCTGGAAGATCGGGATCGCTACCGCCGGCTGGTTGTTCAGCAGGGAGCGCAAGGCGTACTGGCTGGAGCCCAGTTCGACGCGGGCAATGTCCTTCAGGCGAGTGATTTCACCGTTGTCGCCTGAGCGAATGATGATGTTTTCGAACTCTTCCTCGGACACCAGGCGACCCTGGGTGTTGACCGAGAGCTGGAACGCGGTGGCACTCGGTGCCGGAGGCGCACCCAATGCACCGGCGGCCACCTGGCGGTTCTGCTCGCGAATGGCATTGACCACATCGGTGGCGGTCAGGTTGCGCGAAGCGGTCTTGTTCGGGTCAAGCCACACCCGCAGCGAGTAGTCGCCCATGCCGAACAGTTGCACATCACCGACACCGCCCAGGCGCGCCAGCTCATCCTTGATGTTGAGCAGGGCGTAGTTGGACAGGTAGAGCATGTCGTAGCGTTTGTCCGGCGAGGTCAAGTGCACCACCATGGTCAGGTCGGGCGAGGCCTTGTCCACGGTGATGCCGATCCGGGTCACTTCTTCGGGCAGCTTGGGCTCGGTGCGTGTGACGCGGTTCTGCACCTGCACCTGTGCGTTGTCCAGGTCGGTGCCCAGGGCAAAGGTGATGGTCAGGGTGATCTTGCCGTCGGCGGTGGACTGCGAGGACATGTACAGCATGTTCTCGACGCCGGTGATGGCTTGCTCCAGAGGAGCGGCCACGGTTTCACCGATGACTTTGGGGTTGGCGCCCGGGAAGTTGGCACGCACCACCACTGTCGGTGGCACCACTTCCGGGTATTCGCTGATGGGCAGCTGGAACAGCGAGATGCTGCCGGCAATCAGGATCAGCAGCGACAGTACCGCGGCGAAGATCGGCCGTGAAATGAAGAACTGGGAAAAATTCATCGGAGTCTGTATCCCTTAACCGCGTGGAGTCGCAGCGGCGAGCTTCACAGCCGTGCCCGGCGCAACCTTGGCGGGCGCGACTTGGGGCAGGTTGCTGGCTTCAAGCGCCTGGCGTTGTTGTGCAAGGGCCGCGAGGGTTTCCTGGCTGGCCATCTGGACCACTTCTGGGGTCACCGGCGACCCCGGGCGCACCCGTTGCAGGCCCTTGACGATGATCGTGTCGTCCTTGTTCAGGCCGCTGCGCACAATGCGCAAGCCTTCGATCTTCGGCCCCAGTTCAACGGCGCGGTAGGCCGATGTGTTGTCGGCGTCCATCACCAGCACGAACTTCTTGCCCAGGTCCGTGCCCACCGCTTCGTCCGTGATCAACACCGCCGAATAGGTGCCACTGCCCACCAGCTTCAGGCGGGCATAAAGGCCGGGGGTGTATTCGCCCTTGCTGTTATCGAACACCGCGCGACCACGGATGGTGCCGGTCTTGGGGTTGACCTGGTTGTCGATGAAGTTCATCTGGCCCAGGTGCGGGTTACCGTCTTCATTGGACAGGCCCAGGTAAACCGGGGTGGTTTGACCGCGTTGGCCCTGGCGGGCGAGCTGGGTGTACTTGAGGTACACGCGCTCATCGGCGTCGAAGTAGGCGTAGACCTTGTCGGTGGAGACCACGCTGGTGAGCGGAGTGACATCGGCGGTCACCAGGTTGCCGGCGGTGATCTCGGCGCGGCTGACGCGGCCACTGATCGGCGCGGTTACCCGGGTGAAACTCAGGTTCAGTTTGGCCAGGTCCAGTTGCGCCTGGATTGCACCAACCGCTGCCCGTGCTTCCTGGGCGGCGCTGGTGCGCGAGTCGGCCAGTTCTGCCGAAATCGCGTTGCTGGTGCGCAGGCGTTCACCACGGCGGGCTTCGTTTTCGCTGCGGGTCGCATTGGCACGGCCTTGGGCGACCAGCGCTTCGAGGCGGCGGACCTCGGCCTGGAACGGACGCGGGTCGATCTGGAACAGCAGGTCGCCCTGTTTCACCAGCGCGCCTTCGGTGAAGGCCACTTCATCGATCTGGCCCGAGACCCGTGGGCGGATCTCGACGGTTTCCGGTGCTTCGAGGCGGCCGGTGAACTCGTCCCACTCGTTGACCGGTTGTTCCAGCACCTTGGCCACGCTGACCTTGGCAGCAGGCATGGCGGCGGCCAAGTCCGGCGTCTTGCCGCAGGCGCTCATCACCAGCAAGGCCAAGGCGGCCAAGGGCAAGCGCAAATGTTTGAGTGACTGTTCCATGGATGCATCCGCCAATGTATTGAGATGGGCGGATGATGCTTCGCGAGGGGGTATCTCACGAATCGAATGAGGCAAAGGTAACTATCATTCGGAATGATATAAGCGGCAGGGGAGCCCTCTAGTCTGGGGTTTTTGTTAGGCAGCTATCAATCTTGTTAATAGAGTTATCCGCCAGGGATTGCTCGCCATCACCACCGTGAGCGCCGCTTGCCGTTTCCCCTCTCCAAGGCGTGCACCGCTCTAGATCGCACTTCTACGACAAATTATTAATATCGTGTGAGTATTATTTTGAACACTGCGTGTGATATTTTGCCCGCTGTTCAAGGTTCCACTGCGTGCAGTGCTTTGATAATGAGCGCTGCATGGATTCTGCAATAACTATAAATAGCGAGAATTGTTCATGAGCAAGACCCCTTACGCCGTTGCCGGCGAGCCATGCGAGGCGCCCAATGCCGAGTCATCCGGACTGGAAGTCAAACGCCTGACCTTCGTCGAGGCGGTGGCAATGATTGTCGGCACCAACATTGGTGCCGGTGTGTTGTCGATGGCTTACGCCAGCCGCAAAGCCGGATACATGCCGCTGCTGTTCTGGCTCGCGGTCGCCGGTATTTTCACCACGATTTCCATGCTGTATGTCTCGGAAACCGCTTTGCGTACCCGCCGTCACCATCAATTGAGTGGCCTGGCGCAGCGTTATGTCGGTTCTTTCGGCGCCTGGGCGATTTTTCTCTCGGTGGCGGTCAACAGCATCGGTGCGCTGGTTGCCTACATGAGTGGCAGCGGCAAGGTACTCAGTGAGTTCTTCGGCATCAGCCCGGCGCTGGGCAGCCTGCTGTTTTTCCTGCCTGCAGCGTTGGTGCTGTACCTCGGCCTCAAGGCCATCGGCAAGGGCGAGAAGTTCATCAGCATCGGCATGCTCAGCATGACCCTGGTGCTGGTGATCGCGACGCTGGTGAACGAAAACACCCAGTTCGCCAACTTGCTGGAAGGTGATTGGGTCTACATGATCCCAGTGTTCAACATTGCCGTGTTCTGTTTCTCGGCCCAGTACGTGGTTCCGGAAATGGCCCGTGGCTTCAGCCATGCCCCCAAGCGTCTGCCGCTGGCGGTGATTACCGGGATGGTGATCACCTTTGTTTTGCTGGCGATGGTGCCGATGTCGGTGATTGCCTTGACCGGCCTGGAGAACCAGAGCGAAGTCGCTACCCTGGCCTGGGGCCAGGCACTGGGGCAGTGGGCGTTCTACACCGCCAACACCTTTGCCCTGTGCGCGATGATGACGTCTTACTGGGGTTTGGGTGGCAGCTTCCTGACCAATATCTTTGACAAGTTCCAGAGCCTGGGTTCAGAGAGCAACCCGAAGACGCGCTTGCTGGTACTGGCCATCGTCTGCGTCCCGCCTTTTATCCTGGCGTACAGCGGTATGGTCGGTTTCGTCAGCGCCTTGTACTTCGCCGGGGTCTTCAGCGGGGTGATCCTGTCGATCATGCCGATCCTGATGCTACGTTCGGCACGCAAGAGCGGCGATATCGTCCCGGCCTGGCAATGTGGCTGGATTGCCCATCCGCTGATCCAGGTCACCGTGGTGGTGCTTTATCTGATGAGCATGGCCTATGCCATCTGCGGCGCGCTGGGCTGGTTGCCTGCCAGTTGGTGAGTGGCTGCGGCTAGCTTTGCCAGAGAAAAGCCGTCGCCGCACTGGATACAGTGGTCTGGGCTGTGGCCGAGGCTTTTGCTGCCTGGGCCACGTCTCAATCATTGGCAGCTCGGGCGCAGGAGGCGACCTACAAGGTCGAGTATGTGTTCGAGATTCGCCTGGTGCCGGATGAGCAGACCCTGGCCGCGCAGGTGCAGGTCCTGCCTCAGAGATTCACTCAGTACGGGCAGCCCACGAGCAATTTCCTGCCACCGGCCAAGGTGCTGATCGACCCGGCGACGGGCGCGGTATCCCGGCCCTTCAAAGACTCTCAGGGTCCCCAAAAAACATCTGTATGCGCGACCGCAACCAGCGCTCACCCGGATCATTGTCCTGTGAGCCGCGCCAGGCCATGTGCAATTCGAAGCTGCGGGTCGGCAGTGGCGGGTCCTCGGCGCGCACGCCGCCAGCGGCGGTCAGGGCTTCGGCGGTGTAGTCCGGCACGGTGGCGACAATGTCGGTGCCCGCCAGCAACGTACTCAAGCCATTGAACTGCGGCACGGCGAGCACCACGTGGCGCTTGCGCCCGAGCTTTTCCAGTTCTTCATCGATAAAACCACTGAGGTCGCCGGCAAACGAGACCAGGGCGTGGGGGCGGGCGCAGAAGTCGTCCAGGCTCAAGGCCCCGGGCATGGTGTCGGCGCGCAGCAGTTTGGGCAGGCTGCGACGCAGCACTTTGCGCTTGGCATTGGCGGGCAGGTCGGTGGTGTAGCTGACACCGATGGAAATTTCACCCGAGGCCAGCAAGCTCGGCATCAATATGTAATTGACCCGACGCACCACCAGGACGATCCCGGGGGCTTCGGCGCGCAGACGCTTGAGCAGCATGGGCAGCAGGGCGAACTCCACGTCATCCGACAGGCCGATGCGGAACACTGCGTTGCTGGTGGCCGGGTCGAAATCGGCCGCTCGGCTGACCGCGGTGGAAATCGAGTCCAGGGCCGGCGAGAGCAGGGCGAAGATTTCTACCGCGCGGGCAGAGGGTTCCATGCTGCGGCCGGTGCGGACAAACAGCGGGTCATCGAACAGGCCGCGCAGGCGAGACAACGCCGCGCTGATGGCTGGCTGGCCGAGAAACAGCTTCTCCGCAGCGCGGGTCACGCTGCGTTCGTGCATCAGTGTTTCAAACACGATCAACAGGTTCAGGTCGACACGACGCAGGTCATTACGATTCATCTGGAGTCCTGGCAGAGTCAGCAAACTTGACGAGTGCGGCCATTTGAGAACAATGGCCGGCATGAATCTTACGGGGAAAGGCTGTTACTCTGCACCGAGTAATTCATTTTTCCCACAATGCTGGTTCGGTTTTCTATGTCTATTGACGGATTGCCGGGGCTGCGGAATCAATGACAGGCATGTCGACTATTAATAGCCACTGATGGTCTTGGCCAGAAAGCCCGGATAGAGTTCATGGTATTAGAGGTTACTTTGACGAGGTTTGCGATGTCCCGCACGATCCGTTTTCACAAGTTTGGTCCGGCCGAAGTGCTCAAGTGCGAAGAGCATGCGGTAGCTCTGCCTGCGCCGGGCGAAGTGCAGGTGCGCGTCGAGGCGATTGGCATCAGTTGGTATGACACACTCTGGCGTCAGAACCTGGCATCGTCGCACGCACGGCTGCCGTCCGGCCTGGGCAGTGAGATGGCCGGCGTGGTGACGGCGTTGGGTGAGGGCGTGGATGATCTGGCCGTCGGCGACAAGGTAGCCAGCTTCCCGGCGCAAAGCGCCAATGATTACCCGGTGTACGGCGAGCAGATCGTGTTGCCTCGTACGGCGTTGACCCGTTACCCCGATGTGCTCAGCCCGGTTGATGCGGCCGTGCACTACACGCCGCTGCTGATCGCTTATTTCGCCTACGCCGACCTGGCCCGGGTCAAGCCCGGTCAGTTCGCCCTGGTCACCGATGCCAGCCACTGTGCAGGTCCCGCCTTCGTGCAACTGGGCAAGGCCTTGGGTGTGCGGGTGATTGCCGCGACCAAGACCGCGCAGGAGCGTGAATACCTGCTGTCCCTCGGTGCCGAGAAGGTGATTGTCACCGAAGAGCAGGACCTGCTCATGCAGATCAACAAACTCACCGGCAACCGCGGTGTGGATGTGGTGTTCGATGGCCTTGGCGGCCCGCAGATGTCGTTGCTCGGCGATGTCCTGGCGCCTCGTGGCAGCCTGGTGTTGTATGGCCTGCAAGGCGGCAACCAGACACCGTTTCCGGCCTGTGCGGCGTTCCAGAAGAACATTCAGTTCTTCGTGCACTGCATCGGCAATTTCACCGGCAAGCCGGAACTGGGCATCGCCCAGGACCAGGCCGCGTTGCAAAGGGCCTTGCGCGATATCAACCAACTGACGGCCGAGGGTGTGCTCTCGCCGCTCAAGACTCGGGTCTTCCCCTTCGCCGAGTTTGTCGAGGCGCACCGTTACATGGACGAATGTCCGTGCCGCGAACGGGTGGCGCTGCAAGTCGACCCGGCATGACCCTCTACGAGAGCCCGCAATAGCGGGCTCTTTGTTTTTTGCCGGGTGTTCGATGCGTTCATTGCCCTGGCGTGTGACCCTCTGGTTCAACAACTGAGCTGGTTTTTACTTCTGACCTGTATCTTCTAATCACTCACTAACTCCTGATAATTGAATGATTAATTTCATCTCAAGGAAAGAGCCATGGCTGGGGGGTGTGTTTTAGTGGGCGCTGGTTCAGGTGTCGAGTGTTTCGGGCATGGCTTTTCTGCGCCGCACATTGAAAAATCTGAAATAAATGACGGGTTGGTTAGTTGTCATGGCCTCTCTCTGTTGTTAATTCTTTATTTGCTGTGCTCAGTGTTTGTGGGAAGTTGTCGGAAACTTCCTAGGCTCTACTTGTTTTCTATCAGGGGCCTTTGTTTACAGGGCTTTAGCTGGTTTCTGGATTGATGGGATTTATTGCCGGGTAATCGGGCTAAAGAGTAGTTGCAATCAAAGTGATATCATTCAACGATAGAAACTTGCGACAGCATCAAAAACCATCTCCGGCCGTTGGCCACACGGGTTGATGGTTGTTCATGCACTGCCGATTTATGGAGTATCAGGTAAATACGATGAGCACTATTCATGATCAAGCGATGAACTACGTCTACCAGCAAGTGTTGCATAGATTGCTGAGTTTCTTTTCCAGAGCGGAACGTACGGCCTTGCAGCTTTTAATCCAGCGTCTTGTAGTAGCTGCCGGGGGTATGGAACGAATCGGTCAATACAAAGTGCTCATGAGCCACTCCGGTGCACAGGACAGTTGCTACACCCTGGCGTTTTTGCGGGCAGCGCAACTGAGCATTGCGAGCAAGGCGCCGTCGACCTTCCAGATACGGGTTGCGACGTTACGGGTTGGCACAACCACTCCGGCGATCATGGAGGTGCTTCATCGCAGCTATAGCGCCCTGTTTGTCTACGACGACCCCAGGGTTGAAGTACTGATGGTCGATAACCGCGAGGTGCTGCCGTTCTGCCATTTAATACCGATCTCGGACGCTGGGCGTGAGTTGAATCGGACGAACATGCTGATGCTCGGCCACCTTCGCGGGGTCGGCGGTGTGTTCGAGGCCTGTGATGACGGTTATCTGGCCATGGGTGAGTTCTATGGACAGATAGCTCGTTGGGACGGCGGCGTCGATGCCTTGATCGGCGGTGAAACGGTACGTCAGCAAAAGCAGTTTCTCGCAGGATTCAAGCGAGGCGCAGTCAGGGTAGGGTTGCGCGTGCCCCTTGAGCCCGAACAGAGTTTTGACGGGCTGTTTTCGACACTCCAGAAACTGCGACCCGATTTTTACCGCGTGCTCTACGCGGGCCATGAACGGGCCGAGTGGCGGCCGCAGGAGCGTTTTGATGCACGGCGTGCTGCCAGCTACATTGATGTCCTGGATCTGGTGACCGGAAATATGGAGGAGCGCTGGCCCCTGCTCACCGAGTTCCTTGGGCTGCAGCCTGATGCAGTGGATGCCCCGTTACGCGAAAACCCATTCGCCAGCCCGTTGCTCTCGGCGCACTTTCGCGGCTTGCAAGCCAGTTACCTCAAGGGCCAGACCTACGAGCAGGGGGTTGCCCTATACATCCAGCGGGTACTGCTGATGATGCGTAAAAGGCAGGTGCCTGAACGACTCTGTAACCAGGCGCTGGACCTGTACGGCAATCCGCAGACTCTCGCCGCACGACGTGTCCAGTCCAACATCGAGGCGCAGCAGACCCTGGGGCTCAGTGAAGCGCAGCAGTTGTGCTTGCTCTTCACACCCTTTGTCGATGAGGGGGCGGGGCTCGAGCGTTTTTTGCGCCGCTGCCATCCCGGCATGCTGGTGGCAATGCCTGAAGTGCATAAAGCGCTGCAGGGTAACGCGGTCGCCGAGCAGGTCATGCAATGGATGGTGGATGTCAGCGGCTTGCCGGTCCATTTGATGCGCACGCTCTACGGCATGCAGTCGGTGCCGGACTCCGGGAGTGAACTCGTCGGCCAGGCAAAATACGCTCGTCGGAGGGCAGCCCCGCTCTGAAGAGGCTGATACACCGTGCGATCTGGCAGCGAGACGTTAAAGGGGCCTGGTAGTGGGTCGACCCGGCAGTTGGGACTACCTTGTGGGCGCGACTGAGCCATGGGTTCAGCGGCCAGCTTGGCCTGGAGACGGCAATGGCAATGCTGGCGGATGCGTTGCGGCTGGAACGCACGGATTGAGCGTGCTGCAAAATATCCTGCCGGGTTCAGGATCGATCCCATCGCTCTGTGGTCAAACTGCCAGTAAACTGCGCTCCTATTCCCGAACCCCACTCTTTCAGAGGTTTTGCATGACACTCAGTCCTTTTGCGGGCAAACCGGCACCAGCAGCCTTGTTGGTCGATATCCCGCGACTGGTTACGGCCTATTACACCGGCCAGCCCGATGCCTCGGTGGCTACCCAGCGCGTTGCGTTCGGTACATCGGGGCACCGTGGCAGCTCGTTCGAGCTGAGTTTCAATGAATGGCACGTCCTGGCCATCAGCCAGGCCATTTGCCTGTATCGCGAAGCCCAGGGCATCGACGGCCCGTTGTTTGTCGGCATCGATACCCATGCGCTGTCGACGCCGGCCGGTGCCAGCGCCCTGGAAGTACTGGCTGCCAACGGGGTGACGGTGATGATCGCCGAAGGCGATGAGTACACGCCGACCCCAGCCGTTTCCCACGCCATCCTGTGCTACAACCGCGGCCGCACGTCGGGGCTGGCAGATGGCATTGTCATCACGCCGTCCCATAACCCACCGCAAAGTGGCGGTTACAAGTACAACCCCACCAACGGCGGCCCGGCCGATACCCACATCACCAAGTGGATCGAGGCCAAGGCCAACGAGTTGCTGGCCAACAAGCTGGCCGGGGTCAAGCGCATCAGCTACGAACAGGCGCTGAAGGCCGACACCACTCACCGTCATGATTACCTCAACACCTACGTCGCCGATCTGGTCAATGTGATCGACTTCGACGCCATTCGCGGGGCCAATCTGCGTCTGGGCGTGGATCCGCTGGGCGGAGCAGGGGTGCGCTACTGGTCGGCCATCGCCGAACACTACCGCTTGAACCTCGATGTGGTGAACACTCAGGTCGATCCGACATTCCGTTTCATGTCGGTGGACTGGGACGGCCAGATCCGCATGGACCCGTCCTCCAGCCATGCCATGCAAGGCCTGATCGGTCTCAAGGAGCGCTTCGACGTTGCCTTTGCCTGCGACCCGGACCACGACCGTCACGGCATCGTCACCCCGTCCGGTGGTTTGCTGGCACCGAACAACTACCTCGCGGTGTCCATCGACTACCTGTTCCAGAACCGGCCGCAATGGCGCGCCGATGCGGCCGTGGGTAAAACCGTGGTCAGCAGCGGTCTGATCGATCGGGTGGCCAAGCGCCTGAACCGTCGCCTGTACGAAGTGCCGGTGGGTTTCAAATGGTTCGCTGATGGCCTGTTCGACGGTTCGTTGGGCTTTGGCGGTGAAGAGAGCGCTGGCGCTTCGTTCCTGCGCAAGGATGGCAGCGTCTGGTGCACCGACAAGGATGGGCTGATTCCAGCCCTGCTGGCCGCGGAAATGACCGCCCGTACCGGGCGCGACCCAAGCCAGGCGTACCGTGCGCTGACCGATGAGCTGGGTGAACCCTTCTCGGTGCGCGTAGACGCCAAGGCCAATCCGGAGCAAAAGGCATTGCTGGGCAAATTGTCGCCAGAACAGGTCACGTCGACCCAACTGGCCGGTGAACCGATCCAGCGCATCCTGAGCAAGGCGCCGGGCAATGACCAGGCCATTGGCGGCCTGAAAGTCATGACCGAGAACGGCTGGTTTGCTGCCCGTCCTTCGGGCACCGAAGACATCTACAAGATCTACGCCGAGAGCTTCATCGGCGACGATCACCTCAAGCAGCTGGTGCAAGAGGCGCAAACCCTGGTGGACGGTGCAATCAGCCAGTAAGCGCGACGCTCGCCTGCGGCAACATAAAAAAGGGGTGACCACTGTGGTCACCCCTTTTTTCGTTGGGTCAGTGCATCAAGCCAGGTCCACCAGCACGATCTCACTGTCTTCAAAGGCGGTTACGCGCAGCACCTGCTCGTCGGCAATCGCTACGCCGTCTCGCGCCTGTGCTCGCACGCCATTGACTTCAATCACCCCGGTGGCGGGCACCAGGTAGGCGCGCCGACCGTTGTCCAGCCGGTATTCGGCGCTTTCCCCGGCTTTCAGGTTCGCCGCCACCAACCGGGCATCGGCGCGGATGCGCAGGCTCTGGTTGTCACCGTCCTTGCCGCTGGCCAGGGTCACGAACCCTTCGCGCTGTCCCTTGGGGAACGGTTTGGCGCCCCAGGACGGCGCTGTGCCGGTCTGGTTGGGGATGATCCAGATCTGGAAGATCCGGGTGGCCGTCGACTCCAGGTTGTACTCGCTGTGGGCGATTCCGGTGCCGGCGCTCATCACCTGGACATCACCGGCTTCGGTGCGGCCCTTGTTGCCCAGGTTGTCTTCGTGGCTGATGGCGCCTTCGCGAACGTAGGTGATGATTTCCATGTCGCGGTGCGGGTGTTTGGGGAAGCCGGTGCCGGGGGCAATCACATCGTCGTTCCAGACCCGCAGGTTGCCCCAGTTCATGCGCTTGGGGTCATGGTACTCGGCAAACGAAAAGTGGTGGTGGGCATCCAGCCAGCCGTGATGGGCGCCGCCCAGGGAGGCAAAGGGTCTGAGTTCAAGCATGATCGTCTCCTGAAAGGTTCGTCATACAACGAGAACCGGTGGTTGATGGTGCGCATCATCCATCAGCAACGGATCGATAAAAAGCGTAAAAAATGCCTGAAAAGAATCTATTTATTAGATATATGAGGGCGAATGAATTCTACGGACCAGCCTTCAGTTCATCGCTTAAGCCAATGAAGGATAAGCATTTGACTAGAACTCGTCGGCAAATGAAGACACCATAGCACCAACAGCCTCACACCCTGGAGTCAGCGTGCCACGAAACATCCCCGATCTTCCTCCCGAGCTTTTGCCCCTGGCCGAAATGCCGTGGCTCAAACGTCTGGCTGCGCGCTTTTTTGGCCATGGCCTGACGCGTTTGCGCGCACAGCACCGGGCGTCCTGGTTGCACGGCCAGGCTGACGGGTTTCGCAGTGGGCACACGGCGGGTGTGGACTACGGCTACAAGGAAGGCAAGGCGGACGGGATCGAAGAGGGCCGCCAGGTCTTGTTGATCCGCGACAGTCGCTGCACCGAGCACCCGGCGCCGCGCGTGGATGACCACCTGTTCGACGATTGGCGGTTGCCCCTGAGTGCCGAGATCAAAAAGCGCATGAAGGCCGACGTCGCGCGGCTGTTGCCGGCGCACGCGCAACCCAGCGCGGCGCAGTGGAAGATGATCTTCAGCGACACGCCGTCGACCTCGGTGGTTGCCGGGGCGGGCGCCGGGAAGTCGACCACCCTGGCGTTGCGCATTCTGTTGCTGACCCACTACCTGGGGTTCGAGCTGGATTCGTTGACCGTGGTGACGTTCACCCGCGAGTCACGCAAGGACTTCATCAACAAGCTGATCGCGCTGTTCGCCACCTGGGGTCGCGCACTGTCGCAAAAGGATGCCCGGGACCTGGTGCGCACCTTCCACTCACGCATCTTGCCGATGATCCGCAGCCTGCCGGGGTTCGAGCGCCTGCAAGCCTTCGAAAACCTCAACGAGCGCTCGCTGTTCAATGAGGCGGAGGTCGACAGCAACCCTTTCGACCTGCGGATCAACGACACGCAGCGCCAGCAACTCAACGCCTGTTTCCATCGCTTGTTCACCGACAACGAGCGGTTTCGCGAACTGATCACGCCGCTGTCGCGCCACGCCTTGCAGCTCAAGGAACTGGAGCGTGACCACCCCGAGGTGCAAAAGCGCATGGCGGTGACCGAACTGGCCGCCAAGCGCGATGAAGAACTGTGCGATACCCTTGAGGACTTGTGGTTTCGTGCTGGCGCCTGGCCGATCAAGGGCATCGAGCCCAGCCGCCAGACGTTCGAGATCAACGGCTCGATGTTCCATTGCCATGGCTACATCCCGAGCCTGGATGCCTGGGTGGTGCTGGGCTTCGATCCCCGGGAAAATCCTCAGCTCAGCCGGCCAAACGCCAAGCTGAGCGTGCGCGCGGAGTGGGCGGTCAAGCGAACCCTATTTCGAGCTTTCTGTCGTAAGCCATTGATTTGGCTTGATAGCTATGAATCCTCAAAGCGTGTTCTGGCCACCCTCGCCGGCGATGCCAGCGCCGGTCCCGGGTTTGACTACAAGGTCAAGGGTGAACTGGCGGGTGCGCCGCTGCTGGATTGTTTTGTCGCCGCCGCGAGCTTTATCGAGAACCTCGGGCTGGACGTTCCGGCGGCCGTGGGCCAGATGAGTTTCGCCAAGGATGACCCGGACCGTTATTTCTTCGAGGCGCTGAGCCTGTTCTGGCGCACCTTTGAAGATCACCTGCTGGATCAGTCGCCACCGGTGATGACCTACAACCGCATGTTTGCCTTGTTCAGCGAGCACTCGCCGGAGAACCTCAAGCTGCTCAGCGACGAGCTGCTACGACCGATGTCGCACTTGATGATTGACGAGTTCCAGGACGTTTCCCCGCAGATTGTCTCCTGGATTCGCGCCACGCTGGGGGAGATCCGTCGCCGTGGACCGGCCATGCACGTGGGGCGTGGTGCCCAGCGTTCCTCATTGCTGTGTGTGGGCGATGACTGGCAATCGATCTATGGCTGGCGTGGCAGTTCGCCCAAATACTTCATGGAGTTCAACAAGGAGTTCCCGTCCCCCGGTACCACGCGGGTGATGCTCAGCGACAACTACCGCAGCCATCAGCACATCATCGACGCCGCCGAGCATATCGTGCGGGCGGCACCGGCGATCCCGGGCAAGAAAGCCAAGGCCTGCGGTGAATCGGCAGAACTGTTGCCGGTCAACATCCACGATCGTGACGACGGGGCGCTGGCCAAGCGCTTGGCGGAGCACTATCGCAATGGCGATTCAATCTTGATGTTATATCGAAAAAGTAGCGATAAGCTGTTGATTGAACAGCATATTTCATCTGTAGTTAATGCTGATTCTAGCTTGCCTTTCGAGGCCAGGCGCCTCAAGCAACTGACGTTCCACAGCGCCAAGGGGCTGCAAGCGGATGCGGTCTTCCTGTTAGGTGATTGCCAGCATTTGACCTGTTCTCCTTATAAGAACCAGGTCTATCGACTGGCCGGGCTGGGCAAGGACGGTGATGCCGAGCCCTATGACTCGGCGCAGAAAGACGAGATCCTGCGCCTGGCCTATGTTGGCATTACCCGTGCCGCGAAGCATTGCCATTGGTACGTCGATCCTCAGGAAGGCAGCTCGGTGAACCTGCCCAGAGCGTCCGACAGGATCGCCTCCGGCAAGCCTTTCTTCGCCGACCAGCGTGCGAGCAATGTAGGCAGTAAAACCGTTCCAGCGTGAGCGCTGCTTGTGTGGCGAGGGAGCTGGCTCGCGCTGGGCCGGGCTGGCGCTCCAGGGCAGCGGCCCTGGTGAGGCGATAGCGCTCGTTCAGAAAGACTTCGGTGGCTGGTTTGGGGGCTGTTGCACAGCCCCGCGCGAGCAAGCTCGCTCGCCACGGAGGTGTCCGCCGCTGGCATGACGTGTTTTCAGCGTATTTTGTGTGCGATGGCAAGCCTGCAGGAGCCCACCCACAAGGCGAGGTGCGCTCGCCAATCGTTCACGCGTTGTGCTTGAACGTGAGCGGTGGGATGAAGGCTTCAAGTTCATCCTCCACCGCTTCGATTATTCGCTCCACATCGGTGGCATTCATCAGGGTGGCGCAGGGGATGCCGGCGATGGAGACCATGGTCCTGCCACTGGCACGGTCAAACAACCGGAGGATCATGCTGTCCGGTGCGTCCATGGTGGCTTCGAATCCAATAGGGTGAAAATGCCAGCGCATCAACTGGCAGGCGTTGGGGAACGTGACCTTGCTGAACTCAGTCCTGTGCATGGGTGACCCGCCTTCGTCATCAAGCGCTTCCTTCGGCTTCTGTCAGGGGAGGATGAGCCGTCATTGGCCCAACCCTGTGGAGTTTTAACGGTAGCACTGACTTTACGATGGACCGTGAAATTTACCTGCCGGCTGTCGATTGACCGGGATTCAGCCTGTGCTCGATCACGTTCTGTCATGCCGGTGGCAAGGTTCGTCGGTGACAGGCCCTAGAATTGACCATTGAAGCCTTGGCGCAAGTTCGGCAAGCTCGGTTTTTCTGTTGCCGAGCACCTTATGCCTGCCCACGATGATGGCCCGTTGCAAACCCAGGCCACCGGCGAGACGGTGCTGCGTTACCACCTGTGCTGGAAGCATCGGGACCTGGACGGCGTCATGGCGCTGTACCACCCGGACATCCAGTACCACGACTTTTTCCAGAACCGCGTCCTGGGGCTCAGTGAGCTGCGTGAGTACGTGCGCGACAGCATGCCCCGTGATCCCCTGGAAGCGCTGGAGCATTCGGACCGGATTCGCCTGGACGGTGACACGGCGTTCATTCAATACCGCATGACCTTGCGCGGCGGTGAGGGGTTGGTGTCGTTCCGTTCCAGCGAGGCGATCACGGTGCGCGATGGACTGATCTGGCGAGTCAACGAATACGCATCGCTGGTGCACGAACAACCCCTGAGCAAACCGGCCGGCAGTGGGCGCCCGGCGGTCAGTCGACTGGGGCTTTCACCCCGCCAGTTGAGCTTCATGGCGCAGGACCTGCAGCAGTATTTCGAACATCAGCAACCCTATCTTGAGCCTGGGCTGGACCTGGAAGGGGTGGCGAAGGCGTGTGGCTACAGCCGCAACCAGATTTCCTACTTGCTCAATCAGGTGCTGGGGCAGAGCTTCTACCGCTACGTCAATCAGGCGCGGCTGCGGCACTTGCTGGCTGCCCTGGAAACCGCCCCCGTCCCCCTGCGTATCGATGAACTGGCCTTTGCCGCCGGCTTCAATTCCCTGTCGGCGTTTTACACCTGTTTTCGCCAGCACACCGGGATGTCGCCCAAGGCCTATGTCCGGGAAAGTTCTTTGCGTGCACGCGCGCAAGACAGCCACTGAGCCCAGGCATTAGGATCACCGCCATCTAAACCTTGAGTGGCGGAGTCTTGCATGCCGGCGTGGCGCACGATCAGTTTGTGGATGGACCAACTGGAAGAGCCGTTGCTGGCCCGGCCTTCCCTTGAGCGGGATCTGGACGTCGATGTGGCGATCATAGGCGCCGGCTACACCGGTCTCTGGACCGCGTACTACCTCAAGCGCCAGGCGCCGGAGTTGAACGTCGCCATCATTGAAGCGCAAACGGCCGGGTTCGGCGCCTCCGGACGCAACGGCGGTTGGGTGATGGGCAATCTGTTGGGTGAGGACCGCCTGCTCGCCGGGTTGTCGCCGGAGCAGCGCCGCGCCTCCTATGACTTGCTGCACGGCATTCCTGACGAGGTGCGGATCGTCACCGAACGGGAAGGCATCGACTGCGATTTTCGCAAAGGTGGTGTGCTTTATTGTGCCGCGCGCTACCCCGAGCAGGAGGTTAGCCTGCGGGGCTACCTGGACAGCTTGTACCGGCAAGGCCTGACCCCGGACGACTACCGTTGGTTGAACCCCGCGGAACTGGCCCGGCACATCCGCGTGGCCAGACCCTACGGTGCTATCCATGCGCCGCACTGCGCGACGATTCAGCCAGCCAGACTGGTGCGTGGCCTGGCGCGGACGGTGGAACGCATGGGGGTGCAGATCTACGAGAACAGCCCGGTCAATGACTGGCAGCCCGGCAGCCTGAAGACCGCCAACGCGACAGTGCGCAGCCGCTGGATCGTGCCGGCCGTGGAAGGCTATGCCGCGACACTGGCACCGTTGGGGCGTTATCAGCTGCCGGTGCAGAGCCTGCTGGTTGCCACTGAGCCGTTGTCGGCCGCGACCTGGGACGAAATCGGCCTGGACCATGGGCAGGCGTTCAGCGAAAGCAGCCGCCAGGTGACCTACGGCCAGCGCAGCGCCGACAACCGCCTGGTGTTTGGTGCCCGTGGCGGTTATCGGTTTGCCGGCAAGCTGCGGCACGACTTCGACCTGAGTGAGGGTGAAGTCCAACTGCGGCGTTACCTGTTCGGCGAACTGTTCCCCCAGCTCAAGGACGTCAGGATCACTCATTCCTGGGGCGGCAACCTGGGCATGTCCCGACGGTTCAAACCCCACATGCTCTGCGATCAACGCAGCGGGATCGCGTTGTCGGGCGGTTACGGCGGCGAAGGCGTCGGTGCCAGCAACCTCGGCGGCCGGACGCTGGCGGACCTGATCCTCGGGCACGACACCGAGCGGGTTCACCAACCCTGGGTCATCCCCCAGGGCGGGCTGGATGCGCTCAAGGCCTGGGAGCCCGAACCGCTGCGCTGGCTGGGCTACAACGCGATCATTCGCAGTTTCATCCACGAAGACCATACCCTGGCCGACTTGAACAGCGCGCCCTGGCGGCGCAGGCTGGCCTGCCGGATAGCGGGCTTCATGGAGGGTTTCATGCAGTAATTTATCTTTCCCTCATCGACAGGTATCGGCATGAGTATTACCAGCTCAAGAACACCCCGCACATGACGCTGGAGGCGTCGGCACCGGTCGCCGTGCCATTGGACGCACCCGTGGCCGTGACCTCGACCACCCGTGTGGAGCGCAGCGATGGCGTCGAAACCGGTATCTGGGAGCGCACCTCCGGACGCTGGGCGACAGATCGTCGCGCAAGAGTTCTGTCACGCCATCCTCATCTGGGCCAGAAGACTTTCACGCTGACACATTTCTTGTTCCACGACCCTCACTTCCCTCATGTAAACCTCTACCGCGGGTGGCAGTGAGCGCTCTTTAAGGTAGATGAAGCCATAACGGGTATGCAGTGCGAGGTCATGGATAGGTAACGGTACGATTTCACCAGCCATGAACTCTCGTTCAAAAGTCGATAAATTCCCTAGCGCCAGGGCGTTACTGTTCTCGACGAATTTAACGATTTGCATGGGCACGTCTATTTCGATCGCCGGTACAAAATCGCCAGTCACCGCGTCATAAGAGCCGGCGCTGCCCAGCGTTGCCGGGAGCAAATGGGTGGCCAGCCGCAGCGGAATGCGCGAGGCCACCCACGGATAATCGAGTGCTTGCGCCAACGTAAGTGGACGGTGTTGCGACAGCAGCGGATGACCGGGGCGACAAAACAGGCGTCCCTCATGCTCACCCAGCAGCTCACAGGTGAACTCTTCCCTGCCTTGTAACGTGCTGATTTCGGCGATCCCCAGATCCACCGCCCCTGTAGCGACCTGATGAGCCACATCACGCCATCCGGCGACATGTGCCGTGACCTTGATTTGCGGATGCCGGGCATGCAATCGCGCGATGCTTGCATAACCGCTGGAGATGCTTGGATAGGGACCCAAGGCGACCCGCAGTGCTCCGATATCACCTCCTGCCAGCAAGGCCATGTCCCGCCGCAGGTCCTCCTCGGCCACCAACAGGCGCTGGCTCTTTTCACGCAGCAACTGACCAAACGCAGTGAGCATGACGCCTTCTGTACGTCGGTCGAACAGCATGACCCCGAGCTCACTCTCCAGCAACTGGATGCTTTTGCTCAGCGCGGGCTGGGAAACCCCCAACGCTTTTGCTGCCCGACCAAAGTGCGCATGTTCAATCAATGCCAAAAACTGACGTAAGCGGCGTGGCGTCATCTAATAACCTTTATGTTATCGAAAACTGGTAAACAGGAATTTTTAGGAATGAGATGAATATGCTATTCATGGGCAGACCGGTCAAGCTCACGACGCACATAAATAGGCAACCGTGCACAGTCAACGGCATTGACGCTCATTGGCACCCCCATTTGGCGCAGGAACCATTTCATGTACAACAAGACCCTTCATCTGGCACTGGCAATCACGTTTGGTAGTGGCGTCAGTCCTGCCATTTTTGCTGCCGATGCAAACGGCGTAAGTTCTGATCCGACCTCAACACAAAATGCGCACTTCGATAGCAAGGGCAAAGCGCCTTCGCCCTACACGATTGAGCTGCAAAATGGGTTGCGCAAGACACTTCCATTTGCCGACAAACGCGACTTTGAAGAAGCGAAAAAAGGCTTCATCGCTGCACCGTCCTACAACAAGATCATGGCCGAAGCCGGGAATGTCGCCTGGAACATGGGTAGCTATAACTTCCTGTTGGAAGGCAAGGACTACGACAGTATCAATCCATCCCTGCAACGCCAGGCGGTACTCAACATGGCCTTCGGTCTGTATGAGGTGGTTCCGGAGAAGATTTACCAAGTGCGCGGGTTTGACTTGGCGAACATCACGTTCATCAAGGGCGATACGGGCTGGATTGTGTTCGATACCCTGATGTCGAAGGAAACCGCCAGGGCCGCCCTGGACTTCATCAATGAAAAGCTGGGCAAGCGCCCGGTCGTTGCGGTAGTGATCTCTCACTCCCATGCCGACCATTTCGGTGGCATCCGCGGCCTGGTCGATGAGGCAGATGTGCGCAGCGGCAAGATCCCGCTGATAGCACCGACAGGTTTCATGGAACATGCCGTGGCTGAAAACGTCTACGCCGGCAATGCCATGACCCGACGCGCCTTCTTCCAATACGGTGTCATGTTGCCACACAGCCCATATGGCCATGTCGACATGGCCATTGGAAAAAATGCCTCCATTGGCAACATGGGGCTGATTGAGCCCAATCGCTATATCGCGAAAGATTTCGAGACCCTGACCATCGACGGTGTGGAAATGGAGTTTCAAAGCACGCCCGGCACCGAAGCGCCAGCGGAGATGAATACATGGTTTCCGCAGTTCAAGGCATTCTGGGCAGCCGAAAACATCATCGGCACTATCCATAATATTTACACCCTGCGCGGTGCCCTGGTCCGTGATCCATTGGTCTGGTCGAAGAACATCAACAACGCCTTGTATCGTTACGGACAACAGGCCGACGTCATGTTTGCCTCGCACAGTTGGCCACGTTGGGGCAATGAGCGAATTCAGGGCGTCATGCGCGCGCAACGCGATGCCTACGCTAACCTGAACAACGCTGTACTGCATGCCGCCAACCAGGGCGTCACCATCAATGAGATTCAAAACGTCTACAAGTTGCCCGATAGCCTGAAAAACAACTGGGCGACCCATAGCTACCACGGTTCCGAAGAGCACAATAGCCGCGCCGTGATCAACCGCTACCTGGGTTACTGGGATGCCAACCCGGCGACGCTGATGCCGCTGTCACCGAAGGATTCGGCACCGCTGTATGTGGAAATGATGGGTGGCGCAGACAAGATCATGACCAAGGGCAAAACCTTGTTCGATCAGGGCAAATACCGCGAAGCTTATGAAATTCTCAATAAACTGGTCTATGCCGAACCACAAAACAGCAAGGCCAAGGACCTGCTCGCGGACGTCTATGAGCAGGTCGGCTATCAGAAGGAAAGTGCCGGGGTGCGCAACAGCTTCCTCGCGGCGGCTTATGAACTACGCCATGGCATTCCCAAGGGAGTGCCGCCAAAATCCACCGGACCTGACATTATCCGCGCCATGAGCACAGAGTTGTGGCTGGAATACCTCGGCATTGCCCTGGACGGCAGCAAAGTCGCGGATCAACACTTCGTCATGAACCTTAAGACTCCCGACAACGGTGAGCAGTTTGTGGTTGAGTTGAGCCATTCGACACTGACCAATATCAAGGGGCAGCAAGCGAAAAATGCCGACCTCACTATCACCCTTGAGCGCTCTGATCTTGAAGGCGTAATGGCAAGGAAAACCAGCTTCGATCAACTCGTCGCGGCCGGCAAAGCTACATTCGAAGGCGACCGTAAACCCTTCGAACTGTTGATGGCCGCCATCACTCCGTTTACCCCCACCTTTGAGCTACTGCCAGGCACCATTGAGTAATCCATCAGGGTTGCGCATCACCCTGTTTCAGGGTGATGCGCAACCCTACCAAGGTGTAGCCGAGCCCGGAAATGATGGGCAAGCTGTTCGCCCTTGAGGCCATGCCCCTGAACATCGACCGGATCCGCACGCGATTGTGGAACAAGGTCCGCACCGGCAGTTGAGGCGCTGGATCGAGCCCTGGGGAACATTTCGCCAGGGCTCACGGTTTTATTCGGCAGGCGCCTGGGGCGAGACGATCCACATGCTGCAGGGCATTTTGTACAACAGGCTCTCCACGGTGCTGCCCACCAGGCGCGCCAGTCCGCGATGACTGACCCGTCCCATGACGATCACGTCCACTTCATGGGCTTGAACGTAATTGACCAGGACCTTGACCGGGTTGCCCATGACCATGTGGCGTTGCTCGGGTGCAATACCGTTTTGCTCGGTCAGTGTGTTGAACGCTTCGGCCTGGACGTCGAACAGCGTCTTGGCCGTACCGGGGGTGAAGATCGCGGTACTGCTGCGAAAATCGAACTCATCGGTGTCCAGGCTCGACAGGTCATGGGCGTAGACCACATCGACCTCTGCGCCGCAGGCACTGGCCAGTTTCACCGCTTCATGGAGTATCCGGTTGTTCAGGTCCAGGTGCTTGTTGCCGCTATGGAAGGGGTCTACGGCGGCGACAATCCTGCGCGGGAGGGCGCGTGCGTCATGGCTGACGAAGTGCAGCGGCACCTGGGACTCGCGCAGCAGATGCACGTCCAGCGGGGTAAACATCAGTCGTGAAATCAGCGACTCGTGCTTCAGGGCCTTGATCAGCGCATCCATGGGCTGCTCTTTGAGGTGAATCAGGATTTCCTGCAACGGATTTTCCACCCAGGTAACCTCGGTGGTCACGGTCAGCCCCAGTTTGCGCAAGGGCCTGGCCTGTTCCTCCAGCCATTGGCGGTGGCGCTCGACGTAGCCCAGGCGCATCTGCTCCATCGCCTGCTCGTTGACCAGGCTGGCGGTGGCCAGGCCTTCCAGGTAGTCGAAGGCCACGATATGCAGTGCGGCCCCTTCGGCTCTGGCCAGTGCCGCCGCCCTGTCGAACGCCGCGCTGTGTTCCATCAGTGGCGAGACGACCAACATGAAACGTGATTGACCGGACATGGCAACTCTCCCGTGATAAACGCCGTGACGCGAGTCCTTGAGGGCAACGATCCGTCGTCGGGCGTTGAAGTAGTGAACCGATCGTGCCGTGAACGGCGGGCGAGGGGTTGATCTGAATCAAACGGGCCATCGAGCAGCCTTGCTGCCCGACCTGCGGTCGCCCGGCACGGCTGCAATGCTCTAATTATTGACCATGATCGCGGGCAGTGCCGCCGAACGCATACCCCAACGGGGTGATTGGCGCTGGCGGGCGCGGTCCCTAGAGTAGCGGTCTTTCGCCGGTTCCAGCCGGTGCAGTCAATCGTGAAGGAGATGTCATGCGTGCACGTGAACTGGGTATCAGCCTGGGTTTGGGAGTACCGGGGCCGTTCAATGCCATTACCGATGTACCGGGCGTACGGGTCGGGCACAGCACCCTCAAGGACCGGGTCGACGGCAAGCAGGTCAGGACTGGCGTGACGGTGATTCAACCTCGTGCCAGTCATGCGCGGCTGCAACCCTGTTTCGCCGGTTGCCATGTGCTCAATGGCAATGGCGATGCCACGGGGCTGGAATGGATTCGCGAAGCCGGGTTGCTGGCAACGCCCATTGCTATCACCAATACCCACAGCGTGGGTGTGGTGCGCGATGCCCTGGTCGCGCTGGAGCGCGACAGCCTGGCAGACCCGGCCACCTACTGGTGCATGCCGGTGGTGATGGAAACCTACGACGGTGTGCTCAATGACATTTGGGGTCAGCACGTGGGGGCGCAGCACGTGCGGCAAGCGGCTGACAATGCCGCGACCGGTGCGGTGCCTGAAGGCGCCGTGGGGGGCGGCACCGGGATGATCTGCCACGAATTCAAGGGTGGGATCGGCACCGCGTCCCGTCGGCTGCCGACCGGGCAGGGCGGTTATACCGTCGGCGCACTGGTCCAGGCCAACCATGGTAAGCGTTGTGAGTTGCGGGTCGACGGCTACCCGGTTGGCCGGCAGTTGTCACAGGTCGATTCGCCTTTCGCGCAACAGGGCACGCCAGGCATGGGCTCGATCGTGGTGATCCTGGCCACCGACGCACCGCTGCTGCCGCACCAGTGCCAGCGCCTGGCACAACGGGCGTCCATTGGCATCGCCCGTACCGGCGGCGGGACGGAGGACTCCAGCGGTGATATTTTCCTCGCGTTCGCCACCGGCAACCAGGATCTGCCGCCGGCTGACTATGGGCGCAAGGACCTGCCCCTGAGCACCCCCCTGGCCATGCTCAACAACGATCACATTTCACCGCTGTTCAGCGCGGCGGCCGAAGCGGTGGAAGAGGCCATCATCAACGCCTTGTTGGCGGGCGAGAGCATGTGCAGCGACGATGGCCGACAGGTCAGTGCACTGGAGCCCGAGTTGTTGCTTCGTGCATTGCAGGCGTCGACGTGGGTTGCGCGGTGAGCGTGAAGGACGGCCAAAAAACTCAGGCCGTCCAACCCAGCGTCGCCAGGGCCAGCACGGCATAACGAGCGCCTTTGGCCAGGGTCACGATCAGCAGGAAGCGCCCGAGGGGTTCACGCATCACGCCCGCGACCAGGGTCAGCGGATCGCCGATGACCGGCAGCCAGCTCAACAGCAAGGACCAATGGCCGTAGCGTTGATAGTGCCTGCTGGCTTTTTCCAGATGCGCCGGGCTGACCGGGAACCAACGACGATCCTTGAAGTGCTCGATGCCACGCCCCAGCCACCAGTTCACCAGGGAGCCCAGCACATTGCCCAGGGTGGCGACCGCAAGCAATAGCCACAGCCAGTGCTGGCCGTTGAGCAACAACCCGACCAGCACCGCCTCGGACTGCAGGGGCAACAGTGTTGCGGCGCCAAACGCCGCGACAAACAGCCCGAGGTAACCCAGCAGCATTACTGGGCCGGGTAGTCGGCGATCACTTCATCGGTGCCATTTTTAGTCAGGCCGATCACTTGATACGCGTCGACCCGGTCGCCCATTTCCATGCCTGGCGAGCCGGTGGGCATGCCCGGTACCGCCATGCCCAGCAAGTCGTCACGCTTGGCCAGGACCAGCACTTGCTCGGCCGGAACGTGGCCTTCGACGAACTTGCCGTTGATCACGCCGGTATGGCATGAGGCCAGGCGCGGGGCGACGCCCAGGCGCTGCTTGACTTCGCTCATGTCGGGCTCGACGTGGTCGGTGACCTTGAAGCCGTTGTCTTGCAGGTGCGAGATCCAGGCGGTGCAGCAGCTGCAATTGGCATCGCGGTGGACATCGATCGGAATCAGCTCGGCCGCCAGGGCCTGGGTGCTGATGAACAAGGCGCCAAGGGCGGCCAGACGAAGTGAGTTGTGCATATAAATTCTCGTGTCGATCGTTTCATTCATCGGCTCAGAACCAGAGCCTCAAGCCGGCGACGAACCGCGCTTCACTGCGGTCTTCGCCTTCTTCGCCAGTGTAGTCGGCGGTGTTGCCGTAAGTGCTGCTCCAGGTCACGCCGATGTAGGGTGCAAACTCGGGGACGATTTCGTAACGCAGGCGCACACCGGCTTCGGTGTTGGCCAACCCGGCGCCGACACTGCGTTCAGGGTCGTTGCGGGTGTAGAAATTGACCTCGGCGGTGGGCTGCAGAATCAGTTTGTTGGTCAGCAGGATGTCGTATTCGCCTTCCACGCGGAGCGCATTCTGACCTTTTTCGCCGACGAAGAAGGTTGCTTGTGTTTCAAAGTTATACAGGGCCAGGCCTTGCAACCCGAATGCCGCCCAGGTTTGCGGTGAGCCGGGTTTGAAATCCTGGCGGACCCCGGTCACCACGTCCCACCATGGGCCGATGGCATGCCCCCACAGGGCCTGGACTTCGGCTTTCTCAGTGTGGCCGTTGGTGCGCTCACCCTCGGAGCGTACCCAGAGCCGATCGATGTCGCCACCGACCCAGCCACTCATGTCCCAAGCCAGGGCACTGCCGTCATCGGCATCCTGGTACTCCAGTTGGTCGACCAACCAGAAGCCATTGATCGCCTTGTCGTGCACACCATGGCCATTGACCGCCGGGAATGCCGCGCGGCGATCGGCGTCGCTCGGCACCGGTATCGGTGTGCGGCTGGTCGTGGGCGCCATCTGGCTGTGATCCATGGTACCCATCTGGCTGTGATCCATGGCTGGCATTGCGCCGTGCCCCATGGCGGAATGGTCCATGCTTTCGGCCGACTGGGTCGTGTTCATGTAAAGGCCGAGCAGGCCGGCAAGCAACAGGCGGGACTTCATGTCGGGCTCCCCGGTTCATCGACGCGCACTTCACGAAACATGCCCATCTCCATGTGAAACAGCAGGTGGCAGTGATAGGCCCAGCGGCCCAGTGCGTTGGCCGTCACCCGATAACTGCGGCGGGTCCCGGGTGGCATGTCGATGGTGTGCTTGCGCACCTGGAAGCGACCCTGTTCGTCCTCCAGGTCGCTCCACAGGCCGTGGAGGTGAATCGGGTGGGTCATCATCGTGTCGTTGACCAGGGTGATGCGCAGGCGCTCGCCATAGGTCAGGCGCAGCGGTTGGGCATCGCTGAACTTGATGCCGTCGAACGACCAGGCGAATTTCTCCATGTGCCCGGTCAGGTGCAACTCAAGGGTGCGCGACGGTTCGCGCCCGTCCGGGTCGGGGAAGGTGCTTTTGAGGTCGGCATAGGTCAGCACACGGCGGCCGTTGTTGCGCAGGCCGATGCCTGGGTCGGCGAGCTTGGCGCTGGGGCTCATGGTTTGCATGTCCACCAGCGGGTTGTCGGTTTCCGAGGCCGGGTGGGTTTGCATGGCGTTGCCCATGCCGGCCATGCTGCCGTGGTCCATGCCGCTCATCTGGCTATGGTCCATGCCTGCCATCGCGCCATGATCCATGCCCATGTCGGCCATGCTGATCAGCGGTCGAGGGTCGGGGCTGGGCACTGCGGCGCTGAGCCCCTGGCTCAGGGCCAGGGTGCCCCGGGCAAAACCGCTGCGGTCCATGGACTGGGCAAACAGGGTGTAGGCCCGCTCGTTGCCCGGCTCGACGATCACGTCATAGGTCTCCGCCACGGCAATCCGCAATTCATCGACGCTGACCGGTTGCACGTACTGTCCGTCGGCGGCGACGACAGTCATTTTCAAACCGGGCAGGCGCACGTCGAAGTAACTCATGGCCGAGCCGTTGATCAGCCGCAGGCGCAGTTTCTCTCCCGGTTTGAACGTGCCGGTCCAGTTGGTCTCCGGGGTCTGGCCGTTCATCAGGTAGCGGTAGGTCACGCCGCTGACATCTGCCAGGTCCGTGGGGCTCATCTTCATTTCGGCCCACATCGTGCGGTCTGCCACCGTGGTCGCCCAGCCGTCGCGGCTGACGTCCTCAATGAAGTCGCCCACGGTGCGCTTGTGCCGGTTGTAGTAGTCGGACTGTTTTTTCAGGGTGTGCATCAGGTGTTCCGGGGCCTGGTCGCTCCAGTCGCTGAGCATCACCACGTAGTCGCGGTCGTACTCGAAGGGTTCCGGGTCGCGGGCGTCGATCACCAGCGGCCCATAGACCCCGGCCTGCTCTTGAAGGCCCGAGTGGCTGTGGTACCAGTAGGTACCGTTCTGGTGCAGCGTGAAGCGGTATTCGTAGAGGCTGTCGGGGGCGATGCCCTGGAAACTCAGGCCTGGCACGCCATCCATGTTGGCCGGCAGGATGATCCCGTGCCAATGAATCGAGGTGTCCTGCTGCAACCGGTTACGCACGCGAATGGTCACGGTGTCGCCCTCGCGCCAGCGCAGCAACGGGCCGGGAATGCCACCGTTGATGGTCATGGCGGTGCGCGGGGTACCGGTGAAATTGACCGGTGCTTCGCCGATCCACAGGTCGAACTGGCTACCGCGCAACGTGGAGGGTTGATTGTCGGCAGTCACGGCCCAGGCCGGCGGTCGCCACAGGCCCGCGCCCGCCAGTAGACTGCCGGCAGAGAGGCCTTTGATGAAAGAGCGTCTTGAAGGTGTTGAAGGCATAACAAAGTCCCGTCATCCCTGATGCTTCAGGTTTGACGAGACCTTAAACAGCCCGTGCTGTCAGGAAACTGAGGCGTGGATTACAGATTTGTCAGGTGCGGGGCGCCCATGACAGAGGCAGGCGAGTACAGGGCGATTCGAACCCATAGCGCCAAAATGCCTCACAGGCATGTAACATGAGCGCCCGCTGGCTGCCGTTCACTCCCGAACGAAGGTGTGGACGTGGCGGGCAGCAGGATTCACACCGGACACCTATTTTCAGATTCAGGACTCCCGCAATGACCCAGTCGCAACGTTTGAAATACTCGTTTCTGATCACCCTGGCCGTACTGGGGATTATGCTTGGCCTGTCTTATCTGCAGAATGCCGGGATCATCAGCGAAACCCTGTTCCAGTACGTCGCCATCGCCGTGGCGGTGCTGGTGGTGGTGATCAACGGGGTGATGCGCCGCAAGGTCAAGCCCTGAGCGATTCCAGCAAGGCCTCAGCCTGTGGATGCAGGCTGTAGCTTTTGTCGGGGTTCAGGACGATCAGGCCTTCACTGCACAGGCGCTTGAGTACTTCACGCACGCTTAAAAAGGACAAGGGAATATCCAGTTCCAGCAGGTGGCTGTGCACCCCGCGCACCCCCACGGGCTGACCTGCCTGGGCGGCAGTCAGCAGCGCGTCGATCACTTTCAGGCGGATGAGGCTTGTGCGCAGGCCGTAGCTTTTAAGCAGCAGCCTGATGCAATCGTTATTCTGGCGTTCGGTGCTTTTGGCGAATACGCCGGTATCCTGTCTGAGAGAAACACCCTTTGGCGCGGTTTTACCATCCGTTGGTAATTGCGAGTTGTACATGCAAAAAACTCCTTTTCAGAACCTGTCCAGGAAATTGTGTTGAACGTCCTTTAGTCATTAAGACGAACGAGCGGCACAAATCATGAAGGCCTGAATGTAGAAATTTTGTCGAAAACACCTCAGTCACCGGTCAAGTGCCGTCATTTCGGGCTGATGCGCTTTAAATTATTGTCCGCCGATTCGTTCCTATGGCAAGCCACATTACGCTTCTTCGCCTGTGTGGTCCTTTCCAGGGCAGGGTTGGTTTCCCGCAGCGTCATCTTTCGGCTCGCCTGTCCTGGCTACTGTGTTCTTCGCCATCAGGAGTCAGCGTGATTATTTCCAGGCAGTTGCCCAGGTTGTGCCTAGCAGGTTGGTTACTGGGGCTCAGCGTATCGGCTCAGGCACTCTCTCAGACGGTCGAGACCGGCGCCGACATTCGCCGTACCAGCTTTGGCGTGCCACACATTCGGGCCGAGAACGAGCGTGGCCTGGGGTACGGGATTGGCTATGCCTACGCTCAAGACAATCTGTGCCTGCTGGCCAACGAAGTGGTGACGGTCAACGGCGAGCGCTCACGTTATTTCGGCGCGCAGCAGTTCACCCTTGAACAACGGGAAAATGGCGTCAGCGATGTGTTTTTCAGTTGGTTGAACAGCCCCCAGGCGGTGTTTGGCTTCTGGCAGGCGCAACCCCCGGCCGTGCGGCAACTGATTGAAGGCTATGTGGCTGGGTACAACCGCTATTTGCGTGAGCGCAGCGCACAAGGTCTGCCCGAACAGTGCCAGGGGGACTGGGTCCGGCCGATTACCGCACTGGATCTGGTCAAGCTGACTCGACGCCTGCTGGTCGAAGGCGGCGTCGGCCAGTTTGCCGAAGCGCTGGTCGGTGCCGCGCCGCCCAAGGCTGTCGCCCGGGAGCAGGGCGCCCGAGCGGCCTTCGAGGTCGCCGCCACGCGCCTGCAACGCTTTGCGCTGGACCGCGGTAGTAACGCCGTGGCCATTGGCCGGGACCGCTCCTTCAATGGGCGCGGCATGTTGCTGGCCAATCCGCATTTTCCGTGGATCGGCGGCATGCGCTTTTACCAGATGCACCTGACCATCCCTGGCAAGCTGGACGTGATGGGCGCGGCGTTGCCGGGACTGCCGATGATCAACATAGGTTTCAACCAGCACTTGGCATGGACCCACACCGTCGACACGTCCAGGCATTTCACGCTGTACCGTCTGCAACTCGACCCGAAGGACTCCACTCGTTATCTGCTCGACGGTAAATCCCTGCCATTGAGCCAGCAAACAGTCACGGTCAAGGCCAGGCAGGCCGACGGGCAGCTTGCGTCAGTCTCCCATGTGCTCTACAGCTCGGTGTTTGGCCCCGTCGTGCAATGGCCCGGCAAGCTGGATTGGGATCAGCAGTATGCCTACAGCCTGCGCGACGCCAACCTCGACAACGACCGCGTGCTCGAGCAATGGTATGCCATGAACCAGGCCAGCAACCTCAAGGACCTGCAAACGTCCGTGCACAGGATTCAAGGGGTGCCGTGGGTCAATACCCTGGCGGTGGACGATCAGGGGCAGGCGTTGTACATGAACCTGTCTGTGGTGCCCAACGTCGGCGTCGACAAGCTGGAAAAATGCAGCGACCCCCGCGCGGGCCTGGCCATGATCGTGCTGGATGGTTCGCGCAGTGCCTGCGCCTGGGACGTCGATAAAAACGCCGCGCAACCTGGAATTTTTGCCGCGGACCAACTACCGCAGCTGTTGCGCACTGACTTTGTGCAGCACTCCAATGACTCGGCGTGGATGGCTAACCCGGCTCAGCCACTGACCGGTTACTCGCCTTTGATCAGTCAGTCCGGACAAGCCCTGGGGCCGCGCACCCGCTTTGCCCTGGAGTATCTGGGGCAGTTGGCCAAGGCCGGCCCGGTGAAGGTCGAGGACCTGCAACACATGGTCATGGACAACCAGGTTTACCTGGCCGGCCAGGTCATGCCGGACTTGTTGCAGGTGTGCGCTGCTGGCCTGGGGGCTGACAGTGTGACCCTGGCCCCTCTGTGCGCCAGTCTCAAGGCTTGGGATCGGGCTGCCAACCTGCGCAGCGGCGCGGGTTTGGTCCACTTTCAGAATGTCATGGACGTGTTGTTGCAGGCCCCGGATGTCTGGCGTGTGGCGTTCGACCCGAAAGACCCGCTGCATACCCCTCGCGGGCTGAACATCGAGCGACCCGAGGTGGCGCGGGCGGTACGGCAGGCCATGCTGGCGTCGATCGAGCAGATGCAACGCGCGGGGCTGACGGATCGCCAGCGCTGGGGAGATGTCCAGGTGACCCGTCGTGGCGGGCAAGCCATTGCCATTCATGGCGGGCCGGCCGAACTGGGTGTCTACAACGCCATGCAAAGTGTGCCGGGCGAGGCGGGCAAACGTGAGGTGGTCAGCGGCACCAGTTACCTGCAGGTAGTGACGTTTGACGAGCAGGGGCCCCAGGCCCAGGGATTGCTGGCCTTCTCGATTTCCAGTGACCCTGGCTCGGAGCACGCTCGCGACCAGACCCTGGCGTTTTCAAAGAAACAATGGAGTGTCTTGCCGTTCACCGAGCAACAGATCAAGGCCGATCCTCATTACCGGCTGCAAACCATTCGTGAGGCGGTCGAGGGGGCTGGGAGTGTGGCGGCGCACTAGGGGGCTGGCCAACTGAAATGGAGCAGGCCGCGGCCCGAAAGGGTGCGGCCTTTTCAGTGTCTGGCAGGTTGGGCAGGCAGGGAGTTGAGCACCGGGTTGCCGTCTTCGTTGCGGGTCAGGTAAACCGGGAGCACTTTGGGCAGCGACGGGACGAGGGTTTTCAGCTCGCTGATGTTGTAGACCCCGCCGATGCGGATCAGGCCCGTGGCGTGGTCCGCCACCATCACTGGAGTACTCAGGTAGCGGTTGATCAGGGGCAGTGCCTCGTTCAGGGCGAGGTTGTTGATGACCAGCTTGCCGTTGCGCCATGCCAGGGAGTTGTCATTGGCGTAGGTCTGGCTAATCTGCGGTTGATAGTCGCCGCCCTTGTAGCGAGCCTGCATGCCCGGATCGAGATGCAGGCCGTCACCGCCAAGAGCGTCATTGCTGGTGACCAGTACCGAGCCTTCCACCAGCGTCACGCGAACCTGATCCTGATATTTCCAGACATTGAACTGAGTGCCGGTCACCCGAACCTGCCCGTCGGCGGCCTTGACCACAAAGGGGTGCAGCGTGTCATGGGTCACGCGAAAAAAGGCTTCGCCCTTTTTCAGCGTCACTCGGCGTTGATCCTTGTAGTTGCTGTAGGTCAGCTCGGTGCCCAGGTTCAACTCCACCTCGCTGCCGTCACTCAGGGTCACGGTACGCAAGGCGTTCTGCGCTTCGAAATGCTCGTAGGCATTGGGCAGCCAGCCCATTTGCCAGCCACTGAAGGCGGCCAGCGGCAAGGCCAGCAGACTGACGGCAGCGGCTACGGCCAGCGGCCGCCAACCCGAGCGCGGTGCCCGGTGCGCGGTGTGCGGCACGTGTTCCGCGCGCGGCAAGTGCTCGGACACCTCCCAGATCTCCAGCATCGCTTCATACTCGAACGCATGCAGCGGGTGGGCAGCACGCCATTGCTCGAACGCCTGACGCTCGGCGCTGGTGCAGTCATTGGAGTGCAGGCGCATGCACCAATGCGCGGCGGCGTCGGTGACGGCGTCGAATTCTGCTTGCGAGAGGGGCTTTTCGCTCATTGAGGCTTCCTGATTTCTTACATTCTAACCTTCGCAGTGAGCTGGCGAGAACAGCGATCATGGCGATTGCACATCAATGAAAGGGTTTTTCTGTCGTCTCCAGCCCCACGTCAGGACATGGCTGGGCAGTATCCTGAGTCGGAGTGAAGAAAAGGTCAATGAAACCGGGCGTTTGTGGTGTTCGCGGGATCGTCCGGGATGGTTTGCCGAGGGCTGGATCACCGAGTCGGGGACCGGGCCCTGTTGGCGGTGCAGTGGCGCAAAGGAAGTTGACAGTGGCCGCGCAAAACGGTGTTTAATCCGCGGGTAAGGTCCCGCGAACGCTGTTGCCCCCTCCAATAAAAATTCTGGAGCTTCAGATGTCTGTGCCACACGATCATGCTGTCAATGCAGCCTCGCCTCACTTGTCGTATGAAGCGTTGGTTGAGCTTCTGGATTCGATCTTTCGCCGACATGGCACCCGCCCCGAGGTCGCCTCGGTGCTGGCCGCCAACTGCGCCGGTGCCGAGCGCGATGGCGCCCACAGCCATGGGGTATTCCGGATTCCCGGGTATGTGTCGACGCTCAACAGCGGTTGGGTCAATGGCCAGGCGGTGCCAGTGGTAGAAGACGTGGCCTCGGGTTTTGTCCGGGTCGATGCCGGCAACGGCTTTGCCCAACCGGCGCTGGCCGCCGGCCGCGCATTACTGGTGGAGAAAGCCCGCAGTGCCGGGATCGCGGTCATGGCGATTCGCAACTCCCATCACTTTGCAGCGCTCTGGCCGGATGTCGAGCCATTCGCCTATGAGGGCCTGGTCGCGCTGAGCGTGGTCAACAGCATGACCTGTGTCGTGCCCCACGGCGCGGATCGCCCCTTGTTTGGTACCAACCCGATCGCCTTCGCTGCGCCCAGGGCCAATGCCGACCCCATTGTGTTCGACCTGGCCACCAGCGCCATTGCCCACGGTGATGTGCAGATCGCTGCGCGCAAAGGCGAACGCCTGCCACCTGGCATGGGGGTGGACAGCCTCGGTCAGCCAACCACTGACCCCAAGGCGATCCTGGAGGGAGGCGCATTGCTGCCTTTTGGCGGGCACAAAGGCTCGGCCCTGTCGATGATGGTTGAGTTGCTGGCTGCCGCGTTGACCGGTGGCAACTTCTCGTTCGAGTTCGACTGGTCCAACCATCCCGGGGCGAAAACCCCGTGGACTGGCCAGTTATTGATTGTCATCGACCCGAGCAAGGCTGCCGGGCAGGGGTTCGCCGAGCGTAGCGAGGAACTGGTGCGGCAGATGCACGGGGTCGGGCTGCGGCGTTTGCCGGGGGACCGTCGCCATCGCGAGCGCGCCAGGGCTACTGCTGAAGGCATCGTGCTGGATGCGCAGACGCTGGCGCAATTGCGGGAGCTGGCGGGGCAGTGAAGCTGCCCCGTGGCGAGCAAGCTCGCTCGCCACAGGGTAGGTGTTCGCAAGCCCCATGCTTGACGAGAGCTGACATGTGATCAAGACAGATGCTCCCACCTCAGACAGCGCTCACTTTAAGTCGGCTGTTCAGGGGGGTTAGCGACGTCCCAACAGCAGTCCGACCACCAGGCCGAAACCGGCGGCGATGGCCACGGTTTGCCAAGGGTGACCGCCAATGTAGGTTTCGGTCGCATCGACCACCGGCTGGGTACGCGCTCGCGCGTTGGACATGGCATCCCTGGTCTGTTGCAGTTTGAGTGCGATTTGCCCGCGCAGGTTGTCGGCTTCCTCGCCCACCAGTGATGCACTGCTTTTGAGCAGTTTCTCCGATTCCTCGATCAGCGCTTGCAGCTCACTGAAGGTCTGATCCTTGATTTGATCGTCTTGCGTGGCGTTTGTGCGAGCCATTGGGTAACTCCTGCAGGTAAAGGGGGGCTGTGAGCAATGGAGTGTAGGCGTCAGGCAAAAGTTGCAGCCGTTCCCACCATGCTCCGGGAAATCCATCTCTGGAGAAATCCGCCTACAGTGTAAGATGTCGCCTATTTTATGCCGCAGGTAATTCCCATGAGCTTCAATCTGGCCGACAAACCCCTTGCCGAGCGCGCGGCGCTTGAAGATGAAAAATCCCGTCTGTTCGACCTCTGGCAATCCAACCTGGGCAAGTCCAAGGGCGAGGCCGCCCGCTTGTTCGGCGAGCGCTCCAAGCGCAAAGGCAAATGGGCCGAGTGGGTCCGCTCCGAACTGGACGCCATGTCCCCGCCGGAATACGCCAACATGGTGCGCAGCGAAGTCAATCGGTTGATGGCCGCCAAGTAATGGCCGGTTTGCTGGCGACGGTCATCAGGCGTTGTGGTCGGTAAAACTGGCGACTATCGCTTCGCGCACTTTCAGCAGCAACGGATCGAGTTGGTTGTTGGTGCGCCAACCCAGTTCAATCGGGTAGCGCGGCAGATCCAGCGGGCAGGGCAGCAGTGCCAGGCCGCTGAGCGAGGCGATGCTGTGAGCGGCATGGGCCGGGATGGTCGCCACTGCCTGGCTGCCCTTGAGCAGGAACGGCAGCGCCGCGAAATGGGTGGTCGATGCGCACACCCGCCGGCTCAACCCCAGGCCCGCCAAACCCTCGTCGGTGATGCCGATAAAGCCCCCTGATGACACCAGAATGTGTTCGCGCGCGACAAACTCGTCGAGGCTGAGCTGCTGCCCGGTCGCGAGGCTGGCGGGGTCCACCAGACACTGGTAGCGGCCTTCCCCCAGTACCTGGCGGCTGAGCAAGCGTTCGCTCAGGCCGCCGGCCGTGATCGCCAGGTCAAGGCTGCGCTCCATCAGGGCCTGGCCGACGATCTGGCTGTGGGTCTGGCGGAAAATCAGCCGCAGCTTGGGCGCTCGCTCGGCGATCTCCTTGATCAGCCGTCGACCATAGGCAATCTCGAAGTCATCCGACATCCCGACGATCACCGATCGACCCTCGTATTGATGGGCAGTCGGATCGACCATGGCCAGGCTCTGCCGGCATTTGTTCAATGCATCACTGACCACCGGCTTCAACTGGTTGGCCCGTAACGTCGGCGCCAGACCGCGACCGGTCCGCACGAACAACTGATCGGCGTAGACCTCGCGCAACCGGCGCAAGGCGGCGCTCACCGCCGACTGGGTGACGCCCAGGCGCAGTGCGGCACGGCTGGCGCTGGACTCGTCGTGCAGGGCTTCGAAGACTTTGAGCAGGTTGAGGTCAAGGTTACCGATATTCATATGGCTCATATCATTCAGCACTGGATTGGGCTTTATTGATGATCGACGGTGGCCGGAGAATGAGCAATACCTCAATGCCCGGGAGTTACCGTGATGCCAAAGTCCATCGTCGCTGCACTGCAAATCGGTTCGTTGCCAGGGGGCAAGGGCGAGACCCTGGAACAGATCCTGTCGTATGAGCGGGCGATCATCGAATCCGGCGCCGGCTTGGTGGTCATGCCCGAAGCGTTGCTCGGCGGCTATCCCAAGGGGGAAGGCTTCGGCACCCGGCTGGGCTATCGGCTGCCGGAGGGGCGCGAGGCCTATGCCCGTTACTTTGCCAACGCCATTGATGTGCCAGGGGTCGAAACCGAGGCCCTGGCGGGTTTCAGCACGCGCACCGGTGCCAGCCTGGTGCTGGGGGTGATCGAACGCTCGGGCAGTACCTTGTATTGCACGGCGTTGTATTTCGAGCCACAGGCGGGGTTGGTGGCCAAGCACCGCAAACTGATGCCTACCGGTACCGAACGGCTGATCTGGGGCCAGGGCGATGGCTCGACCTTGCCAGTGATCGACAGCCAGGTCGGACGAGTGGGCGCGGCGGTGTGCTGGGAAAACATGATGCCGCTGCTGCGCACGGCGATGTATGCCAAGGGCGTCGAGGTCTGGTGCGCGCCCACCGTCGATGAGCGCGAGATGTGGCACGTCAGCATGCGCCATATCGCCCATGAAGGCCGCTGCTTTGTGGTCAGTGCCTGCCAGGTGCAGCCATCACCGGCCGACCTGGGTGTGGAGATTGCCGACTGGCCGGCCGATCGCCCGCTGATTGCCGGTGGCAGTGTGATCGTCGGCCCCATGGGCGATGTACTGGCCGGGCCACTGCGAGGCGGTGCAGGGTTGCTGACGGCACAGATCGACACCGATGAACTGGTGCGTGCCCGCTACGACTACGACGTGGTCGGGCACTATGCGCGCCCGGACGTGTTCGAGTTGACCGTGGACGAGCAGCCTAAACCCGGTGTGCGGTTTATCTGAGGCGCTCGCACTCTGATCGGTAGACGGTATCGTTGGATCTACCAGATCCCGGAATTGGGTCCGGCGATGCTCAACTGGCCGCTGTCGACAAAGCGCATCGTGCCGAACGCGCCACTGGCCAGTTTGCCACGCAATACGTAGGGCAGCTTGTCGAGGGTTTGTGTCAGGTCCAGCCCCAGGGTCTGGCGCAGCACCGAGAATGCCGAAACGCTCACCGGTACGCTGATGAGCGCCTCGGAAAAACGCGGGATCGAACCCCGTTGATCACTCACGCCCGAGGCCAGCGGCTGGCCATTGACCTCAAGGTTCAGGGCTACACCGTTGTAGTCGACAGGGGTTTCGTTGGGGTTTTGTACGCGCAGTTTCAGCGTAAAGCGCAGTTCCATGCCCTGGCTGGGCAAGGGTTCTATGCCGACCACATTGATGTCCAGCGGATCACGGTTGGGGAGCAGGGCGCAGCCGCTCAGACCGAGCAGCAACAGGGAAAGGCCAATCGCGAGGAATCTGCGCATCGATGAACTCTCGAAAACAAGGGGCGAGCCGCCAGCGGCTCGTCCCTTGAGCGGCATCAGCGGTGTGCCTGTAAGGCCACGCCAGGCTTGAGGGATTCGCCGTGCGGCTTGACGTCCGGATTCTCCATGACCTGGAGGATCGAAGCTTCCGGGTCGAAATCGTCTTCTTCCAGCTCGATGAATTCTTCGGGCAGAAAGATATTCAGCACGATAGCGCATAACGCGCCCACGGTGATCGGCGACTCGAAGATGTTGTGCAATGCCTTGGGCAGCTCGCGCAGCACTTCCGGCACGGCCGCGACGCCCAGGCCCATACCCAGTGAGATCGCCACGATCAGCATGTTGCGACGATGCAGCCCGGCCTCGGCGAGGATCTTGATCCCGGCGACGGCCACCGTGCCGAACATCACCAACTCCGCGCCGCCGAGTACCGGCTTGGGCATCAGTTGCAGCACCGCGCCAATCATCGGGAACAACCCCAGCAGCACCAGCAGGCCGGCAATGAAGAACGCCACATAACGGCTGGCCACGCCCGTGAGCTGGATGACCCCGTTGTTCTGGGCGAAGGTCACCATGGGCATGCTGTTGAACACGGCGGCCATCGCTGAGTTGAGACCGTCGGCCAGCAGGCCGGACTTGATCCGGCGAATGTAGATCGGACCCTTGACCGGTTGCTGGGAAATCATCGAGTTGGCCGTCAAATCGCCCGCGGCTTCCAGGGGTGAAACCAGGAAGATCACCGCCACCGGAATGAACGCCACCCAGTCAAAGTTGAAGCCGTACTTGAAGGGCACCGGCACGCTCATCAGCGGGACGTCGGTCATGGTGGCGAAATCGACATCGCCCATTAGCCAGGCGAGCAGGTAACCCAGGGTCAGCCCGATCACAATGGCCCCCAGCCTCAGGAAGGGCACATCGACCCGGTTGAGCACCACGATCACCCCCAGTACCAACGCCGCCAGGGCCAAGTGGTGGGCGCCGCCCAGGTCCGGCGCGCCGAAGCCGCCGGCGATGTCGGTCATGGCTACCTTGATCAACGACAGCCCCATCAGGGTGATGATGGTGCCGGTCACCACCGGGGTAATCAGCATCCGCAGCTTGCCGATAAACTGGCTGAGCACCACTTCGATGAAGGCGGCGAAGAAGCACACGCCGAAAATCGTCGAGAGGATCTCATCGGTGCCGCCGCCCCGGGCCTTGACCATGAAGCCGGCACTGAGGATCACGCTGATGAACGAAAAACTGGTGCCTTGCAGGCACAACAGACCGGACCCGATCGGGCCAAAGCGTCGCGCCTGGACGAAGGTGCCCAGGCCGGAAACGAACAACGCCATGCTGATCAGGTACGGAATTTCGCTGTGCAGGCCCAGGGCGCTGCCCATGATCAGGGTGGGGGTGATGATCCCGACGAAGCTCGCCAGCACATGTTGCAAGGCGGCAAAGACCGTTGCGGTGAGGTGCGGGCGATCGTAGAGACCGTAAATCAGGTCGGAACGCGGGGCAGTTTTCGAGTGGTCAGATGAGGTCACGGGGAGGGTGCCAATTAGGCCAGGTCAGAAAATGGAGGCGCAGGATGCCAGAAAGGCACTGCCGCCTAAAGCGACAAACGTCTAAAGCATTGAAAGTTATTGGAGATACCGGGATTACCGTGACTCATGAACCCCTGTTAGGGGTGACTGCGTGGCAGTTTGAACGCCGCCAGCAGATCCTCCTCGAACGCCCGCTGCGCATCCCCCGGCACTTGGGCGCGGTGCCGGGCCAGGTGGAACGTCACCTCAAAGCTCAGCGCCGGCTGGCCGATGGCCTTGAGCAAGCCGCTGTTTTCCCACGAACGGGCGACATGCTCGGGCAGGTAGCCAATGTGTTTGCCCGACAGAATGAAGGCGAGGGTGCCTTCGACCTGTTCCGAGCGCGCCGAACTGCGCTTGCTGTGCAGCGGTTCGTCATTGCGCAGGAAGCGGTAAGGGTGGTCCACCAGGTCGGTGTTGCCCATGGCCTCGGCATCCGGAGCCGGATCGTGGAACAGCGGGTGCCCGGTCGCGCAGTACAGGTGCTGGGGCTCACTGAACAACGGACGGTAGTCGAAGGCGCTTTGCACTTGGGAAAAGTAACCGATGGCCAGGTCCAGGCGTTGCTGCAATAGCAAGCGCTCCATCTCACCGGGCATGGCGCTGATCAGCTCGATGCGCACCGATTCATCGCGCTCACGAAAACGCCTGATGGCCTCGGCCACCTGTTGCAACACCGATTGATCCAGGGCCTCGGACAGCCCCAGGCGCACTTCGCCGATCAGCCGGCCGGCGACGCCGTTGGACTGATGCCGGAACGCCTCGATGGACTGGAACAGCCCGCGAGTCGCCAGTAGCAACTGCACGCCCTTGGGCGTGAGCTTGAAACCGCCTTTGCCACGGCTGCACACGCGATAGCCGAGGCGGGTTTCCAGCTTGGCCATTTGCTGGCTGATGCTTGACTGGCTCAACCCCAGTTCACCTTGGGCGGCACTGAAACCGCCGCATTCAACGACGCTGGCGAACAGGCGCAGCAGGTGCAGGTCCAGATCGTGGAGTTGACCGAGCATCAAACATTACTCCTGAATAAAGTCAGGATAATAAACTTAATATTCCAGCAATGTATCTTCCACGGCAAGCTGCAGGCACCTCAATGACTCAGGTGCTTGTCATGGCTACGGCGATCAGGTTCGTATTCCCCGCATTGGTGCTGGCCCTGGCCTTCCCGGCGCAGGCGCAGGAAAAAGTGCTCAATCTTTACAGCTGGGCTGACTATGTCGCGCCGCAAGCCCTGCAACGCTTCGAGCAGGAAACCGGGATTCGTGTGCGGTACGACACCTTTGACACCCCGGAAGTCCTGGAAACCAAATTGCTCACCGGCGGCAGCGGCTATGACGTGGTGGTGCCATCTTCCAGTGTGCTGGCCCGTGGACTGGCGGCCGGGGCGCTGAAGCCGATCCCCCTGGACACGCTCAAAGGCTACGCGAACCTTGATCCGGACCTGCTGGAAAAACTCGCCGCCGTCGACCCGGGTAACCGTTATGGCGTGCCCTATACCTGGGGCACCCTGGGCCTGGGGATGAATGTCGAGGCCGTGACCCAACGTCTGCCGGGCGTGCCGCTGAACAGCCTGGACCTGCTGTTCAAGCCCGAATACGCCAGCAAGCTGAAGGACTGCGGCATCGCGATCATCGATTCGCCCCAGGAAGTCATCGGCCTCGCGTTGCATTACCTGGGCAAGGATCCGTACAGCACCAATAAAAACGATCTGGCGGCCGCCGAAGCCTTGTTGCATCAATTGCAGCCTTCGGTGCTGTACGTCGCCAGCGGTCGCCAGATCAACGACCTGGCCAACGGCAGCGCGTGCCTGGCGCTGACGTACAACGGTGATGCCAGCCTGGCCGCCGATCAGGCACGCAAGGCCAACAAACCCTTTGAAGTGGCCTATCGCATTCCCAGGGAGGGCACCCTGGTGTGGCAGGACAACTTGGCGATCCCGGCGGATGCGCTGCACCCCGAGGCCGCACAGGCGTTCATTGAATTCATGCTGCGCCCCGAATCCGTGGCCGCGCTGACCAACACCCTGTTCTTTGCCTCGGCCAACCAGGCCGCGACGCCCCTGGTTGATGCCGCCGTGCGCAACGACCCCGACATTTATCCGCCTGCCGATGTGCGCGGCCGCCTGTACGCCGACCGCAGCATGAGCCTCAAGGACATGCGCCAGCGCACCCGCCTGTGGACCACTTTCCGTAGCCGCCAATAACCAGGAATGCTTGATGGACATCTCTGAACTGAACGACCAGGCCATGACCCGCGACAGCCTGTACGGGACCGCCGCTGAAAGCACCTATGCCGGTATCACCAGCTTCATGCGCCGGCGTTATAGCCGTGACCTGCGCGGTGTCGACGTGGTGGTCAGCGGTGTGCCGTTCGACACCGCCACCAGCAACCGTCCCGGTGCACGTTTCGGACCGCGGGGGATTCGCGCGGCATCCACCGGGATTGCCTGGGAACGCCACTGGCCGTGGACGTTCGACCCTTTCGACCACCTGGCCGTGATTGACTATGGCGATTGCAATTTTGACTCCGGTGTTCCGGAGTCGGTGCCGGACAGCATCGAGGCCCACGCCGAAAAAATACTCGGCGCCGGGTGCGCGATGCTGACGTTCGGCGGCGACCATTTCATCAGCTATCCGTTGCTCAAGGCCCATGCCCGTCGACATGGCGCGTTGTCCTTGATTCATTTCGATGCCCACAGCGACACCTGGCCGGACGAAGAGGGCAAGCGTATCGATCACGGCACCATGTTCTGGCACGCCGCCAGGGAGGGGCTGGTGGATCCCGCCCGCTCCGTGCAGATCGGCCTGCGCACCACCAATGACGATCATCAGGGCTTCGAGGTGCTGGATGCCCGGCAGGTGCATCGGCGCGGGTGCGACGCGATTATCGAAGCGATCCGCGCCCGGGTCGGTGACAACCCGGTGTACCTGACCTTCGACATTGACTGTCTGGACCCGGCCTTTGCCCCGGGCACCGGCACGCCGGTGTGCGGCGGCTTGAGCACGGTGCAGGCCCTGGAAATTCTCGGCGGGCTGCGCGGGATCAACCTGGTGGGCATGGATGTGGTGGAAGTCGCTCCGGCCTACGATAGCGCCGAAATCACCTCACTGGCCGCGGCAACCCTGGCCATGGAGATGCTGTGCCTGTACGCGGCCAGGCACAAGGTAGACCGTTAACCCTCGGGATGATCACTCCTGCGTCCGGGCGTGGGAGTGATTACCGGACTCCACCCACGGACGTGCCATACTGGGGCCTTTGACTGTCGAAACGGGCCGCTATGACCTTTGATTCGCCCCTCAGTGCCTACCAGCACGCGCTCACTGAAAACCATTTTGTCCCGGATGCGGCACAAGAGCATGCGGTCCGGGTGTTGCAGCAGAGCCACGAAGACCTGCACCAGGGCCTGACGCCAATCAGCGGGGTCTATCTCTGGGGGCCAGTGGGGCGGGGCAAGACCTGGTTGATGGATCAGTTCTACCAGACCTTGCGCGTGCCTGCCCGGCGCCAGCACTTTCATCACTTCATGGGCTGGGTGCACCAGCGCTCGTTTCAACTGACCGGTACTGCCGACCCGCTGCGGGCGCTGGCCCGCGAATTGAGCGAGGAAGTGCGGGTGCTGTGTTTCGACGAGTTGTTCGTCAGCGACATCGGCGATGCCCTGATCCTGGGGCGGTTGTTCCAGGTGATGTTCGATGAAGGCGTGGTGATGGTCTGCACCTCCAATCAACCACCGGAACAGCTGTACGCGGACGGCTTCAACCGCGAGCGCTTTTTGCCGGCCATCGTCGCGATCAAGAACCATCTGGAGGTGGTGGCGGTGGATGGCGGTGAGGACCATCGATTGCACCCCGGCGCCGGCCTGCAACGCTATTGGGTCCGGGCCCCCGAATGCCCGAGTGTCATGGATGAGGTCTTCCGGCAATTGGCACACGACCAGCCGATGTCCAGCGAACCGGTCATGCTGGGTTATCGCTCGCTGGCGGTGGTCAAGGCCACTGACAGCGTGCTCTGGTGCCGCTATGCCGATGTCTGCGAACAGCCGTTCGCGGCGATGGATTTCATGGCCTTGTGTGATCGCTACAGCGCCATGCTGATCAGCGACGTCCCCAACCTCAGCGCTCGGCAGCGCCCCGGCCGCATTGCCCGCGGCACCGAGGACGGCAGCGAACGCGTGGACGCCGGTGACCGTGAGCTGCCGCAGTTGTCGGTACACGACGACAGCGTGCGGCGATTCATTGCGCTGGTCGACGAATGTTACGACCGCAAGGTGCCGTTGTATCTTGAGGCGCAGGTGCCGATGGATGCGCTCTATACCGAGGGCTACCTGGAGTTTGCGTTTCGCCGCACCCTCAGTCGCCTGAAGGAAATGCAGTTGCAGCGTTTCGCGGTGCGGTGAAACGCGGGAGGAGACATCATGAAGCAGCCGCTGTCCCATCATTTGTTGACCATGGCCTACCAGAACGCCTGGGCCAATCACCGTCTGGGCAAGGCCTGCGCCCAACTGAGCCAGAGCGATTTCGAGGCCCGGAGGGTGAGCTTTTTTCCGAGCATCAAGGCCACCCTCAATCACATCCTGACGTGCGACTGGTTCTACGTCGACGCTCTTGAGCGCGAGATGCGTGGCGATCTGCCGCATCCGCAGTGCGATGTGTTTTTCCAGGATGAAGAGCCCTTTGCCAGCAGCGCCGAACTGATGCGCGAACAACACCAGGTTGATCTGCGCCTGATCGCTTATTGCGAGCAGCTCAGGGATGCCGGGCTCACTCGGCGGGTGACCATCGCCCGAAAAGTTCCCCAGCAGGACACGCGCCTGCGCATGCTCTCCCATCTGTTCGAACACCAGATCCACCATCGTGGGCAGGTGCATGCAATGCTCAGTGGCACCCCGGTTGCACCGCCGCAACTGGATGAGTTCTTTTGCGCCGGGGAGACCCACCTCAGGGCCGAGGATTTTGCCGAACTGGGCTGGACCGAGGCGCAGATCTGGGGCGCTTCGAATTGAATCGGCCACTGGCGCACAAAACAGTGGCGCGGGGCCAGTTCATGGTTGTTCCGGTCCGCACGGCACGTTAATGTCATTGGCCCCAAGCGATACCCGCAGGGATGCACATTGATCGTCAGATCGAGGATGGAAATGGAATCCGCAGAAATCCTGGTACTCCAGGCCAGTTATAGTAATCCGACACACGCCGAAGCGATCTGCCTGGTGCTGGATCACTATGCGACAGACCCCATGGGCGGTGGTTCGCCATTGGCTGCCGATGTCCTGCAGCAGCTGCCTGCCGAACTGGCCAAGCGTCCTTATGCGTTCAGCGTCCTGGCGTTCGTCAACGGCGAACCCGCTGGGCTGGTGAACTGCTTTGAGGGATTCTCGACGTTCGCCTGCCGGCCGTTGGTCAACGTGCATGACGTAGCAGTGGTCGGCAAGTTTCGCGGCCTGGGCCTGAGCCAGAAGATGCTGCAAAAGGTCGAGGACATTGCCCGTCAGCGAGGCTGCTGCAAGATCACCCTGGAAGTGCTGGAAGGTAACGACGTGGCGCAAGCGGCCTATGGCAAGTTTGGCTTTTCTGCCGGCATGTTCGACCCGGCCCATGGGCGCATGCTGTTCTGGATCAAGGCGCTTTAACAGCGCGCAACGCCGCCCGGTAGAAGCGCAATGCGGTTCAGTTAAAGAGATGAAACTGCAACTGTAGGAGCGAGCGCGCTCGCGATGAGCTCAAGAACGACGCGTTTATGCAGCAAAATGCGCGTTATCGTTGACGTCCTTCGCGAGCAGGCTCGCTCCTACACAGGCGGTCAGAGTTTCCAGTCCAGGCTCAAGGTGACCGTGCGCGGGTCGCCCCAGAACACGCCGTTGTAGAAGCCGACTTTGTCGTAGTACTTCTCGTCGAACAGGTTGTTGACGTTCAGCGAGGCACTGAGGTGCTTGTCGATCTCGTAGCGCGACATGAGCTTCACCACGGAGTAGGCCCCTTGCTCGATTCGGGTTTTCTGCGTCACGATGTCACCGTCGGCATCGAGGCCGACCGGACGGTTCGCCATGTCGTAGATATCGCTCTGCCAGTTCACCGCACCACCGACCGTCAGCGCCTGCCAGTCACCCGACAACCGATAGGCTGTCGATAGACGCAGCATGTTCAACGGTTGTTCGGTGTTGTTGCGTTTGTCCTCGCCATTCACCGAGTGGGTATAGGTGTAGCCAGCGGTCATGTTCCAGCCTGGCATCACTTCGCCGGACACCTCGGCTTCGAACCCCTGGACTTTGTTGCCCTTGCCGCCTGACGTGAAGAACTCTTCATTGGTGACCGGATCCGGCGGTACCGAATCATCCCGTTCGGCCACGTTGTCCTGCTTGCTCCAGAACACCGCGGTGGCGAGGTTCAGGCGTTCCTCCAGCAAACTGCCCTTGAGGCCCAGCTCATAGTTTTTGCCGACGATGGGGTCCAGGTACTTATGACTGGTGTCACGTTCGGTCTGGGGCTTGAAGATATCGGTGTAGCTGACGTACGCGGTGTACTCGGGGGTGATGTCGTACAGCAACCCGGCATAAGGGGTGAATATGTCGTTTTGTTCCTGGCTGCTGTGGTCGTTGCCAATACGCTGGTAGTTGTCGTCGAATGAATAGTAATTGCTGCTGGTTTTCCAGCTGCCGTAACGGCTGCCCAGCACGGCGTGCCACTGGTCGGTCAGGCTCAGGCGCGTGGCCAGGTAGCCGGCCTTCTGCCGCGTGCTGTCGTTCGAGCCTTCGATGCCGGTGTCGGTGTCCCGGAACTTGGCGATGTTGCCCATGTACTTCCAGTCGGCAATGTTGTTGTAGTCTGGGGGCGTCGGGTCTTCCACCAGGTAGGGGTTGCTTGCGCTGCGCTCGGCTTCGCCGTAACCGATCATCAACTCATGTTCGCGCCCCAGCAACTGATAGGGGCCGGCGAAGTTGAAGTCGTAGACTTCCATTTTCTGTTCGCCCTTCATGTGACCGCGGTAGGCGGTCATGCCGCTGCGATCGTCATTGGGGAACCCGCTACCACCGTAGTAGACCTTGCCATCGGTGTCGCTTTCGCGATGGGTATAGGCGGCTTTCATGTGCCAGCCGTTACCCAGGTTCTGGTCCAGGTTGGCAAAGGCGGTTTTGTCTTTCAGTGGCCAGGAACTCCATTTCGTCGCCATGTTGGTCGAGCGCGGCAGATTGGCCTTGTCGCCATTGGAATTCCAGTACGGCACCGTGCCCCAGGAGGTCCCCTGGACCTGTTTGTCCTGATAGTCGTAACCCACTGCCAGCACTGTGTCATCGGTCAGGTCGGCTTCGAGGATCCCGTAGCCGACTTCGCGCTGCAGTTGGTAGTGATCGCGAAAGGACTGGCTGTCGCGGTAGGCCAGCACGCTGCGACCCCGCAGGCGACCATCGAACGCCAGTGGACCGCCGACATCCACGTAACTGTAGTAATTGTCGTAGCTGCCACCACTGACCCCGGTCTTGGCTTCCCATTGCTGTGTCGGGCGTTTGCGCACCATGTTGATGGTGGCCGAAGGGTCGCCGGCACCGGTGGTCAGGCCGGTGGCGCCGCGCACGACTTCGATGCGGTCGTAGATGATGGTGTCCGAGTCGGACTTCATGCGGCCAAAGGTGTTGAGCATGCCATCGATCTGGAAGTTGTTGATCGAGTAGCCGCGCGAGGAATAGCTGACCCGGTCGGAGTCATTGTGCTGAACCACGATGCCGGTGGTCTGGCCCATGGCTTCGGACAAGGTGTTGAGTTTGAAGTCGTCCATCTGTTGGCGCGTCACCACCGATACGGACTGCGGTGTTTCCTTGATGGAAAGATTCAGGCGCGTCGCGGTGCTCATGGCGCCGGTGGTGTACGAGTCGGTGTTTTCGGTGGTGGTACCAAGGCCTTGGGCTGAAACGTTGGTGGGGTCCAGCTCAAGCGGTCTTGCGGCAAGTTCTTGTGACTTGTCTGGTTCGCTCTCGGCGTGGGCGGTGGAGCACAGGGCAAGACTGCACAGGCCCAGGGTCAAGGTCATGGAACGGGTGATAGGCGCGAACATCGCAGCCGACTCCTTGTCTTCGATGGAAAATTCCGTTTGCTCAAAGACGAAGGAGGGCGGGGGGATTTAGCTTAAATAGTAATAATTACCATTCTGCATATGTATCAGAATGTTGCTTGGGCGTCGACGGGCGGAAAAGGGGGGCTGGAGTCAGCCCCCTGGCGTGCTTACTGTTTGACCACCGCAGGCGCGACAGCGGCTTTGGGTTTCATCAGGCTGAAGTCGATCAGAGCCCGTTGCTCGCGCTCATAGGGGTTGCCGATCAACAACGGACGAGGCTTGAAGCTGGCGCTGACCAGGCTCTTGCTGTGGTCCAGTTCATCGAAGCTCAAACCTGCCAGGTCTGCCCAGGTATGGATCAGGTGCGAACTGCTGTACGGGCGTTGCAGGTCCTGCGCGAAGTTCCAGTCATGGGTGTCGCGCCATTTCGGCGAGGCCCAGGCCATGAACGGAATGGTGTACATCGGCGCGGTCGGTTTCGACTCATTGCGCCCCAGCGTGCCATGGCCCGGGGAGTCGAAAACGTCTTCGCCGTGGTCGGAGAGGTACAACAGGAAGCCGTTCGGGTCAGTCTTGGCGTAGTCCTTGATCAGGCTCGAGACCACGAAGTCGTTGTAGCGCACGGCGTTGTCGTAGCTGTTGTAGGTCGGCAACTGATCGTCGCTCACACCGCTTGGAACACCCTGGCGATCCTTGAACGTGTCATAGCTCGGTGGGTAGCGGTACTGGTAGCTCATGTGGGTGCCCAAGAGATGCACCACGATGAACTTGCGCGGTGCGCCATCGGCCAGGGCCTTGGAAAAGGGCTCCAGTACGTCACCGTCGTATTGACGAGCGTTCTGGTTGCGGTTGTTGTTTAGGTAGACCTGTTCATCCGCCTGCTCGGAAAACGTCGTGAGCATGGTGTTGCGCTTGGTCATGGTCTGCTGGTTGGTGATCCAGTAGGTCTTGTAGCCTGCCTGTTTCATCATGCTGACCAGCGACGGCGTCTTGAGGTACAGGTCGGGGTTCTCTTCGTCGGCGAAGGTCAGCACCTGTTGCAGCGCCTCGATGGTGTAGGGGCGCGGGGTAATGACGTTGTCGAAGACCGCCAGTTGATCCTTGAGCTTGTCCAGTTCCGGCGTGGTATCACGTGGATAGCCGTACAGGCTCATGCGCTGACGGTTGGTGGATTCGCCGATCACCAGCACCAGGGTCGCCGGCTGGTTGGCCAGCGAATCCTTGAGGTTATGCAGGGGTGGAACCTGGCTGGCGTTGTCGAGCATGCCTTGCATGCTGGCCAGTGTTTCACCGTAGCGGCGGTAGGCAACCAGCATCTGCCAGGGCACAGCCGGCTCGATGCGGGTTTCGAATTTTTCGTAGCCGGCGGCCAGGCTGCCGGTGCGTGCGGTCTGCTTGACCAGCGGATAACCGATCACCGCCACCAGAATCGCAGTGGCCGCCAGCAAGGCTTTGCCCCTAGGCAGATACACCGGGCGCAGACGGGTCCACAGCAACATGGCAACCGCGGTATGGGCCAGGAAGGCCAGGACCATCCACCAGGCAAAATACTGCGTCATGTATTCGCCCGCTTCAGAGATGTTCGACTCGAACATGATGAAGATGACGCTTTGCGAGAATTCCTGCTGGTAAATGAAGAAGTAGCCCAGGCTGGCCATCGAGCAGGCCCAGAGCACCGCACCGATCACGGCCGCCAGCAGGCGGGTGCGGGCCGGGAACAGCAGCATCGGTGCGAGCCAGAGGGTGCTCATTACGAAGGCCTGGCGGAAGCCCGAGAACCCCGAGGTGCCGGTCAACAGGATGAGCAGTTGGGTAATGCCGGAAAAATACCAGAAGAACAGGAACAGCCAGCCCAGGCCAGCCCAGTCGAAACCTTTCGCAGGCGTACTGCTGCGTTTAAACATCGCCATTCAGCGCTCCAGCCGATTAATGACTACAACCGCTGGGGGGATTGCGAACGCCAGCGACACAAAAGCGCTCATAAAACGAGCGCCATTGGTTCAGAAGTATCGCGAAGCCGATGTGAAAACTTTGTTAGTTGTGCGAGGCGCCGCCCCCGGTTACGGACGAAGTTAGCGACTACGTCAACGCGGGCGGAACCCTCATGGACGCTGGCGGAAACGCCAACCACCACTCGCACTAAGCCGTTGTTTCGCGGCCCAGCGGTTGACCCACGCCATACTTCACGCCAGCCCGAAGCGCATGACGAAGTTTCAAGGCCGGCCGCTCAACGTAGTAGTACGACACACCGCTCAGCAGGAACGACAGGGTCAGCACTGTTGCAACGATATGCCCATCGTAGGCAACCGGCCAAAAGGCGCGCAGGAAGCACATCACCACAAAGTGATTCAGGAAGACGCCGTAGCTGATGTTCCCGAGAAACTCGTCAACCCGGTGAAACTTGAGTTTCGTCAGTAGGTACACGGCGGGCACGCCCAGTGCTATGCCGGCGGTCACCTCGGCATTGAACGGCCGACGCTCAATCCAACCGGCCATGATCGCCGCGAACATCAATGCCGCCGCCATGGCGGTACCGGCAGCGATCGCTAGACCCTTCGCCTGTGGTTTGTACAGGTAGCTGCCGCACAGGAACATGAACAGGACGCCCGGCAATAGCCGGTAGCCGTACAGGTCGGTGTTTATGTAGCCAAGGCACGCAGCCATGAAAACGACGACAGACAGGGTAAACGCAACGCCCTGCGCTTTGAAGATGATCAGAAAAGGAATTACCAGGTAGAAACACATCTCAAGCCCCAGCGACCAAGCCGGCGGCAGGATCTCCGCCCCGGCGGCCCCGAACATGTAGAAACCAAGGGGCACGATAGGGAGGCTCGCGGCGATGTTCTTGAGCGTCAGATCGGCTGCTTGCGGCGTGCCAGGCAGGAGGAAATAGATCACCGCGCAAGAGGTGAAGAAGTAGAACAGGAACTAGGGGTAAAGCCTCAAGGCCCTGTCCATGTAGAACAGGCCGATTTTCTCCGGCGCCTTGTAGTTTCGATCGATGAGCGAGGTCATCACGAAACCGCTGATGATCAGGAAGGAAATCACGGCAACCACGCCGGGGTTTAGCCCCGCAAACGTCTTGCCCATATGAGAAACGGCCACCAAAACGACCAACAGCAGACGATAAGCTCCCACTTACACCCCGAAGTTTTCCCCACTTACTGAGGGCTGGACGGGGCGTCTCTTATTGCGCGGGCTGCAACTCTATTTCACGAACCATCCCGATCTGTGCCAGCCTTTCCCGGAATAGCCCAGGTTTATCTCGCTCACCCCTCGGGATGTATCTCAGTCCAAAACAACCGTGCTTGCGCAAAGTACTTTTTGACGTCCCGGCACCGACAATCTCACGAGGGAGGAGCAGCCTGACTGTCCGTGTTTGCGCCTGTTGCTTGGGTGGCAGGCGCGTTGTGGCGAGACAATCAATCCAGTGCGCGGACCGCTGCAGGGGGGCATGGCTGGTTGCCAGTCAGTGCCTGCAAGCGCTGTTGCAGATGGGCGATCTCGTTGCGCATCTGCTCGCGTTCGGCCTTGAGTTGGCGCAGTTCGTCGCGACGAACAGTGACGTAAAGGGTCTGTGGAGGCAGTGCGTTTATTACTGAGCCCATTGCTCACCTCGCAAATGGCGTTTCACAACAGTGGCCGAACCGTTCAGCAATCAGGTCCGGGCCACGAACGGCACCGATTTTGATTTCTTTCGGCCCTGAATGGAACTTTTTTATTTTTTGTTGTCCCTGTGTCTTCGCCAACGTTGCGGACGTTATCCCTATAGTTAGGGCAAAATGCCCGGAAACTATGTGGAAGCGCACTGGACTAAGCTTCACCAGGCTCACTGCGCTATAACCATTGGCACACCATTTTTTGTAGTTAAGGAGCATCAGCACATGCAATTGGGGATTATTGGACTGGGCCGCATGGGCGGCAACATTGCGCGGCGCCTGATGCTCAACGGGCACAGCACTGTGGTCTATGACCGCAATACCGCATTCGTTGATACCCTCGGGCAAGAGGGCGCTACTGGCGTCGCCGACTTGCCGAAGCTGGTCGCAGCACTGGATAAACCCCGAGCGGTCTGGGTCATGCTGCCTGCCGGCGCGCCGACCGAAGACACCATCGATACCTTGAGCACGTTGCTGGAGGCAGGCGATGTGATCATCGACGGCGGCAACACCTTCTACAAGGACGATATCCGCCGTGCCAAGGCGCTGGCGGAAAAAGGCCTGAAGTACATCGACGTGGGCACGTCCGGTGGCGTCTGGGGCCTGGAGCGGGGCTACTGCATGATGATCGGCGGCGACGCTGACGAAGTTAAGCGACTGGACCCGTTGTTTGCCGCACTGGCCCCGGGCATGGGCGATATTCCACGAACCAAGGATCGGGTGGCCGAGGATGATCGCGCTGAACGTGGCTACATCCACGCCGGCCCTGCAGGTTCCGGGCACTTTGTGAAGATGATCCACAATGGCATCGAGTACGGCATGATGCAGGCGTTTGCCGAAGGCTTCGACATCCTCAAGACCAAGGCGTCGGAAATCCTGCCGGAGGACCAGCGTTTTGATCTCAACGTGGCCGACATCGCCGAAGTCTGGCGCCGTGGCAGCGTCGTCTCGTCCTGGTTGCTGGACCTGACCGCCGATGCCCTGGCCAGCGATCCAAAACTGGACGGTTACTCCGGTTCCGTGGCGGACAGTGGCGAAGGTCGCTGGACCATCGAAGCGGCCATGGAGCAAGCGGTGCCGGTGCCGGTGCTCTCCAGCTCGCTGTTTTCCCGTTACCGCTCGCGCCAGCAAGGCGCCTATGGCGACAAGATCCTGTCGGCCATGCGCTTCGGCTTTGGCGGCCATGTCGAGACCCCGAAAAAATGACCTCGATCCGCAGGAAGTCCAAGGCACAACCGGCACCACCGACCACGCTGTTTCTGTTCGGTGCCCATGGCGATCTGGTCAAGCGCCTGCTGATGCCGGCGCTGTACAACCTGCGTCGTGACGGGTTGCTGGGGGACGGAATGCGGATCATCGGAGTCGACCATAACGCCATCAGCGATGCGGACTTTGCGAAAAAACTCGAAGACTTCATTCGCGACGAAGCGGCCAACAAGGTGGGTAGCCATCACGACACCCTGGACCCTGAGCTCTGGGCCAAACTGGCTCAGGGCGTCAGCTACGTCCAGGGCGACTTTCTGGATGACAGCACTTACCAGGCGCTGGCAGCGAAAATCGCCGAAAGCGGCACGGGCAACGCGGTGTTCTACCTCGCGACCGCGCCGCGTTTCTTCAGTGAAGTGGTGCGCCGGCTCGCTTCGGCCGGGCTGTTGGTGGAGGGCGCGGAGGCCTTCCGCCGGGTGGTGGTGGAAAAGCCCTTTGGCTCCGATCTGCCAACGGCCGAAGCCTTGAACGCGTGTTTGCTCAAGGTCATGACCGAAAAGCAGATCTACCGGATCGACCACTACCTGGGCAAGGAAACCGTGCAGAACATCCTGGTCAGCCGGTTCTCCAACAGCCTGTTCGAAGCGTTCTGGAACAACCATTACATCGATCACGTACAGATCACCGCGGCTGAAACCGTGGGGGTCGAAACTCGCGGCAGTTTCTACGAACACACGGGCGCGTTGCGCGATATGGTGCCCAATCACCTGTTCCAGTTACTGGCCATGGTCGCCATGGAGCCGCCCGCGGCTTTTGGTGCCGATGCGGTACGCGGTGAAAAGGCCAAGGTGGTCGGGGCGATCCGTCCGTGGCCCATTGAAGAGGCGCGAGCCAATTCGGTGCGCGGTCAATACACCGCCGGCCAGATCGCCGGAAAACCGTTGCCTGGGTATCGTGAAGAGCCCAATGTTGCGGCCGACAGCACCACGGAAACCTTCGTAGCGCTCAAGGTCATGATCGACAACTGGCGATGGGTGGGCGTGCCGTTCTACCTGCGCACCGGCAAACGCATGAGCGTGCGTGACACTGAAATTGCCATCTGCTTCAAGCCTGCGCCCTACGCGCAGTTTCGCGATACGGAAGTCGATGAGCTGCAACCGACTTACCTCAGGATTCAGATTCAACCCAACGAAGGCATGTGGTTCGACCTCTTGGCCAAGCGCCCTGGCCCTGCGCTGAACATGGCCAATATCGAACTTGGGTTTGCCTACAAGGATTACTTCGAAATGCAGCCCTCCACGGGCTACGAGACCTTGATCTACGACTGCCTGACCGGCGACCAGACCCTGTTCCAGCGTGCCGACAATATCGAGAACGGTTGGCGAGCGGTGCAGCCCTTCCTCGACGCCTGGAAGGAGGAGGCCGGGGTTCAGACCTACGCCGCGGGTGAGAATGGCCCGAGTGCCGCCGATGAGTTGCTGGCACGCGACGGTCGCGTCTGGCACAGCCTGGGATGAGGCCGTACGGCGATCTGAGCCCTGTCGGCACGAAGGTATTCGAAATGGCGGCCTGACAGCCGCCGCGTCACGTTCAGGCGTACATCAACGAAGGCCCGTGCAGGTGCGTGCCTGACACGGGCCTGCACCGATTACAACCAGTAGCTCACCCCATACCAACCCAGAAGCCCCATCACGATGGTGTACGGCAGCGCCATCCACACCATGCGCCCGTATGAAAGGCGAATCAGCGGGGCGATGGCCGAGGTCAGCAAGAACAGAAACGCCGCCTGACCATTGGGCGTCGCGACGCTGGGCAGGTTGGTGCCGGTGTTGATGGCAATCGCCAGGGTTTCGAAGTGCTCACGGCTCATATGACCGGAGAGGAACGCCTGCTTGACCTCGGTGATGTAGATGGTGGCCACGAAGACGTTGTCGCTGATGGCCGACAGCACGCCGTTGGCGATGAACAGCATGCCTGGCTGCTGATCGGCGGGCAGGCTCAGTACCCAGTGAATCAGCGGGGTAAACAGTTGCTGGTCATGGATCACCGCCACCACGGCGAAGAACACTACCAGCAAGGCAGTGAACGGCATGGCGTCCTTGAACGCGTTGCCGACCCGATGTTCATCGGTGATGCCGGTAAACGAGGTAATCAGCACGATCACCATCAGGCCGATCAACCCGACCTCGGCAATGTGCAATGCCAGGCCGGCAATCAGAACCAGCGCCGCCGCACCTTGCACCAGCAGTGCGGCACGCTGGCGGGACGTGCGCTCTGCGTTGTCTTGCGCGGCATAGTTGGCCAGCACGGCGCGGACGTTGTCCGGCAGCAGGGTGCCGTAACCAAACCAGCGCAGTTTCTCCAGCAAGACACAGGTCACCAGGCCAGCCACCAGCACCGGTAGCGAGACGGGTGCGACCTTGAGGAAGAAGTCCGCGAAGTGCCAGCCCATTTCATGGCCGATCAGCAGGTTCTGCGGCTCCCCGACCAGGGTGCAGACGCCACCCAGTGCCGTGCCCACCGCACCATGCATCAACAGGCTGCGCAGGAACGAGCGGAACTGTTCCAGGTCTTCGTGATGCAGCACCGGCAGGTTGTCGTCGTTGCTGAACTCGCTGTCCTGGCGTGGGTCATTGCCCGAGGCCACGCGGTGATACACCGAGTAGAACCCAACGGCGGCGCTGATAATCACGGCGGTGACCGTCAAGGCATCGAGAAACGCCGACAGGAAGGCCGAGAGGAAACAGAACATCAGGCCCAGCATGGCCTTGGAGCGAACCCCCAGCAGCAGTCGGGAAAACAGGAACAGCAACAGGTCCTTCATGAAGTAAATGCCTGCCACCATGAACATCAGCAGCAGGATCACCGGGAAGTTGTGCAGCAACTCGTCGTACAGGGCCTGTGGCGTGGTCATGCGCAACAGCAGCGCTTCAACCATCAACAGGCCGCCCGGCATCAGCGGGTAGCATTTAAGGGCCATGGCCAAGGTGAAAATGAACTCCGCCACCAGCAACCAGCCGGCCGCCACCGGACCTGCGGTCCACAGCACCAGGGGGTTGAGAATCAGGAACGCGAGAATGGTCGCCTTGTACCAGCGTGGTGAATGCCCGAGGAAATTATGTGCAAACGCCTGGGCCATTGAGCCGGACATCGGTTGCTCCTTTGTTTAAGAAGCGCGCAACTTGCCGTAACACTCCTTGAAGATCAAGTTCTTGATTATTATTGCTGCACGTGGATAGCAAGCGTTAGCCCAGATAGCGCACCAGTACGGCACGATGGCGACCGTCCAGAGAGTGCCCTCCAACCACAATCCGCAGGTCCCCCTGCAGCGCCACCGAGGTTGCCGTGTCCTGGCTGCGCCCCAAACGGGTGCGGACCCAGCCTTTACCCCTGCCGAAGCCGCGATCCAGCTGTCCGTTCGGCAGGTAGCGCGCCAGAATGAAATCCCCTTCAATCCCGCCGATGGTCGAACCTGCGCTCAGTACCCGACCATCGGGGCAAGCAGTGGCTGCAGTCCATTGGCTGGGGGTGTGGCCGATTTCTAGCACCTGCGCACGTCCGCTATTGCAACGACTGTCAGGCCGGCCATCGCTACGCACATTCAGCATCAGGCAGTGCATGGGGTCGCGACTGCTGCCAAAACACTGCAGGCGTCCATCAGGCTGCTCGATGACATGGCTGACCTGTGCGCTGCGGCCCTGGGTGCGGAAACTGAGAAAACCCTGTTCGGCAAAACTGCTGTCCAGCTGCCCATCGCGGTCATAGCGTGCAAGCAAGCCTTCCTGCGGTAGATCGATGGAGCCAGCCACCATGATCCTGCCGTCCTTTTGCAGCAACAAGCGGGCAAGCCAGGTGTTGAGCAGCAGGTGGCGGACCATGATAAAACCGCGGTCGTTGAACGTGGTATCCAGTGTTCCGTCCGGTTCAAGGCGGATCAGGATACCCACGTGGTCCGCGAGTTCGTAGTGATGATTGGCCAGCAGGAGAAGGCGGCCGTCGGTCTGAACCTGAGTGTCGCAGGCTTCGGCGCCAGGCACCCCCGCAGGTAACCAGTCGTCGCGCAGCCCCCGGGACAAATTGCCGGGCAGACGCACCACCTGCACGCCTTGATTGCCAAAGGTCGGGTCTGGACGTCCGTCTTGATCAAACCGCGCCAGGGCTGGCAGCGTACGATGGGGGCTTTCATACTGCAGGCCGGACAACAGGATCCGCCCATCGGGCAGTTCCTGAACCTTGCTGCCTGTGGCTTCAAAGCCGCCTTCGAACTGCCCGGTCAAACTGCCCTGGGTGCCAAAGCCCAGATCCGGTGAACCATTGGCCTGTAGCCGGGCCAGTCCATAGCAGGATGTGTCGTTCATGCCTACCTTGGCCGCCACGAGCAGTCGGCCCATGGTGTCGACGACAACATCGTTGACCATGCTCCACTGGCTGCCGGCAAAGTCGACCCATGCCTTACCGGCGGATGCAAAGCTCGTATCGAGTTGACCCGCCGGCTCGAGGGCCGCACCGAAGGTAAAAGCGTGATGGGTGGGCATGCCGCATCTCCCTGCGAGTCGACCTGATCCGGAACCCTGATCCAGAACCAAGGAGGGTGGGAAGACTTCACCAAACAATCATTCAAGCGCTGATCGCGGCGATGCACAACTGGCAGACATTACAGGCGGAGCGGCATTTTGTGCCAGAACAGTGTCTTTTGAAGACTTTCAGGGTTTTAGCGGCCCCGTACGACCGTTGATCGCCAGTCTAATCGAAAACTGTAAGTATGCCGCCATCAGGCAAACACTAAAAACGAACTAAGGCCCATCCGTCGGCAGGCGGGCGTGGGGGATACATATAGAAAGAGGTGGATTACCTGGCTGTAATCCACCTGCTCTTCAAGTTATTGCGGCATTGTCCAGGATTGCAGTTGATAACCTTCTTCGCTCAGTTCGGCGCGGGCCTGTTTGAGCAGGTTTTCAAGTTGTGCCGGATCGCTGTAGGCGCTGCAAGGGATCTGCTTGCGGCCAATAGGGGTGCTGGTGCGGTCGATGACGGTCAGCGTCAGTTCGCCGCTACCGTCCTGTGGGGCCCAGGCCACGCATTGGAAAGGTGTGAATGCGCGGTCGGCAATCAAAAGAGCTTCGTTGATACGGAGCGGGGCGTTCATGGGGTCTTCTCTCTATGTGCCCAATCAAGTGATGTGCCGTCGGTTGGGCTTACCGTTCGGCTGGTTACTTGTACTGATGCCCGCAACCCATGGGCAGGTCACACACAATCAAAAGAAATTTCATCTTTCTTTCAAATACACAAGGTAAAGCGCTGCATTGAAAGCTGAATGAAAGGTTTCCAATCGACAGCGGGCTTGCCAGGCGGGTTGTTATAACGAAAACACGATTAACCTTATAGTTAAACGATACAAGAAAGTGTCAAGATCTTGCTAATGTTAACCGCAGGACCGCCAAACGACTGTTTCTAATACCTTTTCTATTATTTTGGCGTCAAGGAACAGTCATGATCGATACGCCCGTAGTGCGCCGTTTGTTGGTGGTAGATCCCTGTGAGGATTGCTACCGTCTGTTGCCAGGTTTGCGTGACATCGGTTGGGATGTAGACAGCTGCAGCCTGGAAATCGCCACCGATCGCACCTGCGATGTCGGGTTGTTGCGTCTGCAACCTTTTCATCTTGGGCGGCCGGAGGCGGTCAAGGAACTCATCAGCCGAAGTGGCACCGAGTGGATTGCCGTCCTCAATCAGGAAATGTTACGCCTGCAGAATGTAGGTGACTTTGTCTGCGAGTGGTTTTTCGATTTTCATACCTTGCCGTTTGACGTTTCCCGGGTCCAGGTGACGCTCGGCCGCGCGTTTGGCATGGCGCGGCTACGTGGCAAGGGCACGATCTACGTTGATCAGCTGGAGCACGAGCTGCTGGGCACCAGCAAACCGATCCGGGAGTTGCGCAAACTGCTGAGCAAACTGGCGCCCACCGAGTCCCCGGTGTTGATCCGCGGAGAAAGCGGCACCGGCAAGGAACTGGTGGCCAGAACCCTGCACCGCCAGTCGCAACGCCACAGCAAACCCTTCGTAGCGATCAATTGCGGGGCGATTCCCGAACACTTGATCCAGTCCGAACTGTTTGGTCATGAGAAGGGTGCTTTTACTGGCGCCCATCAACGCAAGGTCGGGCGTATCGAGGCCGCCAATGGGGGCACGCTGTTCCTCGACGAGATCGGTGACCTGCCCCTGGAGCTGCAAGCCAATCTGTTGCGATTCCTCCAGGAAAAACACATCGAGCGCGTGGGTGGCAGCCAGCCGATACCGGTGGACGTTCGGGTGCTGGCGGCCACCCACGTCGACCTCGAGTCGGCTATCGAGGCCAAGCGCTTTCGTGAAGACCTGTACTACCGGCTCAACGTACTGCAGGTGGTCACCGCGCCCTTGCGCGAACGCCAGGGTGACTTGTCGATGCTGGCCAACCATTTTTCCCATTTCTACAGCCAGGAAACCGGACGCCGCCCCCGTAGCTTCAGCGAGGATGCATTGGTCGCCATGGGCAAGCACGATTGGCCAGGCAATGTTCGCGAACTGGCCAACCGGGTCCGCCGCGGGCTGGTGCTCGCCGAAGGTCGGCAGATCGAGGCCCGGGACCTGGGGTTGATCAGCCATCAGGCCGTAGCCCCCCCCATGGGCACGCTGGAAGATTACAAGACCCGTGCCGAGCGCCAGGCCCTGTGTGATGTACTTAACCGTCACAGCGATAATTTGAGCATCGCCGCCAAGGTGCTGGGGATATCCAGGCCCACCTTCTACCGTTTGTTGCACAAGCATCAGATACGTTGAGCTGCAAGTTTTTAGCTGCAAGCTGCAAGTAAAAGTTCTGAAAACGTGCAGCTATCAACAGAAAAAAATGCCGATAAAGCGCAATTCTGTTCAGTTAAGCGAGCGCCGACCTTTGTAGGAGCGAGCTTGCTCGCGATGGACGTTAACGATTACGCGTACTTTCTGAGTAACCGCGGAGTTTTTGAGTTCATCGCGAGCAAGCTCGCTCCTACACATGCGGTCTCATCTCCTTGACTGAACAGCATTACGCCGAAAAAATGGCTGTTTTTGGGGGCCGATCAGAAGTAGTACGGGAATTTCAGGCTGAAGGAAAAGTCTGGCGAGTCCTCGGTCAGGCCGATGGCCAGGTTAGGAACGATCGTCAGGTTATCGGTTGCGGCCAGGGTCATGCCGATGTTGAAGTTGGCCGAGTTGTAGTCGCTGTTGGAAATCGATTGCCAATCGCCACCGTCCGGCTTGATCTTGCTCTTGCTGGCGAACTGATCGGTGAACGAGAACGACATACTCATCTTCTCGTTCAAGGCGAATGCAATGCCGGCGCCGACCTGCCAGGAATCGCCCAGCTTCACGTCCCCGGGCACCTTGGAGTTGACCTGAGGGCTGATGTCGCTGAAAGACTCTTCCATGTTGTAGGTGTAGGCCAGGCTGCCGAACAGCACGGCCGGGTCGAAGGTCTTGACCAGCGAGATACCTGGGGTGATCGCCCAGACACCGTTGCCGGTAGGCAAGTCCTCGGGTACCGAGAGGTTATCGTTGGTCGGGTCATTGACCAGCTTGATGCCGTAAGGGTCATCACCGGTCGGTGCCTTGACGCGCAGGGTAAAGACCGCGTCGGGCAGACTGGCCGACTCATCCAGAAACTTGTAAGCAACGCCAACGTTCACATCGCCGATGGTCGGGTCGCGGGTAACGGTTGCGTCCGACGTCACCGGGCCGGCGCCACCGGCGCCACCGGAGGAATACGTTGATTCGCGATACACCACGGGGACGTTAATGTCGAACTGCCAGCGTTGTGCCAGGTTGTAGCGGGCGGTCAGGTCCAGCGTCCAGTTGTCGGCCTTGATGCGGTCGAGGTTGATGTTGCCGAGAAAAATCGAGTCCAGTGCCAGGAAGCCGTTGAGCACCAGTGCACGGGTATCGTAGTGCGTGTAGGTCAGGCCGGTTTCGACGCTGAACTTGCCGCCGCCGAAGAACCCACTGGCTTCGTCGTACAGGTTGGAAACGCTTTGCGCAGGCTCCGAGTCATCCTTGAGCGATTGGCCGTATGAACTGCCTGTGGTGCCCGGCGCACCGGCGGCCACCGTCTGGCCACCCTGGGTCGTTTCGGCGGGGGATTTGGTCAGGCGTTTGGGAGCCGGTGTCGCAGGTGCTTCCTCGACTTGGCGAACGCGTTGCTCGAGTACCATCAGCGCGTTCTGTTGTGCTTCGTAACGCTGTTTCAACTCCATGAGTTCTTGTTTTAGTGCTTCGACCTGGGGGTCCGTTGCTGCGTATAGCAATGTGGCCGGGGCCAGGCTACTCAAACACACGATAGCTCTGAACGTTGACGAACGGTGCATGGGTTATCCGTCCCTTCTGACTACATCGGGTGAGACTGAGCGTAGATCAGAATCCGAGAGTGCGAAGACCTTTGAGCTGGTCCAGGTTGCCATTAAGCGATCCGGTTGTCGGCACGTTGTCACGCAGCACGACATTGAGGGACGTGAGGTTGCTGACCCGGTTGCTATCGCCGAGCAACGTCGTGTTCTGCATCAGCCCACCCTGGGCCAGGCGTTGTTGGGTACTGCCCTGGTTGTTGTTGGCCACGATGTTGAGTTGCACACCCGTACCGGTCGAGGAAACGCTCAACGAGCCCGCACCATTGGCGTTGACCAACGTCGAGCCTGCGGCCAGTGCCTGACCCTGTTGTTGCGTTGCTGGCGCTTGGCTAGCCTTTGTGACGTTGATATCAACGTTGTTGTAGGCAGTGTTATTGTCGCCGGCAGCACGCACGACTTGCGTGACGCCTTCGGTGCTGTTGAGGCCGCTGCCGCCAATGACGGTACCGGTACCGGTGCCGGTGCCGGTGCCTTGCAAACGCGCTGAGTCATTACCTTTTTCGTCGATCATCGACACATAGAACTGTGGCGTGATAGTCGATTGTTGAATTTGCATCGAGGAAGTTGCCCCGATCATTTCACCGCTGGCATTTTGCCAAGCGCTGGTCATGACAATGCCGAAGCTGATGATTCGTCCCGGCATGACATAGCGGCCTCGCAGCGTCGCCAACTCCTGATCGTTCAGTTCAATGGGTTTGAACGTCTGTGCCTGGGTCGGCAGGCTGGCGGCCAGGCAAACCACGGCTAGCCAGATTGGAGTCTTCATTGGATGCTCCCGGAGCGTCGTGCTCCTTGTCATTAGAAGAAGTCGCTTTGGATGAATCCGAAATCCATCAACTCTGCCTCTTGCACCGGGGTGAAGGTGTTGATGCGGTTCCTGGCGGTCAGTGGCATGGGTGGGTCGAGCAACGCATTGGTTTTGTCGTAGCCCTGGCCGATGACGGCAAAGATGATGCCGTTCCAGCCTTTGACAAAGTCGTCGACTTTGTAACGTTTATGACCGAGTACCGGATCTCCGATATATACCCAGTCCTTATGGACTCTTTGCATGACCACAAAATGTTTGTAGCCACGGATATCCAGGAGTACCACAACCGGAATTCTGATTTCGCTCAACGTTTGCGGCGCTACCCGGTAGCCACGGGCCCGCATGCCGATACTTTCCACGTAACGCTTCATGTCGAGCATGGAGAAGCCCTGGACGCGGACAAGATCTTGATCGGAGTGTGCCAGCATGCCTTCGATGATCTGTTCTTCATTCACGTCGAGCCAATAGGCCTGGCGCAAGATGGTCGCCAGCGCAGCTGCGCCGCAACTGAAGTCGGTTTTCTGTTGTACCAGGTCGGAAAATTTACGCTCACGTATGCTCTGGATCGGCTTATACACCACCGCGCCGCCCGGCAAGACGGAAAGCGGCATTTGTGCAGCCTCGATCACACTGGCCACGCAAAGCAAAAATACCAAGGCGATAATGCGCATGGTGGGACGCCTTCTGGTTGTGTTGAAAAAGGCCCCCGTAAGGGGGCCTCCAGGGACAGCCATTAGAACGAGTTGTTGGAAATGGCCAGCGAGTTGCTTTGTTGGTTACCCACACCAGCAGCCACGTTGACGCCCAGATTGCCACTGCCGCCATTCACCGAACCGCTCAGGGTTGCAGTGTTGGTCACAGGGTTTGCCCAGCCAGTTGGAGTCAGCACTTGGAAGGAATAAGTGTTGCTCAAATCGTAAGCGCTGCTCTCACTGAAACTTTTCGATTTGTCGTATGAAGAATCGGACGATTTACTGCCTGATTTATCGTACGAGGAATCAAGCGATTTTTCGAACGCGGAGGCAGACGATTTTTCGAACGAGGAGGCAGACGACTTATCGTACGCGGAGGCAGACGATTTATCGTATGAGGAGGCAGACGATTTATCGTACGAGGAGTCAAACGACTTATCGAACGATTTATCGACCGATACGTCGAGCGATGCACTCAGCGAGGCGTCGACAGACTCACTGCGGCTGCCTTCGTGACGGCCATGATCCCAAGAAACGGTCTTGGAAGCATCCAGAGCCGCTTCCAGAGAAGCGCTCAAAGAAGCACTCTTGGACCCGCTGGCATCAAAGCTCTTGGACCCGCTGGCATCGTAGCTATTGGACCCGCTGGCATCGTAGCTCTTGGACCCGCTGGCATCAAAGCTCTTGGAGCCGCTGGCCTCTGAGCTCTTGGAGCCGCTCACATTAAAGCTGTTGGCGCCGCTCGCAGCCCAGTTCGAAGAAGCGCTCTTATCAACGCTCAAGTCGGATTCCTTGCTGTAAGAGGAACTACCGCTGGCCGTTTTGGTAACCGTCAGCGTATCTACGCGGTAGGTCCGGTCGGCATTGTTGTTCACGGTCAGGCCTGGACCGTGTTGATCGGCAGAGGCGGTGGCTGTTGCGTTACCGAGTGGGGCATTGGTATTGGCAATTGCCATGGTGTTTTTCTGTTGGTTAAGGTCGCCGCCAGCAATGTTGATACCCATATTGCCGCTGCCGCTATTACCCGATCCGCCCATCACGGCAGAGTTTGTGCTGCCGTAGTTGTCGACCCTGTTATTGTTGCTGTACTGCCTGACGTCAGCGGTGGCAGTGGCAGTGCCGAACACGAAGCTGTTATCGAGACTGGAGTCGGAGGCAGCGTTTGCGATGGCGGCCGCGTTGTCTTGTTGGTTGCCGGCGCCTGCCGCCACGTTGACGCCGACGTTGCCGCTGGTGCCTGTGGCAGAGCTGCTCATTTCGGCTTCGTTTTCAGTCCCTTCGTTGCGGATGCGGTTGCCGGTACTGCGCTGCCGATCGTTCGCCTCTGCAGTCGCGTAGACAGGGATCTTGGTTGGAGGAGGAGTGGTGTGGTGGCCGCCGTTATGATGGCCATTATGGTGACCATTGCCACGCGGTTCGTTTTGCCCAGCTTGTACAGCAACAGCCATGACCGCAGCAATTGCGAAAACCAGAGGCTTGAGTGCCATCGAAGGTTTCATGGTGATTCTCCGTACTTTATTTTAGGTTAAGTGTTGTTCCTACCTGTTTGGGTCAATCCCTGACCCGTACGCTCAGAGTGTTGGCCGTTCGGTTTCCCACCCCGGCGCTCTGATTCAACTGGATCACCCCACGGCTACCGGTGAAGGCCTGATCGCTGGTAGCGACCTGGCGATAGCCTGGTGCAGAGTCAGTTGGATCGGAGTTGGTGATCAGCGCCACGTTCTGTTGCATGAGGACGCTGTCGTCGATACTTTGCGGCTGTGTACCGATGCTTATCCGCAGGGCATTGGCTTGCTGGTTGCTCGCGCCCGTGCTCTGGTTGACGCCCAGTACGCCGTTGCCGTGGCTGAAGGAGTCGCCTTGGATGCTGGATCGAGCATCGATCCTGGGGTCGACCTGCGTACGCAGCCGTTGGCGAATCTGTGTGGTAGCACTGGCGTTGTTGCCAATGGCGATGGCCCGGGCGTTGGCCTGTTGCTGTTGATCGCCGGCCGCCTGGTTGACCGAGAGATTGCCCTGGTACTGCATGCCCGAACCGTCGATGTCGGCGTTATTGATAACGGGAGGTTGGGCAAAGGTCGATGCACTGCAAAACATGGCGATAATCAGCAGCGTGCGATTCATCTCAACGGTCTCCCGTTAAGATTTTCAGAGCACCCAGGCCTTGCTGGACGTTTGAATTGACCATGTTGGCAATACCGTTGCCCGAATTTCCCGAACGTCCAGCGGGGAGGTTGGAAAGCTGGGGCTGGTTGGTGATATTGCCGCCCAGGTTGTTGGTGCCTTGAGTGACCAGGCGGGAGATGCCTGCACCACTGGCGACGCTGGCAAAGTCGCCGTCGCTCAACTCGTTCGTTTGCCTGAGGATCTGTTTGGACGGGTTGGCATTGGCGGTCGTGGGGTCGGGGTCGGGAACCATCGGCGGACGCACTGCGTTGCGCGGTTGGACATCACGGGTGATAACAATGATGCCGTTGTCAGCTTGTAAAGGGAGGCAAACACTTGAGCCCAGTACGCACCCGATCAGCAGGAGGCTATGGATGCTTTTATCAAATTTCCCCACGGTGGCAATTCCTTCTGTAAGTGAAACGCTGGCCCTTATCAGCGTTGTGGGGAAGAGAGCAGAAGGTGTGCCGGTTTTTGTTTTTCTTTTAAAAACAGTTAGTTGGATTTAATTGTCGAGGTGGTCAAAAAAATCTGTAACGCCACTGAGACAGAGCCACGCAAAAAAAGCGCCGTCCATACTGGCGGCATTGCTCGTTAAGGGCGCTGAAGGCAGGTTGTATCAGTGGCGTGACATGTTCTTGCTGGCGTGTTTTGGCCGCTTTAGCTCGCGGGTTTGCGCAAGGGGGGGTGTTTCAGAAATGGACATTTGCGGCAGGGCGGGGTAGTCCAGTCAGGCCTTGAGCAAATGCGTCACAGCCTCGAATGCCGCGTCCTTGCGCTGTTTCCAATCACCTTGCAGTACCTGGCAAGGCTGGCGGTGCAGGTCAAGCCATTGGCGGCTGGCCTGGAAAAACGCCTGGCGTTCCGCCAGTTGCGGTTGGCAACGCTGCCCGTCGTCATGCCAGGCCACGGTTTCAGGGCTCAGCAGTAAATGCAGGTCGTAGTGCCGTGCCAGCAATGTTTGCTCGATCCACGTCGGGCACGCGCCAAACAACGTGCGACTCCAAAGGATATTGCTCAACAGGTGCGTATCGAGAATCAACAGTGATGGCTTTTCGGCGCGGGCTTCATCCTCCCAAGTCAGCTGGCCATGTGCTATGGATGTAACATCATCGTAGCAGGTTTCGCGGGCTTCACATTCGATGAAATGCCGAACGTACTCACCGACCAGGATGCCGCCAAAATGGGCGTGAATTTCGCCCGAAAGCCAGCTTTTGCCGCTGGATTCCGGCCCTGCCAGCACCAACACTTTCATGGGCACGGCAGCGGATCGCTGCGCCATGTGCGCCAGCCTTGAATGGCCAGCAGGGTGAACAGGGCGTAGAGGGCAGCAGTCAGGTACAGTCCCTTGTACAGGAACAGCCCGACAAAGATCACATCCACGGCAATCCACAGCGGCCAGCATTGCAGGCGTTTTTGCGCCATCCACAACTGGGCCACCAGGCTGAAGCCGGTCAAGGCGGCATCCAGCCAGGGCTGGGCGGCGTCGGTCAAATGGGCCATCGCGGCACCCAGCAGCAAACTACCGGCCGCGCCTATGGCCAGGTCGCGTGCCAGGGTGGCGTTGCCCAGGCGGGTGACCTGTCGGCCATGATGCGTGTCGCCGCCCCGGGTCCACTGCCACCAGCCATACAGTTGCAAACCGGCATAGATCACTTGCAGGAGCATGTCCGAGTAGAGTTTGACTTCGAAAAAGATCCAGCTGTAGAGCAGCACCATGACCAGGCCGATCGGCCAGCACCAGGGGTTCTGTTTGACCGTCAGCCAGACGGCAATCACGCCGAGCGCGGCGGCAAACAGTTCAAGCCCGGACATGGCGGTTCCTTGGGGGAAGTCGAAGAGGGCGCTGATTGTACAGCAGCAGGGAAATGTGGCGAGGGGGCTTGCCACCGTTGGACTGCAAAGCAGTCCCCCCTCGCCACAGAGGTTGCTTACACCCGGAACTGCCTGAGCAGCCCGTTCAACTGTTCGCTGAGCGCTTTCAAGTGCACGCTCGCGGCACTCGATTGCTCAGCGGCCAACGCGGTGCTATGGGACAATCCGGCCGCCTGGGTAACGTTCTGGTTGATGTCCTCGACCACGTGGGCCTGTTGCAGGGTCGCACTGGCGATAGAGGCGTTCAGGCCGTTGAGGTTGCGCAGTGCCTGGCCGATTGCGTTCAGGCTCTGCCCGGCCAGGCCCGCCTGCTCGATGGTCAACCGGGAGGCGCGGCTGCTGTCACCGATCACCTTGACCGCAGCGTCCGAGTGATTCTGCAAGCGCTCGATCATCGATTGAATTTCTGCCGTGGATTTTTGCGTACGTTGCGCCAGCAAGCGCACTTCATCCGCGACCACGGCAAACCCTCGACCCTGTTCTCCGGCGCGGGCGGCTTCAATGGCGGCATTGAGTGCCAGCAGGTTGGTCTGTTCGGCAATCGAGCGGATCACTTCCAGCACGCTGCCGATCTGCGTGCTCTCTGTGGCCAGGGTGCGAATCACGTCGACCGCTTGATCGATGGTCCCCGACAGCTGATCGATCTGCTGCAGACTGCCATCGATGTTGACCTGGCCCTGTTGGGCCTGGGCTTGGGCGTCACGCATTTCGCTGGCCGCGTGTTCGGCATTCCTGGCCACGTCTTGCACACCGTAGGTCACTTGGTTGACCGCCGTCGCCACCAGCTCCATTTGTTGTGACTGTTGCTGACTGCGGGCCTGGGCTTGCGCGGCATTGTCGCCCAGGTCGCTGGAGGATTGGCCCAGGGCGCTGGCAGAGGTTTGCAGTTGGCTGATCACCAGGCGCAACTTGGCGGTGAAGGCGTTGAAGTGCCGTGCCAGCTCCGTGACTTCATCCCGGCCATGGGTATCGAGGCTGCGCGTCAGGTCACTTTCGCCGCTGGCAATATTGGCCATGGCATCCACTGTTTCGCGCAGTGGGCGAACGATGCTGCGGGAAATCAGCATGACCAGCAGGGCCATCAACACCGCGATGCTCAGGCCCACCAGCGATGCTTCCCAGACCTGGCTACGGAACTCGACCTGCATGTCGTCGATGTACACGCCGGAGCCAATGACCCAGCCCCAAGGCTCGAACAGTTTGACGTAGGAAGTTTTTTGCACCGGGGTGCTGGCGCCGGGCTTGGGCCAGCGGTAGTCGACCATGCCGGCGCCCTTGGCCTTGGCGATGGTGACCATCTCGTTGAACAGCGCGAAACCGTCCGGGTCTTTGACCGCGGAGAGGTTCTGGCCATCAAGCTTTGGGTTGGTCGGGTGCATGACCATGACCGGGGTCAGGTCATTGATCCAGAAGTAGTCACTCTGGTCGTAGCGCAAGCCACGTACCACGCTGAGCGCTTGTTTCTGTGCGGCGTCGCGGGTGAGGGTGCCGGCTTTTTCCAGCTCATGGTAGTAGCCGAGGATCCCGCTGGCGGCCTGGACCACGTGCTGGGTCTTCTGGGCCTTGGCCTGATACAGGTCATCGTGAATCTGCTTGAGCATCAGCACACCCAGGGTTAGTAGCATCAGCACCGCCACCACCAGGATGAGCCACAAACGCCGGCTGATCGACATACCGCGCAAGCTATTCATATCGTGTCACTCCAGATTCTTGTTCTTGTCATCACTCATCGAGCGCATTCAGGCACGCTTTGGCACGGGCGCCAATGCGACTGAAGTCCAATAACGGCGCAGCGTTAATCGGGCATGTCTGATAGGATTTCGGCCTCGCGCGGGAAAACCTGAATCCTTGCTGATTTTTCACGGTTTTTTTACGGGGTGGGCTCAATTTTGTGGCCCTCGCCCTTGCGCAACGCTGAGCGCAGCGAACACCAGAAAACTAATGACGGGGCATGCCTCAAGGCATCGCTTCATGGGGGATTGATGGATCTTTGGACCGCCGCACAGGCATTGATTCTTGGGGTTATAGAAGGACTTACCGAGTTTTTGCCCATTTCCAGTACCGGGCACCAGATCATCGTCGCGGATGTGCTCAACTTCGGTGGTGAACGTGCCAAGGCGTTCAACATCATTATCCAGCTCGGTGCGATCCTCGCGGTGGTCTGGGAGTTTCGTGGCAAGATTCTCGAAGTAGTGACAGGCTTGCCCACCCAGCGCACGGCGCAACGGTTCACCGTCAACCTGCTGATCGCCTTCCTGCCCGCCGTGGTGTTGGGCGTGATCTTCGCTGACCTGATCCACCACTATCTGTTCAACCCGATCACGGTCGCAACCGCACTGGTGGTGGGCGGGGTCGTCATGTTGTGGGCCGAGCGCCGTGAACATACCGTGCGCGCAGAGTCCGTCGACGACATGACCTGGAAGGACGCGCTGAAGGTAGGCTGCGCCCAGTGCCTGGCGATGATTCCGGGGACCTCGCGCTCTGGCTCGACCATCATCGGCGGCTTGCTGTTCGGCCTGTCGCGCAAGACCGCCACCGAGTTTTCATTTTTCCTGGCCATGCCGACCATGGTCGGTGCGGCGGTGTACTCCGGCTATAAATACCGTGATCTGTTCCAGGTGGCGGACCTGCCGGTGTTCGCGATCGGCTTCGTCACCGCGTTTATCTTCGCCATGATTGCGGTCAAGGGCCTGCTCAAATTCATTGCCAGCCACAGCTACGCCGCCTTTGCCTGGTACCGGATTGCGTTCGGCCTGGTGATTCTGGCTACCTGGCAGTTCGGCGTGGTTGACTGGGCAGCAGTCAAGCCGTGATCGAGACACGCAATGGGCGCGCGATCCAGTACCCGCGTCTCAAGGCGCTGGTCTTCCTCGCGCTGTGCGCACTGCCGGTCGTGGGGTCGAGCCTGCTATGGCTGCGCGGGGTCTCGGCGATTCCGCTGGCGGCCTACGGTATTGTCAGCCTGCTGGCGTTCTTCCTGTACTGGAGCGACAAGCGTAAGGCGCGAGCCGATAGCTGGCGCACCCCGGAGAACGTTCTGCATGCGGTCGAACTGGCTGGCGGCTGGCCAGGTGCTTTGATTGCCCAGCAAGTGTTTCGACACAAGACGCGCAAAGTGTCGTTCCAGGCGTTGTTCTGGATCATCGTGTTATTGCATCAGGTGTTCTGGATCGACCAGTTGTTTCTCGACGCCGGGCTGTTCCGGCTGTTCTAGTGGCCTGTACGGTTAGTTCGTTAGCTCAATTTCGGATGCCAGCACCCCAGAGCCAAGGCGCTGTGACGAGTCATAGCCCGCTATGGCGAGGAACAGCAACGCAGGATATGGGCCGCTGGCGCCGAAGTTGACTAACAGAACCAACCACACAGGCCTCTAGAGCAACAGCCCGACCTGGACGCGCTTGGGCAACTTGCTCACCACCAGTTGGTGGGACCTGCGCAGCAACGCTTGCAGTTCAAGGGCGCCCAGCGGGTAGGGCGTGTGCATGATGATCCATTGGGCTCGCGCCAGATACGGCGCCGGCCCGATCCCCGGGCGGTCGACGTGGCCCAGGAACAGGTCCTTGTCGACCTTGAACGCCAGGGACTCGCCGCGCAGGTTCTGCAACGCGAACATCTTGTTGCCGGCCACCGAAAACACCCGCACGCCGCCCCACTTGTAATCTTCCCGTGCCCCGGGCAGGGCCAGGCAGAAACCCGCGACTTCGTCTTCCGTCATGGCCTTGGCCGTCATAACAAGCGGTCCCCGCAGCTGTTGAATGATTCGCCCAAATGGTCGATCCAGGCGCGCACGGCCGGCAGCACGCCGCGCCGATGAGGGTAGACCGCCTGCAGCCAGCCGCCAGGCAATGACCACTGGGGCAGCAGTTGCACCAGCGAGCCGCTTGCCAGTTCCTGCTCGCAGTACAGCATCGGCAGTATGGTGAAGCCAAGGCCGGAGAGCGTGCAGGCCTTGCGCACGACAAAATCATCGATCCCCAGGCGCGCCTCCAGGCTCAAGTCGCAGCTTTGCCCTTGTTCATCGAGCATGCGCAAATGCACCAGGCGATCGGCTTCCAGCGCCCCCAGCACCGGGACGTTTTTCAGGTCGTCCGGGGTGATGATCTGGCGCTCACGCAGGAACTGTGGGCTGGCAACCATGACGGTTTGTGCCTGGCGCAGGCGTCGGGTGACCAGGAACGGGTCTTCATCCCCCAGTTCGCGGACGCGCAAGGCCACGTCTATGCCTTCGGTCACCAGGTCCACGCGCCGGTTGAGCAGTTGCATGTCCAGTTGCACCTGGGGGAAGCGCTCCAGAAACGAGCTGATGACCGGCGGCAGAAACTCATGGGCCAGTCCCACCGGGCAGGATACGCGCAACCGCCCCCGTGGTTCGCTGGACATGCTGGCCACGGCTTCATCGGCCATCTCGGCCTCCAGCAGCATCGCCTGGCAATGGCGCAAGTAACGCTCGCCCACTGCGGTCAGCTTGAGTTGACGGGTGGTGCGCTGCAACAGGCGGGCTCCCAGACGCTCTTCCAGTTCAGCAATGCGTCGTGACAAGCGCGACTTGGGAATGCCCAGCAAGCGCCCGGCGGCAGCGAAACCGCCGGCTTCAACCACTTTGGCGAAATAGTAGAGGTCATTGAGGTCTTGCATGACGAGGCTCGACTGTCCTATGGGTAGGACGAACTATCGCATTATTACCGACTAATCAGCTATTGGTTTCATCTGTAGGATTGTCTCAACTTGATCGCCCGGTGGCGGTCCTCACTTGGAGATCCCATATGAAACTTCTGCACATCGATTCGAGCATCCTGGGTGACAACTCGGCTTCCCGTCAGCTGAGCAAGGGTGTTGTCCAGGCCTGGACCGCTGCCGAGCCTGATACCGTGGTCACTTACCGCGATCTGTCCAGCGATGCCATCAGCCATTTTTCCGCCGCGACCCTGGTAGCCGCGGGCACCCCGGCCGAACTGCGTGACGCCGCGCAACAGCATGAAGCCGACCTGAGTGCTTCGACCCTGGCCGAGTTCCTGGCAGCGGATGCCGTGGTCATCGCCGCGCCGATGTACAACTTCACCATCCCGACCCAGCTCAAGGCCTGGTTCGATCGTATCGCCGTGGCCGGCCAGACCTTCCGCTACACCGAAGCCGGCCCTGAAGGCCTGTGCGGCAACAAGAAAGTCGTGGTGGTGTCCACCTCTGGCGGCCTGCATGCCGGTCAGGCGACGGGCGTAGGTCATGAAGACTACCTGAAAGTGATGCTGGGCTTCATGGGCATCACCGACGTCGAATTCGTCCGCGCCCAGGGCCTGTCCTATGGTGAGGAGGTTCGCGCCAAAGCCATGAACGACGCCCAGGCCCACATCAGCGACCAATTGTTCGTCGCTGCATAAGGCCGGTTCAACGGCTCGCCCAGCCTTGGGCAAATGCCACTGGACCCCGGGCCTTGATCGTCGTAAAACGATCAAGGCCCGGGGTCTCTTTGCTTCTGTCCTTTGCATCTGACAACCGAGGTGTTGGCCCGAGTGATGCTGGCCCGCAGTAGCGGCTCGGTTGCACGATGGTCTCGAGTTCGGCCAAGGCGCTGAATCCAGGCAAGTGGCACCAATCGGCTCATCCAGTCAGGTCAAACGGTGGGGCATCTCATGTCGCGTCTTTGTGCAGTGTTACTGTTGTGCCTGCTCGGCAGCCTGAATCCGGTGCAGGCGGTGCCTGCGCCGCACCCGCACTGGAGTGTCGGCTATCACCGACTGACTTTTCCTGACCCCCTGGATCTACAGCCCATGGACGCCATTGCGTTCTATCCGTCGACCGGTATCGAGCATTCCAGTCAGGTCGGGGGCTATCGCATCCAGGCCAGCGAGGATGCCAGGGTTGCCATCGGCCGCTTCCCGATGCTGATGCTGTCCCCTGGCAACACCGGGACACCGTTGGCCTTGCACTATCTTGCCACCTCGTTGGCGCGCAAAGGGTTCGTGGTGGTGGCCGTGACTCACCCCGGTGACAACTCCAGGGACCACAGCCGCCTCGGGACCTTGAGCAATCTGTACGGCCGTCCGATCCAGATTTCCGCAGCCATCACCGCCACTCTGGGCGACCCCCTGCTGGCGCCGTTCGTCCATGCCGATCAGGTCGGGGTGATCGGTTACTCCGCCGGTGGCGAAACCGCGCTGATTCTTTCGGGCGCCACCCCGGACCTGGAGCGGCTGCGTCGCTACTGCCAGGAGCGCCCCGATGACCGGGACGCCTGCAACACCCGGGGTGAACTGATCGCCGATCGTGATGACCTGCAACCGGTGGCCGATCCACGGGTTCACGCCTTGATGCTGATGGCGCCCCTGAGCCTGAAGTTCAGTCGCCAGACGCTGGCGGGTGTGCACATCCCGGTGCTGCTCTACAGCGGCGATGGGGACACCCTGGTGGCGCTGGACAAGAATGCTGCCGCGCTGGCACGCAAGCTGCCCGTCGCCCCGGATTTCAGGTTACTGACGGGGGCAGGGCACTTTGTGTTCATGGCGCCCTGCAGCGAGGAGCAGGTCGCGGCGATGCCGGCGTTGTGCACCGACGCCGATGGCGTCAACCGCGAGGACATTCACCGCAACCTGATCGCCGAAGCCGGGCGCTTTTTCACCCAGGCGCTGGGCAAGTCGGACAGGGCAGGGTTGCAGACGGCTGATCAATAAGCCAAACCTGAACCGAGCAACGTGACTGTCGTAGATGGCGCCGGCCACAGAGTTTCGATGCTCATGCTGGGCGGCCTCAGGCGGGCGTCGAAAAAAGCAGGCTAATGGTCAATCGCGTACTGCCAGGGCGTTACTGCTGATCTTTTGGTCTAAGGTACGCCGCGCCTGCGCTAAGATGGCGACCAAACAAAAACAGGGTTCACCACGTTCAATGTCGGAAAAAGACACCATCTCCATCCACCTGGTGCGCGAGGCACTGTTGCAGAGTTGCGCACCGGGTGCCGCCAGCCTTGAGGTGCTGCTCAAGGTCGGAATCGAGCCACGGTTACTGGAGGTGGCCGATGCGCGGGTACCGGCCACGGCCTATGCTCGGCTATGGCGTTTACTGGCGCGGCGCAGGGACGACGAGTTCTTTGGCATGGACCCACGGCAGCTGAAGTCCGGCAGCCTGGCGTTCCTGTGTCGATGCGCGATGGCCCAGCCAACCCTGGCCACCGGCCTGGAGTCCGGGTTGGGCTTTCTGTCGTTGATGCTCGAACACCTGCCGGCCCAACTGGTTCACCAGCAGAGCCTGGCAGAGATCGTCCTGCTCGAGGACGACCTGCCACCGCGCCGCGCCTTCACCTATTTCACCTACTGGATGATTGTTCACGGCGTGGCCTGCTGGTTGGCCGGACGGCGGATTCCGATTCTGGCGATCGAACTGCGCTGCGCCGAGCCGGACTTCTGCGATGACTACAAGGTGATGTTTTCCGAAAACCTGCGCTTTGATCGGCCGCGGACCCGGATGATTTTTTCCGCCGACTGCCTCGAGTTGCCGATCAAGCGCAGCGCGGACGAGCTCAAGCGCTTTCTGGCCCAGGCGCCGGCCAACATCCTGGTCAAGTACCGCGACCCGCAGAGCCTGGCCAGCCGTATCAAGCACGACCTGCGGCAGTTGCCGGCCCAGCACTGGCCGGAAACCGACAGCCTGGCGCAACGGCTGTGCATGTCGGCCTCGACCTTGCGCCGCCGCCTGGCCGAAGAAGGGCAGACCTACCAGGGCCTGAAGGACAGCGTGCGCAAGGAGTTGGCGATCGTCTGGCTGGCAGAGCCTGGCATCAGCTTCGCCGAAATCGCCACGCGCCTGGGGTTTGCCGATACCAGTTCGTTCTACAAGGCGTTTCGCAAATGGTCGGGGTCAAACCCCGGGCATTACCGCAGCCTGATTCTCAACGAAGTTCACTGAGCCGGGCCTTTCACCGGCACGCGCTTGCCCCCTCGCACCGCGTGAGGCTTGGCCAAACCAGTCAAGCAACTTGAAAGCTTTGACCATTGTTCCCTATCGTGCGCAGAGCGAGTATTTCCTGGATTTATACGGTTCCCCCCAACCTAATAAAAATACAGAGGGATTCTGGCAATGCGCGATTACCTGTCTGCAACCACACAGTTCAATTATCAGCACACCGTCGATGCAGCGCTTCTCGGCTCACTGACGGCGCTCAACGCCTGCGTTGAATGCTGCGACCGGCATGCGTTGCCCGGGCGCATTGCCTTGTTCTGGGAAGGCCGTGACGCCAGTTCCGCGACCTATACCTTCAGCGATCTGCAGGACAAGGCCGCGCGCTTTGCCAATTTCCTGCAGGCACAGGGTGTGAAAAAGGGTGACAAGGTCGCCGGCCTGCTGCCGCGCAACGTCGAGTTGCTGATTGCGGTGCTCGCCACCTGGCGTATCGGGGCGGTCTATCAGCCGCTGTTCACTGCCTTCGGCCCCAAGGCCATCGAACACCGGCTCGGCAGTTCCGGCGCGATGATCGTGGTGACCGACGCGGTCAATCGTCCAAAGCTCGATGAAGTCCCGGACTGTCCGACCATCGTCACCATCGGTGGCCCGAAAGGCCAGGGCATCGTCCGTGGCGACTTCAGTTTCTGGGCTGAGCTGGCCAATTACTCCAATCAGTGCGAACCGGTGATGCTGACCGGCGAAGACCCGTTCCTGCTGATGTTTACCTCGGGCACCACTGGCCCGTCGAAAGCCCTGTACGTGCCCCTCAAGGCCATGGTCGCGTTCCAGAGCTACACCCGTGACGCGGTCGACCTGCGCCCCGAGGATGCGTTCTGGAACGTTGCCGACCCGGGCTGGGCCTATGGCATCTACTTTGGTGTGACCGGGCCGTTGTCCATGGGGCATCCGATTACCTTCTACGATGGTCCGTTCACCCTCGAAAGCACCTGCCGGGTGATCAACAAGTACGGCATCACCAACCTCACCGGATCGCCGACCGCTTACCGCTTGCTGATTGCCGGTGGCGATGAGTTCGCCCGTTCGATCAAGGGCCGGCTGCGCATCGTCAGCAGCGCCGGCGAGCCGTTGAACCCGGAAGTGATCCGTTGGTTCGCCGACAACCTCGACGTGGTGATCCATGACCACTATGGCCAGACTGAACTGGGCATGGTGCTGTGCAATCACCATGGCCTCGAGCACCCGGTACATGTCGGCGCCGCCGGTTTCGCCTCGCCGGGTCACCGGATCGTGGTGCTGGACGACGCTTACAACGAATTGTCGGTCGGCCAGCCAGGGATTCTGGCCATCGACCGCAGCCAGTCACCGATGTGCTGGTTCGCCGGTTACGAAGGGGCGCCGACCAAAGCCTTCGTCGGCAACTATTATCTGAGTGGCGATACCGTCGAACTGAACCCGGATGGCAGCATCAGCTTTGTCGGCCGCAGCGATGACGTGATTACCACATCCGGTTACCGGGTGGGCCCGTTCGACGTGGAAAGCGCGCTGATCGAACACCCGGCGGTGGTCGAAGCGGCCGTGGTCGGCAAACCCGATCCGGAGCGCACTGAGCTGGTGAAGGCGTTCGTGGTGCTGAGCACGCAATACCGCGCCTCTCCCGAGCTTGCCGAGGAACTGCGCCAGCATGTGCGCAAGCGCCTGGCCGCGCACTCGTACCCGCGGGAAGTGGAATTTGTCAGTGAGTTGCCGAAAACCCCAAGCGGCAAGTTACAGCGCTTTATCTTGCGCAACCAGGAAATCGCCAAGGCTCAAGAGGCTGCGGCTCACAAGGCTTCGGCTTGAATTCAAGGAAACAACGATGCAAATCGCAAACAAGGTTTTTCTCGTCAGTGGCGGCGCTTCCGGACTGGGGGCGGCCACCGCTGAAATGCTGGTCGGCGCCGGCGCCAAAGTGATGCTGGTGGACATGAACGCAGAAGCGCTCGCCGCCCAGGCCAAACGCCTGGGTGCCCAGAGCGTGGTGGCCGACATCACCCAGGAAGCGGCGGCGCAAGCGGCGGTCAAGGCCACTGTAGCGGCCTTTGGCGGCCTGCACGGGTTGGTCAACTGCGCCGGCGTGGTCCGTGGCGAGAAAATCCTCGGCAAGAACGGCCCTCACGCACTGGCCAGTTTCAGCCAGGTGATCAACGTCAACCTGATTGGTAGTTTCAATCTGTTGCGTCTGGCCGCCGCGGCCATTGCCGAGACCGAGGCCAATGCCGACGGCGAGCGCGGAGTCATCATCAACACCGCCTCGGCTGCTGCCTACGATGGGCAGATCGGCCAAGCCGCCTACGCGGCCTCCAAAGGCGCGATTGTCAGCCTGACCTTGCCCGCTGCCCGTGAATTGGCGCGCTTTGGCATCCGCGTGATGACCATCGCCCCAGGTATCTTCGAAACCCCGATGATGGCCGGCATGACCCAGGAAGTACGCGATTCGCTGGCCGCCGGCGTGCCATTCCCGCCACGCCTGGGCAAACCGGACGAGTACGCCGCGCTGGTCAGGCATATCATAGAGAACAGCATGCTCAACGGTGAGGTGATCCGTCTCGACGGTGCCTTGCGCATGGCGGCCAAATAAGGAGTCATGATCATGACCACGAACAACGATCCGATTGTCATTGTCAGCGCCGTCCGCACCCCCATGGGCGGTTTTCAAGGTGAACTCAAAAGCCTGAGCGCACCGCAACTGGGCGCCGCTGCCATTCGCGCGGCGGTCGAGCGCGCGGGCGTGGCCAGCGACGCGGTGGAAGAAGTGCTGTTCGGCTGCGTGTTGTCCGCAGGCTTAGGCCAGGCGCCGGCGCGACAAGCCGCCCTGGGTGCGGGCCTGAACAAGGCGACCCGCTGCACCACCCTGAACAAGATGTGTGGTTCGGGTATGGAAGCCACGATGCTGGCCCACGACATGCTGCTGGCCGGCAGTGCCGAGGTGGTGGTCGCCGGCGGCATGGAAAGCATGTCCAACGCACCGTACCTGCTGGACCGGGTCCGGGCCGGCCTGCGCATGGGCCACGGCAAGGTCCTGGACCATATGTTCCTCGACGGCCTGGAAGATGCCTACGACAAGGGGCGCCTGATGGGCACCTTCGCCGAGGACTGTGCCGAGACCAACGGTTTTACCCGTGAGGCACAGGACGCCTTTGCCATTGCCTCGACCACCCGTGCCCAGCAGGCGATCAAGGACGGCAGCTTCAACGCCGAGATCGTGCCCCTGCAGGTCATGGTTGGCAAAGAGCCGAAAACCATCAGCGATGACGAACAGCCACCAAAAGCCAGGCTGGACAAGATCGCCAGCCTGAAACCGGCGTTCCGCGAGGGCGGCACGGTCACGGCGGCCAACTCCAGTTCGATTTCCGATGGCGCGGCGGCCTTGCTGTTGATGCGTCGCAGCGAAGCCGAGAAACGTGGCTTGAAGCCGCTGGCGGTGATTCATGGTCACGCCGCGTTCGCCGACACCCCGGGCCTGTTCCCGGTCGCTCCAGTGGGTGCGATCAAGAAGCTGATGAAAAAGACCGGCTGGTCGCTGGATGAAGTCGACCTGTTCGAAGTCAACGAAGCCTTCGCCGTGGTCAGCCTGGTCACCATGACCAAGCTGGAGATCCCCCACGACAAGGTCAACATTCACGGCGGCGCCTGCGCCCTGGGTCACCCGATTGGCGCCTCGGGTGCGCGCATCCTGGTGACCTTGCTCTCGGCCCTGCGCCAGAAAGGCCTGAAACGCGGCGTTGCAGCCATCTGCATCGGCGGCGGTGAAGCCACGGCCATGGCCGTTGAATGCCTGTACTAAGGAATCCCCATGCTCCCGAATGACGAACAACTACAGATCAGCGAAGCGGCACGGCAGTTTGCCCAGGAGCGGCTCAAGCCGTTTGCCGCCGAGTGGGATCGCGAGCATCGCTTCCCTAAAGAAGCCATTGGCGAGATGGCGCAACTGGGCTTCTTCGGCATGCTGGTGCCGGAACAATGGGGCGGTTGCGACACCGGGTACCTGGCGTACGCCATGGCCCTGGAAGAAATCGCCGCTGGCGATGGTGCCTGTTCGACCATCATGAGCGTGCACAACTCGGTCGGCTGTGTGCCGATCCTCAAGTTCGGCAACGATCAACAGAAAGAGCAGTTCCTCAAGCCGCTGGCCAGCGGGGCCATGCTCGGTGCGTTCGCGTTGACCGAGCCCCAGGCCGGTTCCGACGCCAGCAGCCTGAAAACCCGTGCGCGCCTGGACGGCGATCACTACGTGCTCAACGGCTGCAAACAGTTCATCACGTCGGGGCAGAACGCCGGGGTGGTGATTGTGTTTGCCGTGACCGACCCGGCTGCCGGCAAGCGTGGGATCAGTGCCTTTATCGTGCCCACCGACTCACCGGGCTACAAGGTCGCGCGGATCGAGGACAAACTCGGCCAGCATGCCTCCGACACCTGCCAGATCCTGTTCGAGGACGTGAAGGTTCCGGTGGCAAATCGTCTGGGCGAGGAGGGCGAAGGCTACAGGATTGCCCTGGCCAACCTGGAAGGCGGGCGTGTCGGCATTGCCTCGCAGTCCGTGGGCATGGCCCGCGCTGCCTTCGAAGCGGCCCGCGACTATGCCCGCGAGCGGGAAAGCTTCGGCAAGGCCCTCATCGAGCATCAGGCCGTGGCCTTTCGCCTGGCCGACATGGCCACGCAAATAGCCGTCGCCCGGCAAATGGTGCATTACGCCGCCGCCCTGCGTGACAGTGGCAAGCCGGCCCTGGTGGAAGCTTCGATGGCCAAGCTGTTTGCTTCGGAAATGGCCGAGAAAGTCTGCTCGATGGCATTGCAAACCCTGGGTGGCTACGGCTACTTGAACGACTTTCCGCTGGAGCGTATCTACCGCGACGTGCGGGTCTGCCAGATTTATGAAGGCACCAGTGATATTCAGCGCATGGTCATTTCGCGCAATCTTTGAGAAGGAATGTTGGCATGAGTTACGAAACGATTTTGTTGGACGTCCAGGGCCGGGTCGGCCTGATCACGCTCAATCGTCCCCAGGCACTGAACGCACTGAATGCGCAGATTGTCAGCGAACTGAACCACGCGCTGGACGGTCTGGAAGCCAATCCGGACATCGGCTGTATCGTACTGACCGGCTCGAAAAAAGCCTTTGCCGCCGGTGCTGACATCAAGGAAATGGCGGAGCTGACCTACCCGCAGATCTACCTCGATGACCTGTTCAGCGACAGTGATCGGGTGGCTAACCGCCGCAAGCCGATCATTGCCGCGGTCAACGGTTTCGCGTTGGGGGGCGGCTGTGAACTGGCACTGATGTGCGACTTCATTCTGGCCGGTGACAACGCCAGGTTCGGTCAGCCGGAAATCAATCTGGGCGTGTTGCCAGGCATGGGCGGCACCCAGCGCCTGACCCGCGCGGTGGGTAAGGCCAAGGCCATGGAAATGTGCCTGAGCGGCCGCTTGATCGATGCGGTGGAGGCCGAGCGTTGCGGCATCGTGGCGCGCATCGTGCCGGCCGATGAGCTGTTGGACGAGGCGATGAAGGTAGCAGCGGTGATTGCCAGCAAATCGCTGCCGATTGCGATGATGACCAAGGAAAGCGTCAACCGCGCCTTTGAGGTCAGCCTGTCCGAAGGCGTGCGCTTCGAACGCCGGGTGTTCCATGCAGCGTTCGCCACCCAGGATCAGAAGGAAGGGATGGCCGCGTTCATTGCCAAGCGTGCGCCTGAGTTCGTCGGTAAGTAATTGTGTGGCGAGGGGGCAAACCCCCTCGCCACAGGTACGTACACTTCAGATCTGATAATTCTTCAATTCCCGCGCAATCACCATCCGCTGTATCTCGCTCGACCCCTCGTAAATCTGCGTGATCCGCGCATCGCGGTAGTAACGCTCCACCGGATAATCTTCCAGGTAGCCGTAGCCGCCATGAATCTGAATGGCGGACGAGCAGACCTTCTCGGCCATCTCGGACGCGAACAGCTTGGCCTGGGAGGCTTCGGACAGGCACGGCTTGCCGGCGCTGCGCAGGCGTGCGGCGTGCAGGATCAGCAAGCGGGCGGCGTTCAGGCGGGTGTGCATGTCAGCCAGCAGGTTGGCGATACTCTGGTGTTCGATGATCGGCTTGTCGAACTGCACCCGGTCACGGGAATAGGCCAGTGCCGCTTCGAAGGCTGCACGGGCAATGCCCAGCGCTTGCGCGGCGATGCCGATGCGACCGCCTTCGAGGTTGGACAGGGCAATCGCCAGGCCCTTGCCGCGTTCGCCCAGCAGGTTCGCTTCGGGAATCACGCAGTTATTGAGGGTAACGGCACAGGTATCGGAGGCGCGAATGCCCATCTTGTGTTCGCTACGGTCGACAATGAAACCTGGGTTGTCGGTGGGCACCAGGAAGGCTGACAGGCCTTTCTTGCCCAGGTCCGGGTCAGTGACGGCGAAGACGATGGCCAGTTTCGCGCGCTTGCCATTGCTGACGAACTGCTTGGCACCATTGATCACCCATTGACCGTCACGCAGTTCGGCACGGGTGCGCAGGTTATGCGCCTCGGAGCCGGCCTGGGGCTCGGTCAGGCAGAAGCAACCGATGGCCTGGCCGCTGGCCAGGTCTGCCAACCAGGTCTGTTTCTGTTCCTCGGTACCGTAATTGAGTACCGGCCCGCAGCCCACCGAATTATGGATGCTCATCAAGGCGCCGGTGGCGCCGTCACCGGCGGAAATTTCTTCCACCGCCAGGGCGTAGGCCACGTAGTCGACGTAGGTGCCACCCCATTCTTCGGGTACCACCATGCCAAGCAACCCCAGCTCGCCCATTTTCGCCACCAGCGCATCGTCGATCCAGCCGGCCTTTTCCCAGGCCTGGGCATGGGGGGCGATTTCGCCACGGGCAAAGTCCCGGGCCATGTCGCGGATCATCACTTGTTCTTCGGTCAATTCGATATCGTGCATGACTCAGCTCCCGCTCTGATCAAATCCGCTGAAGAAGCTCGCCACCCGCTCGGCGTCCAGCGCCTGTACGGTCGGAGGGTTCCAGCGTGGGTTCTTGTCTTTGTCGATTAGCAGGGCGCGCACACCTTCGATCAGGTCGCCACGCTCGAACCACTGACGATCCAGGTGCAGCTCCAGGGCAAAACACTGTTCCAGGCTCAGCTGTCGGCCGCGGCGCAGCATTTCCAGGGTCACACCCATGGCCAGCGGTGAGCGGGTTTCCAGCAGGTCGGCGGTGGTCAACGCCCAGGCGTGGCTGTCGGCAACCGTGACGGTACGCAGTTGCTCGACGATGCCCGGCACGTCCGCCAGGGCGAAGAAGTGATCGATGGCCGGGCGCAAGGCTTGCAGCGGTGCGTCGGGCAGGTGCTGCACGCCGAGCCTGGCCAGCAAGCCTTGCAGGTCCTTGAGCGGGGTGTCGTGCCATACAAGGCTGTCCAGGCGCTGGTCCAGCTCGGCCAGCCGCGCACTTTCCAGGTACCAGTCGGCCAACCCGCAATACAACGCATCGGCAGCGCGAATCTGCACGCCGCTGACACCCAGATAGATCCCCAGTTCGCCCGGGACACGGGGCAGGAAGTAGCTGCCACCCACGTCCGGGAAATAGCCGATGCCCACTTCCGGCATCGCCAGGCGGCTGCGTTCGGTGACCACCCGCAAGTCGGCACCCTGCACCAGACCCATGCCGCCGCCGAGGACGAAACCGTCCATCAGCGCGAGCACGGGTTTACGGTAATGGTGGATCGCCAGGTCCAGGGCATATTCTTCGACGAAGAACGCTTCGTGCAGGGTGTCGCCGCTTGTGTAGCTGTCGTACAGCGAGCGGATATCGCCACCGGCACAGAAGGCTTTCTCGCCAGCTCCGCGTAGTACCACGGCATGTACCTGCGGATCCCGGGCCCAGGCGTCCAGCTGGCGATGCAGGCTGCGCACCATGTCCAGGGTAATGGCATTGAGACCGGCGGGGCGATTGAGGGTCAGGTGACCAATGTGGTTGCGCACCTGGGCCAGCACGTCGTTCTGCGTGGCATCCATGGGCTGACCTGTCGGGGATGAAACCTGAGCAGTCATCACTAACTCCCTGCTTTTATTGTTCTTTATAGAGATGCTCGCGCGCGAGCGATGGCGGATCGTAACAGTGCAAATTTGCCATGTACAACCCGGATAACTGCAGGTCGCCTGTGCATTTTTGCATGTCAGGATCCGCCCCTGGTGCAGTGGGTCATTGAGCGACCACCTCCGTGCTGCCCGACACGGGACAGTGCGCGACAAGGCACCGTCGATGTGCCTTTGGCCAGTGTCGAAAGGGCTTGCCATCGCGCCTTGCCGCTGACGACAGAATCGGCTGTCCAATGCGCTCGTTCAGCGCAGTTACGCTGTCTGGACCGCGCCTTACGACACCTGCGCCGTCCTGGCTATTGGCATTCTGGCGTTCCGTTTCAGGTGCTTTTGACAATGCGCCAGAAAAGGGTTGCACCCCGACGACTGGCTCCCTCCGGTCGATAACAACAATAAATACGGCTGCGGTGAAGACCGCATCGATTTTCTGCCCCTGTAAAAAAGTGTGGTTCGGCGCGGGCGCCTGACCGCTATAAATCCAAATAATCCGGGACTCAAGAAGATGAATATCAAGTGGCTGACCTTGCCGGCACTCGCCTTGCTGTGCTGCTCCACCGGCGCCAGCGCCAAAGAATGGAAAGAGTTGCGCTTTGGCGTCAATCCCAGCTATCCACCCTTTGAGTCCACGACCGCTGACGGAGGCGTGCAAGGCTTCGGCGTCGACCTGGGCAACGCCATCTGCGCCGAGTTGAAACTCACCTGTGTCTGGGTCAGCAACGACTTCGACGGGCTGATCCCGGGTCTCAAAGCCGGTAAGTTCGATGCGATCGAATCCTCGATGACGGTGACGGATGCCCGTAAAAAACAGATCGATTTCAGTGATCGCCTCTATGCCGGACCGACCGCCATCGTCACCCGCAAGGATTCCGGCCTGGAGCCCACCGCCGAATCCCTCAAGGGCAAGACCGTGGGGTTCATGCAGGGCACGATTCAGGAGACCTACGCCAGGGCCAAACTGGCGCCAGGCGGTGTGAAACTGCGGGCCTATCAGAATCAGGATCAGGTGTACGCAGACCTGGTGTTCGGCCGCCTCGATGCGTCCATCCAGGATAAGCTGCAGGCGCAGATGAGTTTTCTGACGTCGCCACAGGGCGCTGACTTCCAGAACAGCGAAGGCATCAGTGACCCGCTGGTGCCCTCGGAAATCGCCATCGGTATCCGCAAGGGCAACGACGAGCTCAAAGGCATGATCAATGCCGCCATCAAGTCCCTGCACGACAAGGGCATCTACGCACAGATCCAGCAAAAGCACTTCGGCGCTCTGGACCTCTATAACAACTGATCCTCGCGCCCCGAGCACTGTGCCGCGCTCATCGGTACAGCGCCCGTGCGGGCGCCACAAGACAGGTAACTGGCGTGAATTCCCTCCTGAATCTACTGGGGGTCGATCTGTCGACCCTGCAAGGTTACGGCCCGTTGTTGCTGCATGGCACGTGGGTCACCCTCAAACTCTCTGCGTTTTCGCTGCTGGTCAGCATGGTGTTGGGGTTGCTGGGCGCCGCGGCCAAGTTATCGCCGCTGAAGTGGCTGAACCTGCCGGCGACGCTCTATACCACACTGATTCGCGGTGTGCCGGACCTGGTGCTGATGCTGTTGATCTTCTACAGCCTGCAAGGCTGGCTGAGCAGCCTTACCGAGGCGATGGGCTGGCCCTACATGGAGATCGACCCGTTTCTGGCCGGGATTGTCACGCTCGGGTTTATCTACGGCGCGTACTTCACCGAGACCTTTCGTGGCGCCATTGTGAGCGTGCCACGCGGTCAGCAAGAGGCCGCCGCCTGTTTCGGCCTCAATCGCTGGCAGCGGTTTCGTTTCGTGGTGTTCCCGCAAATGATGCGTTTTGCCTTGCCGAGCCTGGGCAACAACTGGCTGGTGTTGCTCAAGGCCACCGCGCTGGTGTCGATCATTGGCTTGTCGGACCTGGTCAAAGTGGCGCAGGAGGCGGGCAAAAGCACCTTCAACATGCTCGACTTCCTGCTGATGGCGGCGGCGTTGTACCTGCTGATCACCAGCGCCTCCAACTATGCGTTGCGAGTGCTTGAGCGCCGCTACAACCAAGGAGTACGGGGGATGGCGCGATGATTGAATTGATTGCCGAGTACTGGAGACCCTTCCTGTTCAGCGACGGTGAGACGTTCACCGGCCTGGCCATGACCCTGTGGTTGCTGGTGGCGAGTATCGTCCTTGGCTTTTGCCTGTCGTTGCCACTGGCGATCATGCGTACCTCGCGCTGGGCGTTGTTGCGCTGGCCGGTCCAGTTGTTTACCTATGTATTTCGCGGTACGCCGCTGTATATCCAACTGCTGATTTGCTACAGCGGGATCTACGGCATTGCGGCGGTGCGCGCCCAGCCGCTGCTGGAAGCCTTCTTCCGCGATGCCATGAACTGCACCTTGCTGGCATTCACCCTCAACACCTGTGCCTACACCGTGGAGATATTCGCCGGTGCGATTCGCAGCATTCCCTACGGCGAAATCGAAGCGGCGCACGCCTATGGCTTGAGCGGCTGGCGGCTGCACCTGCAATTGATCCTGCCATCGGCCCTGCGCCGCGCACTGCCGTACTACAGCAACGAAGTGATTCTGATGCTGCACGCCACGTCCGTGGCCTTCACCGCGACTATCCCGGACATTCTGAAAGTTGCCCGGGATGCCAACGCCGCGACCTTCATGACGTTTCAGGCGTTTGGCATCGCCGGTTTGTTGTACCTGGGGTTGTCACTCGCCCTGGTCGGCGGATTTCGCCTGGCGGAGAAACGTTGGCTGGGCTTTCTCGGGCCGGCGCACTGAATCACTCACCTCATTTTTGTCCAGAGCGGCGTCGACGCAGACGCCGCTCCAGGAGTGCAAGCATGTACAAACTCACGGTTGAAAATCTGTATAAACGTTTTGGTGACAATGAAGTACTCAAGGGCGTCTCTTTGAACGCGCGGGCCGGGGATGTGGTGAGCATGATCGGCGCCAGCGGCTCGGGCAAAAGCACCATGTTGCGTTGCATCAATTTTCTGGAGCGCGCGGATGAGGGGGCCATTGCGCTGGATGGCGAGCGCATTGTCACCCGCCAGGCGGCAGGTGGCATGCGGGTCGCCAATCCGGCACAGTTGCAGCGCTTGCGCACACGGCTGGCCATGGTGTTTCAGCACTTCAACCTGTGGAGCCATTTGACCGTGCTGGAGAACATCATGCTGGCGCCCTGCAAAGTGCTGGGTGTCGCTCGCAAGGACGCCGAAACCAGCGCCCGGGCGTATCTGGACAAAGTCGGCCTGCCCCAGCGAGTGGCCGAGCAATACCCGGCGTTTCTGTCGGGGGGCCAACAGCAACGTGTGGCGATTGCGCGAGCATTGGCGGTGGAGCCACAGATCCTGTTGTTCGATGAGCCGACGTCAGCCCTGGACCCGGAGTTGGTGGGAGAAGTGTTGAAGGTGATTCAGGCACTGGCTGAAGAGGGGCGGACCATGTTGATGGTGACCCACGAAATGGGTTTTGCCCGGCAGGTTTCCAGTCAAGTGCTGTTCCTGCATCAAGGCAAGGTCGAGGAGCAGGGCGATGCGACGATCCTCGACCAGCCGAAGAGTGAACGTTTACAGCAATTTCTATCGGGCCGTTTGAAGTGAGGCAAGACGTACATGGCGGATATCCGTGATCTGACGATCGTGCTTGATCGTATCGATCAGGCCATCATCGAGGTGCTGCGTCACGATGGGCGCATCACGTATCAAAAGCTTTCCGAGCGCGTGCACCTGACGCCCAGGCCTTGCCTGGAACGGGTGCGAAAGCTCGAACAGCTCGGGGTGATTCGGGGTTATGGGGCTATCCTCGACGAAAAGAAACTGACACCGGGTTTGTCGTTGCTGGTGCTGGTGGCGCTGTCGAACCAGAGTGGGCGCGCTGCACAAAAGGCGTTCGAGGCCAAGGTGCGTGCTTGCCCGCAGGTACTGGAATGCCAATTGATCAGCGGAGCCTTCGATTACAGTCTGCGGATGCGCTGCCGTGACATGGAGCACTACCGGGTGCTGACCGAAGTCTGGTTCGATGATCCAGACCTGCATATCGACAAACTGGTCAGCCACCCAGAACTGGCGATGGTCAAAACCTCGTCGTAGGCACCTGCGCGTTCCCACGCAAGCGAGGGAACGCAAGTCAGCCTGAAGCGTCCATCGGGGCGTTGCCAGGCTGAGTGTGGTGACGGTCTTCAACGCCCAATCCCTTCCTGTTTTCATCCCGCCAAATCGGCTGAAAGCCCCTGGGTTTTCAGCCATTTTCAACACTGCCTTGCTGCTAATCAGCCGGGTTTTCTGCGCAGCGAAACAGACAATGAGCACCTCTCAACCCTCATTGAACCTGTGCCCATGCAAACCACCAATACCGTTTTGATGATTCGCCCGACACGTTTCTCCTTCAATCAGGATACGGCGGCGAACAACCGTTTCCAGCGCCCGGCGGCCGCGTCGGAGGACGTCCAGCGCCAGGCCTTGCAGGAGTTCGACGGTTACGTCGCTGCGCTACGCGATCACGGAGTGGAGGTGATCGTTCACGATGACCGCGATGCCCCCCATACCCCGGACTCGATTTTCCCCAACAATTGGTGGAGCAGTCACCCCGACGGCACACTGGTGTTGTATCCGATGCAAGGCCATAACCGGCGGCTGGAACGGGACAAGGGTGTGCTGGATCTGCTGCACAACGAGTACCGGGTCGAGCACCTGCTGGACCTCACGGCCCTTGAACTGCAGGACGTGTTCCTCGAGGGCACGGGCAGTATGGTGCTGGACCGTCAGGCGCGGATTTGCTACGCCGGCTACTCCACACGCACCCACGCCCATGCATTGGATCAAGTGGTCAGCCATCTGGGTTATGAGTTGTGCGCATTCAACGCAGTCGATCGCCAGGGTGTCGCGATCTATCACACCAACGTCATGATGAGCGTCGGTACTGAACTGGCCGTGGCCTGCCTGGCTTGCGTGGCTGAGCCGGCGCAAGCCCGAACGCTGCGTTCACGCCTGGAAGACAGCGGCAAGCAGGTTATCGCGCTGAGTTGGGAGCAGTTAGAGTCTTTCGCGGGCAACATGCTGCAAGTCCACACGGCGGCAGGTGAGCCGCTGTTGGTGATGTCGCGCACCGCCTGGCGTTCCCTCGATGCGGCTCAGCGTCGGCTCATCGAGGCTTACACCACACCGTTGCCCGTGAACATCGACACCATCGAACGGGTGGGCGGTGGGAGTGCCCGCTGCATGTTGGCGGAGGTTTTTCTACCCAAGGCCCGGCAGGCGTATCCGGCTGCCAAGGGGGGTATGTGATGATCGTCCGTCCTGCGACACCCGATGATCTGCCGGCATTGCTGGCCCTGGCTCATAGTGCGGGCACCGGCTTGACGACCTTGCCTGCGGATGCCGGACGTTTGCGCCAGCGCCTGGAGTGGGCGGCGAGAACCTTTGCCGGCGAGGCCGGACGCGCTGACGCCGACTATCTGTTTGTGCTGGAGAGTGATCAGGGAGAGGCGATCGGCATCTGCGCCCTGGCTGGCGCTGTCGGCCTGCGGGAGCCCTGGTACAACTATCGCCTGGGCCTGTTTGTCGCCGCGTCCAGCAACCTGGGGATCAATCAGCAATTGCCGACGCTGTTCCTGGGGAACGACATGACCGGGCATTCGGAGTTGTGTTCGTTGTTCTTGCATGCCGATCACCGCGCTGGCCTCAACGGTCGCCTGTTATCCAAGGCGCGGTTTCTGTTTCTCGCCGAATTTCGCCAGCACTTTGGCGAAAAGGTCATCGCGGAAATGCGCGGCTACTCCGACGAGGAGGGTGTTTCACCTTTCTGGGAAGGCTTGGGACGGCACTTTTTCAAAATGGATTTTGCCGACGCCGACTACCTCACCGGCCTTGGTAACAAAACCTTCATTGCCGAACTGATGCCCAAGTTCCCGTTACCTACATGCCTGCTGCCCGAGAGCGCGCGATCAGTGATCGGTCGGGTACATCCCAACACCGAACCGGCGTTGGGCATGCTCAAGGCGGAGGGCTTTGAACACCGGGATTACATCGATATCTTCGACGGCGGTCCGTTGATCGAATGCGCGACAGGACAGATTCGGGCGGTACGCGATAGTCAGGTATTGCAACTAAGCATTGGCACGCCGGGGGAGCAGGCCGAGATCTACCTGATCCACAATCGGCAATTGGCCGAGTGCCGGATTACCGCAGCACCTGCGCGGATCGCCGCCGGGACATTGATTGTCGATGCGCAAACCGCCCAGTCGCTAGGTTTGTGTACCGGAGCCTCGGTGCGAGCGGTGAGCCTGGCGGTACCGGCACGGCAGCAGTCAGCGGCCTGAGGAGTAGCGCCAGGCCTTGTCGTTGGCCGTGTCAGGCCTTGTTGGCGAATACCTCACCGATACTGCGGCGCTTGGCGTGCCGTTCGCTGGCGTGGATCAGTTGTTCAAGGTCCTCGGGGGTCACATCGAAGAAAGCCTCCAGGTCCGCCAGTGCCGCTTTCAGGTCTTGTGCCGTGATTGCCTGGCTGTCGACGGGCGGGTGATCCGCCGGCACCCGGGCCACCGGTTCGGCGGGCCGCTTGGGGTAGCGAATACGGGTCAGGTTGTTGTAGACCAGGGCACTGAGCAACAAGGTGGCCGCGCTCAGCATCACCGGCGCGAGTGCTTTCCAGTCCAGGGCGATGGTCGCCGGGTCCGCCACCACCATCAGCAAGGCCAGCGCACCGGCCGGGGGATGCAGGCAACGCAGCCAGCACATCAGCATCAACGCGGTGCCGGCTGCCAGGCACGCACTGCCCAGGGTCCGTCCAAGCACATGGGCCACCAACAGTGCTACCACCCCGGCACACAGGTATCCGCCCAGGATCGACCAGGGCTGGGCCAGTGCGCCGGACGACACGGCAAACAGCAATACCGCCGATGCCCCCAGGGGGCCGATCAGGTGCATGGCCACGTCCATGCCGAATACCTGGCCACAGAGCCAGACGCTCAGCAGTGTGCCCAGGGACATGCCGATGGCGGCACGGCTCCATTCTGAAGGACGGGTATTGATGGCAGCGGGGATCCAGCGAGCAAACATGGGCAGAACGGTCCAGTGGCAGAGGGCAGACAAAAAGAAGGGCCTGTCTGGGTCACCAGAAAGCCCTTCAAAAGTTCCACCATTTGGGGGAGGAACCGGTGCAGTCTGCCGGTCTGGCCGGCCACTGACAAATTCATATTAATGAACTTTAAACTCATTAATATTGATGTATTGCCCCCAGCGTGTCGTACCGACAGCCTCTGGTAGGCGTCTATGCCGTCCTCTCGGTCACGACTGAAGCCACAGGCGATGGCTGTGCGCAAACGGGCAGGTTACGCGATTCGCCCCGGCCCATCGGAAAGTACTGGAAGCCTTTGCGCGCCAGACGCTCGACGTCATACAGGTTGCGTCCGTCGAAGATCACCGGTGCCTTGAGGCGCTGCTGGATCAGTTCGAAATCCGGTGCCTTGAACTGCTGCCATTCGGTGCAGATGATCAATGCGTCCGCATCCTTGAGCACGGATTCCGGGGTGCCCATGAGCATCAATCGTGCTTCGTTCGGGTACAGGTTCTGCGTCTCCTGCATGGCTTCCGGGTCGAAGGCTCGCACCGTCGCGCCTGCTGCCCACAGCGACTGCATCAGCACCCGGCTCGGCGCATCGCGCATGTCGTCGGTGTTGGGTTTGAACGCCAGTCCCCACAGTGCAAAGGTCTTGCCTACCAGGTCACCGTTGTAGAAGGCATTGATGCGCTCGAACAGCTTGTGTTTCTGACGCTCGTTGATTGCTTCGACCGCTTGCAATAGGTCACTGGAGCAGTTGGCTTGCTCGGCACTGTGGATCAGTGCGCGCATGTCCTTGGGGAAGCACGAGCCGCCATAACCACAGCCGGGGTAGATGAAGTGGTAGCCGATCCGTTGGTCGGCGCCTATCCCCAGGCGCACGGACTCGATGTCCGCGCCCAGGTGCTCGGCCAGCTCGGCGATCTGATTGATAAAGCTGATCTTGGTCGCCAGCATGCAGTTGGCGGCGTACTTGGTCAGTTCGGCGCTGCGCAGGTCCATGAACATGATGCGGTCGTGGTTGCGGTTGAAGGGCGCATAGAGGTCACGCATGACCTCGCGTACCGCCTCGCTGTCGCAACCGATGACGATGCGGTCCGGACGGCGGCAGTCGGCGACCGCCGAGCCCTCCTTGAGAAACTCGGGGTTGGACACGATATCGAACTGCAGGATGCGCCCGTGGCCGTGCAACCGGCTGTCTATATGGGCGCGAAGGGTATCGCCAGTGCCCACCGGCACGGTGGATTTTTCCACCACGATCAAGGGGTGCTCGCGGTGCCTGGCCACGGCGTCGCCCACCGACAACACATAACGCAAGTCGGCCGAGCCATCCTCCCCGGAGGGTGTACCCACGGCAATGAACAATACCTGGCCATGCTGGACCGCCTGTTTCTCGTCTGTGGTGAACTGCAGGCGCCCGCATTCCAGGCCTTCGCGGACCAGGCTGGCCAGCCCGGGTTCGAAAATGCTCACATGACCTTGTTGCAATAACGCGATCTTTTGCTGATCGACGTCCATGCAGACCACATCGTGACCCACTTCGGCCAGCACGGCAGCTTGTACAAGGCCGACGTAGCCACTACCAATGACACTGATTTTCATGGAGTCTTCCTGACGTTTGGGGTGTGGATACCGCGAGAGTTGATGGTGAGGACCCCGAGGATGACCAGCGCCACCCCCAGGGTTCTAGAAAGACTGAACGGCTCGTTGAACAGTGGCAGGCTGGCGGCCAGCAGGTACACCAGGGCATAACTGATGCTGAGCAGCGAGTAGGCCCGCCCCAGCGGCAGGTCACGCAGGGCCATGAGCCAGCTGAGCATGGACAGTGCGTAAGCCATGATCGAGGCCAGCACCACGGCGACTGCCAGCGGGTCGACCGTGCCACTGCTCAATGCCGCCAGCCACTGTGCCGGCAAGGGCAGGTGGCTCATGCTCCAGCGCATGCCCAGTTGGGCCGCGCTGACCAGCAGTACGCTGCCCATGGCAAAGCCGATGCCGCGACCCAGGCTCATGCGTGCCTCCCCAGCAGCACGACACCGGCAATCACCAGGGCCACGCCGATCCAGTGCCGGCGATCAATGGCTTCGTGGAAGACGAAGCGGGCGATCAGGGTAATCAGTACGAAATTGAGGCTGAGCATCGGATAGGCGACGCCGACGTCCAGCCGCTGCAACACCAGCAGCCACACCAACAGCCCGCAGCCCAGACTCAGCAACGCCAGCCACAGCCACGGCGAACGCAGCTTGTCGAGCACTCCCGATGCCTGGCCACGCCAGCTTTCCACCGCATATTTCTGGGCGACCTGGCCCAGGCAGGTCAGCAGGCAGGCAAGCACGATCAGCAACAGGCTCATGGCTGGCTCTGTGGGAAGATCAGGATCACCAGATTGCCTTGGTCATAACGCTTGAAGTCCTGGGGCAACATGTCGATTTCGTAGTGCTCCTGGCCATTGATTCGCATCACCACGCCTACCGAACCCTGCTGGCGGGCTTCGGTCATCCATTGGGGGACCTTGAGAAAGTCGACCCGGCGATGCAGGGTGTCAGGATAAGCCAGGCCATATTTCACTTCGCCTACGGTGTTGTACAACGCCACGTCCGGACGCTTGAGTCGCCAGGCCAGGGCCGAGGCGGCGCCCAGGTCATTGCTCAGCAAGCGACTGGCCTGGCCAAGTTCCTGGGCGTGATCGATGATGAATTGGTCCGGCATCTTGTTATAGACCACCGAGTTGGGCAGCGCGGCCGGAATCAGCGCCACGAACAGCCAACTGCCCAGGGCAGGTGCAGCCCAGCACTGCAACGGGCGCAAGGCTTGCAGTACGCTGGCGAGGATCCAGCCGGTCAAAGCGATGAACACCAGCACCAAGTGCTCGGGCTCGTTGCTGTAGAGCGGCTTTTTCAATTGAAAGTAGACCAGCGCTATCAGCACCAGCACACCCAGCACCAGGTTCAGCGCACCGTTCAGACTGATGGCACGGGTCTGCCGGCTCGCGAGGCGATCGACCAGCACATGGCCCATCAACAGGGCCAATGGCAACAGGCACGGAAAGATGTAGGCCGGCAGCTTGCCCTTGCTCAGGCTGAAAAACGCCAACGGCAACAGCAGCCAGAGCAGCAGGAAGCCAATGCTCGTCTGACGACGGTTCTGCCAGGCTTGCTTGAGCGCCGCAGGCAGCAGGGCCGCCCAGGGCAGGCTGAACGCCACCAGCAACGGCAAGTAGTACCACCAGGGCGCGGCGTGCTGGGCATCTTCGCCGGCAAATCGCCGGATATGCTCGTGCCAGAAGAAGAATCGCCAGTAGTCCGGCTCCTGGGCGTGAACGGTCAAGGCCCAGGGCAGGCTGACCAGCACGGCCACCGTGATTGCCACTGAACCATAGGCCAACAGTTCGCGCAGGCGTTTTTGCCAGACCATGTAGGGCAGGGCGATCAGCACTGGCAACAGCCAGGCGAGAAAGCCCTTGGTCATGAAACCCATGCCACAGGCCAGGCCCAACAGCGCCCAGAACCCCAGGCGCGCACGACGGGCCTGGCTGTCGATGGCGAACCACAGCGCCACCAGGCTCAGGTTGACCCACAAGGTGAACTGCGGGTCCAGGTTCGCGTACCCGCCTTGGGCGACCACCACGCACAGGCTCATGTAGAGCAGGGCACAGGTGAAGCTCTTGCGCGGATCATTCCACAAACGGCGGGCAATGAAATACGCCAGCAACACGCTCAGGCCGGTACTCAAGGCCGAGGCCACGCGCACGCCGAACAGATTGTCGCCAAACACCGCCTGACCGATGGCCATCATCCAGTAACCGGCGACTGGCTTCTCGAAATATCGTATGCCCATGAAGTGGGGTGAAGCCCAGTGGCCGCTCAGCAGCATTTCCTGGCTGATTTGCGCGTAACGGGTTTCGTCCGGAATCCACAGGCCATGGGTGGCCATCGGCAGCAGGAAAAACACGCCGAACACCAGTAACAACAGGGGCAGGGCCCAGCGTTTGGTCATTGTCCCTGCACTCCCAGCCAGCCTTCACGACCTTCCAGCGCACCGCGCAACACGCGTCCCCGGGGCAGGACAGCGGGGTCGGCCGGCAACAAATGACCCAGTGGCTGGAAGCGGATATCGCGTGTTCGTGCATCCACCAGCAATTGACGAAAATGGTTGGCCATCAGAATCCCTTCTACTTCTGCATGTATCGTGTAGACGTTCAGCCTGGAAGGGCTGAACCGGTCAAGAATGAATGAGTTGAACCCATCAACGGTCACGTGTGGCCCGACCACCTCATCGAAGGTAGGCAAGCCGACCGGAATTTGTGGTGTTCCCAGGCTGCCATCAGCCAGCTGCGGCAAGAACAGGCCCTGCCCGCGGCAGTCGCTGTTGTAGCGAAAGCCAAAGCGCTGCTTGGCCTCGATCACCCGCTCGTCTGCGCGCCATCCGGCAGCAGCGGAACAGTCCACGGTCTGGCCGAGAATATCGCTGAGGGTGTCTACGCCCCGGCGAACCTGCTCAATCAGCTGTGCATCGCTCCAGCGTCCGGCATTGGCTTGCCAGCCGTGGTGATCCCAGGCGTGCAACCCTACCTCGTGACCGGCGGCAAGGGTCTGGCGCATCAGGTACCCAAGATCGCGGCCGATGGGCTTGCCCGGCCAGGCGGTGCCGGCCAGCAGAATGTCCCACCCGTACAGGCCCGCTGCGTTGGAGCGCAGCATCTTCCAGAGAAACTGCGGGCGGATCAGGCGCCACAGGTGGCGCCCCATGTTGTCCGGGCCAACGCTGAAGAAAAACGTCGCCTTGACCTGTGCTTCGTCGAGCATGTCCAGCAGCCGGGGCACCCCATCACGGGTACCCCGGTAGGTGTCGACATCGATTCGAAGACCTGCCTGCATCAACGCTGGTCCGCGATTTCGAGCATGGCTTCGCGCAGGAAGAAGTCCAGCGTGTTGCCGATGGTTTCGCTCATTTCAACGGTTGGCGTCCAGTCCAGCAGACGCTTGGCGTTCTGGATGCTGGGCTTGCGGTGCGACACGTCCTGATAGCCGGTGCCGTAGAACGCCTTGCTCTCGACGTCGCGGAAACCGGCGAACGGAGGGAAGTTGGCGCGTAGGGGGTGGGCCTCGAACTGCCGCAGCAGTTCTTCGCCCAGTTGACGGATACTGGCTTCGTTGTCCGGGTTGCCGATGTTGATGATCTGCCCGTTGCAGGCATCGTTCTCGTTGTCGATGATCCGCGCCAGGGCTTCGACACCGTCGGCGATGTCGGTGAAGCAGCGTTTTTGTTCGCCGCCATCGAACAGGCGGATGGGCGTGCCTTCCACCAGGTTGAGAATCAGCTGGGTGATCGCCCGGGAACTGCCGATCCGTGCCGAATCCAGGCGGTCCAGGCGCGGCCCCATCCAGTTGAACGGGCGGAATAGGGTGAAGTTCAGGCCTTTCTGGCCATAGGCCCAGATCACCCGGTCCAGCAGTTGCTTGGAGACCGAGTAGATCCAGCGCTGCTTGTTGATCGGGCCGACCACCAGGTTGGAGGTGTCTTCATCGAAGTTCCGGTCCTGGCACATGCCATAGACTTCGGAGGTCGAAGGGAAGATCACGCGCTTGTTGTACTTGACGCAGTAGCGAACCAGTTTCAGGTTCTCTTCGAAGTCCAGCTCGAACACGCGCAGCGGGTTGCGGGTGTATTCGATGGGGGTGGCAATGGCCACCAGTGGCAGCACCACGTCGCACTTCTTGATGTGGTACTCGATCCACTCGGAGTGAATGCTGATATCGCCTTCGACATAGTGAAAGTTCGGATGGCTGCGCAGGCGCTCGATGGCGTCGGAGCCGATGTCCAGGCCGTACACCTCGTACTTGCCGTCACGCAGCAGGCGCTCGGACAGGTGGTTGCCGATGAAGCCGTTGACCCCCAGGATCAGCACCCGTGTACGACGCGGGGCACGGCCTGACTCGGCGCCACGCAGCACGGAACCATCCACCAGACCCAGTTCGTCGGCCAGTTGCGGGCCGCGGAGGAACAGGCCGTTATCGTTGCGCTGGCCGGACGTGATCACCAGCGAGTCTTCGCCGCAGGCAATGCGCAGCGGGTCGACGCTGATCACCCGGCCCGGTGCCTGGCCTTCATTGCCCTTGGCTACCTCGGCGCTCCAGACGATCAGCTTGTGCTCGCCGACGTCGCAGAACGCTCCCGGGTACGGCTGGGTAACGGCACGAACCAGGTTGAACAGTTCTTCAGCCGGTTTTTTCCAGACCAGTTTGCCGTCTGCCGGGGTGCGGCGACCGAACACCGTGGCCCTGGACTCATCCTGGACGGTTTCAGTGAGGCGGCCCTGGATCAGTGGCGGCAGGGTGTCACGCAGCAGGCTTGCGGCCGCGTCACGCAGCTTGCCGTGCAGGGTCAGGGCGGTGTCAGCGCGCTCGATGGCAACGCGTTGTTGGGCCACGATGGCACCGGCATCCGCACGCTTGACCATGCGGTGCAGGGTCACGCCGGTTTCCGTTTCGCCATTGACCAGCACCCAGTTGGCCGGCGCACGGCCGCGGTATGCAGGCAGGAGCGAGCCGTGCAGGTTGAACGCGCCTTTGCTGGCGGTGGCCAGCAGGGCTTCGCTCAGCAGGTTGCGGTAATAGAAGGAGAACAGATAATCGGGGTTGAGCTTGGCGATGCGCTCGACCCACAGCGGGTGGTTGGCGTCTTCCGGTGCATGCACCGTGATGCCTTGGCGGGCACACAACTGCGCGACCGAACCGTAGAAGGTGTTCTCCTTCGGGTCGTCGGCGTGAGTGAACACCGCGGCAATCTCCAGGCCAGAGTCGAGGAGGGCCTGGATGCCCGCACAGCCGATGTCGTGGTAGGCGAAAACAACAGCTTTTGAATTCATGGTCAAACCTGATCGCAAGAGGTGGAAGTCAAACCGTCGACAGTGACAGCGGGGGCAGGGCTGGCGGGTTGCTGGCGCAGGACTTTCTCGATGAAGAACCGCGGACGGGCCCGGACGTCGCCATACATGCGCCCCAGGTACTCGCCCAAAAGCCCCATGCCGATGAACTGGCCACCGGTGAACACGAACAGCACGGCAAACAGCACGAAGGTGCCGCCACCTGCCCACTGCGCGCCAAAGGCCAGGCGCAGGACAATCAGCATCAAGGCGAACAGCATGCCCAGCGCCGCCATGCCGAAGCCGATGATGCTCAGCAAGCGTAGCGGGGTGGTGGTCATGCAGGTGATCAGGTCGAACATCAGGTTGATCAGGCGCATCGGGCTGTACTTCGATTCACCGTGCTCGCGCTCGGCGTGCTGTACCGGTATCTCGGTAGTGTGGCGGGCAAAGCTGTTGGCCAGAATCGGTATGAAGGTACTGCGCTCGCGGCAGGCCAGCATGGCGTCGACCACCGTGCGCCGGTACGCCCGCAGCATGCAGCCGTAATCGGTCATGGCCACGCCTGTAGAACGTTTCACCGCCAGGTTGATCAGCTTCGACGGATAGCGGCGCAGGGCCGAGTCCTGACGATTGTTGCGCACGGTGGCGACCACGTCGTAACCCAGCTCGGCTTGTGCGACCAGGCGCGGGATTTCTTCCGGCGGGTTCTGCAGATCGGCATCAAGGGTAATCACCAGGTCGCCCTTGCACTGTTGGAAGCCGGCCATGATCGCGGCGTGTTGCCCGTAGTTGCGGTTGAGGATGACGGCCACCACGGCGCTGCCTTCGCGTCCGGCCGCTTCCTCGAGCAGTTGTGCCGAGTCGTCGCGGCTGCCGTCGTCGACCATGACGATTTCGTAGTCGTGGGTCAGTTGCTGGCAGGCGGCTTCGGTGCGACGCAGCAATTCGGGCAGGCTGTCCTGTTCGTTGTAGACCGGGATGACGATCGATACGCAGTTAATTGGATAAGGCTTCAAGGGCGTGGGTCCAGAATGTTTTCAATAGCACCGATGACGCGTTCGGCATCATCGCAGGTCATGTCGGGGAACAGCGGGATCGAACACAGGCGTGCCGAGTTCCATTCGGTGTTGGGCAGGTGGATGGCCGGGAAACGCTGGCGGTAGTAGGGGTGCAAATGCGTGGCGATGAAATGGATGCCAGTGCCGATGTTTTGTTCCTGCAACGCTTGCATGAATGTTTCGCGGTCCATGCCACAGCGCTCTGGGTCGATGCGCAGGATAAACAGGTGCCAGGCATGCTGTTGCGCATAGGCTGGAATACTCAGCGGTTGCACCGGCAACGCTTTCAGGCGTTGCAGATAGGCTTGTGCCAGGGTCGTGCGCCTGGCGTTGATCTCGTCCAGGCGTTGTAGCTGCACCAGGGCAATGGCGGCATTGATGTCGGCCAGGTTGTACTTGAACCCGGGCTCGATGACCTGGGCCTGAGGCTTGCGGCCGCCGGTCAGGCGGTCGTAAGCGTCCACACCCAGGCCATGAAACTTGAGCATGCGTACCCGGTCTGCCAGCGCCTTGTTGTCGCTGACGAACATCGCCCCTTCGGCACAGGTCATGTTCTTGATGGCGTGAAAGGAAAAGATCGCCGTGCCCCGGGCCCCTACGGCACGTCCGCGATAACGGGTGCCGGCCGCATGGGCGGCGTCTTCGATGATCGGGATACCGTGCTGCTCTCCCAGTGCATAGAGCGGATCGAGGTCGAAGGACGCCCCGGCGTAATGCACCGGGACAATGGCCTTGGTGCGCGGGGTAATGGCCGCTGCGATGGCCTCGACATCGGCCATCAAGGTATCTCGGTCGACGTCGACGAAGACCGGGGTTGCGCCCAGCAAACAGATAATGTTGGCGGTGGATACCCAGGTCTGCGAGGGCGTGATCACTTCGTCGCCGGGGCCGATCCCCAGTGCCAGCAGCGTGACATGCATGCCGCCAGTGGCCGACGACAGTGCCACGGCGTGCTCACAGCCCACGTACCGGGCAAACTGCTGCTCAAGTTCCTGGTTCTTCGGTCCGGTGGTGATCCAGCCAGAGCGCAGTACCTGCTCCACGGCAGCCATTTCTTCAGCGCCGATACTTGGGCGAGAAAAGGGCAGAAAATCCTGGTTCATGGGGGCCTCGGGTCGGTAGTTGTCAGCGACTGTCATGTTCTTCGAATCCGACCCGGAAGCGATCAGGTGCATGATTCTGTGCATTCATTAATCAATTAACACGAACATTATCAATGGTTTGGCCTGCAATCATGGAAAAATACATTAATTAACTTTGTTCAGTGCTATTGGCGACTTGTCGGTAGAGTGTGGTGGGTTTCGGGTGTGCTGAGAGTAAGCGTGATTTTGTGAAAACGACATGAAAAAACAGTGGGCAAGCCGTATAACGTGAAGGTTTACAGCAAATGTTCAGGGTGCGACCACGGACAGTGCTCAAATCAGAAATGTCGTACATCTGTGCTGGGCAAAAGACGACGATAGCCACTACGGTGGTCGACTTCGATTATTAATCTTCCTCGATACAAGGCTAAAATCCGCTGAACAACTCACACCAAAGGCCCCTCCAGCTTGTCTGATTTACCCGATATGAGCGCCCCGCGCCCCAACCCGCTGACGCTGTACCTCAAGCGCCTCGCCCCCTCAAGCCAGCAGACCCTGCGTTACGTGCTGCAGGACGCTGCCGATCGCCTGGGGTTCGACGAGCTGAACATCGAAGAGATCCCTTGGCACCAACTGCAGCCCGAGGACGTGATTGCCCTGGTGGCGGCGCTGCGCAATGACGGTTACGCGCCCAATACCTCGTCGCTCTACGTCAATGCGCTACGAGGGGTAATGAACGAGGCTTGGCGCCTGAGCCTGATCAGTCAGGAACAGTTGTTGAAAATGCGCTCCGTCAAAGGAATTTCCGGCACGCGCCTGTCTCAAGGGCGCAACCTCAAACGCACGCTGATCCACGACCTGATGACCGTCTGTGCCGCCGATCCACGGCCGCAAGGCTTACGGGACGCGGCGATCATTGCGATTCTGTACGGTTCGGGGATGCGCAAGTCAGAGTCGGTGAACCTGGACCTGGCACAGGTCGACTTCTCCGAGCGCAGCCTGCAGGTCATGGGCAAGGGCAATAAACAGTTAATCAAGTACGCCCCGAGCTGGGTGTTTACCAAACTCGAGGCCTGGCTTGAATTGCGCCGTTCGTTGTTGCCCGTGGGGCAGGAAGACGACGGGTTTCTGTTCAACCGAATCCGTCGTGGCAGCCACATCTCCCGCGAGCGCATTACCAAGCATGCGATCTACTACATTGCCCGGCAGCGGGGCGCGCAGGTTGGGGTCAAGATCATGCCTCACGACTTCCGGCGCTCATTCATTACCCGGGTGATCGAAGAGCACGACCTGTCGATTGCCCAGAAACTGGCGCACCACGCCAACATCCAGACCACCGCCAGCTACGATGTGCGGGACGATAACGAACGGCGTCGAGCGGTGGACAGGTTCGACTTGTAGGTCGTTGAAAACCCATGTGGTCGCAGTCGATCCCCAGCAATCCACGGGCGGCGGGCATCAGGGGGTGAGCACGACTGCGCCCTTGAAGTGGCCAGTCCTCAGGCACGCTAGCGCGTTATTGGCGTCCTGCAAGGCAAACCAGGTGACGTCGCACTGCACGTGTGTGTGCTGTAGCTCTTCAAAGAATGCGATACCGTCTTCGCGGGTCAGGTTCGCCACTGACCGGACGCTGCGCTCGCCCCACAGCAACCGATAGGGAAACCCGGGGATGTCGCTCATGTGGATCCCGGCGCAAATCACGCAGCCGCCCTTGGCCGTGACTTCCAGGGCCTGGGGCACCAGCGCGCCGACCGGGGCAAAGATCAGGCTGGCATCGAGCAAATGCGGCGGGGGCTGATCCGAGGGGCCGGCCCACCTGGCTCCCAGGGTTCGGGCATAGGCCTGGCCTTCGCTGTCATCTGGCCGGGTGAACGCATACACCTGTTGCCCTCGACCGCGTGCTACCTGGATCGCCAGGTGCGCGGCCGCACCGAAGCCATAAAGGCCCAGGTGGCGGGCACCCTTGGCCATTTGCAAGGCACGAAAGCCGATCAGCCCAGCACACAGCAGCGGTGCGGCATGGGTGGCCGACAGTGTTTCGGGAATAGGGAAACAGTAGCGCCAGTCGGCAACGGTGTACTCGGCGTAACCGCCGTCCAGATGACAACCGGTGAACTGTGCCTGATCGCAGAGGTTCTCCCGGCCTGACGTGCAGAACGTGCACTGGCCGCAGGTCCAGCCGAGCCACGGAACGCCTACCCGCAGGCCGATCCAGCCGGGCGGAACATCAGCCCCCACAGCCGTCACTTCGCCGACGATTTCATGCCCAGGCACCCGCGGCAGTACCGCTTGTGGTAGCTCGCCGTCCAGCAGATGCAGGTCGGTGCGACACACGCCGCACGCCTGAACCTTGATCAGCAGTTGCTGCACGCCGGGTTTCGGAATCGGTCGCTCCTGCAGTTGCAACGGCTGGCCGGGGGTATGCAGAACCATGGCGCGCATGACGACTCTCCCACTCTTGGGTCACCCACAAAACATCCTGCAGGGTCAGATCCTCCGACCACCGTGCCCGGCCCGGCCTGGTCAGCGCCTGCCGGAGCGTGATCAGCAGTCCATTCAGGGCTGCTGAGCGGTTGACCTCGAAGCGCGTTCAGAGTGCCCGGGGAAGGATCGTTCGCCATCCCCGGTGGTCCAACAAGCTGGGCAGCCTGACTCCGGCGGCCATGACCGTTGGTCGGCTTCAGCGCTCATGCTGTCGATCCTGGTAACGCCCCGTCGACTACTCACGAGCCAATCCCGGCACGCCCCCTGCAACCGTATCAGGAGCAGATCATGTCCTACATCGATGGCTTCATTGCCGCCGTACCCACCGCCAATCGCGACAGATTCCGCCAGCATGCCGAATTCATGGCGGCGATTTTCAAGGAGAACGGTGCGCTCAACGTCAGCGAGTGCTGGGGGGACGATGTCCCCGAAGGCAAGGTGACCTCGTTTCCCATGGCGGTGAAACGCAAGGAAGATGAAACCGTGGTCTTTTCGTGGATCGTCTGGCCCGATCGCCAGACCCGCGACAAAGGCATGGAAAAGTTCATGGCCGATCCCCGGGTACGCGCCGAAGGCAACGCGATGCCGTTTGATGGCCAGCGCATGATCTTTGGCGGATTCCAGCGGATCGTGAACCTCTAGTGTCCTGTCTCGCAAGCAGGATGCCAGGCGGGTCTGCCGCGTCCGCAGACCCGCGTGCCTTCATTCCTGCACCGTGATCCGACAACTCTTGCGGTTGCGGATCTCTTTATCGGACGGCCGCTCTTTCACAAACTCGAAGCGCGGCTCGCCTTCGCTGTACGTCACCAGCCAGCCCCATTCCAGCTCGGACTCATCCTGCCCGGGCTTTGGCGGCGCGGCCCACCATGGTTCCTTACTGACGATCTTGCGCATGGCCACCTCCCGGTGGTTTGGGACACCTCAACTATAACGGGGTTGGGTGGACGCGCCAGTGGCTGGTGCGGGTGAGATAGACTGGGCAGCGAACACTCGACGGCAGGAGTGGCAGCGGTGGCGAGGCTCACATGGATTCGTTGATCACGGCTGCGGCGCGTGCGCTGGCGGCGGGAGACCCCCTTGGTGCACTCGATCATGTGGCCTTGCGCGAGGATGCCCCGGCGCTTGCCCTGCGGGGCATTGCGATGGCGCAATTGGGCGATTTCGCCCGGGCCAAGACGTTGGTACGCAGGGCGGCGCGGGCGTTCGCGCCCGAAGAAGCCCTGGCCCGTGCGCGCTGCGTGGTCGCCGAGGCGGAAATCGCCTTCGCTTCCCGGGACCTGGGCTGGCCGGTCAAGGCTCTGGAGGCTGCACGCCGAGCCCTCGAAAACCACGGCGACCGGGTCAACGCGGCGCATGCCCGGTATCTGGAGATTCGGCGCCTGCTGCTGATCGGTCGCCTGGACGAGGTCGAGCAGCGACTGGCCGGGCTCGATCCCAGAGGGTTGCCCCCGGCGTTAAACACCATTCACGAACTGATCGTGGCCGGGGTGGCCATCAGGCGACTGCGGACACCGGACGCGCGCGCCGCGCTGGCACGGGCTGAACACCAGGCCCGGTGCGCCGGGATTGCGGCATTGCGCGCGGAGGTGCGGAGCGCGATCCTCCTGCTCGATACTCCCGCCGCTCGCTTGATCTGCCGTGGCGAGGAGCGGCTGCTGTTGCTCGATGAGATTGAAGGGCTCCTGCTGTCGGACGCGCTGATTGTCGATACCCGGCGGTTTCTGGTGCGTGACGGGCTCGTGCAGGTGTCCCTGGCCGGGCGTCCGGTGCTGCTGGTGCTGGCACGGGCATTGGCCCATGCCTGGCCAGGTGAGGTATCGAGGGCAACGCTGATCGCCCGGGCCTTTCGCTTGAAGCTGGACGATGAGTCCCATCGCGCACGGCTGCGGGTCGAAATCGGCCGGCTGCGCTCCCTGTTGCGGCCGTTGGCCGGGGTCACTGCGACCCAGGGCGGATTTACCCTGGTGCCCCATCGCTCCCGCGAGGTCGTAATACTCGCCTGGCCGGTGGAGCACGCCCATACCGCAGTGCTGGCCTTGCTCGCCGACGGTGAGTTGTGGTCGAGTTCCGCGCTGGCCCTGGCACTGGGTTGCAGTCAACGCACGGTGCAGCGGGCGCTTGATGCCCTGGCGGCCGAGGGCAGGGTGCAGTCGTTCGGTAGCGGGCGAGCGGGGCGCTGGGTGATCCCGTCGGTACCGGGATTCGCGACGACTTTGTTACTCCCCGTTCCCCTGGCCAATGATTAGGCTGAACTCACACCCCATGACGAGGAAGCCAGCATGAAACAGTCAGCCGCCAACATACTTCGTGAATACGGACCCTTTGCCGACGTCAAGAGCGTCCATGGCGTGACCTGGGACGGCCAGCACATCTGGTTTGCCAGCGACAGCGGGCTCCATGCCCTGGATCCGGCCAGCGCAAAAACCTCCCGCACGATCAACGTCGCCGCCGATGCCGGCACAGCGTTCGACGGCCAGCACCTGTACCAGATCGCCGAGAACCTCATCCACAAGATCGACCCCGCCACAGGCCGAGTGCTGGGCACTATCCCGGCCCCGGGCGGCAGTAATTCGGGGTTGACCTGGGCCGAGGGTACGCTTTGGGTTGGCCAGTACCAGGACCGCAAGATTCATCAGATCGACCCGCTCACCGGCGCGATCCTGCGCACCCTTGAGTCAAATCGCTTTGTCACTGGCGTCACCTGGGTGGATGGAGAGCTTTGGCACGGCACCTGGGAAGGCGAGGAAAGCGAGTTGCGCCGCATCGATCCGCACACGGGCGCCATGCAGGAGTCCCTGCAAATGCCGGCGGGCGTCGGAGTCTCGGGGCTGGAATCCGACGGCGGCCACCAATTCTTCTGCGGGGGAGGTGGCAGCGCCAAGGTGAGGGTCGTGCGCCGGCCCGAATGAATGAACGAACGGGCACGCTTGCTTGTGAGCCCCTGAGTGTTGATCGGTCTGCCGATGTCACAAAGGGGCACTATGCTGGTGGATCTGGTTTGAACATCTAATTACGGATCGGAGTCAGCGCATGAGCAATAAACCTACGGTAGTGTTGGTGCATGGTTTCTGGGGCGGCGCAGCGCATTGGGGCAAGGTCATCGTGGAACTGGCACGCAAGGGCTATACCTCCATACGCGCAGTGGAAATGCCACTGACCTCCCTGGCCGACGATGCCGAGCGTACACGCAAGATGGTCGCGCAGCAGAACGGTCCAGTGCTGTTGGTGGGGCATTCCTATGGCGGTGCGGTGATCACGCAAGCGGGTAATCTGCCGAATGTCGTGGGGCTGGTCTATATCGCAGCCTTCGCACCGGATGCCGGCGAAAGCCCAGGCGGCCTGACCCAGCAACACCTGCCCGCTGCGGCACCCAACCTTGAGCCTGACAGCGATGGTTTCTTGTGGCTCAAGCCCGAGAAGTTCCATGAAAGCTTTGGCCAGGATCTGACGCCCGATGAAGCGCTGGTCATGGCGGTCACCCAGAAGGCCCCGCTGGCCAGTACCTTTGGCGACACCATCACGGCCCCCGCGTGGAAAAGCAAACCGTCCTGGTACCAGATATCCAGCGACGACCGAATGATTCACCCGGACAACCAGAAAATGATGTCGGCCCGACTCAATGCCAGGAAGGTGATTACCCTGGCCGCCAGCCACGCGTCGCTGGCCTCCCGAGCTGCCGAGGTCGCCGCGTTGATTGACGAAGCCGCGAGCGAAGCGGTCAAGACCCCGTGAGTTGACGGTGGTTAGCGTCAGATCAGCCAGCGGGCTCGACGGTACACCTCATGGCGGATGATCCTGGCTTCTGGAACACCGCCATCGCATCCGTTTGCCAAAAACTGTAGTAACCCAGGCTGTCCTTGCCACTGTAGCGCAGCCCCGAATCACTCGGCACCTCGCTCAGCGTGACGGAGGTGTTGGCCCATTTGAGGAAGACGACATCGGGCCCGGCATTAAAGAAAGTGGCGGCGATCGGCGTGTTCAGACCTGTACACCGAAAGGTCAGGGGACCTTCGGTCAATCTGTCCGGGTCCTTGGTCCTGACGATTGCCGAACCTTGGCGCAGCTGGTAGGCACGCTCGGCATAGCGGCGGATCGTGCAGGCCTTCGGTGCCACGTCGGTTGCACACTGATTACGGGCCAGAATCCAGAACTGCTGGTCGTTCATGACTTTGTCCGGAGGCGGTACTGAGCGCTGATCCGTGAGCGCCAGTCGGTACAGGCGCCTGAGTTCGACGTCCATCCGCGCCAGTTGGGGATCGCGGCAGATCAGCTTTTCGACCTTCGCGGTGGCCGTGGAGCAGTCGAAACCGGTCTGGAAGACTCGGCCGGGAGTTGCCGCACTGGCAACGTTGCTCGTCACCGCGCACAGGCTGGTTGCGAGGAGACCTGTCCAGAAGGCCGTGAGCGTTTTCATGTTGGCTTCACTCAGATCATTACGTGATGCCCAGGCTGGCAGCGTGATCCATCGATCCGTTGAACCGTCCTGCGTTCGTATGGGGTGTATCGCAGTGTATGTCAGCACCCAGAACTTGCCAGACCGCCGGGCAGCGGCACTCGGCAATCTCAGGGCTTTTCACCGGCCACGGGAACGCAAAAAAGCCGAGTAAAGGATCAATTTCAACCCCGCTTAACAGTAACCGTCTGTTTTAAAACCATTTTGTTTGTTTTTTCTCTTCCCAGGCGAAGCGAAAGTTGATACATTTGCGCGCATTCCTGCACAGGCCCTTACGCGGCGTGTCACCACGGGAAGAGAGTGCCAGTCACTCATCGCAACAGATACAGGGGCGTCGCCAAGCGGTAAGGCAGCAGGTTTTGATCCTGCCATGCGTTGGTTCGAATCCAGCCGCCCCTGCCATTTTCGTATATACATCCAGATATGATCTCACTCGGCAGCTATTGCACGAGGCCTGGTCGATTCTCCTTGCACAGAACGCCAACTCCGATCCGGTGTTTCTCGTGTCAGCTGCATAACTCCCGACGTTTCAACATCCAGCTGGCTTGCCGCGAACGCGACAACGTGCCGACTGCATTTCATCAAAACTCAACACCGCATCCACCCTGTGCAGGTGGGAGAGGGCGGCTATGCGCTGCATGGGAATGTGAGCCGTCTGTTATTGGCCTGAGCCGGCGAGCGCGATGAGCTGACATCGCGCTCGCCGGTCACTCAGTGCGGTGCGCGCGGGATGGTCTTGAGCAAGTCGGCGGGGCTGATGTGCCCGACAACCTGTTCCGCCGCGCTACCCGATTGCGGCAGGCCCAGGATGTGTCCCTTGATCTTGCCGATCACATGCATCTCGCAGGGCTTGCAGTCGAACTTCAGCGTCAGCACCTCGTCACCGTGCACCAGTTGCATCGGCGCGACCTTGGTGCGCACACCAGTCACCCCCTTGGCCTGCTTCGGGCACAGGTTGAAGGAGAAGCGCAGGCAGTGCTTGGTGATCATCACCGGCACCTCGCCGGTTTCCTCGTGGGCCTCGTAGGCCGCATCGATCAGCGCGACACCGTGGCGGTGATAGAAGTCGCGAGCCTTCTGGTTGTAGACGTTGGCCAGGAACGACAGGTGCGACTCCGGGTACACCGGAGGCGGCGTGGTCTCGGCCTTGCGCCCGCCCCGTGGGTGAGCCGCGACACGGGCCGCGGTCAACGCTTCGATCACTTCGCGGCGCAATGCCTTGAGCTGCGAATTGGGGATGAAGTACGCCTGTGGCACATCCAGCTTGATGTCCGTGGCGTGGTACTGGGTCGTGCCCAGTTGGCCGAGCAGGTCGTGCAGTTGCTCCAGGGCCTGTTCCGGCTTGTTGGCGAGGCCGAACGGACCGTCCAGGGCCACGTCGGCGCTGATGCCTTCCTCGCTGGTGGCGGTCAGTTCCAGGCGTTCCTCGCGCAGGCGAGCGACCCAGGCAACGCCGACCCGGCGCTCGGCGGAGGTCTTGAGCAACGCCTGCTGCCAGTTGTGGTCAAGGTTACGGCTCAGCGGGTGGCGTGGCCCCAGGCGGTGCAGGCCCTCCGGCATCTCGTTGGGTTCGACGCGGTAGCGGTAGCGCTTTTCGCCGTCCTCTTCAAACTCGCCCTTGGCCTCGGCGATGTTGGCGCGGAAACCCACCACCTCGCGCTTGACCAGCACATTGAGGCCGTCGCCGTTGGACAGCGGCTCATGGGTAATCACCTGCAGGTCGCGCTTGCCGACCTTCTCCACGATGCCCACCGGCACGCCGGTGAACGTCGGCGAGTCGAAGGCGCCGATGTCGATCTTGCGCTCACTGACGAAGTAGTCGGTACTGCCGCGGTGGAAGGTCTTCTCCGGATCGGGCAGGAAGAAGTGCGCGGTGCGGCCGCTGGACGCGCGGGCCAGGTCCGGGCGGTCTTCGAGGACGGCGTCCAGGCGCTGGCGGTAGTAGGCCGTGATGTTCTTCACATAGCCCATGTCCTTGTAGCGACCCTCGATCTTGAACGAGCGCACACCGGCCTCTACCAGGGCACGGATGTTAGCGCTCTGGTTGTTGTCCTTCATCGACAGCAGGTGCTTTTCATAGGCGATCACGCCGCCTTTTTCGTCCTTGAGAGTGTACGGCAGGCGGCAGGCCTGGGAGCAGTCGCCCCGGTTGGCGCTACGGCCGGTCTGGGCGTGGGAGATGTTGCACTGGCCTGAGAAGGCCACGCACAGCGCGCCGTGAATAAAGAACTCGATCGCCGCATCGGTCTCGTCGGCGATGGAGCGGATTTCCTGCAGGTTCAGCTCACGGGCCAGGACCAGTTGGGAGAAGCCGGCCTGGTCGAGGAACTTCGCCCGCCCCAAGGTACGGATGTCGGTCTGGGTGCTGGCGTGCAGTTCGATCGGCGGGATGTCCAGTTCCATCACGGCCAGATCCTGGACGATCAGGGCGTCGACGCCGGCATCGTACAGTTGGTGGATCAGCTTGCGGGCCGGCTCCAGCTCGTTGTCGTGCAGGATCGTGTTGATGGTGGTGAAGACCCGGGCGTGGTAGCGACGGGCGAACTCCACCAACTGGGCGATATCGCTCACCTCGTTGCAGGCGTTGTGGCGCGCGCCGAAGCTCGGGCCCCCGATGTACACGGCGTCGGCGCCATGCAGGATGGCCTCGCGAGCGATGGCCACGTCGCGGGCAGGGCTGAGCAATTCCAGATGATGTTTGGGCAGGGACATATTTTTTTAGTCAGGCTTGTCACGGTCGAGACGCGCATTGTAGCGGCGAAACGCTTGACCGGCACCCGCATGCTGCCCGGTGGCGGCCATTCGCAGAGCGTGGCCGCCGGATAACGCCGCGGACTCAGCCCTTGGCGGCCATCGCCGTGACTTCCACGCGCATGCCTTCAACCGCCAGGGCCGCCACGCCGACAGCGGCGCGCACCGGCCACGGCTTGGCGAAAAAGCGCTGGTACACCTCGTTGAACGCGGCGCGATCGGCCATGTCGGTGAGGTAGATGGTCAGGTGCATCACCCGGTCCATGGAACTGCCGGCACGCTCCAGCGCAACCTTGAGCGCCTGCAGGGTGCATTCGCTCTGCTGAGTAATGCTGCCCAGCTCCAGGCTGCCGTCGGCACGGGTAGGGATCTGCGTGGAGACCAGCACGCCCGCAAAACCGACAACGTCGGAGGAAATGGAGTCCGCGTCGGGATCAGGGATGAAGGTCAGGTCGTGGTTTGCCATGGGGATCTCTTGCTTGAGGTGGTAAAGGGGGGGCGGACGGTATGACGTCGTCAGTGGCCGGACGCAGGGTGCCTTTAATACCTTGAATCGGATGATTCTGCCAATCAGGCTGGTCACATGACTGGCAAACATGAGGTTTAGCCCGTGTTTGGTCATCTCATGCCAGAGCTGTTCGACGTGAACAACACGTCGAAAAACTCTGCGCAGTGGCCGGCGAGCTCCTGGCGAAGCGAACAGCTGTTATCGAAGTGCCCGGATCTGGGGGGCGTGATCAGGTGTTACTCCTATGTATGTGGTCGATGGTTATGATGGTGATACGGCCAAGATGATGTCGCAGTATCTGCTGATGTGCTGGTGGGAGGGGCGGCTAATTCTTCCAGATGGGTAATGATGTCATCCGGCTTGAGCACCAGTACGTCACTGTCCAGGGTGTCCATAATCATCTCGGCGGTGTTACCGATCAACGCGCCGGACAGTCCGCTCCGGGCCACGCTGCCGATCACTGTGAGGGCGGCTTCGAGCTTGTGTGCGATGTACGGTATCAGCACGTCGGCTGAGCCTTCTTCAATGTGCAGGCACTCGTCGCTGATGTCGAATTCGGCCTGAAATGTCTTGCACCGTTCGCGATAGAGCGCCTGGATACTCTCCTTGAGTTGGAATACGGCATCAACTGCCGAGAGCATGGGGTAGGGGTGCGCGCTCATTATGTGCAGGGTGCCGCGCGCCAGTGCGGCGATGTCGTAGCCGTGGCTGACGATGCCGGAATGCAGGACGCGATGCTCAATATCACTGTTGCCAGCATCAATAGCGGCGAGAATGGTGCCACCGGTCCATGTTCTTTCAGTTTTTACTATCAGCACCGGGCTGGGGCAGTATCGCAACAGCTTCCAGTCTTCAGGGGTGAGAAGGGCCTTCCTCAGCGGGGTGTCGGTAACGTGCTGCTTGATCACCAGGCCACAGCCCTCTTTCTGTTGGGCGGTGATGATGGTCTTGTGGGTGCTCCCATGCCAGGCCTGCTCGGTACTGACGCTATAACCCTCCTGTACCAGGGTGCCTTGAATGTCGTTCAGGTGGGTGCGATGGTGGTGTTCCTTGCCGCAACTCAGCAGATGCAGGTGCGAGCGGGTGGCGTTGGCAATCATTTTAGCTCTGTTCAGGATCAGATCCCTGGACTGCTGAAAATCCACTACCACCAAGGTATTGCGAATGGTGTGCATGGGCGTACTCCTGTGCGTGAATACATGACTTCATGTAGGCAAAGTGGGTGCTCTTGGCCTGTGATTCTTCGGGCGGATGCACGGCGATTGTCCAACCCTCGACCGCCCGTCAGTTGGAACAGCAGTGACCGACAGCATGAGCGCGACAGCTGGAATCGACCCTGCCCTCGGGAGCCCATTATTGACGCCTGAGTCGAGTAGTAATAAAAACGTAACAGTCGTTAGTTGACCAAAAACTACGTAATCCGACTCTCCAATCGCTGGCGTTTTTTTCTATTGCATCTACATTGAGAAGAAAGAGTTGTAACGCGGCCGGTACACTTTATGCCGGTGGTGTTGCGTTGCTTCTTGCCGGTTACTGCTGCCGGCAAAGAACGGGCATGAGTATTGCTTTAAATCTCTCGCCCACTCACGCTTAAATACTCGCGCAAATACCTCATCCTGGTAGATGCTTCGATCGTTCAGACAAGAACAAAATTGTTCGGTGACGCACTTTCTGTGCGCCAAGTTCAATGGTTGAGTATGGCGGATCTTCTGTTTAAAACTTAGGCAGTTGGTCTGTTTGGTTAGTTCGTTTTTATCTAAGGGCGCGTTGAATAAACCCCATTCGATCTGATGAGAAAATACCGCTCCCGATAGCTCGTCGTGGCACCCGATGCAGATTCAATTCTTTGGTTCTTCACGGAAACTTGGGAAATACAGAAACAGGAACGCCATTTGACCTCGTCTATCAGCACCATGCCCTAGAGATCAGGCTTGGTGACTGGGACTGATTCAAGAAGATGTTCCAAGGCCCTGTAACCGTCCTTGTGGTTTACCAAAATGTTCACCAACTCGTCGTGTGTTAGCAAAAATGGTTCCGTTTTGTAGGTCATTGCAAAGGCTTTACAGCCAACACTGCGCCGACCACCGTCAACTCTCCGTGATGCTCTCGACTAATTCAGCCTGGGTAAATTCAGACATCGCCGCCGTTCCCAAAGCACGCATCCCACGTGAAACCTGGAAGGCATAATCCCAATGCCATCGCCCGTTCGGCGGATGGTATGTTTCGCTTTCGTCTGCACGCATATCCCCCATTCTTTGCTATCCCACATCCGCTTAGGCGCAAGCAACAAACGAGGAGGTTCCCCTTCGGGCCGGACGGTTACTTCGTGAGTTCGTGCGTTACCCCACAATTCAATCGTGCCCTGAGCAAGATAACGCTTGGCTCGTTCACGGAGCTCGAACGATATCTTGTCTTTCATGGGGTTCGTTCAGCGTGTGGACTCAAGATGGGTACGAAAATTCATACAAGGGTTTGGGTCGGTTCCTAGGTACACAGATGTTGTTACGTAGGAATATGGCCTGAAGTGAGGCGTGGGACAGTGCTAATGCCAACTCCCCCCTCGGAGAAGATTCTCGAATAGTTGCTGCTCCAAAAACACCAGGGTTGCAGTTTTAGAAAATTCGATACCAGATAATTTTCGCTATACGGTAAGAAACATAAGATTTTTTGTGGATCTTAATGAGGTGGCGATTCTGGGTGGTCGCATGTCGGCTGGCTAGCTATTAGGGGATTGGTCATGGGTAAAGTATCTTCCTTTGTAACAAGGTCAAACCCGGAAGCGTCAATCAGGCTTTTTGCTTTTCCTTACGCGGGTGCAGGTCGCTCTGCATACTCTGAGTTAGCCGATGCGTGCTCGTCGAACATCGAGTGGGTTGAATTTGAACTGCCAGGCCGTGGAGTTTTGTACAGCGAACCGGCGTATACCGAGTTTGACTCGCTTATAACTGATTTAGCTGATCTGCTTGCTGAAAAAACAGGTGACATGCCGTTCGCTTTTTTTGGGCATAGTTTTGGGGCATTACTGGCCTTTGAGACCTGCCGTGAACTGCGCCGGCGAAATAATGAAACACCTATAATGTTATTTCTTTCCGGGCGGCGATCGCCGGAGTGCCTGGCCAGGAGTGCGGAGAGTGGCGTCTATATTTATGATCAGACTGATCAGGATTTCATCAGTAGTGTTAGAACATGGGGGGTTCTACGAGAGAGCGCGCTAGCGGATTCGTCGTTGCTGGATATTGTATTGCCGCCTTTAAAATCAGATATTCGGTTGGACGAAACCTATCGGTTGGCCAAGGCTGATGATCTTCCTATGGATGTTCCTGCGATCATCTACTCCGGAAATGAAGACCCGAGTGTTTCGTCGGCGGAACTGCAAGGTTGGGGGCAATTTTTTTCGCGCACAGCCGTTACCATGGAGTACTTCGACGGTGATCATTTCTATATTTACGATTCCACGGGCCCGCTCGTTTCAAGCATCGAAAAGCATATCCAGAGCCAAGTGCTTGGATTTGGTACTTCCATCCTCTGGACGCCTCCGTCCTCCTATCTGTGCAGCCGGGAGAACTTCAAGAGTGTCGCTGATCTCTTCCGCCTTCAGGTAAGCAAAACTCCGGCAGCACTGGCCCTGGAGGATGGCGATAGATCTTGGTCTTACGAGGAGCTCGCCACTCTCTGCAACCACGTTAGCCTGCAACTGGTGCGCTCCGGGGTGGTAGAGGGTAGTACGGTTGGTCTGTTCCTTGGGCACCGGGCCGAATACCTAATAGCGATGCTTGCCTGTTTGCAAGTCGGCGCCACTGTCTGTCTTCTCGAGGTGAGCTGGTCGGATAGCCTGTTGGCCGAGTTCGTCGAGGCTTGCGATGTTTCGTTGATTGTCAGTGAGGGAGAGCTGGCGAAACGTGTGCAAGACAATGGCCCTCTGTTCGTCATGGATGAGGCGCTTCTAGAGGAAGCCTTGTCGTCACCCAAGGACTATCCCGTGGTGCGATGCCTGCCCGAGGCAATCGCCATCATCTCCATGACCAGTGGCTCCACCGGGCGTCCCAAGGCGGTACTCACCACTCAGCAAGGTTGTACTTACTGTTTTCTAGCCCGTGGCGAGTTATACCCCTATGCGGCCGAAGGCGAGCGGGAAGGGCTGAATGTATTCTTTGCCTGGGAATGCTTACGCCCCTTGCTGTTTGGTCAAGTAGCGGTAGTTATTCCTGACTCCGTTATTTTCGATCCGCCGCGCTTGCAATCATTCATTGAGAAAAACCGAGTTTCAAGACTGGTCGTAACGCCTTCATTGCTGGCAAACTTGCTGGAAAATCCCATTGCCACCAAGCAGTTAGATAAACACTGGTCTTCAGTGCGCCTATGTTTCTTGATGGGCGAAGTCGTGTCGGGGATGCTCGTTGAAAAAGCCCGCCGAATATTTCCAGTGCATGCTCGACTGATCAATGCATACAGCACTTGGGAAAGTCTGGATGTTGGTTACTCCGATCTGTTTGTCGGAGGAGGCTGCACCAGACTCTGGGCTCCAGTCGGGCAGCCATTACCTGGATCTGCGGTCATTCTATTGGATGAGAATGGCCATTGTGTGCCTTGGGGTATGCCAGGGGAGTTGTATCTGGCTGGCCCGGGCATTGCACCAGGATATCTAGCCGACGATCAAAAAACAGCCGAACGCTTTTTGCCTCTGGCTGCGGAACTGAGCCGTTTACCGTTGTCGGATAAACGGATGTACAGGACTGGAGATCGCGCTCGGCTATTGCAGAATGGTCAGCTATTAATACTGGGACGAATGGATAACACGGTAAAAATCCGTGGTTTCAAAGTTTCCCTTTTGGCGGTCGAGCGTGTTTTCAATGAAATGGAGGGCGTCAGTAAATCAGTTGTTCTGCCACTGATGGATGAGCGCAGTGGCCAGCCCCAAGGGCTGCTGGCTTATATAGTAGGCACCGGCGGCATACCTTCCGAGTTGTTGTTGGCCAAGGCTCGCCGTCAGGCGCGCAGCCGTTTACCGGAGTACGCGCAACCGTCTCATATCATTGGGCTGGCCGAGTTGCCAATGCGACAGGGCGAGTCGCGCAAGCTTGATCTCCAGGCATTACCTCGACCAATTAAGACCGAGCCAGAACCCTTGGAGCGTGTCAACTTGTTGGTAATGGAACAGCGTGTAGCGGATATCTGGTGTGAAGTACTGGGTATCAATAACGTCCAGCCAGCCGACAACTTTTTCGACGTGGGTGGCAGCTCCCTCAGCGCGGCGAACCTGGTCAGCGTATTGACGGAGCGTTTGGGTATTTCTCTGACGGTAGTCGATATTTACCAGCACAGCACTTTGCAGGAGTTCGTCGAATGGCAGCAGGGAGGGCAAGCGAAAAAGAAAGAACAACGCCCACGGCGCCGGGAAGCGACGACAAGTATAGCGGTGGTGGGTATAGCCGGGCGTTTCCCTGGGGCCGATTCCATCGAGGAGTTCTGGAGCAATTTGCAGCAGGGCAACGATAGTCTGCGGCACTTCACACATGAAGAGTTGCGGGCCAAGGGTGTGCCTGATGAAGTATTCACTCATCCAGCCTGGGTCGCGGCTGGCCAGGTTCTGAATGATGCCGATAAGTTCGATGCGTTGTTCTGGGGAATCGGCCAGCGTGAAGCGACTTTGATGGACCCGCAGCACCGCTTGTTCATGGAAGTGGCCTGGGCCGCAATGGAGCAGGCGGGCTATGCGCGTGTGAACAATCCCTACCGTGAGCGCACAGCGGTCTATGCCGCCTGTGGTATGGACGGCTACCTGATCCACCATTTGCAAGGCGGTGGTCTCAAGGAGCCGCTCGACCCCGGCAAGTTATTCCTGACCGAGATTGGCAATGAAAAGGATTACATAGCGACCCGCGTCTCCTTTCAACTCGACCTCGGTGGGCCTGGTGTCACGGTCACTTCGGCATGCAGCAGCGGTCTGCTGGCCGTGGCGCAGGCGGCACAAAGCTTGATGATGGGTCAGTGCGATATGGCAATCGCTGGCGCCTCGTCTTTGAACTTTCCGAATTTTGGCTACTGCTTCGAAGAAGGGCTGGTCGGCAGCGTGGATGGCCGAGTCCATCCTTTCGATGAAGACGCGAGCGGAACCTTGTTCGGCGATTCCGTCGGTGCGGTGGTGCTAAAGCGCCTCGACGATGCTCAAGCCGATGGAGACATGATTTGGGCTGTGCTTTCGGGCTATGGCATGTCCAACGATGGTCGGCAGAAAGCCGGCTACGCGGCCCCGAACGCGGTCGCCCAGACGCGTTGCATTGTCGATGCCATGCAGATGGCGGGTGTGGCAGCCGAACAATTGTCCTATGTCGAATGCCATGCCACAGCTACCCATATCGGTGATGCCATCGAGCTGAAGGGGCTTCGCGATGCTTTCGAGGCCACTCGGAAAACACAACAGGTCACACCGAGAAGCTGCGCGATCGGTAGTGTGAAAGGCAATATCGGCCATGCGAACTGCGCCGCCGGCATCACAGGTTTCATCAAGACAGCTCTTTGCCTGCACCACCGCCAATTGGTGCCGACGGTCAACTTCCATGAGCACAACGCCAAGCTGGTGGATTTGCTCGATCATCCCGCGAGCCCTTTCTATGTTAACCAGGAACTGGTGGATTGGCCGGAAACGGAGACAGGAGAACCCTTGCGTACGGGTGTTTCCAGTTTCGGCATTGGTGGCACCAACGTCCATGTGATTCTGGAGCAGGCACCGGCAAGGCCGGACGAGATTCAGCGAAGCGATTCGGCGTCGTTTTGCCGTCAGCGCCACCTGTTGTGTATCAGCGCGAGAAGTGTTGGCGCGCTAGCGAACAATCTGGAAAAACTGTCACAGGTTCTGGATGACGCTTCGGCAGAGCACATTGCTCAGGCGGCGTTTACTTTGCATCTGGCGCGTGAGGCCCATTCGCTGCGCTTGGCTGTCAGCGTAGCAGCAGACGGACAGGACCTTGGTGCAAACATGCGGGCGGCCTTGGGTAGCGAGCGGCGAGTCAAGGCGGGGCACAAGGCGACCGTTGCTTTGTGCTTTTCCGGCCAAGGTTCCCAGCATGTTGGAATGGCCCGGCAACTCTATAACGGAACGGCGGACGGAGGGTATTTCCGTGGACATTTTGAAGAGGTCTGCCAAGCGCTCACCGGCCCTCTGGGATTCAATCCGCTAGCGCTGATTCTGGGGGCAGATGCAGCTGAAATGCAGCGCCCGGTAGTCACCCAATGCGGCTTATTCGCCGTCGAATATGCGATGGCGTCGAGTCTCATCGAACTGGGTATCCGACCGGTAGCGGTCGCCGGGCATAGCATCGGTGAATATGCAGCGGCGGTAGTAGCTGGGGTTCTTACGCTGGAAGATGCGGCACTGTTGGTGGCGACCCGTGCACTGGCGACCGAGGCGTTGCGTCTGACTGATATACAGGGGCGGCCGGTAAGTGGCGGCATGCTCAGTGTCGCGGGTGATGAGACGGTGTTCCACGACTGGTTGGCTCTGCATCCTGAGCTCTGGCTGGCCGTGCATAACTTACCCGGTCAATGGGTGCTTGCAGGTTTGTTACCAAACCTGGAAAGCGCTGAACAAGCGCTGGATGAGCTTGGTTTACGCTGTACCCGAGTGCCGGTTTCTCATCCATTCCACAGTGCGCTAATGAGCCCTGTCGCCGGACGCCTCCACGAGGCGGCGAAGGTTATCAAGGCCAGTCTGCCGCGTATACCAATGACGAGCAATGTAAGCGGTACCTGGTTGGGCGACGAGGTGCTGGAGAGCGGTTACTGGGGCCAGCACCTGCTGGCCACCGTTCGCTGGGCCGAGGACTTGGAGACTCTGCTGCGTTGGCAGCCCGACATTATTCTCGAGATCGGCCCATCGAATGTGCTGACGGGGTTGGCAGGGCGATTCCTGAGCCTGCGTAACGAAGACACGAATGTTGCACCAACCTTACTGGCGAGCATGCGTCATCCGCGTACCGAGATTGACGATGAGCAAGTATTTTGCGAATTGCTCGGGCGGCTCTGGTGCGCAGGTGTCGATCTGGATTGGGAAGCCTATCATCGCCACGAACAAGCGGGGCCCAGCAATCCGCTACGTCGTATACCGCTACCCTCTTATGCCTTCGAGCGCGATAGCTTTTGGTTGAATCCACAGGCATCGATCTATGTCGATGCACCTGCTTCTAGGTCTTGCGTAGAGAAAACGTCGCAGGTGAGCGCGGCAGCAGCGGCTTCCTCCTGGTTGGTTCGCTTGGTTCCACCGCGGCAGACGGCAACTTTGCGGCTGTACTGTTTTTCCTATGCCGGCGGCAATTCTCGGCATTTCAAGGACTGGGCAAATAAAGCACCTGACTGGCTGGACCTGGTTGCAGTCGAACTGCCGGGGCGCAATGGGCGGATGGAAGAGCCGCTCGCCAACGACGAGCAGAAGGACGCCGAATTGCGCCAGGCTCTGGCGCAAGCCATTCGACGGGATAGCGCTGGTCAGCCTTTTGCTTTCTGCGGTTTGAGTTATGGCGCCGCCCTGGCATCGGAGCTACTGGCGCAGGAGTTGTCCGACCTGGACCAGGATGGGGAGTGCAGTGGCCTGATCGTAGTGGGACGTGCCCCAGTTTTCTCAACACCGAACAACGGCCGGGAGATTGACTCCGAAGCATTCTTGATGGTCCCCGAGGCTACGCGCTCCAATCCGTTGTGGCGGGAATGGTATCTGCCGATCCTGCTCGCCGATCTTGAAAGCGATCAGCGTACCGCGATGCGCATGAGTACGCTTTGGCAACAACGGGGGGGGCGGCCGTTGTTGCGTTGCGAGTTAATGTTGCACTGCGGTAGCCAAGACCCTGCCTGCTCGGTGAGCGAAGCGCAGGATTGGTTCGCACTGAGTTCGGCGATGCCTGGCGAAGTTGCGCAGTACCCAGGCGAGCATGACTTCATGCTACGCGAAGAAGCACTGATCTTCTCGCGCATGCTCGACTGGCTGCAACAACGTAGGCCACGTCAGGCGCCGCCGGATGCCGGCACTCGGCTGTTCAACCTGCAGTGGCAGCCCCTGGCTCCGATTTCTGCGAGACCGGATGATGCAGGTACTCATTGCTGGGAGCTGAATGTCGGTCAGGAGTTGAAGCTGCTGGAGCCGCTTTGCGACTGCCTGAACTCCGACTCGGCCAACGCCGTGCTGCTGTGCCTGGGCAAGCCACAAAGTGATGGCTACGAGCAGTACCAGGGGTTCATGAGTCTCCTGCAACAACTGTTGTTGCGGGATGTCCGTGGGCGCCTGACGCTCCTGCTGCCCGCGTCGCAAAGCAGTGGTCCGTTGGCCGGTCTGGCACGAGTCGCTGGGAACGAATCCAGCGCTTTGTGTGTGCAAAACCTGTTTGCCAGCAACCATCCGGACCTTTCCAGAACCCAACCACAGGCCCATTGGCTGGCGCATCAGGCATCACTGGCAAACGCGTATCCGCAGGAGCGGGAGTTACTCTGGCGCAACAGCTGCCTGCTGGCCGCACGGCTGTTACCAAACGGACAGGTACCCCTCCCGCCCGGAGTCCTCGGCGCTTCCGGCAGTAGTTATCTGATCACTGGCGGCAGTGGAGCGCTAGGGCAGGCGCTGGTGGATTGGTTAATCGACCGACAAGCCGTAGAACCGAGCCATATCGTTATTATCTGCCGCTCGCTACCGACGACACCGCCGCGTGGTGTGCGCTGCATTGCCTGCGATCTGACTCAGCCACAGGCACTGGACAAAGCGTTGCATGGCCTGGAGCGAATGAGTGGGATTTTCCACCTGGCCGGAGTACTTGACGATGGCGCCCTGAGCAACCTTGATGACGTACGTCTGCACAGGGTCCTGGCCCCCAAACTGGCCCTGGCCGATCTTCTGAAATACTCCCGGGGTTGGGGCTGTGACTGGGTGATTGGCTACTCATCCACCAGCGCCTTGCTGGGCGCGATGGGGCAAGGTAATTATGCAGCGGCTAACGCCTGGATCGACCAACTCGCTGATTGGCCGAGGGAGTGTTCGCGCACCCGGGTCGTCAGTCTGGCCTGGGGCACATGGGGCGACATGGGCATGGCCGCTGGTAACCGCAAGGTTTTGCAACGTGCCCACGCTGTGGGGGAGACGCCATTATCGACCCAAGCCGCACTCGATGCCTTGGCTGCCGTATTGAGCCATATGCTGGGCGGGTGGGCAGGAAACCGCTTTGTCGTCTGCGAGATGGACTGGCAGCGCTCCCCGTGGGCTCGCTGGTCGCTGTTGGAGCATGTGCGGCAACCGGTTTTGGCGCCAATGAACACGGTGGTTCATGAGCCATCACTTCATGAGGAGCCATGTCCACTAGAAAGCTTGGCGGTGGAAGACAGTGGCGATTTCGTTCGGCGTTTCCTCGGGGATTACATCAGCCGCTGGGATGAAAGCCTGGACCTGACCTCATTGGGGCTGGATTCACTCGACTTGGCCCAGTTGCGCAACGGCTTCAATAAACGCTTTGGCACACAACTACCGTTATCCATATTCGCCGCGCCCAACCTGACACTGGGACAGCTTTGGCTGCAGTTGCAAACTTTGGCAAAAAATACGGCTGTTATTTCCTGAAGTCCGTTTGTTACGACTACGGCGTCATACCCATGAACTGAATGGAGCACATTCATGAAACCACTGCGTTCGAATGTATGTATTTATCCCTATGACGAACTTTCAAACGAGGAGGATTATCCCTCAACTGAAAGTTTCAAGGTCGTGTGCACCGAGGATGGTCGGGGGGAGGGGATAGAGTCGTTAAAAACTTATCTGCGCGGGCAGCGAGTCTGTCGAGTATCCGGATACATGTTGGCTTCACGCCGCCTGCACACATTGCAAATTAATTACAATACACATTTGTATGATCCCTACTTCACCGGCCTGTTATTACACTCCTGCGATCCCAACGTATTTCTAGACATGAACGAGTTGGAACTCTGGGCATTGAAGACTATTCGTCCAGGCGAGTTGTTGTGCATGGATTACTCCTCCACCGAAGACATATTGATGCGGCAATTTGCTTGTCAATGCGGATCCCCTAACTGCCGCCGATGGATCACGGGATCCAAGGAGCTTCCGAACGAAGAGGGTCAGCGCTTCCTACAGCAATGTTGTGACACTGCAGTGAAGTGAAGTGTATTCCTAATACTGATTTGCGCGGGGATAAGTCATGAGTGCTTTTTATGAGTCGGCGAGCGACGACAAGTCGGGTGTACGGGTGCGCGGTCGCAGTTATCTAGCCGGAGCCGATAGCCTGGATGTGCCAGAATTCATTCCCCGCGTTAGTCGCGAACAGTTCCTGACCTTGGCTCGACCTTGGCAGGAGGGCTCGCTGGCTCGGGTTGCGGAGCAATGCCGGGAGATTATTGATAAATCCTTGTATGAGCAGGGCGCAATAATATTCAAGGATCTGCCGTTACATAACGCCAGTGACTTCAATGCCTTCATCAACCAATTAGGTTATGCGCCATTCAGCTATAACGGTGGCATTGCCGTGCGTAATCAGGTAGCGGGCCATGTCCTAATGGCAAGCAACGAGGATTCGCGCATCACTCTGGCGCCCCATAATGAAATGGCTTACTTGCTCGAGTTTCCTCGAAAGTTGTTTTTCTTTTGCGCCAGGGAGGGTCTGGAGGGAGGCGAAGTACCGATCAGCGATATTCGCGAGAGCGTGAAGCAGATTCGCCCGAATGTGCTGGCTCGATTCCGAGATGTTGGCATTCGTTATTACCGGAACCTGCCACGCGCTACCGCTATCAACGAAATCGGCTGGGAGGAGACTTTCGGTACGTCTGATAAGTCGACTATTGAGCAGATCATGCTTGAGAAAGGCTATGAGTTTGTTTGGGACAAGCAGGACCGGTTGTCCTATAGCTATGTCAATCCGGCTTTCGTTACGCATCCAGATACGGGCGAAGAGCTCTGGTTCAATCAAGTTACCGAACTGCACTGTTCCTATTGGCGAAACCATCCCCAGTTCCCCCCTGATTTACCGGACAACGCTTACCCGGCGACCACTGCTTATGGTGATGGCACGCCAATTCCCGTCGAGTTAATCACCTATCTGCGAGCGGTGCTCTGGCAGCCGGCGAAGGCCGTGAAGATGCGTCAGGGCGATTTGCTGGCGCTGGACAACCTGGTGATTCAGCACGGCCGCATAGGCTTCAGCGGGCCGCGGCAACACATGGTTAGCATCACGGCATAAGGAACAGCTGCAATGGCTCGAATAAATACATCAGCTCTCTGGGATCAACAGCATGTTCTGCACCCTTGGGCAGACCTGTCGACCCTCGGCGAAGAGCCGCCGCTGGTCATCAGTGAAGCCGAAGGGGTCTGGGTCAGCGATGGAGAAGGCCGTCGCTACCTGGATGCGATAGGCGGAATGTGGTGCATGACCCTCGGTTATGGACGCTCGGAACTCGCCGAGGCTATGCGCCGGCAGGCTTTGCGCATGGCGTATTACACACCTTTTGGGGCCATGGCCAATGAGCCTGCCAGTGAACTGGCAGCGCGATTGGCGGCCTATGCCCCTGGCGATCTCAAACGGGTGCACTTCACCACCTGTGGCTCCACGGCAGTGGAGTCGGCGCTACGCTTCGTCCATTACTATTTCGGCGCCACCGGCCGGCCAGAAAAACGCCATATTGTTTCGCGGGTGGATGCCTACCATGGCAGCACCTATCTGGCGGCATCAGTGTCTGGTAAAGCGTGGGATCGAACCTTTTTCCACTACGAAAACTCTTTCGTCCATCTCCTGTCATCGCCCAATCCGGCGCTGCGCAAGGCCGGCCAGACGCTGGAGCAGTTCTGTGACGAGCGAGTCGCGGAGTTCGAGCAGCTGATTGGTGAGCTGGGCGCGGATCGCGTCGCTTGTTTCATTGCCGAGCCGATCCTCGCTTCGGGAGGGGTAATCATACCGCCGCCTGGCTATCACCAGCGGATGCTTGCGGTCTGCCGCCGGCATGGGGTGCTGTACATCTCCGATGAGGTGGTGACTGGTTTTGGCCGTCTTGGGCACTTCTTCGCCTCCGAGGCGCACTTCGGCATCGTCCCCGATCTGTTGATCACGGCCAAAGGGCTGACCTCCGGTTATCAACCGCTCGGGGCGGTTTTGATCTCGGAGCGTCTGCTCGAACAGATCAGCGGTACGCAGGCCGCGGGGAATGGCACTTTCACCAACGGCTTCACCTATTCAGGACATCCGGTCGCCTGCGCTGTAGCGCTGGCCAATATTGAGCTGATGGAGCGCGAGGGGGTCTGTGAGCATGTGCGTGAAGTGGGGCCTTACTTCATCGAGCGACTCCAGGAACTGCGCCGCTATCCGGTCGTGGCGCAGGTGCGTGGCGACCACCTGATGGCCTGTATCGAATGTGGCGACGGACGTCGCCTCGATGGAATGCCATCACCAGAGTCCATTGCACTGGCCCAGCGCGTCGATGTGCTCTGCCAGGCAAAGGGCCTGTTAGTTCGCCCCTACGAGAACATGTGCATCCTCTCACCGCCACTGATCATCGAGCGTCAACAAATCGATGAAATCGTTCGTATTCTCGGGCGTGCGCTGGAGGAGGTCACATGCTGATCAACACCGGCCACCGTGAGCGAGTCAGAGAGCACGTTATCCACACCGCTGGAATCTCTGATGGAGGGCTGCATCTGAGCGGTGGCAGCGACGATCTGTCGAGCCTCAGCTTCGGCGACTACCTGCAAGCCCGCCACATGATGCTCGGGCGCCAAGGATTATGATTATGACCCCATCGACTTCTACGTTAACCGACCACGAACGGCTTCTGCTGAGCAGGGTCGAGGGTTACGTACTCGACTGTGCTCTGGAAATCGTCGAGCTGGAGGAGGGTACCTACGAACCGCATATCGAGTTGAGCGATTTGGGGTTTGACTCGGTCAAAAGCGTCGAGCTCAGCGGCTATCTCAATGAGTACTATGGCATACGCCTCAGCCCAACAGTTTTCTACGATGTACATACCCCGCGCAACATCGCCGCCTACCTGATTCGCCAGCACCGCTCGGCGGTGCTAGCCCGACATGCTGCGGAGTTGCCTGCCGCCGTCATCGCCGAACTGGCGTCCCCACAGCCCGCCAGCACCTGGTACGAACGAGCGAGGCCAACGGCTGACGAGCGTCTGGCGATCGTCGGCATCGGCGCCGTGTTACCCGGCTCGGCGGATTGCAATGAATTCTGGACGCACCTGCGCGATGGCGCGGATCTGATCACTGAAGTCCCCCATGAGCGTTGGGACTGGAGCCTTCTGGAGCCCTCGGGAGAGGCGCGTCACTGGGGTGGCTTCATCGCGGGAATCGAGCTGTTCGATGCGCCATTCTTTCAGATATCCCCGAAAGAAGCCGTGCAGATGGACCCGCAGCAGAGGCTGTTCCTTCAGGTCGCCTGGAAGGCATTGGAGGATGCCGGGATTCGGCCCTCGAGTCTGGCGGGTAGCGACACTGGCGTTTTCGTCGGCGCCGGGACCATGGACTACTGGGAGCTTTCGCCATCGCTGGATGGCCATACCGCGACAGGCGCCTCGCATGCGGTACTGGCCAACCGACTGTCCTATCTGCTCGATCTGCACGGGCCGAGCGAAGCATTGGATACTGCCTGTTCCAGTTCCCTCGTGGCTTTGCACAAAGCCATGCAGGCAATCCGTCTGGGAGAGTGCGGACTGGCAATCGTTGGCGGTGTGAATGCCATGCTAACGCCCAGTTTGCACGTGGCCTTGAACAAAGCCGGCATGTTGAGTCCCGATGGGCGCTGCAAGACCTTCGATGCTTCTGCCAATGGCTACGTGCGTGGCGAGGGCGTAGGCGCGCTGGTGCTTGCGCCGCTAAGTCGGGCGCAAGCCGAGGGCTGGCCGGTTCAGGCGGTGCTGCTCGGCTCGGCGGTCAACCATGGTGGGCATGCCGCTTCGCTAACGGCTCCCACTGTCGAGGCACAGGCGCGTTTGATCGAATGCGCCTGGCGGCGTGCCGGGGTGGACCCGGCGAGTGCGGCCTACATCGAGGCCCATGGCACGGGTACCGCTCTGGGTGATCCGATTGAATTCAATGCGCTGAAGCTGGCGTTCCAGCGTTTATCTAGCGAGTGGGGGCATAAGCTCTGCGCTGCGGCGAGCTGCGGGATTGGCTCGGTGAAAACCAACATAGGCCATCTAGAGTCGGCAGCAGGCATCGCCGGATTGATCAAGGTGGTGCTTGCCATGCGTCATCGGATGCTGCCGGCCAGCCTGCACTTCCATGCCTTGAACCCCTACATTGCGCTCGAAGACAGCCCCTTTTTCGTGCTCGATCAGGCCCAACCATGGCCGTTGCTCAAGGATGCCGAGGGACGGGCGGTGCCGCTACGCGCGGGTGTCAGTTCGTTTGGCTTCGGTGGCGTCAACGCCCATGTGGTGCTCGAGTCGCCCACTCATATGCCGCGTGCTGCCGCGACCGTTGCGGATGACGGGGCGTTCGTGCTGTCCGCGCGCGATCCGGAGCGCCTGCGCGACTATGCAGCAGCTTTCGTGCGCTATCTGGAAGCGGGCCAGGATACGATCGCTATGAACTGCGAGCACTACTTCCGCGACCTGCTGTTCACCTTGCAGGTCGGGCGTGAGCCGATGAAGTGCCGGCTGGCGCTGGTCTGTCGGGACTTGGGCGGGATTGTGCAGGGGCTCGCGGCCTTCCTGCGTGGGCAGGTGGATTGGACGGGGCTGTATTGCTCTGATGAGCTGTCAGCGGAACCAGCACAGGGAGAGCTCGGTGCTCTGGTGCAGTCCTGGGTGTGCGGGGCGAATGTGGCATGGCCGCAATACGCTGCGCGCCGGTTGTCCCATCTGCCCAGCTATCCATTCGCACCATTGCGTTTCTGGTGCAAACAAGGCACCGGCCTGCCAGGAAAACTCGGGCTTTTTGAGCAGTGTCGAACGCATCCCGCAGTAGCCGAGTCGGCCGATCTGGCGGCAGCCGTTACTGCAATCTTCTGTGAAGTATTGGGCTTTGAGGAAATCGCCCCCGATTTGTCATTCGCTGAAATGGGCGCGGACTCGATCCTTGCGGCGCAGATTCGTGAGCTGATCGTGCGGCGACTGAGGGTCGATCTGTCTCTGGGGCGGATGCTGGAAAGTGCCACGTTGGCAGGCTTGATACGCTTGCTCGAAAGTCAGAAGCGTGGGCCGATCATAGTAAACATGGCGGATAGCGGCGGGCGCGATGCAGGTATGGTCGTTGACGACGAGATCGGCGCGGGGGGTGCCTTGCTACCCCGGCCGAAAGGCCAGAACCCACTGTCGCAAGCTCAGGCCCAGTTCTGCTTCCTCGAGCAGTTGAGTCCGGCCAACCCGGCCTTCATTCTACCCGGAGCCTTGCGCATCACCGGCCCCTTTCAGGTTGAGCGGGTTCGTCAGGCCTACGCCTTGGCCCATGAACATCACGAGAGTTTGCGAACCCGTTTCGTGCAGCAGGCCGGCGAATCGGTTCCGGAGCTATTCAATGAAGTCGAGCCACTAATCTGTTTCAGGGATATGACGGAGCTCCTGCCATATGAACAGCAGGAACAGGTTGAAGCCTTGCTGCGGGAAACCGCACGGAAACCGTTGCCCCTGGATCAGGCCCCGCTAAGCCGATTACTGATCCTTTCGCTGGGTGACGAAGAGCACATCCTGCTGTTGTGCATGCACCATGTTATCGCCGATTTCAGTGCTTTGGGGCGGCTGTTGAACGATCTGGCGATGGCCGGCCTGGGACATGACTTCGTGTCTGCACCAACCTTGCAACACGGCGATTACGCCTGGTGGGAACAACAGCATCTGGGGCCGCTCATTGAGCGCCAGTTGCCCTATTGGCGAGAGCGTCTGGCCGATTTGCCAGGACCGTTGCCACTACCTTTCGACCGGCCGCGCCCAGCCCGCCCGAACTACAGGGGAGCGGTGCAGAAATTCAGCCTGAAGCATGACACCGCATTGACCTTGCAGGCGTTCGCCAAGCAACGCCAGCTTTCAGTTTTCGTCGTGCTACTGGCAGCTTTCAACTGCTGGCTCTACCGACTCAGCGGTCGGCTCGACAGCGTGGTAGGCAGTCCTTACGCCAACCGCCTGCAAGCGGAAACTCATGACATGCTCGGCCCGCTGGCGTATGCCCTGATCCTGCGCAGTCCACTGCAGGTCGAAGACACCTTCGAGACAGTGCTGAGCAGGGTACGTGAAACGCTCTACGAGGCATTCGATCATCTTTACGTGCCATACACACGCTTGGTCGAAGTGTTGAATCCGCAGCGGGTGCCTGGTTGCAACCCATTATTCCAAGTGATGCTCAATGTGATTCCGATGGGCAGCCTGGCCGATGAGCTGGAGCCCAGGAGTGTCGATACCGGCTACAGCGATTATGACCTGTCGATGCGTTTGCAGGTGCGGTGCAACGAGGTGCAAGGTTTCCTGCAATACAGCTTGGAGCTGTTCGATGCTGAGACTGCCCGGCAGATGGCCGAGTCCTTTTGTGCCTTGCTCGACGAGGTGTTGCACACTCCCGTTGTTCGTCTGGATCAGCTGCGGCTACGGGAGCAACTGGACCACGCCGAACGTACAAAGACCGCTCGCCCGTTGTACTTGAATATCGCCTCGACTTTCACCGACCGCCCCCTGGAGCCAGCCCTGTATCTGTGGGAGAAGCATCTGGGCAGGCCCTTGGAAGTGAGCTTTGCCGGCTACAACCAGGTCTTCCAGATGCTGTTGAATCCTCAAAGCGTGTTTTTTCAGGCGGATACCGATTGCAACCTTATTCTCTGGCGCAGTGTGGACTGGCTGCGTTTTGAATTGAGTGATGATCCGAGCATTCAGCGACAACGGATTCTCGACAATCTGCAGGACCTGGCCGATGCCATCCTCCAGGCGCTGCCGCAGATGCAGGCTCCGCTCGTGCTGTTGATGCTGCCCGATGAGCTCCAGGCTGACGCATTGCCATTGCGGGCGAAACTGGCGGAGTTGTTGGGCGAACAAGCGAACGTGGTGCTGTTCGATTCGCAGGCCATCGCCACGGATTACCCAGTCGAAACGGTGTTCGATGCATTGGCCGATGAAGCCGGGCATGTGCCTTTCACCTTGCCGTATTACAGCGCCATTGGTGCATTCGTCAGCCGATGGATAGCCCAGCGCGAGGGGATAGCCGAGCAGAACCCGTGGCAAAGGCCCATCGTAGAGATTCAGGCTGAACTGGAGCGTGCTGCTAAACCCGCTGGAGCAGTGACACAGGCGCAATATGTGGCTGCGCGCAATCCGCTGGAACAGCAGTTGGTGGAAGCTTTCCAGCAGGTGCTGGAGCTTGAGCGGGTTGGCATCGACGACGATTTCTTCGAGGCCGGGGGACATTCACTGGCAGCTATTCGGCTGCTCTATCTGATCAATGAAGCCTGTTCGGCGCGCTTGAGCGTGGCCGAAGTGTTCATGGCTCCCTCCCCGCGACAGTTGGCCAAACGAATCGAGTCGGGGCCGTCGAAACCGCAGCGGGTCGATCTGGCTCATGAGGCCTGCCTGGATGAGCGCATCCAACCCTGCACCATAGAAGTGCCAATGCTGGACCAGGACAACATCCTGCTGACGGGGGGCACCGGTTTCGTCGGGCGCTTCCTGCTACGGGAATTACTCGACCGAACCCGCGCGCAAATTTACTGCTTGGCCAGGGGCCGGAACGTCGAGGAGGTGTGTCAGCGCATTCGTCAGACTATGCAGCAATGGCGGCTGTGGCGCGATGGCGACGAGGCGCGCTTGGTTGGACTGCCAGGCGATCTGACCCTGCCGCGTCTCGGGTTGGCGGACGAGGACTATCGATGGGCTTGCCGCGAAATCGGCGTGATCTACCACAACGCCACCAGCATGAATCACTTGGAGTCGTTCCAGGCGGCGAAGCTGGCCAATGTCGATGGCGTCACGGAACTGTTGCGCCTGACAACAGAGGGACGGCCGAAGACCTTCAACTACGTCTCGACGCTCGGTGTGTTCAGTGCGCTGGACCGGACAGGGACCCTCACCTTCGATGAAACCTCGACGATCGAACACGAGCAGCACCTGATTGCCAGTGGCTATACCAGCAGTAAGTGGGTGGGCGAACAGCTGGTACTACTGGCCTCGGCCAGAGGGGTTCCTTGCAACGTGTACCGTCTTGGCCTGGTCACCGGTGATTCGCTGGAGGGTCGTTACGACGAACTACAGTCGTTCTTTCGCCTGATCAAGAGCGCGGTATTGATGGGGGCTGCGTTCACCGATTACCGCTATGACCTGGTGATCACTCCGGTGGATTACGTCGCCAAGGCCATGGTGTTTCTGGGGCAACGGTATCGCCAGGGGGGGGGCGTCTTCCACCTCTCGTCGATGGAGGTAACGCCCATGGGGGCCGTGTTCGCCGGCGTCAATCGGCTGGTTCAGGCGCCTCTGGAAATTCTCCCGCATTTCACCTGGTTGCAGCGAGTCAAGGCTTTATACCAGCAGGGCCTGGCGTTGCCGATCATCCCTCTGGTGCAAGGGCTGATGAACTTGAGCGAAAGCGAAATCGACCAGCTCAGCACCGAGCGCCAGCGTACCACCCTCATTTATGACTGCCGACGTACCCAGCGTGAGCTTGAGGCTGCGGGAATTCACCTGCCGCCGTTCGATGAACGACTGCTGTTTATCTACCTGCGCGGCTTGCTGGCACAGGATGTCGAGTTGCGTGAGTCCGGAAAATTTCAATTGAAAGCGCTGTGCGCGGATGGCGAAACGACCGCGTTAACCCACATCACCGAATGTAAGGAAACACAATGAGCGTGAAAATGTATTACGACGACGCGGCGTCCCCTGCAGTACTTGATGACCTGACCGTGGCTGTAATCGGTTATGGCATCCAGGGTCGAGCCTTTGCCGCCAACCTACGCGATAGTGGGGTTCACCTGTGCGTCGGGAATATCGACGATGAGTATCGAAGCGTGGCACTGGCCGATGGTCACCAGGTTCTGACGATTGGCGATGCCGTAACGCGGGCTGATGTGATCCTCTTGCTGATTCCCGACGAGGCCCACCGCTCGGTATTCGAGGAGCAGATTCGCCCATGCTACCGGCAAGGCGCCACCTTGTTGGTCGCCCATGGCTTCTCGGTGAGCGAGGGGCATGTATGCCCGCTGCCGGGGCTCGATCTGGCCATGCTTGCACCGCGCATGTACGGCGAGCCTTTGCGCAAATATTTTCTCGCGGGGAAGGGGGCTCCAGCCTATCTGGATGTCATCGCCGATGCGTCCGGTCAGACGTTGCAGCGCACATTGGCGATTGCCCGTGCGGTGGGATTCACCCGCGCGGGGGTGATGCCGCTCCAGTACCGTCAGGAAACCCTGCTCGATCTATTCCAGGAGCAATTCCTGGCACCGGCGCTGGTCGATCTTATCGAGACGGCTTTCACGGTGCTGGTCGAGCATGGCTTCGACCCGCATGCGGCGCTGCTCGAGCTCTATGGCTCGGGTGAGATGGGCAAGATGCTGCTGGACGGCGCCGAGTGGGGGTTGGATGAGGTCGTCGAGCGGCAAGGTTCGCCAACCTGCCAGGTGGGGTACCACCTGTATCGGCATCGGTCGTTGCCGACAGAACTGCTCGCCGAGCAGGCCAAGGGAATCTTGCAGCACCTGGAGAACGGTGAGTTCGCCAAAGTACTCAAGGCTGAAGCGGAGAAAGACTATCCGTTGCTCAAGCAGTGCCGCAGGGAGCTGCGCGAAAGATCGCTGAGTTCGACCCATAACGAAGTGCGTCGTCTGTTCCGCTTCCCCTCCGACGATCCAGTCGAGCTATATCTGGCGCAAGTTCGCCCGGCGGCTTCTTGAGTGTTTCCAGATCATTCAACGCGGAGGCGATAACGATGGACAAGCAATACCGTTTACTCATTGGTGCAACGTTCACCGCCAAGGGACTGGAACCCTATTTGTCCGAGAAGCAGGATGGAATAGGCGGTCCGGTTGGCTTCTTGCCCTATAACCAGTTGTTGCAGACATTGCTCGGCCAGATTCCGCCTTGCGAGCATCTGTTGCTGATGCTTCGGCTGTCGGATCTGCTGCGCGGAGTGGAACTCGCGGATGAACACTGGCATGCGCGTATCGAAGAAAACCTCCAATTGTACACAGAGGCCATCGACGCATCCCGGCAGCACAGTGGTCGCCAGTGCTGGCTGTTGCTTGTGCCCGAAGCCGATGACTTGTCGGCGTTACGGCGCAAGGCCTGCGAACAGGGCGCTGCGCAGCTTCGTCAATTGAGCGGGGTGCGCTGGCTGGAATGGGATGAATACGTTGCCCAGAGCGGTGTTTCCCGGCATCTGGATGCGCTGTCGGACAAGCTCGCCCATATTCCGTTCAGCGCCGACTGCCATCGCAGTCTGGCGGCATTTCTGGTGACGCACCTAGGAGCGCCAGAAGCGGTGCACGATACTGCCCCAGCTCCAGAGCCGCCAAGCGATAACGCTCTCGGGCGCTTCCTCGAGCGCCTCGACCTGCAGGTGAGTTGCCGTTATCTCAGCCACGCGCAGGAGTTCGCCGCGGCAGCCAAGCTGAGTCACACCGCAGCGACCTTTCATGCCAGTGGCTGCAAGCTGACGGCCGAGCAATTGCAAGCGCAGGCGACTACCAAGGGTAAGGCGCTGATCGGTATCAACGTCAGCGACCGCTTCGGCCAGTACGGCTTTTCTGGATTCTTGTTGTTGCGCCAAGCTGATCAGCCGCTCATCGAAGAGTTTGTGCTCAGCTGCGTGGTACTGGGCAAACAGGTAGAGCATTGCCTGCTGCGGGCTTTGGCGCTGCAAGCGCGGAGCAAGGGTTGCTTGCGCTTGGGATTGGCCGGTCAGGATTTGCCCGGTAGTCAACTCTGGAGATGGTTGGAGCAACTGACAGTACTGGCCGGAGAGCGCTGGCTAGCGGATGGCGCGGCACTCTATTGCACCCCGCAGGCCTGGCTGGAGCAGCTCTCGGCGACAGCGAGCAGTCCGACAATGCTAGCGCGCACTGAGGTGTCGCTGCCTGCATGCTGCCTGGGGAAGAATCCATGCTAGGGGCGGGCGACATCCATCTCTGGCAAGTGGACCTGGCGGATGAGCGTTGGGATTCAGGTCAAGTCGTTCTCCATCCCCAGGAGCGGCATGGCATGGATATCGAGCGCCGACGCGCACGTACGGCCTTGCGGCTGATTCTGGGGCATTACCTGGAATACGCGCCGCAACATCTGATGTTGATCCGCGATGAGTTGGGTAAGCCACATCTGGCCGATAAGCCGCTGCATTTCAGCTTGGCGCATTCGAACTCTTGTGCGCTGATCGGCCTTTCCAGGGTTTCCCTAGGAGTCGACCTGGAGCGTGAAGACGAGAGTCTGAACTGCTCGAGGCTGTTCGATTGGGTTTGCCATGCACGTGAACGCTTCTCGCTGGAAGCATTGCCCCTGGCTTTGCACAGAGCCTTCTACTACCGCCTGTGGGTGGCCAAAGAAGCGTATTGCAAAGCCATAGGCCTGGGGCTGCGCAAACCGATGACAAGCTTCTGGGTACGCCATTTCGGGCGAGGGCGTTACGACATCGTCGACCCTGGTGAGCAGGGCGGTTATCGCCTGCGATATCTGCCGAGCCTGCCAGGGTGGACCGCCGCATGTTGTTCACGCTTGGTGGCACCGCGGCTCAATTGCTATTGGGCGACACCTTCAGCGCAGAACAACGTCTTGAAACTCTCGGCTTAAGGAAATGACACAGTAATGAACGTGATCAATGAACCCTGGTGGCAGCGTGAGAGCCTGGCTTATCGCAACGGTAGGCTGAACTTTTGTCAGCGTGATGTCGCCGATCTCGCGACGGCGTTCAAAGAGCCGCTTTTTCTCTACGAGGCGCAACGCCCTGCGCAGAAGCTCCAGAGCCTGGAGCGAGCCTTGCAGCGCAGGGCCATCCCCTATCGTCTGTATTACGCGATGAAGGCCAATCGTTTCCCGCCCTTGCTCTGCCATCTGCGCGAGAGCGGCGAATACGGTCTCGATGTCTGCTCACCGGAAGAATTATACGCGGCGTTGGCCTGTGGTTATCGCCCGGAGCAGATTTCCTACACCGCCCATGGCATGGCGCAGAGCGATGCCCGACTGCTAGCTGCATTTCCGCAGGTTGCGGTCAATTGCGACACGATGAGTGCCTTGCGTTGCCTGGGCCGGCTCGGGAGGGGGAGGGAAATTGGCTTGCGTATCAACCCCGGCATCGGAATTGGCTATGCGGACAGTGAGAAGCTGAGTTACGCCGGTCAGCGCACCACCAAGTTCGGTATTTACCAAGAGCAGTTCGATGAAGCCTTGGCGCTTGCCCATGAGTATGGGTTGAAGGTGATACGTCTGCATTGTCATGCCGGATGCGGATATCTGGATAGCCAGTTGGATTCTTTTGAGAATGTCCTTGAGGCCCTGGCGTGTTTCTTTGAAAAGCTCCCCGAACTCCAAGAGGTCAATCTGGGAGGCGGCCTCGGCCTTCCGCATCGAGCAGACGAATGCGCGCTGGATCTTGAGCGCTGGGCATCACTGATCCAGAAGCACATCGCCAGTCGAGGCGTGCGGGTGCTCCTGGAACCGGGGGATTTCATTGTCAAGGACGCGGGCATGCTCGTACTGCGGGTGAATTATCTGGAAACCAAGCGCGACACGTTGTTCGCCGGACTGGATGGCGGCTTCAACCTGGCCATAGAGCCGGCTTTCTATGACATGCCCTGTGAGCCGGCGCCTTGCGTTTTGCGGCCAGGGGAGCCTCAGCGGATGACTCTCGCCGGGAATATAAACGAAGCACTGGACATCTGGGCAGCTGACGTCCGGTTGTCGCCGCTCGAAGAAGGGGACTTCGTGGCCCTCCTGAATGCGGGGGGGTATGCCGCCTCAATGAGTTCCAACCATTGCATGCGTGGAAGTTATCGCGAGTTGTTGCTGTGTTGAATGCACCGGCGCGCAGCCGATCAAAACAGGTTCTTAGAACCACCGTAAAAAGTCCAATGTGCATAAGGAGAAGTACTGATGGAAACCATCAAAGCTCAGCTGCTGACGCTGGGACAAAGCCTCATACCGGGCGGCCGATTCGATAGTTCAGCCAGCATGACCAGCCTGCCGGAATGGACATCGATCATGCACATTCAAATTCTGAGCGAAGTGGCCCATCGATTCGCCATCGATATCGAACTCAAGGAAGCCTATCGGCTTGACTCGTTCGAGCGTCTGCTGGCGTACATCGCCGTACAGAAAGCTTGCGCGGCACAGCCGGGGCCTGCTGGGGAGATGGGTAGCTGATGAATATTGGCAGCTTGTTTCAGGCCCGTTCCGAGGCATTTCCACAGAGGGTTTTCCTGATTTTTCCCAAGGAGGAATTGCAGTTCGACTATGCCGGTTTCTATGCCTTGGCGAGTACGGCCGCCGAACGTCTGGAACGGGCCGGGCTGGAGCGAGGAGACTCTTTGTGCCTGGTGTTTCCCAACGGTCCGGAGTTTCTGCTGTATTACTTCGCCGCACATCTACTAGGTGTGGTTCTGGTACCGATTAATCCGGTACTGAGCGCTAACGAGATGGCTTTCATCATTGCCAACAGCGGGGCGCGTCTAGCGCTATTCGATGCCTCGCTGAGCAACTTGATTGCGGCAATCGAACGGTGTGAGTCAAGTTGCCGTTTGGAAGCACTGCAAAGGCCCTCCGTTTTCACCCTGGCGAATCTACTCGAACAGCCCGCCGCCTTGCGGAGCGCGCGCCGCGATGTCGGGCTTGAGGATCTCGCGCTAGTGCTCTACACCTCGGGAACCACGGGGAATCCAAAGGGAGTGCTGTTGACACATGGCAACTTCCTTGCCGATAGCCAGGCCTTGGTGGAGTGGTTCGCTTTCGAGGATGGCACCCGTACATTGTGCGTACTTCCGATGTTCCACAACAACGGGCAAGTCATCACCTTGCTTTCGCCACTCTATGTAGGGGGCAGTAGCGTGATCCTCGAAGGGCGCTCGGCACTCTTGTCGTTCTGGACGATGATTGAGCGCTATCGCGTGGACTGGACCAGTGTGATGCCCGCATTCCTCTCGGCCTTTCTCGAGTATCGACTGCCACGAACCGACTGCACGCTCAAGGGCATCGTTTGTGGTGGGCAGGTATTACTGGAAGAGGTGCGCAGCCAGTTCGAGCGGTGCTACGAGGTGGCGGTATTCGAAGGCTATGGACTGACCGAAACAACATCTTTCTCCAGCCTCAATAGGTTCCCGGCGGAGCGCCGCTGCCTGGGTTCCATTGGGGAGGCGCTCCCCTGTAACCGCATGAAGGTGGTTGACGGCGAAGGCAATGAGCTGCCGCCTGGAGAGATCGGGGAGATTCTGATTCAGGGAGAGAACGTCGCCCGTGGTTACCACAACTTGCCTCTGACTACCCAACAACGTTTCTGCGCTGGTTGGCTGCATACCGGTGATTATGGTTATCGCAATGCGCAAGGGCACTACTTTTTCTCCACCCGTCTGGACGATCTGATCATCCGTGGGGGCGAGAATATTTATCCGGCTGAGCTGGAAAACCTGTTGCACGCCTGCGACGAGGTGGTGGAGTGCGCCGCGGTTGGTGTTCCCGACCCGCTATTGGGCCAGGAAATCTGCCTATATGTGAAGTTGCGCCAGGGCAGCGATGTCGATTCCGACTGGATCAGGAACTACTGCCGGCTGCGCATCGCTGCCTTCAAACAACCCAAGCATGTGCTGATTCTGGGCCCGGATATCGGTATGCAGGAATTGCCCAAAGGGCCCACGCGGAAAATCCTCCGGCGCCAGTTGAAGGAACACTACCTGCTCAATAACAACATGTCGGCGACTTGAACGAGTGCGTCCTGAAGGACCCTGCCTATCAATATTGAGAGCTGCCCATGAGCCTGAAGTTGCTATTGCTATTTCTCCATCTGCTGTTCGTTGCTACCTGGCTGGGATGCATATTGGTAGAAGCGGTATACGAACACGCCATCGAGCCGAGTGCGTCGATGCGTGAATTCATCGCGCAGTTGCACTGGACGACGGACAAATACATCGAAGTGCCCGCGATAGTTGGCGTATTGCTGAGCGGCGGCTGGCTGTTGTCATTAACGGCCATCACACCGCTACTCCTGATGAAGATCGGCTTTGGATTGTTGGCCGTGCTCTTCAACATGTTCTGTGTGGTTCTGGTCATAAAAAGAATGACGGCAGTCCGTAAAAGGGATTTTCAACGCTACGAAAAGCTCGATCGCTTGCAACATAAATTCGGCGCTGTGGTGCTGTTTGGGGTTGTCGTTGCGCTTGGCATCGGTGGCTATTTGTTTGCTCAGGGCCGTTACTAATGGAGGCCAATATGTTCGCCTATATATTCCCTGGTCAGGGTAGCCAGGCCGTTGGTATGGGAGCTGGGCTGTTCGAACGCTTCCCCAGACTGGTGGAAGAAGCCGACGATCTGCTCGGCTATTCAACTCGGCAATTATGCCTGGAGGATCCTCACGAGCATCTCCAACGGACTGCCTATGCGCAACCGGCCATCTATCTGAGCAATGCTCTGCATCTCGCTGATTTTCGGGAGCAGGGCGTGGATTCGCCGGCTTACTGTGCCGGTCATAGCCTGGGGGAATACAGTGCCTTGTACGCCGCTGGCGCTATCGATTTCTCCACTGGGCTGAAGCTGGTACGGCGACGCGGCGAGTTGTTCGAGCAATGCAGCACTGGCAGCGCTATGGCGGCCGTGGTGGGTTTGAAATTGTCGCGGATAAAAGCCGTGCTGCGCGATGAGGGGCTGGCGAGCATCGACCTGGCCAATTTCAACACCTCATTGCAGACAGTACTGGCCGGCCCTGTGGCAGACCTGCAACAAGCTGGCGTAGTACTGGAGCGGGCCGGGTGTGTGTTGTTCAGCTTGCTGAAGGTCAATGGGGCATTCCATTCCCGCTATCTATCGCCCATTCGCTCCGACTTCGCCGAAACCCTGGCCTCATGCACATTCTCTGCGTTGCGTGTACCCGTCATCGCCAACGTTACGGCCCGTCCTTATCAGGCCGGGCGTACTCCCGAATATCTCCTGGAACAGTTGGATCACCCGGTCCGCTGGGTGGAGACGCTGCGCTATCTCGCCTCCCAAGGCATCACGCAGTTGCATGAACTCGGGCACGGCCAGCTTCTGCGTGGTTTGTGCAGGAGCCTTTTACGAGAACAGAGACAGCTTGCCAAAGAGCGAGAGAAATTGCCCGGAGTCAACTGACTCGGGGGGCAAAAACTGTTTGGACTCTACCGGTTGTAAAGCTTGCACCATTCAAAATGGCCTTGCCGCCTCGGTTCATAGTTCGAAGGAGGACGAGATGAAAAGTTCAATCATGAAAGCTTCTAGTGTGGACCAGTGTCCACCTGTGGTCAGCGCTGTTTCAGTAGCTGACCTGTTGCGCCAGCGTTCACGTCTGCAGGCAGATGAGCCGGTCTTCGCGTTCCATGGCTTTGACTGGGAAGATGACTTGCTGATGGATTATCGGCAACTGGATGAGCGTGCCAATGTGCTGGCGATGCGCTTGCGTGAGCAAGGGTTACGGCATGGTGAGCGTGTCTTGCTGGTCTATCCCTCGGCTCGAGATTTTCTTCCTGCTTTTTTCGCCTGTTTATACGCAGGCTGCGTCGCGGTGCCGGTCCACTTTCCGGAGGACGACAAAGAGCAGCGTCGCCTGGCGGGTATTTTGCTCGACTCCAAGCCGAGCATTGTCATGTGCCGCACTTCGGACCAGCCGCAGCTGGAGGCTAACCTTGCGGGCCTGGGCCACTTCACGCTGCGTTGTCTGGATACCACGGGGCCGTCAATCGACCCCGTAAAACCGATCGATATCTCAGCGATTGGGCCTGATGACGTGGCGTTCCTCCAATACACCTCTGGCTCCACGTCGGCCCCCAAGGGGGTGATGGTCAGCCACGGCAACCTTCTGCATAACCTGGCGGTGATTCAAGAACGCATTGGCTCCCGTGAGGGACGCTGCCTGCTGCTCAGTTGGCTGCCTCACTTTCACGATATGGGTCTGATCGGAGGGTTGCTCCATGCCGTCTATTGTGGGCGGCCGATCATCCTGTTCTCGACGGTCAGCTTCCTGCAACAACCCATGCGTTGGCTGAGGATGATCAGCGACTATCGGGTGACTCACTCCGTCGGTCCCAACTTTGCCTATGAACTGTGCCTGAAACGCAGCAAACGCATCAATCTGGAAGAGCTCGACTTGTCCTGTTGGCGCATGGCCTTCAGCGGTGCCGAGCCTGTACGCAGTGAGGTGCTGTTGCAATTCGCCGAGCGTTTTGCGCCAACGGGCTTTTGCCTGGACAGTTTCCTGCCCGGCTACGGCTTGGCGGAATGCACCGTGATGGCCACGGCGAAGCGCCATGATCAGCCGGTGATGATGCGTGATGTGGATTATCGGGGGATCACTGAAGGGGAGTGTCGGCCCGCTGTGCACGGTGAGCGAATGGTGACCCTGACGTCCAGTGGCAATGCCCGGCAACAGGAACTGTTGAACATCTTCATTTGCGAGCAGGAGTCGGGCCTTCCCCTGGCAGACGGGAAGATCGGTGAAATATGCATTTCAGGAAAAAGTGTCTGCCAGGGTTACTTCGGTCAACCTGAGATATCGCACGAAACATTCAATGCCTATACCGAGCATTTTGGTAACAGCGGCGTACTGAGAACGGGCGATCTTGGCTTTCTCGATGAAGCCGGTGAACTGTTCGTTACCGGCCGGTTGAAGGATGTCGTGATCTGTAATGGCGCCAACCATTATCCGCAAGACCTGGAACTTGTGATCGAACAAGCCGATGCACGGGTGAGGGAGGGAAGAGTTGCGGTATTCAACCTGAATGTGGAAGGGCGGGATGGGGTTTTCGCGGTATGTGAAATCGGCAATCAGAACGCTTCCAATGACGAGTGGGATATTCAGGGCAGTGGCCTGATCGAGTCCGTTAGACAAGGCTGCGGCGTGCTGTTGACTGGCGTGATTATGGTCCGCAAAGGCTGTGTGCCGCGCACCTCCAGCGGCAAGATCCAGCGCGGTGAGTGCCGTAATCGCTTGTTACGGGGCGAGCTTCAGATACTGCACGAGAAATATTCACCCGGCTGGGCAGAGGGCGTGGAGCAGCTAAGGCGGATGGCCGAGGGTGCTCTGGTGTCATCGTCGTTGGTCATTTGAACTGATAAGGATAGCCGTATGACACAGCAGCAGAAACATCTGGAAGACCTCGCGCCCATGATCGAATTGCGCCGGCTCGTTTATACCTTCCCCGGAGGAGAAGGGCCGGTTGAAGTACTGAAAGAGGTAAACCTGAGCGTGACTACCGGGCAATTCGTCGCGGTATTGGGGGCTTCGGGAAGCGGAAAATCGACCCTGATAAATCTGATCGGGGGGTTGGAGCGCTGTGCCTCAGGGCAAATTCAGGTCAATGGACTGGATGTCGGCAAGATGAAGGCAACGGAGTTGGAAACCTACCGGCAACAGCAGGTCGGATTCGTTTTCCAGTTCTTCAATCTGCTGCCGACATTGACTGCCCTGGAAAATGTGATGTTGGCCCTGGAGGCGCTGAACTCTCCGCCGAAAGACATCCGCGCGCGTGCGCTCCAGACCCTCGATGAAGTCGGCCTGGCGGGAAAAGCCAAGCGTTATCCCTCGCAGCTTTCCGGAGGCGAACAACAACGGGTGGCCATTGCCCGGGCTCTGGTGCGGGAGGCACCCTTGATTTTGGCGGATGAGCCTACAGGCAATCTTGACGAGGATACGGCGGGGCAGGTCATGGAGTTGTTCGCCGATATGCAGCGGCGAGTCAAAACGACTCTGTTATTGATCACCCATGACGCTACGGTGGCTGCTCGCGCCGACAGGATCCTGCGCCTGAGTCACGGACAACTGCACGAGCAAGTAAGAGGGCTGAGCGCATGAGCATATTGGCGCGCAAGCTTATTCGAGACCTATTGCTGATCCGCGGCCGGGTGCTGGCCCTGTTACTAATCATCGGAGCGGGATGTGGGATTTTCTTTGGTATCCAGTTGGCGTTGTCGAATCTGCTGACGACGCAACAGCAGATGTTGAAGGACATGCACTTCGCCGATGTTGAAGTGCAGTTATTGCCTGAGGACCGGGATAATCTTCCGAATCTGACGGCACTCCCCATGATCGAGTCGGTGGAGTCACGTCTGGTTTTTCCAGGGTTCATCCAACTGGCGGATGGTCGCCCACTAACGACACTGATGATTTTTCAGGACACGCCACAGACAACGCTCAACCAACTTCGCATATTGCAGGGGGATATGCCCCTCGCGGGTCAGAACGAAGTATTGATCGATCGGGCCTTGGCAGAGTTTCACGGCTATAAGGTCGGAGATCGGATTGCCGTCAACGTGGGGCGTAAATTGTTTGAGCGCCGGGTGGCAGGAATCGTTATGAGTCCGGAGTTCCTGGTGACGTCTTCCAACCCGGACTATGTAGTGGCGGAGCCAGGATCGGTTGGCGTTGTCTGGGCAGAGTTGGGGGATCTGCGCAAGAGCCTGGGGTTCAGCATGGTCAATAGCCTGTTGCTGCGCTTGCGTGCAGATGCCGACCCCAATCAGGCGCTGGCCGAGATCGCCCGTGCCGTGAGAAGCCTGAATGTAGAGCGTCTTATTCCACAGGCCGAAAACTACAGCACTAAACAGCTGCGCATGGAGATCAATGCCTTTGGCACCTATAGCCCTGCGATCATCGTGACCTTGATTTTATTGGCGCTCGCAATGGGAGTAATTACCTTCCGCCGCTTCGCTGTGGAAAAACAGCGGGAGTTCGCGGTGTTGTTGAGCCTTGGCATACCTCGACGAAGAATTCTTGTCACTCTACTGATACTCGGCGCAGTTCTCGGCGTATTAGGGGGGGGACTTGGCTGGCTGATAGGTTGGTTTACGGGCGGTGCTATCGGAAGCGCCTATGCCCAGGCCATGAAACTGCCAGAAGTCATCCGCACGTTCGAGCCGTGGCTCGCCATTCAAACGCTGGGCCTCGGAATATGCTGCGGCGTGATGGCCGTATTGGTTTCATGCTGGCCAATGCTACGGCGCTTACCTCGAGAATTGTTGACGGAGCAGTCTCGGGGGCATCAGTGGATGCCGCTGGAACTTGCAAGATGGCCGCTATTACTTCGCTTCATTGTTCGTGACCTGTGGCGACAGAGGGAATTGAGCCTTGCCGCCATTCTGGCCATGGGCGGTTCGGTTGGCGTGGCGATCAGTTATGGTCTGGCGATGACCTCGAACTTCGACACAGTAGGCGAAAGTTTCAAGCGCGATAGCTGGAACTATACGATCGATTTCCGCTACCCGGTTTACCAAGATGAGGCAGAAGAATTGTTGCGGCGAGTGGTTGTCGCCCAGGGACAACCCTATTTCCGCTCAAATACGGAAGTACGTCTAGGCAGCCACTATGCAATCGGCGCGCTATCCGGACAGGTCACCGGAGCATTGCACAGTCAGGCCCCTGGTCTGGGTCGTGTTGTATCCAGAGATGGCGAAGCCGTCATCAGCCAGGACTTGCTGCGGGAATTAAATGGTCATCTTGGCGATGAACTTGAACTGCAAAAAGGCAATCAGCAATTGACGGTCAGGGTCGTCGGGGTGACCGACGATATATTCCTTCAAACAGTCACCCTTACTATGGCCGATGCACAAAAACTGGCCCAGATGGAAGATAAGGTGAGCGGTTACTATCTGCAATCCGAGCCGCAAGCCCGACAGCGTTTGATTGCTGAGGGCGACCTGGTGGCGCGCGTCACGGATCGTCAGCAGTTATATGAAAGCCTGATGCGGCAGATGGGAGACAAAATGGGGATGGTCAATGTGACTATTGTCTTCGCCATCATGGTGTCTCTGCTGATCGTTACCACTCTGGTCCATTTATCCATCGCCGAACGTCGTGGTGAGTATTCAACCTTGCGCGCACTGGGCTTCTCCCGCAGCAAACTCAGACGCTTCATCTTTCTGGGTGTGGCAGTGCAACTGGCGCTGGCTTTACTGCTGTCGCCAATCATCGGTGTGTTGCTGGTCCATCTGTTGAATGCCCGTATGGGTGAGGTTTGGTACGCGGTTGAAGCTCACTACAGCCTTAGGGATTTTCTCCTGCCGATGTTTGCCAGTGTAGTCGTGGCGCCTTTTGTCGGCTGGCTGGGGATCAATGCCGTGATGAAATTGAATGTACCCGCATATCTCAGAGGGAGAACCATATGAGCGTCCCAAATAAACTGTTAGCCCTGTTGGTGGTTTTTTTCTGTGGATATTCATCCGCGAGCGAACTGTCACCCAAGGACCTGGTACTGGCAGTGCAACGTAATGCCTCACCGGCGGATGAGCAAGTTGAGATCGATATGTTACTTGTCGATAAAGAGGGGAGCAGTAATAGACGCACGGCGACCTTCTATCAGCGCCAACGGGAGCCGGGTAGTGATCAGGATATGCGCCTGATCCGTTTCTCCAGTCCAGCGGAAATGGATGGCAGCGCAGTGTTGACCTTGGAGAACAAGGGCCGCGCCGATGATCAGTGGCTGTATCTTCCGGCCTATCATACGAGCCGTAAAATTCCATCAAGCAACCGCTCCGATCGTTATATGGGAACCGATTTCTTCTATGAAGATGTCAGCGACGACAAGGTGGAGTTGTACGATTTTTCCCTCATAAGCAAGGACAGCCTGGAAGGGCGTGACTACCTGATAGTCGAGCAGATACCCAAGGATGCCCAACTGAAGAAAGAAACCTTTTATGGGAAAAAACGGTTGTGGATAGATCCCGAGCGTCTTGTCACCGGAAGGATCGATTTTTATGACAAGGCCGGCGAGTTAATCAAGCGTATGTCCTCGAGCGCCCCCCAGTTGATCGAAAAGCGCTGGCGCATGAATCAGGTGGAAATGACGGATTTTCGCATCACCCATAAAACGACGATCAACTATCACAATCGTAAGCTTGATCAAGGCCTGAATACCCAGATGTTCACTGTGCGCAGCCTTGAGAGAGGGAGATGAACGTTCGCGTATTGATACTAGTACTGCTGATACTATTGACGGTGCGCGTTGCGAATGCCCAAGAACAGCTGCCGCAAACGAAGATTTCTGGATGGGTTTCCTTGATTGCCGGGGATGCCAACGAAGCCTTCAGCGATGAGAAAACTGTATTGGGAGGGCGCGGTCACGTTGATGTGCAGTTTACGGCCGGAACGCTACAGTCGGTATTCAGAGCGGAATTACCAAGCGATGACAATCTTGGAGACAACAGCAGTACCAGCTTACTGCGTGAGGGCTGGGTACGGAAAAGTGGCGAGAGCTACGACTTGACCTTGGGCCGGCAATTTTTACCTGAAGGGCGTAGTGACTGGTTGCATCCGCAAGGCCAGTTCTCGCCCAGGGACTACACGCAATTAACCACCGTGGATACAGAGCAAAAAATAGGTCTACCTGCCTTACGGCTGGATCTGTATTCGACAGAAACAACTGTCACCTTGGCTGCCATTCGCCAGGACCGTGGCGATATATTGCCCGAGGCAATGGTTTCCTCACTTTCGGAGGACCAGCCGCTGCAAAAAGATCCGGTCGACGCCGGCTTGGCGCGGGTCGAATGGCGTAACGGGCCGTGGGAACTGGGCGCCAGCTATTTGCATGGAAGCGCTTTGTATCCGGTAATGGATCGCAGGGGGGAGGTTTCGGCATACCGGCAACAACGTGTCGCCACCGATGGCAGTGTGAATCTGGACGGCGATATCCTGCGCTGGGATGTGGCCTATATTCGTAACGACAGCGAGGCATACCCCGGTATGCCCGAGCAGGAATGGCTTGCTACATTAGGGCTTGATAAAGGCATATGGAAGGATGGCACATTGAGCCTGCAACTGATTCATCATCATTCGAATCTCCCGGACTCGGAAGGGCTCCCACTTCTGGAAAGTTATAACCAACGTTTGTCGCAGAACTTCAGGAAAAGGCAAAGCTGGCTCACCTTGAATTTGCGTCAGCAGTTCGATGGCAAGCGCGATGCCGAATTAGGCTATATGCAGGGGCAGAAAGGCGAAAACATCGGTTATCTGCGTTATGGCTGGGGTTTCAAGGATGGTTGGCGACTGAATGTTCAAAGTCAGTTCGCACATGGAGAGCTGGATTCTCTAGGGGGTAATTTCATCCCTGAGAAAATTATATTCATGGAACTGCGCCATTTTTTTTAGGCGTTATTTTAGGAGTAAAAAACTCGCTGGAGACATTGATGCAACAAATAATGGTTTATTCGGACTCTCTTAGTTGGGGGATCATTCCAGGCACCCGGCAACGTATGAAGTTTCAGCAACGCTGGCCGGGAGTGCTAGAGCAGCGTCTGATAGCGGCGGGCAGGGAAGTACGCATCGTCGAAGATTGCCTGAACGGCAGGCGTACAGCCATGCATGATCCTCTAAAACCCGGGCGACATGGCGGGATAGGCCTAGCCCAGCAAATCGAGGCCCAGTCGCCACTGGCGCTGGTGATCCTCATGCTAGGCACTAATGACTTCCAGTCCATGCATTCCTGCGCGCCCAGTGATTCGGTAGCCGGCATGTCTGCCTTGATCGATTGCGTACGAGAAGCGCCTATCGAACCGGGAATGCCGGTTCCACCGATCCTTCTGGTGGCGCCACCTCCGATAATTATGCCCAAGGGGGACATTGCCATAAAGTTCGGCCTTCATGCCGCACGCAGTAAAGAGCTGTCGTCACTCTATTGCCATCTCGCGCAGGAACGCAGCTGTGCTTTCTTCGATGCCGGTCGCTGCGTGCAGGTGAGCGATGTGGATGGGGTGCACATGGAATTTTCCGCGCACGCGGTATTGGGGGAGGCGTTAGCTCATTATGTTTTACCACTGCTAGATGGTGGTAGCACCAACGATGGCGCCCTATTGACGGAACAGTCTACGGTCACTCCGGTAGTCGTTGATCACAAGTAAGATGTCGGCCCCACCTACTCATGCTTCTCAAGCATCCAGCGGCAATTGTGTACGAAAATTCATACAAGAGTTTGGGTCGGTTCCTAGGTACACAGATATTTTTACGTAGGAATATGGACTGAAATGAGGTGTGGGACAGTGCTAAAGCCGACTCTCCCCTTGGAGGAGTTTCTCGAACAATCGCCGTTCCAAAAATCACCAAGGTTGCAGTTTTAGACAACCCGAAACCAGATACTTTGCGCTATACGGTTAGACGCATAAGAATTTTTGTGGGTCTTTAATGAGGTGACGATTCTGGGTGGTCGTATGTCAACGGGTCAGCCATTATGGAATGGGTTATGGATAACGTGTCTTGATTTTTAACCAGGTCAAATCCAGAAGCGTCAATCTGGATGTGACGGTTGGCGGGCGCGACGCAGACTATATGGGGTCGTTCAAGGCTTGGCTGTTGGCATACAAGTGGCCGCTGATGGCCGCTTCATTCTCAAGTCACAGTTGGGTAAGTGCTCTGCTGAATATTCCCATTGGTCTGCATCGCACGAGTACAACTCCTATTTGAACGGTTGATCCTGTTCGCGATCATGCAACGCATCGCGGTGATGCTTGCTGTTTTGCTCATGGTGGGTCCTGGCATTAACAGCTACTAGAGATTACTCATCGATGCTGTATCTGACATAACCAACGTGCCGGTACAACTCAATGCTTCGGCTTCCGGACTTTCAGTGCTGGGGGGCGAACGGCGAGTTACTGTCTCGATTAAAAAGAGCCTGGCCGTTTAATAACGACAGTACTTGCCTTCCCCTCATGGTTGGTCTGTATCTATTTTGCTACTGGAGCAGGAAGCCAATGGAAACTACAAGCACGATTGAAGCGTTGGCATGCGGAATTAAGGATATGTTGGCGCTGGAAAGCGTGGATCTCGATCTGCCATTGTCGCAGATCGGTATCGACTCTCTGAATGTGGTGGAGTTGATACTTATCTGCCAACAGGTCTATGTGAACGTGTTCAATTTCGACGAGATCGATATCGACGAAAACACGACGCTTCGAGAGATCGACGAGCAGATGCTTAGTCTATCCGTTTAATGAAAAGTGGCGGAACTATCATGCAAAGCCCGATGCTCGAAGCGCGCGATATCGACGTGACTTACCACCTGCGTGGTGAGGAGGTTCAGGCGGTACGTTCCGCCAGCCTGAGTTGCCTGCCGGGAAGCGTCACTTTGCTACAAGGGCCAAGCGGCGGAGGCAAATCTAGTCTGTTTTCGGTGCTGGGCGGCTTGATCTCTCCGACCGAGGGCCAGCTGTGGTTGATGGGCAAGCGGGTGGATCAGTTATCCGATCGTCAGCGCACGGCGATGCGCCGCCGCGAGGTTGCGCTGATTTTCCAGGCCTACAACCTGTTTCCGACGCTGACGGCAGCCGAAAACGTGGCCTATCCGCTGCGTGATGGACGGGCGGAGGATGTGCGGGAGCGGATAGAGCGTGCGCTGGAGCGTGTAGGTATGAGCCATCGCATGCACGTGCGTCCGGATCGGTTATCCGGCGGTGAACAGCAGCGCGTCGCGGTAGCGCGGGCACTGGCACAGGAGCCGAGCATCCTGCTGGCCGATGAGCCAACGGGTGCGCTAGATGCCGAAAATGCCGAAAACATCATGACGATATTGCGCAATTTCGCTGATGAGCGAAAGGCGACAGTATTTCTTATCTCACACGACCCAATGACGGAGCGATTCGCCGATCAAAGGCTTGTAATAACCGATGGGGTACTTGCCAATGTTTGAATTTAAACAGTTAGTTTCAATCGGTGTTGTAGCTTGTTTATTTCTTAGTACGGCTTGCGATGCGTCGGGTAATTCATCTGTTGGTAAATTGATTGGCTCGTCGGATGAACGATCTGAAAGCGTAGTATTGAATGAAGTGACAAAAGAGACGGGTAGTGGGCCTGTGTCTTTCGAAACTTCCGACCTGGACGGTCTCTACCAGCAACTAATTGCGCAGAACGTCACCCAGCTACCTATCGAAAAGCGCCGCCAACTCGCGCTGCTGGTACTGAGGCGTACGGCCCAGGAAATGCCGCCCAAGCCAGATGGAGTGAACGCCGCCAAAGAACTACTGGCCACAATTCTCTCAGTGTCCGACGATGACCCGGAAATTGCCGCCATCGCTACCAATGTACATGCGATCGAAGCGGGCATGACCGTTTCGCCGATGGGTGCTCTAGCCATAACGAAATCAGTCACTCGGACTCTGGATCGACTAGTGCGGGATAACCCGGACAATGGGGGCGTGCTGATGCAGCGCGGTAGCAATGCGCTGTATTCGCCCATGGTCGCCGGGCGTGGTTCCATCGCTGTCAGCGATTTCGAGGCACTGGTGTCGGGTAGGTTCGCCATCAACGAATCGACACGTTGGTATCTGCTTGAATTGCTCGGCCTTTCTTACCAGAAGGTCGACCGCAAGGACGACGCCCGTCGTATCTTCAGTGAGTTGGCCGATAGCAATGTCCCGTACTGGCAGGCGCGGGCTCAGGTCTTGATCATGGGGCTGGGGCGTTGACCGCGCAGGTGGCTCAAGCCTTCGACCGCTGGCAGGTCGAGGGCGCGCAGGGAGAGGCTACGCTCAAGATGGGTGACGGCACCGCGCTGCACCTGCGTGTGGCCTGTCCGCCGGGTGTGGCGCGCACGGTGTTGCTGCTGCTGCACGGCGCGGGGATGCATTCAGGTTACTACCAAACGGTCGGGTGCCTGCTAGCTTCACGCGGACATTTGGTGCTCATGCCGGATCAGCGCGGCCACGGAAAGTCTGAGGGAGCGCGGGGTGACATTGCTCACCACGGCGTTTACTGCGAGGACATCGCTTGGATGCTGCTGCGAGTAAAGACGCTCGGGCTGCCGGTTGTGCTCGCTGCTCATTCCGGCGCCGCGGCCATGTCGGCGCGGGTACTGGCGGAGGTGGCTGCGCCGCAGGTGGCCGGCTTCGCTATGCTCACGCCCACTTTTGCCGACGACGGCACGTTGGTGCGTCGCAACTCCGGTGGCCGAGATTACGGCACCTACTTCCGCTACATGCTGAGGCCGGCTCCCGAAGCCGAGGTGAAGGGGAGGGCACCGGGTAGCAGGATGGTCTTCCGTCTCGGCGCTTTTCTGTTCCATCGCATGACTGGCCTGTGTGGCACCGCGCCGGTGCTCACTTACCAGTCGTCGGGCAAGAACGAGGCTCCCTATACCTACACTGCCCGTGGAGTACGCGGCTCGATGGTCGGCCGAGTCGACCTGCTGCTAGCCCGCCTGCGCTGTCCGGTATTCCTGGCGACAGGTGGCCAGGATGGCTTCGTCAACTCCGATGCCGTACGCACGCTGCTGCCGTGGCTGATCGCCCCGCAAGCGAGCCTGCAGGCCCTGCATGAGGCGGGTGGCGATCACTTCACCACGCTGCTGCTGTCGGCGCAGGCCCTACTGAAGTGGCTAGACACCCTGGTGCTGGAGTCGGCGCAAAGGCAGGAGAGCATATGAGCCTCCTTAGTCTATCCACCCGCCGCGACCCGGTGGCGTTGATCGCCGATCTCGCACTCTACGGTGTGGCGCTGCACGATGAGCTGGAGTTTACGGCTCCCACCGCGTTGCCGGATGGCCCGCAGTTGCGCTTGGAATTCGTTGCGGGACTGCGCCAAGGGTTTGCCGAGTATGCGGTGCCGCTACGCAACTTCGCCGCCAGCAACGGTACTCTGCTAACTCATCCCGAGTTGCTCGCGACCCTGACGCTGGAGTCAGTTGATAACGCCGTCGTGTTGCTGCCGCTGGCGCCGGTGGAGTCGCCAGTGAGGTTCCTTTCCCATCTGGCACCGCAGACCTACCAGGCAGTCAAGAGTCGGATGGTCGTACTCACCGAAAAGCGTCGCCGTGCGCTCGGTCTTTCCGCCACCTTATCGGCTGGCATCCTGCATCAACGTATTTTGACCGACGGCCTGGGGCCGGCGATTGCTACGCAGCTCGCGCAATACCTCGGTCTGGAGTCTGGCCGACTGGTGTTGGTTGATCCCAACCAAACGTTTGACGCCCAGCCGCGTGAGCTGGCGCTGCCGCTGCTTAGCGCTGGCGACCCGCTTAGCGTCAACCTCATCGCGCTGGCTATCCGGCGAGGCTTTTTCGGGCCACGCCCGAAGGCCTTAGGCAAGTACTTCATCGTCAGTCCGCATGGTTTTGGGCGGCCCTTGGCGCGCGAACCGCAACTGCAGCCTGGCGATGCGGCGGCGGCACTTGCCGCCTGCCAATTCTCCTTTCTCTCGCTTCATTAGAATGGGGTTACAGACATGTTAAACCGACCGCTGAGCGCATTGAACTGTGTCGCAGAAGGCATGCTTCCCCAAGGTGATCCGCGCCTCGGGGCACACACCCTGCAACATCTTGTACTCGCCATGCTGCGCGACCGAGCCACTGGTCTGATTCGTGATGTCGATGGTGTGGAGCTGGCTGTCGAGCAGGTAGACGAGGTGGTTGCGCAGCTCACCATGTCCGGGGTCGTACCGGGTGACGTGGTGGTGGTCAAAGCTCGCAATGACTTGGGCGGCGTGGCGAGCATTCTCGGCGTCTGGGCGCTGGGATGTGCGCTTTGTCCGGTCGACCCGAGCGGTGCGCAAGAGGTCCATGCCGCCATCGTCGAGCAGTCCGGTGCCAAGGCCATTGTCGGCGGCGACGGTAGCGTCACGGCGGTGGAACGCGTTTGTGCGGTGCCGCTGATCGAATTGCGAAATCCACGGGTAGCCACCGGTGAGGATCTGGGCCTGATCATCTTCACATCGGGCAGCTCAGGCTCACCCAAGGGCGTACTGCTGACCCATTCCAACGTGCTCTGCGCGCTGCGTGCGATCACCGCCTACCTGGACATCGGGCCGTGTGACCGGATCCTCTGCATCCCGCCGATGTTCCTGGACTATGGCGTCTACCAGGTGCTGTTTGCGATGTTCGCTCGCACCACGCTGTATCTCGGCAGCGGAGTCACCAACCCACTGCGCATCTTGGAAATGATCAAGTCTTGCAAGCCGACCATCATTCCAGTGGTGCCGGCGTTGGCATCCGGCCTGGCGCGCGTTCTCAACACCTTTGGCAGCGTGATTGAGGGGGTGCGGATTGTCACCAACACGGGCGGTCATCTGGCGCCGTCCTCCACCACCGCTCTGCAACGCGCCTTCCCGGGCGTGCAGGTGGTGCCGATGTATGGGCTGACCGAAAGCAAGCGCGCTCTGTTCCTGCCCGCGGAGCTGGTCGAGTCCAAGCCCGGCTCTGTCGGTGGACCGATGCCCGGCCTGGACGCTCGCGTGGTCATCGCCGACAAGGATGGGCAACTGGTTGAGGCACCCGACAACGTCGACGGCGAGCTCTATGTGCGAGGCGCTTCGGTGATGCAGGGCTACCACTCGCCGGCGGCCGCTGGCGGGGCTCGTCTGATTCCCGGTCATTATCGCGACGACAACTGGCTCGCTACTGGCGATCTGTTTGTGCGCGACGAGGATGGCTGCCTGTTCTTCCGCGGCCGCTCAAAGGCGCTCATCAAGCAGCGTGGCTACTGCCTGTATCCGCGTGATCTGGAAGCGGCCGCCGAGGCTACCGTCGGCGTCGAGTCCTCGGTGGTGGTCGGTCGTACGGAGCCGGATGGCGACGAGAGCGCGGTGCTGTTCGCGGTCACTAACGTAGCCGGCGATGATACCGCCGAAGCGGCGCTGCGCGACGGCATTCTCGCTCAACTGCATCCGACCATCCAGCCCCGGCTGGTGAAGTTCCTGAAGCAATGGCCGGCCTCGCCGGTCGGCAAAATTGATCTCAACAAGCTGCGCATCATGGCGGAGGAGCTCTGACCTATGTCCGCTAATACCCAAGCACGACTCCCTGATGCTGGAGAGTCCTGGACAGAGTCGCTCGACCTGTCGAACGTGCAGACGCCAGCCTTCGTATTCTCGGCGGATGCGGTGCGGCGTCGTATCCGCCTGCTGAAAGAAGCGCTCGGCACAAAAGTCATCATCTCGTTCAAGGCGTCGAACCAGCAAGATTTGCTGTCGCGGTTGCCGCCGGAGTACTTCGACGGCATCGAGGTAGCCTCTCGCGGTGAGTTACACATGAGTGCCGGTCTACAATCGCCCCATTTCTACGTCAACACCCCGGCGCTGAACGAGTCATTGGTGCGGGCCACGCTTGGTGCCAGGGCGCGCTTCATCCTTGACACCCCCTCACACTTGGAAATGATCGCTCGGCTGCGCGGCGTGCGGAAGGTCGAGCCTATCACCCTGCGGCTGTCCAACAAGCTGATCGCCCAGTTCAGTCCTGACGTGCCGCGTCTTCGCGACGACCAGTTCGGCATGGATATGCCGCAAGTCGTGCAGGCAATCCGCCGCGCAGCTGAGCTGGGTATCGAGATCGACGGGTTGCATCTCTATGCCGGCCCGCACACGTTCGCAAAGGCATCGCTGCACGTGGTAGAGGCAATGCGACAGATTGTCGAGCAGGTCGAAGCCTGGCTGGGCTACCCGATCAAGGTACTCAACCTTGGCGGCGGGCTAGAAGAGAACTGGACCGAGCGCGGCCACGACTTCACCAGCTACCGCGCAGTCTTGGCTACGTTCCCGTCACGCTACGAACTGGTACATGAATTCGGACGGGCGATCTTTGCTGATTGTGGCGTGTTCGCGGTGAAGGTGTTGCAGTCGAAATCGGTCTGCGGCAAGCGCTATGTGGTGTGCGACGGTGGCATGGCGCAAGCTTTCCTTCTGGCGCAGACGGAAAACATGATGCGCAAGTACCGCACGCCCTGGGTCTATGGGCGTACCCCCGAGGCGCTGCCCGAGGGCGAGGAAACCATCATCACCGGCTCTACTTGCAGCCGCGACGACGTCATCGGCCTGGCGCCTTACGCCATCGAAGCCGGCGACATGCTGGTATTTGAAAATTGTGGCGCCTATACGCGTACCTACTCCATGAATAATTTCCTGCAGTTAGGGGAGGCGTCCAGCTATGTCGTCTGATCCCATTGGTAGGATTCTGGCTATGCCAGCGCTCGATGCTCTGGCTCGGCACACTGAGGTTCCCGCCGCTGTACGGCGCCTAATGGAGGCCTCGGCTACCCGACTGACTGACAGCGACATGACGATCGCCGACAGTTTGCAGCCGTTCGCCCGCGTCGAGGAGAGCCGGGTTAGAACCCCGCTGCCTTCGCACGATGTGGTGCACGCCATCCGGTCGCTGGTCGAAGAGGTACGCCGCACTGGTTTCGGACCGCACGCAGCGCAGTTCTTCGGCCTGCTCGGAGCGATCATGATTGACCTGTCCGGTACTGAGGAGCAGGCAGCGCTGGTGCGAAACTGGGTTGGGCAGGGCAAGCAGGCCTGCTTTGCGATGACTGACCGTGGCGGCGCGCTGGCGGCTGACTGGAACTCGGTGCTGCTGCCGGGTGAGCCGCCGCGTGTGACGATCGACAAAATCTGTTCGATGAACGCCAACCGAGCCGACTTCGGAATCATCATAGTGCGCCAGGGCGCTTCGATGGTCCTCGCCTCGTTGCTACTGCCGCCCGAGGTGTACGCCCAAGCCGAGACCTCGCAGTCCGGTCCGGCCTTCCTCGACGGCCATCTACCGTTGGGCAACGTCAAACTCACCATTGAGGCCGCTTCCCCATCCTGGATGATGAACCGCGGTGGACCGATTGCCTCCAAGATTTTCCTGACGATGGCGCGACCTTGGCTGATTCGTGCGTTGATTGCACACATCTTATGGCTTGAGGAACAGGGGCGGGTGCGCCTGGATGAGGTGGCATCTGCCTCGATTGATTTTCTGTCCGGGGCGGCGATCAACCAGGCAGAACTCGGCTACTTCGACCGCTTCTCCGAAGACCAGGCAATGGCGCTCAAGTGGATCGCCAACGAAACGTGGGTGCATTTGGTCATCAGCGGTCTTGTGCCTGCCCAAGGCGATGCGCGCGATCTGCTCGGTTTTTCGAAGATGGAGGGCAGTTCGTATCGCTGCTTCTTCGAGATCTACCAGCGCAACAAGAGGTTCCGTGATGTTGGAGCTTGAGGCGGTGTTCTATCGGTCGTTGCCGGTGTTACCGACCCAGATCCGTAGCGGCGGCGAGCAGGCCGCCCGTGTCATCGGGCGGCTACTGGCCGACGAAGTGAGTCGTGCGACGGCAGGCATCGATCCTGCGCAGATCGGCTTCAGCATGGTCGTGAGCACGATCATGGACATGCCGTTCACCTCGGGCTGGCTGCGTTGGGAGAGCATCCGCGCCGAGATCACCCGTCACTGCGTGCATGTGCCGCAGAACTTCACCGCTTCCTACGAGTGTGCCGGCTGGGGCTACGCGCTCGACTACGCGGCGCGGCGTACACCGCAGGCCACCTATGCGCTGATCCTGGTGGCGGATCTGAATATCCTTGACATCAGCTTCTGGCGCGGTGACCCCAATTGGGGGGCGTCGGGCTTCGGCATCTCGGCGGTGTTGCTGCGCCTGCCGCCGGTAGAGGAACGTAATGGGGTGGTCAGCGTCGCCCAGTCGAGCCAAGGCATGGGTGAGTTCTGCGTTGATTTGCGCAAATGGCTCGCCAAGACACCCGAAGGGCTCGCCAACGTGCCTTACCTGCCCGTCGAGATGGCAGGGATCTACTCACACTTCTTGCCGATGGATCGAGTGATGCCCGATCTCCACGCACAGTGGGGGCACTGCTTCGGTTCCGACACCTGGATCAGCTATATCACCCATCTGGAAGGCGGCCTGCTGCAGCCGGGGCAGGTGCACACCGCTACTTCCGCCTCGCTACGCGGCTACTGGGCAATGACCAAGCTACGGCTGTCGCCGACGGTGCGTTACGGTTTCGTCGATGGGACTGGGGCCTCGACCTTACAGGATGCCTCATGACGCATGTGATTGAGTATCAGGGGCTGCTGGTGCACACCTACCGACCAGGCAAGCCCGCTCCGTCCGGCTTTCATACGCCGCCTTTTCACGACGACCTGGATTTCGACAGTTACCGACAACTGGGCCGTGGCTCTTGGCCGGCCTCGCGGGTGACCTACGAGCGCAAGTACGAGTTACTGAGCGATATCGTCGGCATCCTACGTCACGAGGCCGAGGGGCTGTTCCAGGAAATCCTCGTCTACTCGCGCATGCCCAGCATCATGCGGATGCCAAAGTCGCTGTTTGGAAAGGACCTGTTCTTCCTGTTGGGCCTGGAGGATGAGTGCGAGCGGCTGGCTGCCAAGGGTGTGAGCCTCTTCGGTCTGCGCGAGGGGTTCCTGCGCCACATGCTTGAGGACGGCGACAACCGCTTACTGTTGCGCTGGTACAACGCACCCGTCGGGGCGGCTGAGACGATGGTACGTATCGCCGATGCGCTGAACGACTGCGGGATCGAGCAGATCGATCTGACGGAGGCTCGGGCATGATCCTCGGCACCGATTGCTACATCACAGCGATCTACCTGTTTGAGGGTGGCGAGATTCCTGCTGGGCTGGATGGGGCCGAAGGAATCGAACTGTTCATTGTCACCTCGTCGGCCGAGATCGACATCCTTCACGAGCCGCGTGCGCGCGAAATCCTCCGAGCCAGCATGCCGCGTGGATACACGGGGGAGATCGTCTTCGTTTCCATCGGTTGTACTGGTCTGTTCGCCACCGTGCTGGAGTTCGTTCAGCGGTCGGTTCGGTACTGCCGCATCCTGGCGCTCGAGGCGCCGGCCAGTTTCGTGCAGCACACCTTGGACGTGGCCAAGCTCGGCGACGGCGGCGATGGCTTCATTGCCCAGGATGTCGCCTGTGTGATGGATCTGAGCAAGGAGCGCAAAGGCGCGATAGCCAAGATCGGACATTGCGAAATCCTCGCCCGCCGAGGCAGCTTCGGTGGCACGGCGAAGCTGTCACAAGAACTCGCGCGTTGCCTGGAGAACCTATGCCTACGCCTGCCGGGCGCGGAAATAGTTACCTTCGAGAACGTCTCGCTATGGTCACAGCGGCTGCTGCAACTGCTGACGGTGATGCTGAGGGAGGGGGCCGTGCCGCCACCAGAGCGTTGGCTGCCCTCTATCGAAAGCGACGAGCGCCATTTCATGAGCGTGCGTCCACTGCTTGACATGCTTTCCCATATTAACCACACCCCCCCCCAGGCGCTGATCGTTGCCTGCCTGGGCGCTGGTGGCCGGATAGGCCTGATGGCGCTGGAGTGGCTCCGTGTCGACGACGGAACAACCGAGCCGGTGCGGCTCACCTACGAACCGACGTTCGGCAAAGCTGATCGCCATGATCTGGGAGAAATCGCTCTGTTGGGCGAACACGACACCGTGCCGGTGCGCCCGACCCATGTGCTTTACGCCGACCGCGAATTCTATGGACGCAACAATTTTTACTTCCAGTGGACCCTTCGAAACTGAGGCTATTTATATGCACAAGCTGACCTATCAAGCGCCGCTACGTGATATGAATTTCCTGCTCTGGGAGCAGTTCCGCATTCAGGATACGCTCGGTTTTTCTTCGCCGCAGAGCCGAGAGTTCATCGCCTTGAACCTGAAGCAGGCGCAGGAGTTTTCCGAAGGTCCGCTGGCGTGCAGTTACCGCGAGAGCGACGAGCAGGAAGCGTTCCTGACTGAGGCCGGCACCGTGCAACTGCCGGACAGTTATCCGGCGCTGATGGTCGCCTATCGTGAGATCTGGGCGCGCTGGATGAGCGCTGCCGTCAACGACCTTATGCCGCCGCCTATCCTGCAGAACATGATGGTAGAGATGTTCATGTCGGGTAATGCCTCCTTCATGACCTACGTCGGCTTCTCGCAGCCCGGTCTCAGCCTGCTTGGCGCACACGGCACGGTCGAGCTCAACGCACTCTACCGTCCGGCGCTTGAAGACTTGAGCGCCACCGCTTGCCTGTGCATCACCGAGTTGGAGGCTGGTTCCGATCTGACCCGGTTGCGCGCACTCGCTACCCGTCAGGAAGATGGCAGCTATCGAGTGAGCGGCCACAAGTGGCTGATCTCAGCGGGCAGCCATGAGTTGACCGATAACATCTACTACTTTGTGTTGTGCCGTACCGATCCGGCCCAGAGCGGCATGGTCGGCCTGTCCTGCTTCCTGGTGCCGCGTTATCGATTCGGCGCTGACGGTTGCCCGAGCGTCGATAATGGCATTCGCGTGCGTGATGTGGTGCAGAAGATGGGCTTTAAGGGCTGTGCCAATGCCCTGATTACCTTTTCTGAGGAAGTGCCTACCGAGGGCTACCTGCTCGGCGAGGTCGAAGGCCGTGGACTGCAGCAATTGATGATGATGATGAAGCCTGCGCGCATCTCCACGGGGATTTTCGCGTTGGGTCTGGCCAGTTCGGCCTATGAGACTGCCTACGCTTATTCGCTGCAGCGCATTCAGGGCAAGAGGTTCGACCAGTCGATGAGCGCTCGTGCGCCCAGTCTTCCGATCGCCGAGCATCCGGACGTACGCCGCATGCGCCTGGAAATGGCCGCCTATACCACTGGCTGCCGTGCGTTGCTGGCGCGCCTAGGCCACTGCCAGTCGATCGAAAACGACCTGCAGTCCACTGTCGAGGAGCGTCGCGCGGCTATCGACATCAGCGAAGTGCTGCTGCCGCTGGTCAAGGCCTATAACTCTGACAGCGCCTGGCGGGTTTGCGAGACCGCTATCCAGACCATGGGCGGTGTCGGCTTTACCCGTGACTACCCGGCACAGCAGAACGCCCGCGATTGCAAGGTGTTGTCGATCTGGGAGGGGACTAACCACATACAGGCGCTATTCCTGCTGCGTGACAAGCTTGGCATGTGCGTGCGTTTGCAGCGGCTCGAAGTGCTGCTGGCGCAGATCAAGTCGGTAGTGGCTTGTGCCGAGGCCGATGGGCGCTTCGCTCGCCAAGTTGCTGTTGTACGCGACGCCTGTGAGGCGGTCATGGCGGCAGCCCAAGCTATCGGCCAGCGCGTGTGTATTCAGATGAACGATGTGTCGGAGTTTGCGGTGGAGTTCCAGTCCGCGCTTGGCGATCTCGTTATCGCTTGGCACTTGCTGGAGGCTGGCGTGATCGCGCGCAAGGCGCTCGATACTGGCAATATTGCTGCCGAGGATGCAGAGTTTTACGCCTTCAAAGTGGAGACGGCGAGTTTCTTCGTGCATCGCCTACTGCCGCGCGGCATCGCCACTGCTCGCGCCATCGCCGCCGAACTGCAGCACGCGCCGGAGCCGTTTGTGGCCGGCTCGACGCAGTCGGCATGAGTCGGTGAGGTCTAGGCTGCTCATGACGCTACTGTCTCTATCCGTCGTCGGAGCGGGATGTGCTAGCGATCTGCCGTCGGGGTTCGACCAGGTGGTGCTGGACGATCTGCCCGCGGTGACGGTACCTATCCAGCAGACGCCGGATGTGGACGTCCGGTCAGCGAACTCTCCCCGCATCGAGACCCATGCCAGTTTGGTGGGTGAAGCTACCCGCACCTGGATACCGCAACCCTTGCAGTCCCTTGCCGGGGCTCGCGAAGACTCGCAGGCACTCAATCTGCTGGCGGGTGTCTCCGGAGGTGCCGGCATGGCACTCGTCTTCGATGCTACCGTGCAACTGCGGGACGACGAGCAGGACGATCTGCGACTGCGCCGGGCGCGGCTGGTTCACTCTAGTGAGATGACCCTCGAAGCTGGGTACGACTACACCGGGTGGAGCTTCTTCGACATGGTTCATCCACTTGATCCCCACTTGGGTTATGCCTTTCGAATCGACCCGCAAGACCTTGAACGCAACGACGCCGATCCCTACCTGCGTGTCTCGATGGCGCTAGGTCAGGGGCAGTTGACGACGATGGTCGGCAGCCAGAAAGATGATCTGGGTGACATCAAGTCTGACACGCTATTCAGCGCGGCTCGCTATGCCTGGCAAGCCGGAGCGGCTCGGCTGGCGACGCAACTGGTGAATGACCCTGACATGGGTAACCGAATTGGCGTGTCGTTGGACGTCGAACTCGACCGCACCATCCTTGCGGCCGAAGCTGATGTGGCGCGCCGGCGGGATCTGCGTCCGCTGACGACGACGGGATGGGACGCGGAGTCGCACGAAGACGGCACGTACACACGCGCAATACTTGGCATGCGCTATGCGCTGGGCGGTGGCAGCCAGATCGACGCCGGTTACTACCGCAACGGCCACGGCTACGACGATGCCGAATGGGCGAGCTTTATCGCCGCCAATGATGCCGCTGTCGCTGGCATTGCCTGGGGCGACTTCTCCGGTGCAAGTCTTATCAGTGACAGCGCTGAGCTCGGGCGCAACGAAACCCTACGCCGCAACTACCTGTTCGCTAGCTATACGGCCGGCGACGAGCTTTATCCCTTCACGCTGACAACCGGCGGTTACTACGGTGCCGACGACCGCAGCAGCCTCGCCTTTATCGAGTTTGGCCGCGCCATCGGGGAGCATGTCTCCGTGCGGCTGAATGCAAGTGAAACATTTGGCAACGGCGAGTCCGAGTTTGGACGAAAACCAACGCAGCTCAGCTTGCAATTGCGACTCCAACTCTAGGGGGATATATGAACGCGTTACTTAATCATCGCGGCACTATCGTCATCGGCGGCACGGAAAGCGATGCGCACGTTGTATCGATCTACCTGATCGCATTGAGTCTGGAACAGAACGGCTTTCGGGTGGAAAACATGCGCGGTTTCAATAGCGTGGCGGATTTCGTCGAACGGGCCCGTAGCACCAATGCCAAAGCAATCGTGATCAGCAACCAGAACGGATCGGCCTACGACGATCTGATCGGTCTGTCCGACGCGCTTGGCGCGGATAGCGAGATTCCGGTGATCCTGGGCGGCCATTATTTCGTCGGTGTTGGCGATTCGACCATCCACGAGGAGCGCCTGCGGAGTGTGGGCGTGACGCATGTCTGCTCGACTATCGACAGCCTGATCGACTACCTGTTTGAGACAGTGGTTTGCGACTACCCGCTGGAGATAGTGGTATGAGCTTCCCCTGCCTGCGGCTGGCGAGCGATCTGCCGCCGCTCGACGAAATCCTCGCCGATGTCTTCGCCCGCAAGCGCCCAACGGTAGCCGAACGCATGGCCGAGGCTGCCGTCGCCGGTCGCACCATCGTACAGCCGCGCTGCGGAGTAGGTGGGCTGATGGAGATGAAAACACTACTGCAGGAGCTGGAGGCGGGTGCCGCGCCGGAGGTCCTGAGCCTGACTATCGACAGCCATACCCGGCTGGAGCGCTTCGAGCGCGCGGCAGAGATTCTAGCCGACGATCCTAGCCGGCTCAACGGCTTTCCGCTGGTAGCGCACGGCTACCGCGCGGTGCGGGCGCTGGCTGACTCGATCGATGCGCCGCTGCAGGTCCGGCATGGCTCCTACGATGGTCGGCGTCTGTTCGCCGAGACCCTCGCCGCCGGACTTTCGAGTTTCGAGGGCGGCCCGATTGGATACAACATCCCGTATTGCCGCGATGTGCCTATCGAGCAGTCTCTCGCCGCTTGGGCCGAAATTGATGATGCTGCTGCGCGTTTCACCGCCGCAGGCATGGTTATCGAACGGGAAATGTTTGGCTCGCTCACCGGCGTGGCGGTGCCACCCTCGATCGCGCTCGCCTGCACCTTTATCGAGGCGGTGATGGCCGCGCGGGCGGGGGTGAAGTCCATCTCCATTGCCATTCCGCAAGGAGGCAATATGGTTCAGGACATTGCTGCGTTACAGGCGATCCCACTACTAGCCGCGCGCTGGCTGCCGGTCGACGTAGCAGTACATCCGGTGTTGCATCAGTTCATGGGGGTGTTCCCGCAAAACCGGGCGAGCGCCGACGGGTTGATCTTCTCCGGTGGGTTGGCCGGCTTCTACGGCGGCGCCCACAAGATTATCTGTAAGACCTATCACGAAGCCATCGGAGTGCCGACCGCGTCGTCCAATATTGCCGGTCTGCGCCTCACACGCGCGGCGCTCAGCGGTCGTTTGGCCACGCTGCCACTACCGCAAGCGCATATCGTCGCCGAGCGTGAGCAGATCCTGGCCGAGACCTCTGAGATCGTCGAGCCGGTGCTGTCGGCGTCGGATATCGTCGGCGCGCTGGTGGAAGCGTTCGCCAGCGGTCGGCTGGATATCCCGTTTCCTGCCAATCCGGTGGCGCAGGGAGATATCTACCCGGTGCGCGATGCGGCAGGAGCAATCCGCTTTGGCCGGACGGGCAACCTGCCGTTTTCCGAACGAACATTACGCGGGGCGACCTGCACCGGTGGCGATAAGCACCCTTCGCTCAGTGAAGCCGTGCGCGACTCTCTGTTTTATTTCTCAACGTTGAGGGCATGACATGGACTATTTGAGTTTAGAACAACTGAACACGTTGGTGCCGGTGACGCAACCTCCGTGGATCAAGGTGCGCGATGTCCACTATACGGCGAGTCAGGAGTTCGATCTGGTGATCCCTTCGCTGACGGTGCCGGAGGGCCGGCTTACAGCGCTGATTGGCGCAAATGGTTCCGGTAAATCGACCCTGCTGAGCCTGCTCGCCAACATGCTCAAGCCGCAGTCCGGGGAGGTCAGCCTGGGTAGGGGGATGCCGGGCAAGTGGTCGTTGCAGGAGCGCAATGACATCGGTGTGCAACTACAGGATGCCAGCTTCAATCCGCAGTACAGCGTACGTCGAATCTGCCAACTGCACCGCGCTGCCTATGTCGTTTCTGATGACACTGTGTTCGAACTTTTCGGTGTGCCGGAGCTCGCCAAGCAGCGTTTCTCGCAGCTGTCCTCTGGGCAGCGGCAGCGGCTGCAGTTGGCACTGGCGCTGGCGCATCGACCGCGCTCAGGGCTGTTCGATGAACCCACCTCGAACCTCGATCCGTACTACGAAGCGCGTTTCACCGAGGCGCTGTTGGATGCACGGGCACGCGATGAGGCGTTCTCGGCGTTATTCGTGACTCACTCTGCGGCGGTGGTCGAGATATGCGACGAAGTGCTGATGCTCGCCAATGGCCGGGTTGAGGCACATGCCGACAAGAACACTCTGGTCGCAGATGGCTTCGGAACCTTGGGGGCACGTTTCGAGGGGCCGCAGGAAGTGCTCGACGCCGTCGAGGCGGCGCTGCACGGTACTTTTTACCTGCGCCGACTGCAGCGCCGCAACGGTCGGCTGACCGTGTACGGCGAGGACGAGTTGCGCCCGAGGCTGGTCGAGCTTGCCGCTACCACCGATACGACCCTGTTCTCCGTTTGGAAAACCGGAGCCGCCGACATTCTGGGAAGCCTGAGAAATGACTAATACCGATACCACTGCTGCCCCCCCTTCGGATCTTAACGCTGGCATCGTTCGCTCGTTCTTCTGGATGGAGGCGGACGCGTACTTGCATGTGCCGGTCGCGATCTTCTGGACATTCATCTACCCGATTATGTTGTTCTTTATCCTCAATCTAATCTTCGGCGGTGGCGACTCGCCGACCGGCGCACATCTGAGCTATGCCGATTACTTGATTAGCGGGTTAGTGGTGATGACGCTGATCTCCACTTCGCTGTTCAGCTTCATGGTGGTACTGGTCGAGCAGCGCGCTAACGGCAACCTGCGGGTATTCAACCTGATGCCGTTCGGCAAGTGTTCGTTTTTCCTCGGTTTCATCACCGCGCGACTGCTGATCCTGTTGATCTTCTGCGCGGTCTTCACTCTGGGATTCTCACACCTTGCGTCTGCGCCTGGTGGTACCGGTATTGGCCTCGGTCGGCTCGGCGGGTTCATGGTCTATGTGGCCGCTGGCAGCCTAGTACTGCTGGGTTTGAGCCTGGTGCTGGCCGCGCTGATCGATCGTACTGCGACTGCCCATGCTGTTGCCAATATCGTCAACATCCCGGTCATCTTCCTGTCGGACCTGTTCCTGCCGGTGGCCATTCTGCCCCCTGGGATGCGGGCTGTGGTCGAACTCTCACCGATCTATCGCTTCGTCAGCGACGCGCGCGATCTGTACGCGGGAACTCAGACCCTGCTCGATACGGCGCCGGCAATTGGAGTGATGGTGGTGATCGGAGCTGCGCTTATCTGGTTCGCTACAGCCAAATTCAACTGGAGCCTGGCGAACGGATCGCCGAAATAATTGAGGAAACAAGATATGACAACGCTCGAACAGTTCGCCGCAGAAATGGAAAAGATGTTGGAGCTGAAGAACATCGACGTAGATGCACCGATGTCGCAGCTTGGCGTGGACTCAATGAATATCGTGGAGATGGTGATTATCTGCCAGCAGATTTACACCCAAGTCACCAATTACGAAGACATCAATATCGACGAGAACACGACCATTCGTGAACTCGATGAACAGATGCAATCCCTGTTGTTGGCCTGATTCCCGCGTAACGTCTTATCGGAGTAATTCCATGAACGAGCTCATGTACGAGAATTTTGTGTCCGAAGCGATACGGCGCGGTCGTTGCCTGCCGCAAACTCGGGTCCGGATCACGACGAGTGATCTCGAGACACTGCTCGCCGGTCTGTTTGGCGACGATGCTGAGACGACGCAGGTCATGATTTTCTTTCATGGAGCCGGCGCCAATATGAACGTGGGTTACCTCGATCTTGCCAAGGCTATACACGAGGCCAGTGGCACCACCGTGCTGGTGCCCGACCTGCAGGGGCACGGTATGTCTTCGGGCGATCATCTAACCTGCCTGTACGAGGCGGGGCCGCAGATCGCACGCTGGTTGGCAGCGCCGGTGGGAGCGGTAGAGTGATGCGCACCCTCAAACTGGTGTTGCGTAACAGCCTGGCTTCGCCACGGCGGGCCGCTTTCGTGATCGCAAATATCCTGTGCGGCGTGGTGCTAGTGGTGCTGATCGACGGTTACGCAACCTCGATGTTTCGCGGGATGCGTGACGGCATGATCCAGTCCGGGCTCGGCCATGCGCAGATATTTGCTCAAGGGCTGCAGACGCGCGGCAACCTGCAGTCAGTCAGTGTGCTGATACCGGCCGAAACCGCCGCTGGGGTGCTGGCGGCGCTGAAAGCCCAGCCCGGCGTGCGGGTAGCGACGCCACGGGTGGAAACTTCGGTAATGGCCAGTAACGGTGAGTTCTCGCAGGTCGGGCAGATGATCGGCGTCGACCCGGACACTTCGGCGTTGGTCAGTTCGGGCCTGCGCATCACCGCCGGCCGCGATCTGTTCGAGGACGACAGCAACGGCATCCTACTGGGCGTGGGGCTGGCCAACGCGCTGGGTTTTAAGCCGGGCGACACGGTGACGCTGCTCGGTAGCACCGTAGACAACACACTCAACGGCATCGATCTGGAGGTGATCGGGCTGGTGTCCACCGGCGTGCGCGAAAGCGATGCCCGGCTGATGTACGTCACTCTAGAGACCGCGCAGACTTTCCTGATGACCGATGGCATCACTCGCATCGCGGTGTTGCTGGAGGACACCGATGCAACCGAGACCTTCGTGGATGACACTGCGGCGGTGCTGTCGGACGGCTTGGAAATTCAGGGCTGGCGGACATTGGCGCCCACCTACAGCGAAGTGGTGGATCTGTTCAGCACCATCTTCCTGGTGATCAAGGCGGCGATCGGGTTGTTCGTGGTGCTTGCCGTGGCCAACACCATCGCCATCTGCGTTGTCGAGCGCACTCGTGAGATCGGTATCGCCCGCGCCATCGGTGATCAGCGCTTGGAGATAGCCAGGCAATATGCGCTAGAAGGCGTGCTGCTGGGGATCGTCGGTTCGATGTTGGGGATGGGGATGGCGCTGGGGCTGGCGGAGTTGCTGTCTAACTCGGGACTGAATATGCCGACCCCGCCGGGTTCCACGGTCGACTATCCGCTGCGATTCATTGTCACTGGGCCCAATCTCACCCTCGCTGGTGTGCTGGCGGTACTGGTGGCGTTCGTAGCGAGTCTGCTGCCGGCGATCAAGGCAGCCAATACGTCCATCGTCGGAGCATTGCGTCATGTTTAGAGTCTTGCTGCTGTTCTTCGCCCTGCTGCCGGCGCTCGTGCATGCGGATCCCGAGGCGGATCTTCGCGAGATGAGCCTGTACCGCGGATATGCCGATGAACCGTTCATTTTCAATATGCACGTTGCCACCTTCCGTGGTGGTAAACAGTCCGGGCCGACGCAGCAATCGAGCGTACTGTTTCGAAATTTTTCTGCAGTGCTGGTGGACTTCACCGCTCCAGCTGCTTACGCGGGTCGGCGCATCCTGTTCTCTGGCCAGCAGATGTGGCTTTCGCTGCCGAACACCTCGCGTATGGTGCGGATTTCGGCAGCCGACCGACTCATGGGGGAGGCTAGCAACGGCGATATCCTCAACATCGACCTTGATCTTTACACCATCGAGGAACTGAAGATCGAAGTGGTCGATGGGGTCGACTACAAGCGGGTCTCGGCGGTAGCCAAGCAGCCGGGCGTGCTGTATCCGCGAGTGGACTTCTTGCTCGAGCAGCAGAGTAACCGGCCGTTTCGTAGCTACCACTTCGCCAGCTCCGGCAAGGTATTGAAAGTGGCGCAGTACGTGAAGTTCGACGTTGACGGAGGCCGTGAGCGCTTACGCCAGTTGATCCTGCTCGATCCGGGCAACAGTGCGAATTACACGGTAATGGAGTTCTCACACTATCGCACGGCAGATTTGCCGGCGGTAATCTTCGCGCCGGCCGCTATCCGAAACCCCTTGAATTATTGAGGTAAACAACGATGACGACTAAAGTTGTGCCCGTGAGTATGTTCGAACACTCCTCCCTGGACGTCGCCGGCCAACTGCCGGGTAGCGCAACTGCGCTGTGGGCGCAAAGCCTGACTGATCTGGTCTGCGGTATGCGCCGTGACGGCCGTGAGGGCTGCGTGCAGGACCATGAGGGGGGGGCGCTGGACTCCGCCCGTTTGGACGCAGCTTATACCGAGCTCGCCGCAGCCGGTGTCGAGGCTGGCCATGTAGTGTTGGTGGAGGCAGCCAGCACGCTGACGAGCATCGCGGCGATTTTGGCGCTCTGGCAAAAAGGTTGCGTGGTCTGCCCGATTGACCCCGACTGCGCGCCAGGCGTGCGTGCCCTGATCGCTCACGAGGCTGATGCTCGCGCCATGGTCGACACCGACGGCAAGGTGAGCCTGCTTGGCGAGCCGCGTACCCGGCCGGTAATCCGGCTACTGCGTCCCAAGCGCATCACCGGTGTAGACCTGGCGCTGATGGTTTTCACCTCGGGCACCTCCGGCAACCCCAAGGGAGTGGTGTTGACGCACCACAGCGTGATGTCGGCGCTGCGTGCGATCGCAACCTATCTTGGTATCACTGAGCAGGATCGTATTCTGGCGATTCCGCCGCTGTTCTTCGACTATGGCTTGTACCAGTTGCTGTTGAGCCTGTTCACTGGTTGCACGCTGGTAGTAGCCAACGACAACCGCTCGGTCAACAAGCTCGCTCTGGTGATTGAGTCGATGCAGCCGACGGTGCTGCCGATGGTACCAGCGCTAACGTCTGGCATTGGCCGGATGCTGCAGATACGCAAGAAGATGGTGCCGTCGGTACGACTGATCACCAACACGGGCGGCCACTTGCCGGAAGTCAGCATCGAGTTATTACAAAGTGTTTTCCCTAACACCAGCGTCATCCCGATGTACGGCCTGACTGAGTGTAAGCGAGCACTCTATTGTGACCGCTCGCGTTTCCCCGACGCACCGGGCAGTGTCGGCGTAGCCATGGCGGGGCTGGAAGCGCGGGTGGTGGTTGAAACCGAGGGCGGCGGTTACCGCGAGACAAAGGCGGACGAGGTAGGTGAACTGTGGGTGCGCGGGAGCTCGGTGATGCAGGAGTACCGCGGCGCTGACTCTGGTGCCGGCGCGCGCTTGCTGCCTGGACGTTACCGTTCCGACAACTGGCTGGCCACGGGTGATCTGTTCCGTATCGATGCACGTGGCCTGCATTACTTCAAGGGGCGCTCAAAGTCCCTGATCAAGCAAGGTGGCTACTGTCTGATTCCACGCGATATTGAGGAGTTGGCCGAGGAGCTGGCGTCGGTCGAGACGGCGGTGGTGATTGGCCGCACTGAGGACAGTGGCGATGAGCGCGCCGTGCTGTACGTGCAGATTCGAGGTGAGAGCGATCTTGCCCGCCGCAACGTGGTGCGCGATGAGTTGCGCAGTGTCATACCACGGACGCTGATGCCGCGCGAGATTGTGTTCGTGACCCGATGGCCTGCGACGACCAACGGCAAGATCGACCGCCGCGCCCTGGAGCGCGGTCTGGAAGGAAACGACCAATGAGTGCTGTCAATTACACCGGTTGGGCCCGCGAGCTTCTGGAAAACCAAGTGCTCAAGACACCTGCCTATTACTACTCGGTCGAGCAGATCGCGCAGGACATGCGGGCGGTAGAGGCGTTGCTGGGTACGCCGCTGGTCATGCAACTGGCCGCGTGCCCGATGCCTGACTTACTCTCACGGCTGCCCGAGGATGTCCGCGTCGGCGTGGTGTCGGCGTCACGGTCGGAGATGAACATGGTCATTGCCTGGGCTACAGAGCACGCCTATGTGCATGCGCTGAACCTCGACCCGCAGTTAGCGCGCGCCGCATTGGGGGCAGGGCATCGGATTATCGTCGAGACGCCGCGGCAGGTATCGCTGCTGGCCGAGCTGCGTGGTCGACGTGAAGTCAAGCCGCTGCTGCTGGGGCTGCATCCGATGGCTTTCGGCGGTCGCGGTGGCGGTCATCGCGGGTTGGATCGGTCGGGTGCATTCGCCGCGATTGATGCAGCGCTGGCGGCGGGCATCGTCATAGGCGGTGTGGCCGTACTGCAGAGGGCGCAGTTCGACGCCGAGGAGGCATTGCACAACCTGGCGGCCTTGAACGAGTTGATCGGCGAAATCGAGGCGAAGATTGGCGCACAGCTGTCCACGATGCTGCTAGGCGAGTGGACTGGGGCGCTTGACGACAGTGTCGGACTTGAAGCCTATCGCGCGGCGTTAGCCAAGTTGCCGCCAAACCGGCTCGCCCTGCACGAGGCGGGTGATACGACTTTTTCTCGCGCCGGTGTGTTCGTCACGCGTGTGGTGGACAGCGTCAGGATAGGCGAGGGCGAACGCGCGATCTGTGACGCGAGCCTCGCCTCGGCGCTGTTACTGAGTGAGGCGGCTGGCGAGCAGCGCAGGGGTAGCCCGGTGAGGGTACTGACCGCGGATGCTGGCGAGGTGCGTGAAACTACCATCGTCGGGGCATCGGGGCAGTCGGGTGACGTCTTTGGCGTAATGCCGCGAACGCTGGCTGCGGGCGATTTGCTAATTATTCCGGATGCCGGCGCTTGGTGTCGAACCTATGCGCCTGAGGCGCTTCAGGGGCTGGGGGCGGCTTCTGCATTCCTGTTGGGCGAGTGCGCCAAGGTCAAGGAGAACGACAATGCTTGAGCTCAGTGCGGCGCTCTATCGCAAGACCGACGCGTGGCCCGGTTTTGCCTCTCGCGGCCCACAGGCGGTGGCTGGCGCCTTGGGTGAGTTGTTATCCTCGCAGATGCAGGCCGCCTGCGCCGGGATCGACCCAGAACAGGTCGGTATGAACTTCGTGGTCTCGACGATGCTCGATCTGCCGTTCACATCAGGCTGGATTGATTGGGAAATGATCCGTCCGCACACCCAGCGCCCCCATACACCGGTGTTCGACAGCTTTGTTTGCGCTTATGAGTGCGCCTCGTGGGGCTATTGTTTGCGCTATGCGAAGCGCTTTCTCAAGCCCGATCAGTACGTGGCAATCTCAGTGTTGGATCTGAACGTCTTCGACCTGAGCTACTGGCACGCTAATCCGAATTGGGGCCACTCGGGTTTCGGACTTGCGACGCTGTTGTTTCGTCTCTCAGGTGAAGATCGGGTCGAGTGCCATACTGCAAAATCGATCAACGGCTTTGGCGAGTTCTGCTTGGATATGCGTCGTTGCAGCCAGGAGGATGCCGGGCTGATCCTGATTCCGCCGTTCTTCCCACATAACATCGCGGCGATGTACACGAAATTGATCGCCGAGGATCGGCGACTGCCTAATCTCACCGACGAGCATGGCCACTGTTTCGGTTCTGATCCGTGGCTGGCGCTTCTCCAGCGTCACGGCGCTGGGCAGATCGGTGCTGACGAGCGCTTTCTTGCGGCCTCGGTGGCGCTTAACGGCTACTGGTGCTTTGCCGAAATACAATTGGCCGCAGACGGCATTTTCCAGTTCGGCCCGCAGGTGCCGGAACCGATGGAGATCGCGGCATGACACTGATCTTCAACGCTCATTTGCACCGCTGCCCGTATCCGGACGAAATCACCCAGGCAGGGCTATTACCGCCGCAGATCGCCACGGAAGACGATTTTGCTGCGTACGCGGCCTTCGCCAAACCCACCTGGGCTCCGGTGCTGCTGACCTTTGTGCAGAAATACCGTCTGATGGACGCGGTGCTCACTGAAATTCGCCGCACGTTGGACGGGGAGTTTCGGCAGCTCCTGATGACCTGCCGGGTGCCGGGCGTGACGCGGTTTCCACCGGCCTATAACTGTGAGGACATTCTCAAAGTCTCCGATCTGACGGTGGAAACGCAGCGCCTGAGGGCATTGGGGATCCCGTTTCTGACCATGCACGAAGGCTTCGTTCGCCACCCGATGGAGCAGGGCGAGAATGAGTTTCGCCTAGCGTTGCACCGGCCGGGCGCCTTGGGCGAGCCGGCTTTTCGGGTCTGCGTCGAGGCGCTGCGAGGTTTGGGTTTGGAGGGAGACGTGAGTACTTGATCTGTCAACCTTGGAAATCGGCTTCGCCAACTTCAAGCTGACGCGGCACTGGACCGGGGACCGCGCGTTCGTGGATTTCCTGCGGCTATTCAATAGTGGCCAACACACCTTTACTGCCGATGACTTCCCCAGTCAGCGCAATGTGATGGGCAGCGAGAACCTGATCGGTATTCAGCTGACCTACCGCCAGGAGGGCGGGCAGGAGTTACTGGAGAAGTATGAGCAGGCCGACCAATTGCACAAACAGGTCAATATCATTGATGAGCGATTGAAAAGCATCGCTGAGCAGTTGAGTACCATGGAAACCCAGGCCGTAGCCATGAGTGTCAGTCTGAAAGTCCAGGGTTCGCCGGCTCAACAAGGCCTTGCGAGCTTCAGCCACCATTGCAAATAGCCTGGTGCTGGACGCCAAGGCCTGTTGATAGCGGTCTTGGCGGCGGGTGAAGGGTGGCGTCTGGTTCTTGATATCGATGACAGCGAAACATGCACGACAAATCTCGAAGCGCAGTTACGGACTTAGGTGCGAGGTTCTAGAAGTAACTATTTTGTGGTATTGGCTACTCTTCTGCGGCCGTTCAGCGTCCGGGGAAATGCAAGTGAACGTCCACCGCTTAGTTGACCATGCTGTTCGCTTTTCGAACCTTTTGCTGGCTCGAAAGCAGTTGATGGGTATTTCGACTTGTCGCGTGCTCACAGGTAGTTGATCGGAGTTTCCTCAAACATTATTTTTAAGGATAAAATACTTGCTGGAAATATTGATACAGCGAATAATGACTCATTCGGACTCTCTTAGTTGGGGGGCATTCCAGGCGCCCGGGTAGTCGTTGATCACAAACAAGATGGCGGCCACCAACTCATGCCTCTCACGCATCCAGCGGCAGTTGAGAATGGTGGTTCGTTCGGAATGCGCTCTAGAGCTTACATTGCTGAGCAGGCTCGACTCTAGTTCGATAGATTCGCTGGCAGTCGTTAATAACGCCTGTACACAGCCCGCAGAGCAATTGTATAAAATATGGGCACAGGGAAGTCGATATGTATTGTTCAATCTTGACTGGGTCCACGAGTTTGCTCGCGGCCAATGCCCGGTAGAAAAGTTCGGAGGAACATATGCGTAGTGCCATGATCGTGGATGACCATCCTTTCATTCGCTCAGCGTTGAAGGTGCTGCTAGAGCAGAGCAATCACCGTGTGGTTGCACAAGCCGACAACGGGGTTGACGCTATTCAGCTGGCGCTTGAGCACAGGCCACAATTGATTATCCTGGATATCTCTATACCCAAACTCGACGGTTTAATGGTCTTGCATCGCCTGAATGAACTGGGGGTGGTGAGCAAAGTGCTAGTGTTGAGTTGCCATCCCGCCGAGTTCTATTCCATGCGCTGCATGAAAGCCGGTGCCGTCGGTTTTCTGTCTAAGATTCAAGACCCTGACGAACTATTGAAGGCGATCAATGTAGTCAGTTCCGGTTATACGTTTTTCCCGCAAATAACGCATGGCTCGGTGTGTAGCAAAGAAGCTGAATCATCAGAGCGAACCTTGCTGAAAAGTCTGTCAAATCGCGAAATGAGCATCTTCATTCAGCTGGCTGCAGGCTTTGATAATATGAAAATTGCCAATCATCTGATGCTGAGCAATAAAACCGTCAGTACCTATAAGGCCCGGATTATCGAAAAGCTCGGAGTCACCTCGTTGGTGCATTTGGCCGATATGGCCAAAAGAAACCAACTGATATGAACTGGACGCCATCAAGCGTCTGACGAATGTCCTGATAGCACACAGGCGAGCCAAAGGCCTGGCTCAGGACTGAGCTGGCAGATCGGCACTCGCAAAATTCACAAGAATTCACCTGATACGGCAACCCGCTTGCGCAAACTTAGTGTGGTATCGGGGCAGCCCCATGTGGATTGGCCCAACTAATGGGGGATGCCTGTGTGGCTGGAAAAAGGCAGCCTGGATGGTTTTTATCCGATTTTATTTCCTGGGCGGTTATTCCTCGGGTGGTGCGCTGGCCTACAAGGTGACACGGCAATTAGGCATCGCCTATGTGCCGCTGAAAGTCAGTGTTTGCCGGGTTACTCCAGGGGATTCGCTTTTCTCCCTTGAAAGTGCCGGTGCTGTCCAAAATCGACGCTGGGCTCTACACCGACGACAGCCTGGTGGCGCTCCTGTCGGCGCTGTTATGCAGTTCGGTGATGTGGAAGGATTCGATGTTTCGAATGCGCGCGGCGGGGGCGCTCAGTTCAAGGAGGTCGGCCCCGGTGATGTGCTGACCAAGCTGGACGGGAAAATCCTGTGACGGTGCTGGTTTTCGGCCGAGCCGCTCGACCTTGTGGCTGAGCAGGGGGCATAGCAGGCACTGCAGCAACTGTTCAGCCAACGACAGCCGCCCAGGAACTGTTGACGTGCCAGGAACAGAGCATCAGCCGGCATCCCGTGGCGTTCTTCGGCTACCCGGGATTCAACCCCGGGATAGACCAGCAAACGTTGTAAACGCTGTTCTCCAGCATACGCGTGCCGGAGTCGCCGACGCCCATCGACGAGCATGTCCAGCAGTTGTACGACCGGCTTCCCGATTATGCCATGCCGACGGCCTCACTACGTTTATCGGGCACATCACCTCGGCCTTGCCGTCGTTCCTGTTGCCACTGGAAAAAACCATGGTGGCTCTCAACCAGACCCGGTCAAGCTGGAAACTCGCCCTGCCTGGTGTTTTGGCAAGACCGATCACGGCCAACCGACGATTGTCGGGCCGCAAGTGGCGGGCGAGGGCATGACGTTCAACATTTTCCGCCGCAACTCGACATCAGGAGTCGGGTAGCCCTAATGCGCCACTCCAAAGCAGCGCAGTTTCTGCAGCTCAACTATATACGCGCAAAAATTGTTTGTGTCGGTGGGGAGTCGATAAAGCGTAAGCGGCATATTTTCCTTGGCATAGTAAGCTTGATTGTATGCCAGCTGACTGCTGGCATATTTTGCTAGCATCTTGTTCAGGCTCTGGTTTTGGGATGTGGTCGTTAAAAAGAAACTACTACGAATGCTGTCATTTACTTTGAGGGGCAAAAGACTCGAAGAGCCATCGACCTGTTGAAAGTCGTAGATGGTGTTTTTTTGAAACTGCAGGCGCGAGCTTTGGGGGAGCGATTCGCCGCTTTCCAATAAAACAATGCCATGGGAGAAATAAGAGCCTGAGAGATGATGTCGTTCTAAAACAAAATAGACGGCATGAGCCAGAACCAGAAAAAATATCAATACATAGAGCCAGCGGTTTGAATGAATCATTTCACACATGCCAATAGGTGATGATCAGTGATTTTTGATAATTGGGACTGGTGCACGAGCATGGAAAACACTTCGCCAGACTGATTGATGCAAATGACATCAAGGAAGTTGTGCATGCGATTGAACAATAGGGTGCTTGGCGACTCGGAACGCGACACTAACCTGTCCCGTAAGTGCATGACATCGGCTTGTAAAGTAACGAGCTGTTTTTTGTCGGGTGCCGTATATAGAATGCTTTGGTTGCCGATATATTGAATGCTGGTGACCAGGCCGGGCTGCATCAATAGCGCGTAGTTAAAACGCCAAATAAGTGCCGCAAATAAAGTTGCAGCCAATATTAGAAGTGGAATGCGGAGGCGCCGGGCATTGCATTTTATGCTCAGTTCAGTTGCGCATGGGGGAGGTGGGACTACGGTAGCAGCCAAATTAATGTCATGCTGCAATACTGGCCACTCCGAGGGACTAATGAGAAACCGAGAGTTGAATTGATACCCGCGACGAGGCATCGTTTGTATAATTTCCTTGGCGGTTTCGTCACCCAGTTGCTCTCTTATGCCTGAAATAGCTTGATTTAAACTACTTTGAGTGACTACACGACCAGGCCAGGCATATGCCAAAATATCCTCTCGCGCGACAATGGTATCCGCTCTAAGAATTAACAGTTCGAGCAAGCGAGAAGCTGAAAAACTGATCTCTATCCTAGAGGTTGGTTTTTCTCGAAGATAAAACGTTAGCAACTGGCATTTGGATGCGAAATGAATATAGTGTTCTTTTTTGGTACCGCGAATCACATGGCTGCCACAAGGTTGTGTGGCCACGGTTGGACTTTCAATATCAAGATTCTGAGGTGACTCTAAGGGAAGGTGAGGCTCTTGTACATTTGTGTAGGTCATGCTTCTGCCTTAGAAAGATGCAAGGTAAAAACAGCATCCAAAAATGATGCAGTGGCTAATATCCTGAGGGAGTAATGGCGAGGAGTATCCTTTCTTCCATGTCGAGTGTGCACATTGCTTGACAACCTGCTTGATGGACCTGTGAGAACTATCAAGCAGGACTCTCAAAACGTGAAGTCAATAGATGTCAATTTACATCAATTCACGAATTTTGGCCAAAAAAGAGCGCGTTTTCTTCTCGCAATCCGGCCATTGCAGATTGAAGACCTTCGCTAGTGTGCGGTTCTCGAAATAACTTTCCTGCAATCTTGGCTAGACTTTCCCTGCCATTCAGCGCTCGGGGGGGACACAAGTGAACGCCCAAGAAATTGTCCTCGGCTCAGGAGAGCAAGCCGAGCTGAGCCGCCAGTACCTTCGGTCACCATCAGCCAGCGCGACGGCCGTCGCGCCCAAGTGCTTGTGCTGCTAGGCAGCACAAGGTGCTCACGGATAGAGATCGCGCGCTTGATCGGTTTGTCATCCCTCACAATTACCTGTTGTGGAGTCAGGACTGGTTCACCACGTCCTGGTTGTCATGCTGTTCACTCCTATAATTCCAGTATTCGAAAAATAACATCGGATAATATCTTTGATCGATTCGTCGTTTTCAACATTGGCGGAGGCTGAAGTCAGCCCGAACTACATGGCTACTTCAGACCATCCCTGGAGATGGGAGTCTTTCAGACCTGGACTTGCCCCTACTAGACTACGTCATCCTCGTCGTCTTGCAGGTGGCTATACCAACCAAATAGCGCTACACCAAGGGTGGCAATGATTACGGCTATGACGATGAATACTAGATAGCACATTCAGACTCGTTTGCCTCTGACGTCGGTGTATCATTGATCTGCATCCTGCGATTGCGCGGATGTACACCCAGCGTTATCTGGCGGATAGGATGGAATTACCAACTTTCTAGAAAGTTGCTAAAATGGCACTAACTTGCCTGCGAATCATTAAAAGTCGGGCAGCTTCCCATAGCGTGCTCGTCATATTTTCCTTCCGTAATTTTCGATAGGTAGGCTCGTGCTGAGTTTAGTATTTGCTCATTTTCAGGGTGGGAGGTCTGATATTCTGATAATGCACGCCCAGCCGACATGAAGATTCGATGAGCTTCGTCCGTAAGCAGAAAATCTGTAATGCTGTTATTTTTTTTTTGAAAGACCTCAAATTCACGCTCAAGTTTATTTTTTTGAGTCAACTGGTTAGGCGTGTATTCTTCATAAGTTCGAGGGTATTTGCTATTCTTAAGTCTCTCACCGATACCTCCATAGGCCGGATCTCGTTGTAGGTAGATGACACGATCAACTTGAGTCATTGCGAGCATCCCCGAACACATGGCACATGGCTCTAGTGTGGTATAGACGCTATATCCTTTGACATATTTGCCTACACCCGGGCACTTTAAGAAGCCCTGCATCAGACGAACCTCGCCATGCTGCGTGGCGTCGTCGTGCTTTCTTATGGAGTTTCTTGCCCAAAATACTGGTTTGTTTGAGTTATTAACGAGAATTGAACCTATATTGTGGCCCCGTCCGTTAACGCCTGCTTGCCAGTCTTTTTCGACCATGGCCATTGCCAGAAGGGAAAAAATTTCATCTTTCTCCATCTTGGCTGCAATACTGCCCCGCCCTAATAAATCGCATGACGGGATGTAAGCTCTGGTTTTTTTTTCGCCAACAAACTCTGGTCGTTCCGCGTAGGAATAGTGATGAGACCGCCCAGACTCATGAAAGAAAAATTTGCATGTTAGCGATGCTTCGGCTGTTTCGTAGGCAATTGATAGTAGGGATATCGTGAGTACGAGGAGGCTTTTCAATTTGGCTGTCCTAATTATGTTTGTTGGGGCGAACAGGCATCCAGAGTGCCTAAATTCGACATGCTCGGCACGGCAAACAAGCGAATCAGTTAGATGCCACTGCATATCCCACAGGTGTCGCCGCAACAGATGATTTTCGCTAGAAAAATTTTCCGCGCGCGAGGCTCAATGGGCAGTCCCCATATCTGCGGGGCAAACACCCCTTGCAACGAAGTCGCTTTTGCTGATTGGCTACAGTGCACGGGAGACCGAACAGATGACTATTGCGGGCGCGGTGGTACCACATCAACGAAGGTTTTCAGTAAAAAAAAGCCCCCTGGGCCGGGGGCATAAAGGTGCCTAACGTGGAGCAACCTGGTTAGTTTCTGGCACAGTGTTTTTTTTGTCTGCAAGAAATTTCTTAAGCTGTCTCCCAGGGCAAACTGCCCATGAGGATGAGATTGCTGAAGATTAAGAAATTTCTTGCATTCCAAGGCAGTCCGAGTGGGTGATAATCGCACTCTTGGAGATAACAGCGGCCCGAGCCTAGCTATATTTAGTGCTTAATTGGTCGTAGTGAGAGGGTATAAACTGTGGCGTCTTTCCCCGGCGCGGGTAACTTTCGCTGAGCGGCTAAATTAGCCTTGGATAAAACCACTTAAATTATAGAGGTGTTGCGTTGCGCTCACTGAATGTGCTGGTTCTTGAAGATAACGCTTTCCAGTTAATGGCCTTACACAAGATGCTAAATGCCATTCAGGTCTTCAATGTGCTGACGGCGGACAGTGTGGAGGTCGCCCAGCAAGCACTAGCCAATCGAGGAGGGGTCGATATTGCCATTTGCGATTTGCAGATGGACGGCCAGGATGGCCTCGACATGATACGGTTTTTGGCCAAATACCGCTTGGCTCGTGCGCTAATCATCCTGAGTGGCACTGACCAAAGCATACTTGACGGTGCGGCCCATTTCGCCCGATCACAGGGAATTTTAGTGCTTGGTAGTTTGTGCAAACCCATGTCGCTTGAAGCGTTGTGCCAGTTGCTGGAGACTTATCAGAATCTTGTTGCTCAAGACGCTCAATCACTGCCACTGAAGCAGATATCACAGCGGTTTTCATTGGAAGAGTTACATCAGCTTGCTCCCGGTCAGCGCATCAGTGGCGCGGGTATGTTTGAGCAATGGGTTGCCTATTACCAGCCCAAAGTCAGTCTTGAGGGGCAACTGGCAGGTGTGGAAGCGTTGGTCCGTTGGCAACATCCTATCCATGGGTTGATGTCACCCGGTCAATTCATGGGCGCAGTGGAGAGTGCCGGGCTGATTGAACCGTTAACCTGGCGGATGCTGGAACTGGCGTTGACGTTGTCCTCGCGAGTGCTGCGCGAGCGCGGTGAACGCCTGCCAGTATCGGTCAATATCCCACCGTCGATGATCGAGCGGGATGATTTTGCTCGGCAAGTATTGGCGCTGTTGGGGCGCTTCGGGCTACCTGCCAACGTGCTCACGTTGGAGATTGTCGAAAACCCGTCGTTGCAGACTACGGCTGCACACCTGGAAGGTCTATTGCGCTTACGCATGCAGGGCTGCCATCTGTCGATTGATGACTTTGGCACCGGCGCGTCGAACATTCAGCGTTTGCTGCAACTACCATTTTCCGAGTTGAAAATCCCCGCAGAGTTCGTGCGTGGCATTGGCGACAATGGACGCAAGGCCTCAGTGGTCGCCGGGGCTCTGTTTATGGCGCAAAAAATGGCCTTGAGCGTGGTGGTCGAAGGTGTGGAAACAGCGTGTGACTATCGCGCCTTGCAGGAATTGGGAGGGCTAACCGTACAGGGGTATTTCATTGCGCGCCCCATGAGTGAGGTCGACCTGTTGTGTTGGATTGAAGAGCGCACCAATCTCGGTGGCCTAGTTAAGGCAGTGTAAGCATGCGTAGGGCATCAAACACTAGTCCAAACGCCCGTCCGTGCAGGTTAGGATTTTTCTTGCAGACACAAACACCGCGTGCGTGGAAACTGAGTATGTAATTTCCCTCGCTTGGGGTTAACCATATCCTCAAGTATTCAGCGGTTCAACTTTCATTATGAGAAACAAAGTAATGGCATTGCTTTTGCGCAATTGGCCATGGGGTAATTGAATGCTTCTGGTCGCTGAGAGCAATTTAGCTCCCATCATCTGAGGCCTTTCAAGATGAGTGCGCGATGTTACTACTCATCAGCGGTTAGTCTTTCAAGAGTGTTTAAGTTTATGAAGCCGTCGATGTTTTTTCATGTCCTGATCGGGCTGCTATTTTTCAAGAGCCCTTTGATATTGGCTCAAGGGAGCTCCCAATACAGGTTGTCTTCAGGTGATGTTATACGTATCGATGTAGTGGGTGAGCAGGACCTGAGCTTTAATGATCTTCGATTAACTGACGCGGGCAGTTTTACTTATCCCTTTATTGGGGATCTCAATGCGCAGGGCAAGACTGCAGCGCAGATCGAGCAGCTGATTGCCGACAAATTGCGTGGTGACTACCTGGTCGACCCAAGGGTGTCGGTTAGTGTGCCGCGCTACCGGCAGTTTTTTATCAGCGGCGAAGTGCGCAGCCCGGGCGTTTACCCCTATCAGGCTGGGCTGACACTGAGGCGTGCTGTCGCCCTCGCGGGCGGCCTGACCAAACGTGGCTCTGAAAGCCGAATGACCATCGGTCGAGATCAGGGCTCGGTCACGCAAACGCATAAAGGCTCGTTCGACTCACCACTTTTGCCGGGAAACGCCGTCACCATTGCTCGGGGTGTCTTTTAGTAATCACGGTAACGGCGCGTGTTTTCGTCCTCAGTATTAAGAAAATTTCAAGGTGAGATTTATATGCAAAGTAACCTTCTTTCACGCAAGCCGAATCCCCCGGGTCTTGAAATGTCTGATGAGATTGATCTACTCAAGTTCTGGAAAGCTCTCTGGCGGCGTAAGTGGGCCATTGTTGGTTTTTCGATGCTGCCCAGCCTGTTGGTCGGCCTTTCCCTATTGACGGTTACACCGACCTATAGGGCTGAGACAACCGTTCTGATCGAGGGTAAGCCTTCATCGGTTGGCTCGATCGAACATGTTTACGGCAGGGATACCGTAAGTAGCGAATACCTGCCCACCCAGCTTGAACTCTTCAAGTCCCGGGCTTTGGCCGAACGCGTGGTTCGTCAACTGAACCTGGTCGCCCATCCCGAGTTTTTCGCGAAGGAACAGGAGGGGGCATTTGCCTTGCTGAAGAAACTGCTCAGTGCGCTCGACATTCGCAAACTTGTTCCGAGCGGAGCAGCGCTTGAGCCACCTACACCTGAAGAGCTTGAGGTACTTCGGTTTGATGAAGTGACGCGGGCATTCATGACTCGCATCAAGGTTATACGCCAAGGCAACAGCACGCTGGTGAAGGTGCAGGTCGAAATGAGCGACCCGCACATGGCGGCAAAAGCTGCCAACGCCTTGGCCAAGGAATTGATCGAGAGCCAAATGGAGGCGGCTGTGGAAGTCTCTGCCGGGGCCAGCGCCTGGATGAATGGCCGGTTGGTGAGCCTACGCGAGCAACTCAAAGTCTCGGAAGAACGTCTGCAGCGTTATCGGGAGGCGGAGAATTTGGTCGATGTAGGTGGTGTGTCGACGATCAGCGCGACGGAACTGGCGCGCACCGGTGACCGGTTGATCGATGCCCGGCTCAAGTATGCGGAAGCCGAAAGCCAATATCGCCAGGTTCAGGCCAATCGTGGCAACTGGGAAAAGCTGGCAGCTGTTCCGGCAGTGCTCGGTCATCCACTGATTCAGCAACTCAAGGCAGATGAGACCAAGGCGCGGGCCAAGGTTGAGGAGCGTTCCAAGCGCTACGGAGCGCAACATCCGCAGATGGAAGCTGTGCGCGCCGAATTGAATGCGGCCTCCGCCAGCCTGCACGGGCAGATCGTGCAAGTGGTAGCAGGTATCGAGCGTAACTACCAGCTTGCGGTTGCCAACCAAAAGACCCTGCAAGCGTCATTCAACCGCGTTCAGTCACAGCAACAGAGCGTCTCTCGCAAGGAATTCAAATTGCGTGAGCTAAAGAGTGAGGTGGACGCCAATCGCTCGCTGTATAACGCCTTCGCCAATCGTTTGAAGGAAACTGCGGCCACTTCCGACCTGGATATCGTCAGCGTGCGTATCGTTGACCCCGCGATCGTACCGACGATGCCAGTGGGGCAACGCAAAGTCCTGGTCGTCACCCTCACCGCACTGTTGAGCCTCATCCTGGCGGCCGCGTTGACACTATTGTTCGAGGCATTGAACAACACCTTCAAAAGTGTGGATCAGGTCGAAGAGCAGTTGAACATTCCGGTACTCGGCGTTGCTCCGCGGTTGTCCACAAAGCTTGGCTGCGAGTTGTGGCAACTTTACAGTCGAGAGCTGGATAGGCGCTTCAGCGAGTCTATCCGGACAATGCGTACCGGCATCGTGCTTAGCGATCTCAAGCAACCGCACAAGGTTCTGCTGGTCACGTCATCCATACCTGGCGAAGGCAAGACCACGGTGTCTACTAACCTTGCATGCGCCCTGGGGCAGATGGAGAAAGTATTGCTGATTGATGCAGACTTGCGCCGTCCCATGCTAGCGAAGCATTTTCAGTTGCCCATTGGTTCGCCGGGGCTGGCTAACTTGCTCGCCGGCACTGCATCTCTGGACGATTGCATTCAGCAGGCTGACGGGGTGGATGTATTGGCAGCGGGCACCGTGCCACCTAACCCGCAGGAGCTGCTGGCGTCTCCCTTGTTTTCCCAGCTACTGGAACAACTGAGTGAACGCTATCAACGCATTGTTATTGATACTCCGCCATGCCTCGCCGTCAGCGATGCGCTGTTGATGTCCACACTGGCGGACTTTGTACTTTATGTCGTCAAGTCCGATGCGACCGCGGTACCTCTCGTCCACAAAGGAATTGGCCAGTTGTTACAAGGCAATGCACCGGTCAAAGGCATTGTGCTCAACCAGGTCGATGTTACGGCAGCGGGTTCCAAGGGTGGCCGTTACGACGGTTACTACGACTACTACAGCTATAGCGACAGCCCGACCTGATGATCGACCTACATAATCACATGCTCCCGGGTCTGGATGATGGCTCGATTGACCTTGAAGCCGCGCTGGATCTGGCGCGCATGGCGGTGGCAGACGGTATAAAAACAATCGTATGCACACCTCATATGCACCCCGGGCGCCACGACAACAGCGTTTCAGGAATTCAAGCCGCGTGTGCCCGAATGAAAGTAGCACTGTTTGAAGCCGACATTGCCTTGCGCATCGCTGCTGCCGCAGAAGTACGATTCGGCGACCACCTGCCGGCAGCAATTGAGTCGCAATCATTGCCCTTTATGGGGGAGTGGGAAGGTAGGAGGGTGGTCCTGCTTGAGTTTCCCCATGGACAAATCCCGTATGCCGCAGAGCATCTGATCGATTGGTTGTTGGCTAAGGGCATCGTTGCGATGATCGCGCACCCTGAGCGCAACAAGGCTGTGATGCGAAATCCGGCGAGGCTCAGGCCGTTTGTCGCACGAGGGTGTTTGTTGCAGGTGACCGGAGCCTCCCTGACAGGTTATTTTGGTCAGCAGGTTCAGTCAGTTGCCCGTGACTTGCTGGAGCAAGGAGTCGTGCACGTACTGGCAAGTGATGGTCACAACGTGCGGCACCGTCCTGCAGTTCTCGCTCAAGCACATCAATGCGCGGCACAGCTTATTGGAGACCGCAAGGCCCATGCCCTGGTGCATGATACTCCGTGGGAAATAGCGCAGGGGCTTTTTGCATAGTCGTGCGATATGCAGGCTCTCAGGGTCTTCTCGCGGCGCAAGCCCACTTCTACGGATCTTTGGTTGACACCTTCCCCTCTTGCAACAAAACCAACAGGCTTTGCATGCAGTTGGAGACTACGCCTGCCGTGACCGTCAGCGTCTCAGTATCCACGTTGTCTCGGCAGGCTATTTCCATATTGGTGCAACTGATATTGAGCGCTTCATATTTCAGTATCAGTGCACTGCCCTTGATCTGATGGGCGAGCTTGGCCATTCCTTTGGTGTCACGCTGATCGAGTAACTTTTGCAGTTCAAGCAGGTTGTTCGCGGTACTGCGCTCCAACTCTGACCAGAGGGCTTGCATCGCCGTCTCGTCTGCAACAGCCAAGCGCATCAGGTGGGCGTGAAGTTGATCACCTGACAGTTCGCCATCATTGAACCCATCGTTATACTCGTTGCAGAGCGCCAGCAATCTGTTGCTCAGGGTGCTCAGGCTGATGGGTTTGAACAGGCAGTCATCCATCCCGGCATCCAGGCAATTTTGCCGTTCCTCAGGCACTGCGTTGGCAGTGAAGCCCAGCAGCAGGCAGCCAGGTTCGTTTCTTTGCTGTTCCTGCTGACGTATGTTTCGTGCCAGTTCATACCCGTCCATGTTGGGCATATTGCAGTCGGTGATGATCACGTCGAAGGGAGCTTCGTGCCATAGTTCTAGTGCTTCGACACCATCGCAGGCTTCGCTGACATGATGGCCCAGGTAACTCAGTTGGCGGATAAGCAGGATACGATTGGCCATGTAGTCATCGACAATCAGGATGTTCAGCGGGCAATCGGCAGCCAGTACTTCTGGCGTCTGCTGTTGCGAGGCTAAAGCTTCGACATGGAGAGCGTTCTGAAGCGGCAGATCGATCCTGACTGTGATCAGGGTGCCCACACCCTCCTGGCTGACCAGCTCGAGTGTTCCCCCCATCATTTCTACCAATGCCCGACTGATGACCAGGCCAAGACCCGAGCCGCTGTCAGACAGCTGTTGAGCGCTCTTAACCTGGGAGAAAGGCCTGAACAGGCGTTGTTGGTCGGCGACAGAAATACCAATGCCGCTGTCCTCGACCTTAACTTCCAGGCTCAAGGTTCGTTCTGTGGGGTGAAGTGTCGCGCTTGCCGAAAGGTTGACCGAGCCTTGGGCGGTGAACTTGATTGCGTTGCTCAGCAGGTTGGCCAACACTTGCTTGAAGCTCGCGGGGTCGATGAGTACAAGCTGGTCGACCGAAGGGTCGATATGAGTGACCAGCTGCAGTGATTTCTGTGTCGCCGGGCCATAGAAAATACGCACGATCGACATCAACAGGTCGCGCAGGTTTGCCTGCTGGGGGGTCAGGCTGAGTTGTCCCGCCTCAATGCGCGCGATATCAAGTATGTCGCCGATCAGATCGAGCAGCCCTTGTGCGGCTTCCGAGGCGATATCGATGGCTGCCCGGTCAAAAACGCCTTGCTCGGCGGTTTTTGACGCCATTTCCAGCATCCCAATCACCGCATTCAGAGGTGTGCGGATTTCATGGCTCATGGTGGCAAGGAAGGTCGTTTTCGCCCGGCTGGCGTTATCGGCGTCATTCTTGGCAGCGTGCAGTTGTTGGATCAGGTCCTGGCGTTCACTCACATCGAGCCAACCACCAATCAGCCCTTTGACGGCGCCATCGCTAGCACGATAGGGCAGCATCCAGTGATAGATCGTGAGTGTCTCGCCACAGGGAAGTCTGAGCAGGCGATCTTCGAATCTAGGCTCGCCAGAGGCCATCACTTCAAAAAAGCTTTTATTGTATTCAGCGGCCTGGGCTGGATCGAGTAGCAGGCTTTGTTCGACGGTCGTGCCCTCGAGGGGCGCGCCGTCGCTGACGCTGAAGGTATCGAGGTAGGCTTTGTTGCACAGTAACAAGCGCGCATCGCGGTCCCTGGCATAGATCGGGTGCGGGGTGCCATTGAGCAACACGCGCTCGAACTCGAGTTTGTCGTTGAGTGCGCGCTCGGCGAGTTTGCGCTTGGACACTTCGCGCTTCAACGAAGTGATCCACACGAAGATGCCCAGCAGTAGCAATGCAGCTACAACCAGGCCTTGATAGATGGTTTCACGGTGTCGAGTCCAGTAGCTGTCTTCGACGACAACCGCGCGGCGCCACCGATTGGTGATCTCATCCATTTCCTCGGGTGAGATACTCAGCAATGATTTATTGAGTATCGACAACAGCTCGGGGGCTTCTTTGCTGACCGCGAAGGCGACCTGGCCTGCTTTGGTGCCGGTGGTCGAGGCTATCTTGAGTGCGTCCGGGTAGGTCCTGGCGATGATGTAGCGCGCACTGATCAACGAACTGAGGGTTGCATCCGCTTTTCCTTGAACGACCATGGCGAATGCTTCATTTAGATTGTTGGCCGGCACAAGCTGTACGTGCGGATATTTACGTGCAAGCAGCGACAAGTTGACGTTGCCATAGACCACGGCCAGTTTCTTGCCTGCCAGCTCTTCAAGGTTATGAGGCGCGTCGGATCTGGTGCGTGTCACGAGCACCAGCGGTGTTGCCAGGTACGGGCGACTGAAGTTGACCAGCTTTTCCCGGTCTGGGCTTTGTGTCAGCGAAGCGACAATATCGAACCTGCCGGCGTTGAGCTCGGCAATCATTTGGTTGACCGAGGATCCGCGGCCAGTTTCAAAGCGCAGGCCGGTTCTCTGGCTGATCTTCTTCAGTACATCAACCGTCAATCCCTTGGACTGACCATTTTCATCGACGAAGGAGAAGGGCAAGTAGTCTTCGTTGAACAAAACTTTCAACTGGCCATGCTGTGTCAGCCATTCTTGTTCTTCAACACTGAACTTGATCGAGTTGCGCCCCGAAATACTGACACCGCCTGCTTGCCAGCGCTGGACAATGGCGATGCGTTCGCTGGAGGGAATGGCTTCAAGCGCCTGGTCGACCACGCGTTTAAGTTGCGCGTTTGAACGCAGCAGCGCAAAAGAGAAGTTGTTGGCTTCCAGCCTTGAGAAGTCAGTCATCTGAACAGTGCTCAGGTAACTTTTATTGATCAGGTAATTGGCAGTAACCGTATCGCCCAAATATACGTCAGCATCGCCGAACGCGACCGCACCGATGGCATTGAGTATGGAGGGGTAGAGCACGATCTGCGCTTGGGGATAAAAGCCCTGAACGGTCGCTAAAGGCAGGTAATGGTAAAGCATCGCAATTTTTTTGCCAGCCAGGCTCTCGTCAGTTGCGACATCATCTTCAATACGCGTGATGATAGTGGGTTGGTCGAGCATGTAAGGCGCCGAGAGCATAAGCTGCGGATCCACTGCTTCATAGGCGTTGGCCGATCCGATCAGGTCAATGTCGCGGCGCTTGAGCGCCTCAATCAGCGTGGTGCGGTCTGGAAAGCTGTATATCTCGACCCGGACTTTGAGAAGCTGCCCAAGTAGTGCGGAATAGTCGGCGGTAATGCCCTCGAATTCTTTAGTATGGGTAGTGATATCGAGAGGAGGGTAGTCAGGGTCGGATATGCCGATGCGTAAGGTGGCTTTCTTTGCCAACCACTGGGTATCGCTTTGGTTGAGAGAGAACTGATCAGATTCAATAACCGAGCGACCAACAACGTTCAGTACCACCGGGTTATTGTTGGCTGAGGCATAATTAAATACAACGCAGGAAAGAATTAATATCCAAACATACTTCATGCTTTTTCCTTGCCGATGCCCGCTGCCAGACTCTTGCATTTATAGATACTGATAAGAACCCGGGTTAAAGCGGCTGATATCTCAATGCCTCCATGGTACACTCGCTATCACCTTATAGAAAGCAAGGGTTAGCGACGTGGCGTACAAAATTCTTGTGGTAGATGACCATCCGCTCATTAGGTTGGCGTTGCGTGCAGTGCTGATTCAGGCGGGGCATGACGTGGTGGCCGAGGCGGAAAACGGTGTAGAGGCCATCAGTCTTGTTCGCCAGCACAATCCACATATTGTCGTCCTTGATGTGACGATGCCCAAGCTCGATGGAATTGCGGTCATCGACCGGATCAAAAGGCTTGAGTTGCCAACGAGAATTATTATCCTTACCTCGTTGGCGTCGGAATACTACGCGCAGCGCTGTATCAAGGCGGGGGCGTCAGGATTTATAACAAAGACGGATGACTTGGGCGCTGTTTCCGACGCCATCAAGTCGGTCATGAAAGGGGAAATTTATTACCCTGACGAAGTCAACGTTTCTACCCGTAAAGGCGACATGCTGGTGGGTGAAATGGAAATGATCGGCTTACTCTCTGATCGCGAGCTTTCGGTGTTGCAGCAGCTTTCAAGAGGCATGAGTAACAAGGCGATTGCTGAAAACCTCATGCTCAGCAGCAAGACGGTCAGCTGCTATAAAGCCCGCTTGATTGACAAGCTGGGTGTCAAGTCTGTGGTCGATCTTGCCGACCTCGCCCGACGCAACAAGTTGATCTGAATCGGGCGCCAATCTTCACGGGTGGCAGGCCGTTCGTGCTCTGGCCATTCGATCAAGTCTAAGCGCTGCCCTTCAGGTGGCGCGCGCTCTACCGTGTAGATCTAGTACTCATCCCCATGCCAATCCGTGCAGCTTAAGACTTTTCTTGCAGACGCCAGCACTGCTCTCCTAGAAACTGAACCTGTCGCTTCCAAACAGAAACCTACCTATATACCCCGCCTCTGAGGGACGGGAATTTCCGATGTTTCAACTCGCCGTAACTTTATGGTGAGTGGTTCGGTGATTCGCTAATGGGTGCTCAAGGAAGGGTTTGAAGTATGTTCAGGTTTTTGTTTCGGGTGAGGGCCGCGTTTAGTTTTGGTGTCAAAGCAAGTCTGTCGATTCAACTTATATATGGAAAATCCATGAAATTAAAAACGCTGTTTGCTACTGCCGTTAGTACTGTGTTGGGCGCTGCAATTATTTTGCCGGCCCAAGCTGCAGATGGCACCATCACCTTCAACGGTTCAATCACTGCTACTACCTGTACCGTCAATGTCAACGGTGGCGGTCTTAATCCTACTGTGATCTTGCCAGCCGCCCGATTGGATCAGCTGACCGCTAATGGCAATACAACTGGCGACACCAGTTTTAACGTCGTGCTGAGCGCCTGCGGAGCCGCCACCAATGGTGCGGCGGTACATTTCGAACAGGGCGCTCGCGTCAATGCTCAGGGGGGCTTGAGCACCCTTGGCAATGGAGCTGGTGTAGAGCTAGTGATCCACCAAGGGGCCAGCAACACCCCGCTTGTGCTTGGTCAAGCTCCCGCCCTCGCTATCGCAAGCATAAATGGCGGCAGCCTTACGCTGCCTTACACCGTCAAATACCGCCGAATCGCCGCTCCTGTCGCGGGCACTGTGAGTTCCAGCGTAGCCTACTCCATCGTCTATTTTTAAGCCATATGCCGGTGGGCCGCTATGGCCCCCCGGCTGCCAGCAACCATTTACAAGCGCTAGGAGATAAGCGATGCGACCCTTTAAGTTTCCTCGGCGGTTGCTGTCTGGATTGATCCTTTTAAGCAGCCTTTTTATTACTCAAGCCCAGGCGGCCATCGTGATCAACGGTACCCGGGTGATCTATCCCTCCGACCAGAAGGAAGTCAGCGTCAAGCTCGATAATACCGGGGAGGTTCCTCTTCTGGTGCAGTCCTGGGTTGATGACAGTAATAGGCACAGCGGGCCGGATACTTCCACGGCGCCGTTTGTCCTGACCCCTCCCATTGCCCGGGTCAATGCCGGCCAGGGGCAGACCCTGCGGGTACGCCTGACTGGTCAGCAAATGCTGCCACAGGATAAGGAATCATTATTCTGGCTGAATGTACTGGAAGTTCCACCGTCTGCCGAGGATGGGCAAAACAAGCTCAACATTGCTTTTCGCAGCCGGATCAAGCTCTTCTATCGTCCGGCTGGCTTGAAAGAAGATGTGGCGCAGGCTGCCCAGAAAATCCAATGGCGGTTGAAGAACAGCGCTGGCGGTTGGGCCCTTGAAGGGGTTAATACAACACCCTATTTTCTAACATTGAACTCGCTCAAAGTGGGCGATGCCAGTGCTGAATTGAACTTGGCAAACAGTATGTTCGCGCCGGGCGAGCGCAAGACCCTGCCACTTAAGGGCTCCTACAATCCAGCGAGCGGCAGCCGAGTTGAAGGGGGCGTGGTGAATGATTACGGTGGCACCAGTAAATTTGAGCTTCCTATTTTATTATAGAAGGACTTCTCAATAGTTGCGTACGGTAGTCGAGCGTCATGCTCTTATCGTTAGCTGTTTGTTGTGTTTAAGGCTGTCAAAGCCTGAAGAACTTTCTTGTGTATTCAAGTAATCATTGAGGCTTTTGTCTTCGTGACGTTTCCTCGTTGGTGCAAGAAAAAGCCTTGGGGCTGTGGTGGTTTGAATGACGTCGCAAGTCAAAACCTGGGAAGGGCGTAACCTCAATAGGCGTGGGAACAATTTCAGTGTTACTCGCTGCTTTAATCTTTTTTGTTTAAAGTCACTTGCAGTTGCGACCCTGATTGACAGCTTTGGTCTGACCTCCACTGTCCGGGCGAAAGAGTTCGACGGCCCCTCGAGTGAATTCGCCAACTTTGACAGCAGCATGTTGATGGGCGCGAGCGCCGGTTCGCTTGATGTCGAGCGCTACAGTCGGGGAAGCCCGGTCGAAACAGGCACCTACAGTGTTGACCTCAGTATCAACGGCGCACCTGCAGGGCGCTTCGATGTCGCGTTTATTCCTGGTGCGACACCGCACCAGGCCAAGCCTGAGCTGCCATTGGAGCTGCTGGATCAACTCGGTGTTGATACCGACAAATTACAAGCGAGCGCAGGTGCTGAAGCGGCCTCCAAGGATCTGTTCGGCCTCATCGCCGATGCGACCTATCGCTACGACAGTGCCGATCAACGGCTTGAGTTAAGCGTACCGCAAGTCGCAATGCTCAACCGTCCACGCGGCTATGTCAGCCCACAGCGCTGGGAAAGGGGCGTTAACGCCGCGTTCGTCAACTACAGTGTTAACGCTTACCAAAGCAGTGGTCAGGGCGGTCAGAGCAACACCGCATATGCCGATTTCAATGCTGGCATCAATCTGGGCATTTGGCGTTTGCGCCAACGTTCGGCGCTTAACTGGAACAACGAAACTGGCAAGGCCTACCAGGTTGTTACCCGCTACGCGCAGCGGGATATCGATTCCCTCAGCTCGGAATTGACGGTGGGTGATGTGTTCACCGATGGCGAGATGTTCGATTCGGTTGCGACACGTGGAGTGCAGCTGGCCACTGACGATCGTATGCTGCCCGACTCGCTACGTGGCTATGCCCCCGTTGTTCGTGGCGTGGCCGCCACCAATGCGCGGGTCACAGTGCGTCAGAACGGTTTTATCATCCAGCAGACCTCCGTCGCCCCCGGGGCCTTTGAAATCACCGATTTGAACCCTGCCAGCCAAAGCGGTGATCTGGAAGTCACAGTGACTGAAGCCGATGGGCAGGAAAAGCAGTTTATCGTGCCGTTCTCGTCGGTCAGTCGTTCCCTGCGCGAAGGTACTTCACGCTACACGGCAACTGTTGGCCAGGCGCGCAACCTGTCGTACGGTAGCTCGCCCACTGTTGCCCAGGCCACCTACCAGCGAGGACTTAGCAATCTGGTGACCGGCTATGCCGGCATGTCAGCCTCCGAGGGCTATAGTGCTGCTCTACTGGGTGGTGTGTTGAACAGCGAATACGGTGCTCTAGGCGCAGACATTACCGCCTCGAAAACCGACTTGGCGGGCAAGGCCTTCAACGGTCAATCGGCGCGGGTCACCTATAATAAAGTACTGCAAAACACAGGCACCAACTTCACGGTTGCCGCGTATCGCTATTCCACTGAAGGTTATTTCGGTATACGCGATGCACTTGTTGCCCGCGACCAATTTCAACAAAGTGGCGACAGCAACCCGGACGCCTTCCGTCATGCTCGCAGCAGAGCGCAACTGAACGTCAGCCAGCGCATCAACAATAGCTCGCACCTGTATCTCAATGCCTCGGTGCAGAATTATTGGAACAGTCCGGGCAGTGATAAGCAGTTTCAGTCAGGTTACAACCACACTTTCAGCTGGGGCAGTGCGGGTGTCAGCGCCTCGCGCACTCAGGATATGTATGGCGAGAACTCCACCCAATACATGGTCAGTTTTAGCATGCCCCTGGGATCGGCCAGTAGCACAAATCGCGCCCATCTGAGTGCCAGTGCCAGCTCCAACAGCGACGGCAGTGCCGACGTGCAAAGTACTTTGAGTGGAACCAGCGGCGAAGACCATAGCCTGAGCTATGGTATTTCGGCCAGCAACAATCGTCCAAGCAGCGGTAAGCATTCAAGTAGCACCAGCGCTAACGTCCAGCGCCGAACCTCGGCGGCCGATCTGAGTGCTTCGCTCAGTAAGGGGAGCGACTTCCAGCAGGCCTCACTGGGGGGGAGTGGCTCGGTGGTCGTCCATCCGGCCGGATTTACTTTCGGTCAACCGCTGGGTGACACCATTGCCATCGTTCATGCCCCTGAGGCGGCTGGTGCGACGTTGGACAATGCCACTGGCGTGAAACTCGACCGCAATGGCCAGGCAGTCGTGCCGTATTTGACGCCTTACCGGGTAAACACCTTGGGACTCGATCCCAAGGGTCTTTCCGATGACGTTGAATTGCAAAGCACCAGTCAGGAAGTGGTGCCGCGCAGTGGCGCGGTGGTCATGGCCCGCTTCAAGACCGTCACGGGCCGCGCATTACTGATCAATGCTCAGCAGGCCGATGGCAAGCCTTTGCCTTTCGGGGCCAATGTCTACGATTCGGACGGTCGCACAGTGGGTGTGGTCGGGCAGGGCGGGCAGATATTCGCTCGCCTCGGCAGCGACCAGGGCAGGTTGTGGGTCAGCACCCATGGCAAGGAGTCAAGTCAGTGCAGTATGACTTATCAGTTCAAGCCCAGGGAGAAGCACCAAGCGAATGCGGAATTAGAGCGGGTCGATTTGCCGTGTCGTGTATAGGGTTTAGCTTCGGGAAATTTGCCTGAAGAACGGAGTGAACGGATTGTGCGGGATGGCAAAAAACAACTTTATGAGTAAATACGTAGGGGTAGGTCTGGCATACCACTCTGCAATCAGAGAAACATTAATTGGTGTGTTGTAATGAAAGTGTTCAAGACAAAATTGTTTAATTCGGTAGGGATTGTTTTTTTGGTTGGGCTGGTGATTGAAATCAACTTCCCGGGTTATGTGTGGGCATGCAGAACTAACAGCGACAGCCGCCCCTTACGTCCTACTCCGATGACTGCAAGGTCTGCGATGATAGAGAGAAGTTCCACTTTAGGTGAGTGGTCTGGGACCGCTGTCGCGGGGTATTGGGCGAATAACTGTCCCGCTGACACTACGATTAGTGTCGTGCTAATGCCAAATGGTGTGACACCGGTATTGACCACAAGTGAAGAAGGGGTCGACTATAATGTGTATCCAACTGGAACTGAAAACATTGGATATTACTTGAGAGCTCGGGATCACCTTGGTAATACTTCTGATTTTACTGGGAATTATACTCGGACAGAGCATGCGAGGAGAGACATCAATATACAGGTCAGATTTATCGCCACAGGCCCGTTAGCTCCTGGCACTTATCGTCTTCGTGCTAGGAGCGTTGGAACTGTGCTGTGGGAATTAATGCCTGGTCGAAGAAGAGCGCGTGGGGAAGATATATCCTATCGCGGAACCACGGTGCTCGTCACTGGTGTAACCTGCTCGGTACTTGCTGCTGATCGGAATCAGCAGGTAGTGCTTCCCACGGTTTCCAGGAGCAGCTTCCAAGGCGTAGGCTCAACCGCTGGCTCAAAACGTTTTACCATTGGCGTAAACTGCGATGCTGGCGTTGCCCTGCATGCAACTATGACAGATGCTAACTTCCCAGATAACAGGGGCGATTTCTTGAGGCTTGCAGAAGATTCAACGGCCGCAGGGGTTGGCCTTCAAATTAGCGCAACAGGCAGGGCGGGCGTGGTGTCATATGGACCTGACTCGCGAATTGCAGGCACCCAAAACCAATGGTTTGTCGGCGGCAATGCCGCTTCGCTTGCGACCGAGCATATAATTCCTTTTACAGTGAGATATGTGCAAACAGCAGCAGCCGTGCAACCTGGAACGGTTCACGCGCGTTCGACAATAACGTTTTCATATCAATAGCTACGGGCTTAACTTGCAGCGTTGTCAGGATTCACCGTGCCCGAAAACCAGGAGCTGAACATATGAAAGCAATGATCGCTGGAAGATTGGGTAAAACTTTATTTGTCTACACTCTATTGGTGGTCGCTGGTTGCTCACATCATTCGGATATAGGACTTGATCGCAATCATGCCAATGGTGTTACGGCCAAAGGCACTCAAGCTTACATCGCCTGCATAAAGCACGAACTCACCAGCGGCACAAAAGCATTTACCGTGGAGAACAACGGTAGCATCAACCTGTTTATTGGCAGTATCGACCCCACTACGGCAGCAGGGCTTGTCGAACTGTCACGCGCCAGCGGCCAAACCACCTACACCGTTTACCAGAGGCATGCGTGGGTTGACAAAGGCAGGTTGATCAATGCGGCACAAGGGTGTGCAAAGGACTAAAGCGTGCGGCAGGTGGCGCCTGGTGGTAGGCAGAGTGCCGCCTTGATGACGCATTAAGATGGGGAAACGCAAAAAATCCCCCGGTGGCGTAATACTGTTTACTTAAGTTAAGCGTGGCGCCTGTTGGGGCTACAATGCGGTCACGAAATCTTAAGTCGCAGTATTACCGCCAGCAGCGGGGGCAAAGTTCTCTATGCGGAGCAACCCGTTCAGTTTCACTCAGGGCAGTGCTTGTGTCTGCAAGAAATTTCTTAAGTTGCACAAATGCGTTCGAATGGGCTTAGATGCCCTACGCAACATCTCAAGTTAACTATTAAGTTTTAATTAAAACCTTTCAATCCAGGCTGTGATTATCAACTCACACTTATTGACGCAGAATTCGACCGTGCCTCCATGTTCCCTTGATCATGTAAAGAGCGGTTTATGTCAGCGAATTCTGCAACATTCTACTCCCACGTTTTATCGCGTGCTCCGGTATGACGGGGCGGGCGCTTCCTCTTTCCGCTACGGCGGCCGAGGTCCGTACAGCGCTGGCCTGTTGCCGGCTGCTGTTGCAAGTGTGCCAGGGGCGGGTTCCGGAACCCGAACAGGAAGTGACCGGCCCGGACGTACGCCGCGCGGTCAAGCACTACGGGCAGTGCGCCGGAGTCAATCTGCGGCTCGAGCGCTTGTCGTTGCGCAAGCTGACGCCGAAGTTGTTGCCTTTGGTCTGGCGCACCCGGGCGGGCGACTTCGTGCTGCTCGCACGCCTGTCTGACGCCCAGGCATTGATTCAATCGCCTTTGGCCAGCACGCCCGATGTGATCGAGCGAGCGCAATTGGCCGAACAGTGGAGCGGGGAAGTGATCCGTCTGCGCCAGGGAGGCCTGCGTTTCGATCTGTCCTGGTTTGCTCCAGAGCTGCTGCGCCATCGTCGGGTGTTGACGGAGGTGGTGTTGTGTTCGTTGCTGTTGCAGGTACTGGCCCTGGCGACACCGTTGTTTTTCCAGGCGGTGATGGACAAGGTCATGGCGCATCGGGCCCTGGCGACCCTGGATGTTCTGGTCATGACGCTGGTCGTGGTGGGGATCTTCGAGGTTTTGCTCAAAGGCTTGCGCGAATACCTTTCGGCACATACCGCCAATCGCATCGACATTGGTCTTGGCATCAAACTGTTCCGTCATCTGTTGGGGTTGCCGCTGCTGTATTTCAAGCAGCGCCAGGTGGGCGCGATCATCACCCGGGTTCAGGAACTGGATAGCATTCGTGAGTTCCTCACGGGCTCACTGCTGACGTTGTGCATCGATGTCGTCTTCACCCTGGTGTTTTTTGCGGTCATGGCCTGGATTTCATGGCCCTTGACCCTGCTGGTGATGGCGACGCTTCCACTGTATGTCCTGCTGGCCTGGATCAGCACCGGAGCGCTGGAGAAGCGCATCGAGCGCCAGTTTCAGAGTTCTGCCCGCAATACTGCCTTTCTCAACGAAACCGTGAGCAGCGCCGAGACCATCAAGAGTCTGGCGGTAGAGCCGCGGATGCAACGGCGCTGGGAGTCCCAGACCGCTGAGATGGTCGAGGCCGGTTTCGCCAGCCAGACCTTGGGCAGCTCGATTAGCCAGGCAGTTACCCTGCTGCAGAAATTTACCGCCGTTGCGGTGATCTGCTGGGGTGCAAGCAAGGTGATTGGCCTGGAGATGAGCATCGGCCAATTGATCGCCTTCAACATGATGCTGGCTCACATCAGTCAGCCGCTGGCCAAGTTGATCGAGGTCTGGCAGCAATTTGTCCAGGTACGAGTCTCGGTGGACAAGCTGGGCGATATGCTCAACCTGCCGGTCGAGCAGATGCAGGGCCAACTGCGTCCGCTACAACCGTTACGAGGCGAGGTGCGCATCGAGCAGTTGGTGTTCCGCTATCGTCCCGACCTGGAACCTGTGATCAAGGGGCTGGACCTGCACATCGTCGCGGGCCAGACCCTGGGAGTCGTCGGGCCGTCTGGCTCTGGCAAAAGCACGCTGACCGGCTTGCTGCAAAAACTCTATACCCCTGATGCCGGACGCATTCTGATTGACGGCTTGCCTCTGCAGCAGCTGGAGCCGGCCTGGCTGCGTAGCCAGATTGGTGTGGTGCTGCAGGAAAACTATTTGTTCAACCGCAGCGTGCGACAGAACATTGCCCTGCGTCATCCCACTGCCTCCCTGGAAGCAGTCATCGCCGCAGCCCGTTTGGCGGGCGCCCATGACTTTATTCTGCAACTGCCGTTGGGCTACGACACGGTGCTGGCTGAAGCGGGCAGATCGCTGTCTGGTGGTCAACGCCAGCGCATTGCCATTGCCCGCGCACTGATGGGCGACCCAAGGATCCTGATTTTTGATGAGGCCACCAGTGCACTGGACGACGAATCCCAAGCATTGATCCAGGGCAACATGGCGCGGATCGCTGAGGGGCGCACGGTGATCATCATCGCTCACCGATTGTCGGCCGTGCGCCAATGCCAACGCATTGTTGCCGTTGAGCAGGGGCGGGTCAGTGAATCGGGCACCCATCTTGAGTTACTCGCCAACGGTGGTTGTTATGCACGCCTATGGGCGTTGCAACGTGCGTTACGCAAGGAGCAGGCATGATGCGTTGGTCATTGTTGAGCATTCCCCGGCAGGCTTGGCGCGCTTTGTGCCAGGCGCCTGCCGCACTCAAACGCAGTCGCGACGAGTACGAGTTCCAGCCCGGTTATCTGGAGATTGTCGAGCGACCACCAGCGCCTTGGGCGCGCGGCACGGCGATGGTGTTGATGTTGTCGATCGCACTGGCGCTGGCGTGGGCGATTCTCGGCTTTCTCGACATTCACGCCAGTGCTTCTGGCCGGTTGATAGTGCCTAGCCACACCAAAATCATTCAGGCCCATGATGCGGGTGAGGTCGGTGCAATCCACGTGCGTGACGGGCAACGGGTCAAGGCCGGTGATGTGTTGGTGGCGTTGAACCCGATTGGTGTCGATGCCGAGCTGAGCGAGCTTCGGGCTCAACTGGCGTTCAAACGCCTGGAGCTGGCCAGGGCCCAGGCGCTGCTGAGCAATGACCCGATTGGCAGCTATCTGCCGCCACCCGATCTGAGCCCGGAGCAATCAATGGAAGCCCGTGCGCAATTGGCAAGCACCTGGAAAGAAATCAACGCCAACCTGGACAGCCTGAATGCTGAGATGGCCATCAATCAGGCCGGCCAGCGGGCTCGCAGTGTGGAGATTTCCGCCTTGGGCAAGTTGGCTAGCAATGTCCGGCGGCGCCTCGATGCACGCCGGGCGATGGCGGCCCAGCAACTGATGCCCCAGGTTGATCTATTGGAGCAGGAAAAGGAGCAGTTGGAGGTCGAGCGCTCGCTGGCCCAACAGCATGCCGAACTGCAGGTGCTAAAGGCCGAGGCGCGCAACCGGCAGGATCAGCGCGACAGTTTTCTGGCCAGGACCCAGCGCGAGCAGCACGACGTGCGCCATCGTACCCAGCAGGACATTGCCATTCTCGAGCAGCAACTGATCCGCGGGCGCGACAAGCAGCGCCTGCAAACGTTGTTGGCACCGGTTGATGGCGTGGTGCAACAACTGGCGGTGCATACCCTGGGCGGTGCGGTACAGCCAGCGCAACAACTGCTGGTGATTGTGCCAGAGGGAGCGGAGCTGGATGCCGAAGTCATGGTGTTGAACAAGGATGTGGGCTTTGTCAGGGCTGGACAGCCAGTGGAGATCAAGGTTGATGCTTTCCCCTATACCCGATACGGCACCTTGCGCGGGACCGTTATGCATGTGTCTGGTGATGCCATCAAGGATGAGCAGCAGGGATTGGTGTTCCCAGCGCGCATCCGCCTGGAAAAGGCCGCTATTGCCGTGGACCAGGGCTGGGTGCCTTTGCAGGCAGGGATGACAGTGACCGGCGAGATTCGCACGGGAGATCGGCGGGTGATTGACTACCTGTTGAGCCCGATCCAGCAATACCAGTCCGAAGCCCTGCGGGAGCGTTGATATGACCACTGCATTTATCCACGCTGGCGACGATACACCGAACATCCTGGATACTGGCCTGGAGGCCTTGGTATGGGCGGCACGGCGTTTTGACCTGACCCTCACGGCGGCACAGCTGAATCACCGCCTGGGCCGCGTCGAGGGCATGGCCGACAGTATCGACTTGCGCCGTTGTGCCGGCTGGGCCGGGCTGCGGGCGAGGGCCGTGCGCAGCAGCGTCCAGCGCCTGGAACAACTGCCGTTACCCGCCTTGCTGGAGACCGCGCGCGGGTGGGTGGTGCTCAATGCCGTCGAACCAGGGCAGGTCAACCTGTTCTGGCCGCTAGAGGGGCACTGTCAGACTCTGCCCCGTGAAGACCTGGCTGAACTGTGGCAGGGCGAGGTGTTGTTGCTGGCTGAACAGCACACCGGTTTGAAACCGCCTGCTTTCGGCGTGGCCTGGTTTTGGCCATCGATCCTCAAACATGTGCGGCAGTTTCGTAGCGTGTTACTGGTCTCGCTGATGCTGCAGTTGGTAGCCCTGGTCACGCCCCTGCTGTTCGAGAACATCATCGACCGGGTGCTGGTCAGCCGGGGTATGTCCAGCCTGCAAGTATTGGGCATTGCCCTGCTGGCGTTGGCGCTGTTCGAACCGTTGTTCGGCCTGCTGCGTTCCTGGCTGTTTAGCAACTTGGCCAGCAAGATTAACGCTGAATTGTGCGCGCGCTTGTACCAGCATCTGGTGCAGCTACCGCTGAGCTACTTCCAGCGTCGTCAAACGGGCGAGATCATCGCCCGAGTCGGTGAGATGCAGCAGATCCGCCAGTTTCTCACCGGTTCGGCGCTAACCCTGGTGCTGGATCTGGCCTTCTGTAGCCTGTTCATCGCGGTGATGTACAGCTATGCACCACTCTTGACATGGGTGGTGGTCGGCTCCCTGGTCCTGTACTTCCTGTTTTGGCTGTGCGTGGGCCCCTTGTTACGCAGCCGGGCGCTGCGCGAATACGAGCTGAGTGCGGCAAACACCGCCTTTCTCACCGAGACTGTGACGGGCATCGAAACCATCAAGACCGGCGCCACCGAAGGCGGTTTCCAGCAGCAGTGGCAACGTCAGTTGGCGGCGTATGTGAGGGCTGCGTTTCACACACGCATCGTCGGTATTTGGGCCGGGCAGGGTATTGGCCTGATTCAGAAGCTGACCGCCGCGTTGCTGCTGTGGTGGGGCGTTATGCTGGTTATGGACGGGCAGTTGACGCCCGGCCAACTGGTGGCTTTCAACATGCTGGCCGGCCATGTGGTGGAGCCGATTCTGCGGTTGGCCCAGGTCTGGCAGGATTTCCAGCACACCCTGATCTCGTTGCGACGGTTGGGCGATATTCTCGACACCGAGTGTGAAAGCGGTAGCGGCGGTCTGGCCTCAGTGCCGGCGCTGCAGGGCGCGGTGAGTTTCCAGGGCGTGCGTTTTCGCTATGACGAAGATGGCCAGGAAATCCTGCGCAACCTCAACCTGGACGTACAACCAGGGGAGTTCATCGGTATTACCGGGCCTTCCGGCTCGGGCAAGTCGACCCTGACCCGACTGCTGCAACGCCTTTATGTACCGCAGCACGGGCGGGTGTTGGTGGACGGCATCGACCTGGCCATTGCCGACCCGGTGGCCCTGCGTCGCAACATGAGCGTGGTGCTGCAGGAAAGCGTGCTGTTCGCTGGCAGCATTGCCGAGAACATTCGCCTGTGCCGACCCCAGGCCAGCGATGCCGAAGTACACGAGGCGGCCACCCTCGCCGGTGCTGCGACCTTTATCGAGGCGCTAAGCCAGGGTTACGACACCCAGGTCGGTGAGCGCGGCGGCCAGCTTTCAGGCGGCCAGCGTCAGCGCATAGCCCTGGCTCGGGCGTTGCTGACCAACCCAGGGATCCTGTTGCTGGACGAGGCCACCAGTGCCCTGGACTACGAGTCCGAGGCGGCGGTGATGGCCAATCTGCAGCGAATCGCCCAGGGCCGCACGGTCATCAGTGTCGCACATCGCCTCAACACGCTGCGTCATGCCGACCGAATTCTCGTCATCGATCAAGGCCAGGTCCTTGAGCAAGGTAGCCACGAACAACTGCTCGCTTTGGACGGGTTGTATGCCCGGCAATGGGCGTTGCAGATGAAGGGTTGATATCCCGATCACAGACGGCCAGGTGGACATGCCGTGGCCGTCAATCCAGCGCTGTAACCCGCAAAAACTATCCGTAAACCTATTCTCAGGAGAGAGACCTATGCCCAGCAGAAGCTACCAGTCACTGCTCGAATCCGCGCAAGCGACCTATAAAGAGATGAAACGCAGACCAGCGATCCAAGCGTTGGTTAACGACATAAAAAAAATGTTTCGTGATAACGGTAACAAGTGGACTCCCGAAGCGAATGCCAAACAGCGCCAGCTTGAAAAGGCGCTTGAGGCAGATGCCTACGGCCGCTACAGCAACGATAGGCCGACAGCGGTCAGTAGCCTCAACGAGGTTGAACAGCGTGAGTTTGTCGAGTACATGAAGGCATTGGCGGCGCGTGCTGCAATGGTCGATATCAAAGTGCAAGGCAGCGAGGCAATAGCCCTGGCCTCGCAAACGGACAGCGTTCTAGGAAGTGCTGAAGCGTTTCGAGTTCTGCCTAAAGATTTTGCGCAACGGTATGGCACACGATCCAAGGTTGGCGCACGACTGACCATCAACGTCGACAAGGCGTACTTCAACCAGCTGGCCAATGCACTGACCCAATTGTTCAGCGATGAAAACCGCGGCTGGCTTGAGCAGGCCAAGATCATGGGGCCGAAAAACCTGGGCCGCCGCACCGACCAGGCGGTGATTTACCTGTCTGAAGCGGGGGTAGAGCATGCTCGAACCATCGGCAGAAGGCTTGCCGAACTTCTACCGGCGCCGGCCTTTGTCGAACACACTCCCACCGGCATGCTCCGGGTGGACAAAGGCATTGCCTACTCCGAGACGGCGCAAGGGGAGTCGAGCAGCCATGGTCAATCCAGAGCCAGACTGATTGCTGCAGCGGGAGCTGAGGCCTTGCTCACCGATACTCCAATTGAGAAGACTTTGCAGCGTACCCTGCAGAGGCGTGGGTACGATGTACAAGACCCGGCCCTGCTAGCACAAGCTGTACAAGACCGTGCGTTAAAGGGAGGGTTGGTGCCTGTCAGTGGTGGGGCTGAACCCCGCACGGGCAGTCCTGACATCCGACAGTTTGCTTTGGATCCTGTGCTGTTTGCCAAGACCTACACACTCAGCGCCGAGGCTCTACTCAAGTCGGGCCGTCTTCCGGCCCAGGGTTTTGCCCAGTTGGTGAAAGTTGCGCCTAACCTGTATGAAATTGAATACACCGAGCATGGTGATGAAGGCCAGCCAGCCAGCCAAGTCGACAGTGTGGCAGCGTACTTTCTTGGCTTCAATGGTGCGGATCAGGTCAATGCATCCCCTGCCTATGTGGATATTCCCAAGCACGCGGCCCCCGGCAGCTTTCTCTTCACCGCCACGCTTTCAGGCTGTTCGCTGATAGTCACCAGTCTGGATGCAAACACCTATCGGGTGTATCACGACGGCCGGGTCAACAGCTCGACACTCTACGACAACGTGGTGATGGCGATCGACTTCAAGGATTATCAGGTTTCCGGCACTTCTACGGGTTTGGCCGCAGCGTACATGCAGTATGTCAATGGCGAATGGCAGCTGGCTTTTCAGCGTCAGGAGTACGAGGAGAACCAGAGAGTAGATGAGGGACCCCGGCCGAAGCTGCGTGATGGCGAGTCACCCCTTTCGATCCAAGTCGCCGACGACCAAGTGGCGCAGCGCAATCAGGCTCAATTCAGCGCTTACCGGGAAAAGATTCACCAACAACTGAAAAAAGTGGCCGGTCAGTTCGGCGTATCTGCTGAAGGAGTAGCCGATGTTGCCTATACGGACGGCGATTTTTCTTCCGAGCACCCGGCAATTGCAGCATGGATCCACTTGCGCAATGCGATTCAAGTCATTGTCGATTCTGACATCGAAGAGTTGAGATACAAGCGCGTTCAACTCCAGGATGCCCGGCGCACTTCAAGTGACAAAGCCTTGATCGACCAGCAGATCAAGCAGATAAACCTCACTCAGGATTACTACCGTGCGCAATACCAACCACTATTGTTAGAAGCCAGATCTGTCGAGAGAACCTGGCTTTGGCAGCAGATCAAGGAAAAAAAAGGCATCGCCGCGGTGGTGCGAATTGACGACGCTTCAATCCAGGGAGAAGGAGCGTCGCGTGTTGACAGTGTTGGGGAACGTTACTCGATCGCAGAAGCATTTCAGCGCGGGACGCAGGTCCCCGGGTTTGCTGAAGGCTTGCGCAATTTCCGTGATATAGCCATTCCCGGTTTGGGTGACAAGATGTCAGTCCTGGAGATGAAGCGTCTGTTCCTCAAGGGACAGCTTACCCCTGAGCAGCAGGGCGCTCTGAGTGGGCGTATCAGTGTGGCGAGCCAGGCCGAATACATCGATAAAGTGTTAAGTCGAACGGCGAAGTTCAGCGAAGACTTTCATCGTGCCGGCAGTACCTTCGATCGGCTGGTGCCACAGGATTTTTATCTGTCGCTGGTAGGCGACACGTCGGGAGGTCGTTGCTATCCCTTGGTCAGGGCCATGGCGGTGGCGCTGGCAAACGGCGGTGAGTACGGTGTCAATAACCTGGTGGAAAAGCTGTTCCTGGCTGGCGCCGACCCGCAAGGGGCCAGTTCCATATTGCTCAAGAACAGTTTGAGCAGGCTGCACGCCAATGTCGACGCAGTTGAGGCATCAACCGAACTGGGCCATTTCAAAGTGGCCGACGTGGTTGCCCGGCTGGCTGAAACGACCCAAACCTCAATGTTCGCGCTCAACACCCAAGGGCACTCGATGCTGGTGGGGAGCACCATTAGTGCCGAAGGGCGTCGTTACTATTTCTACGACCCGAATGTCGGGATTTTCGCTTTCGACGATACGGCCAGTTTGTCGAAGGCAATGACACAGCACCTGATCGGCCGCAAAATGGCCGCTTTCTACGGCTCGTTCGGCACCCAGTCGGCTCCTGTGTTTAACCTGGTGCAGATCGATGTCGCCAAAATGGCCGAGGTGCCGGTGGGCAACGACCTGTACGTTGCTGACCTGTCACGGGCTGATGAGCTGGTGAGTTCCATTGAGCAGCGGCGACTGGTCGAACGTACGCTCAGTACACAAGCACAGGCTATCGAGGACACCCGGTTGCGCATGGCGTTGGTGACGCTCGATGCCGAGCAGTGGGGCGCCAGATTTGAAGAATCATGCACCCTGCTTGCGCGGGAAGCGGGGCTCGACCATCGCTGGATGCCGGTGATTGCCAATACCGAAGCGCAAGGCGAAGGCCGGTACCGGGTTCAGTTCATCAACCGTGACCAGCCCGAGCAAACCCGCTGGCTGACTACCGAAGATGTCACCTTTATCGAGTTTCGGCGCTTCGTCGACGAAAATCTGCAGCGGCTCAGCCAGCACTTTACCCTCGAGAATGGCCAACTGCGGCCCAAGGGCGTATCCGGTGAGGCCGCACCGGTAGACGGTTTGAACGCAGGTTTTGCGGTGCAGGCATTGATCCATTGGTTTGCAGACAGGAGCCGCAAAGACGCTGCGAGCGGGGGGGCGGCGCCTGATCTTGCTACGGCGCTCAAAGTGCACAGTTACATCAATTTTATCCAGATGGGGCATGGCACCCTCCAGGATGTGGCCAGGGTCACCGAGCTGGTTCGCACGGCACTGCGCGGCGAAGCGGTAGCCGCTGAAGCCACTCTCCAGGACTTTGCCAAAACGCTGGGGCGCACCGCCGATGAAGGCATTGGCGTCCTGTTGGGGGCAGCGATGGTTGGCTTTGATGGGTTTGAGCTGGCTCACGCCGAAAACGATATGCAAAAGGCTGTGTTCGGCACCCAGCTCGCCTTCGACTCGGCAAGCTTCGTGACCAGTATTGCGGGACTCAGCGCCGGCCTGATCGGTGCCTCCACCGCCGCTGCCATGCTCGGTGGGTGTGCTGTGGTCCTGGGTGGGCTTGCGGTCGGCTTTACCGCACTGGCACAGGCATATGGTGTTGTGGCTATGGAAGCCCAAGCGGTGGGCCGCTACTTTGAGGCGCTCGACAGCGCATACAAAGGCCAAGGTTATCGTTATGACGAGCAGAAACAGGTGCTGGTCCCTCTTGCCGGGGCGGTAGTGAAGACCGTCGACCTGCGCAACGGGCAAATCGACTTCGACAGTCAGTACATCTACCGCACGCATCACGGTAATGGCGGTTCTGGAGCAATCAATTACTTCGGGTGGGGCATGCCGGTGATGGTCCGCGATCGCAGTCAGGCGGTCGAGGTGCGCAGTGGCATCGGCTATGGGAGCCACCATCCGCTCGCTCACAGCGATACCAGGGTAGTTATTCTGCCGGGTACGCCCAAGTCCTATATCAGTTACGAATACGAGACACTTCCCGGCACCACCAACCGCCATGACGGCGGCTTTGATGTGATTCGTCGGCTTGAGCAAGACAGACGCTTTGACTACGACTTCTACCTCTTTCCGGGCGAGTACACGATCCGCAAGATTCATCAAGAGTACGTCGATACGCCGGTCGAAGTGCTGCTCGATCAGCGTAACCGGCAACTGGTAGTACCCGAGCTGCCCAATGAGCTGCACGGCTTCCTGCGCTACGAGATCAAGGGCACAGGGGGCGAATACGTAATCGGTTTGAATGAAGGCGTGCGGGTCAAGCTCACCAGCGAAACAGGCAGCATGCCCTCGCGCTGGATCATCGATAGCAGCCAGCTTGCCAGCGATAGCATCAGCGTGTCGAACCAACAGTTGGTGGTCGGTGGTGTTGTGGTCGAGCTCGATCCCGCCCAGAACGGTCGCATACTGTTGGTCAATGCCAAAGGCGAGGTGCGGGAAGTCGATTTTGCCGGCATGACTACCCGGGTGCTGGTGGAGGACGCCAGTAAATGGCAGGTGCCAGGTCATCGTATCGAGCAGCACTTGCGCGACTTGGCCAAGGCTCATCAGATGCAAGGTCAGTACGTTGTGGTGGAGAATTACAGCCACGAGGGACGAAATGTCGGCCGGGCGTTCTATGACGTCGCCAAGGATCGCATGCTGTTCACCAACACTGATATTGAGCAGGCCAGGCATGCTCAGTTGGGGGCCGTTAGTGGCGACTATGCTTATTTTTTTGACGCCGCGAACGCCGCGGCGTGGCGGGTGGACATCGCCAGTGGCAGGATCGATGCGCAGTTCGATCCATGGTTCAACCAGAGCGCGGGCAACATCAGCCGGTTATGGCAAGAGGGGGATGCGGTCTACCTGACGCGCCGCCATTTGCTCAAAGATGGCAGTGAGGCCGAGCTGAGCTACCGGATCCAGGGCGATCGCATGGAGCTGGTCAGCGCGGTGGGTGATGAGGCGCTATTACAGCTCTCGGCGTGCACTGGCCAATATGGCGACGCGGTAAAAACCATGCTCAATGGCTACGCGAGCAATGGCGTGCAGCGCGGCACCCCAGTGTATGGGTTGGGCGCGCGATTGATCGAGCCAACCCCTGCGGCGTTGATGACGGTATTTGGCACCGATGCGGCTGGCGTGGCACACCGCTATTGGATACGAACCAGCGATGGCGCCGTGATCAAACCCAATCTGGCGCCACCCGGGGACACAACCCTGCGTTTCGAAGCGCACGAAACAAGTCGTAGCGCATGGCCTGTTCCCGCTGATCTGGTGTTGGCGGGCAGCATGCCCGGCCTCGATGGCAAGGAGGTGTTCTTTTTCTACAGCAAGGCGCAAAAGGTCCTGTTCCGCCAGGAAGGGCCAGGCCAGGCGGTGCTCGACTCCACCCGCCCGACAGCATTGCGGGTTACCACCCCGGCGCTGGCGAATGTAATCGATTTGAACGGAGTTCTGGTCCTCCTCACCGAGGATGGCCGCCTGGCCCGGGTCGATGCCAAGGGGCAGCTCAGTTACGAGGCCGTCAACGAGCATTGGCTCAAAGGGCGTCAAACCTGGTGGCAAGATCTATCCAGTGTCGCTGGTCGCAGTGCAACCCTGGCGGTGTTTGGCGTCAAGGGCAGTGACGGCAAGAGCGTGTTGCCCGTGTGGTACCACAACGGGCAGGTCGTGGTGGCATCCGCCCCGCTGCATGGCAAGCCTTTGCAGTTTCTGGGATTTGAAGCGGACGGCAGCGCTGCGCGGATTTTCGATCCGGCAAGTGGCAAGCTCTATCGTCAACCTCCTTTGACTCCTGCAGCGCTTGCCGGCGCGTTTGGCACTGACGAGGTACTCGAGGTGTCGGCGCAACTGCCCGCCGCCAGTGAGCTGGTGCCGAATCTGCATCTCAAGGCGGCAGAGCTCAATGACGCGGGATTACGCCTGACCACCGTCAAAGGCGAGATTTTGCTCCGGGACAGCAAGGGTGAATTGCAGCTGGTGGCGGTCGACAAAGGCTGGCAGCAAGATAACCTTGCTCGTTTGCCGCAAGCGCTCAGCGAGCTCGCCAGCCAGTGGCGAGCTACAGGTGTGCTGACTTTGCTGGGGCAGGGCGCGCAAGGGTGGTTCGACGTCAGCAGTGGACAAGTGTTCTCTGGCAAAGGTCTCCCGGTTGCGGAAGATTTGCGTTTCGTGGGAACCGCTGTTGGGCAGAGAGCAGCCTATGTATACAGCCAGACAGACCAGGGGTTGTACCATGTCTGGGCGGGTAATCCGAAGAGGCTCGGCCATTACACCTCTGTCGAGCGCGTTGGTTCGTCGTTGTTGCTGCGGGGCGACGGCTTGCGTGGTAGCCAGGATGATCTGCAGCCGCCACTGATTGACGGTGTCGACAGTGTCGTGCTGCATGGGGGGGCCAACGGCGATACCTACCGCCTCAGCCCGGAAATGTGGTCGCACTACCGCACAGTCGTCATTGATAACGATGACCCGGACCAGGCCCTGGACCGATTGATCATACCGGCAGCCGATGGGGAAAAGCTCCTCGTCAGCCGTCATGATGATGATCTGCTGCTGACTGACTGGGCAGGAGGCACTACCTTGCTCATTCGCAAGGTATTTGGCAGCCAGGCGGCGACGCACCGGCATCTGCAAATCGAGCTGAAAGGTTCCGGGGCGGTGATCAGTATTGATCATCTGGTCGCGGGCTTTACCCGGGTAGGGGCCGATAAAAATGCCCTGTTCGAGCTGGCCTGGGCCAACCAGCAGCCGGAGTCAGTAGAGAGCGCAACCAGTCCCAGCCTGACCAAGTTGAGCGGCGCGATGGCCGCGTTCGCCGACACCGGCGGTGCCCGCGAATATTTGCCGCAAAACCGCCAGGCCGCGCATGGGGCACTGGTGCCTTCGATGTCTTGAGGTAGTACGAGAAACAGCAGGAGGGGCGCAACGCGCCTCCTGCCTCCCACCTTCAGCTTGAATCATTCCTCTTGTAAAAGTTGCCCTGTACATGATCAAACCAATTATTTCGCGACAGCGGGCGCCTATCGTCTGGCTGCTCGCGCTCCTGTTGCAGGTTGAACCGGCTGCAAGCGCTCCTCGGGACTATCCACCTGTGGCCATTCCCAGCGATCTCTGGCGGGTGTACCAAGATGCTCGACAGAACAATTCCGAGCTGGCAGCGGCCCGCGCTGACCAGGCAGCACGGGCTGAGGCCGTGCCTCAAGCCCGTGCCGGCCTGTTGCCTTCGCTGTCGGCCAGTGCCGAGCTCAAAGACCGAACGACGACCTTGCAACAACCGCAGCAGGACATCGGGCGTAGTGGCAGCAGCTACCAGGTGCTACTTAACCAGCCCGTATTGCGCGTCGATCGCTGGTTCAACCTCAAGGCTGCCGAGTCCCAACATCAGCAGGCACTGTTGGAGTTGGAGGTTGCCGAGCAGAAGCTGATACTCGACAGCGCCCAGGTGTATTTCGGCCTGCTTAAAGCCCAGGACGGACTCGCTGCAGGCAAGGCCGAGGAAACCGCCCTCAAGCGTCAGCTGGACCTGGCAGAGAAGGGCTTGCAACTGGGCTTGGCTGACCGTACCGATGTGCTGCAGGCTCAGGCCAGTCATGACAGTGCCCGGGCCAATCGCATTGTTGCGCAGCAGCAGGTGGACAACGCGTTTGAAGCCCTCGATACCTTGACCCATCAGCAGTACACCGCAGTCCAGGGGGTGCGGCATGACATGCCAATCCTGTTACCCGTACCCAACGACGCGAGGCGATGGGTTGATCGCGCAATGCATCAGAACATCGCGCTACGGGTCAGCCAGCGGGCCTTGCAGGTGGCGCAGCAAACGCTGAACGCACGCAAGGCCGGGCATGCGCCGACCGTAGATGCAGTAATGCGCTACCAGATAGGCGACAACGACAACCTCGGCTATGGCAACAGCGGGGTACGGGGCGGTGGCTATGGCGGCAACGCTGAACAGCGCTCGGTTGGTCTGCAACTCGACATTCCGTTGTTCAACGGCGGGCAGACCAGCTCGCAGGTTCGCGAAGCCTATCAACGCATGAGCCAGCGCGAGTCGCTTAACGACAACCTGCGTCGCCAAGTGGTGGAGAACACCCGCAACCTGCATCGTAGTCTCAACAGCAGCGTCGAGAAGATCCAGGCGCGACGCCAGTCGATCATCTCCAACCAGAGCGCGGTGCTGGCGTCACAGCTGGGGTTCCAGGTCGGTACACGTAATATCGTCGATGTGCTGGAAGCCCAGCGTCAGCTCTACAATGCGGTGCGCGAGTACAATAACAGCCGCTACGATTACATTCTCGATACACTGCGCCTCCATCAGTCGGTAGGCACCTTGTCGCCGCAAGACCTGCAGACGCTCTGTGATTTCCTCAAACCGAACTACGACCCCGATCGTGATTTCCTGCCTCCGGAATTTCCGCGTCAGCTGGCCACACGCTAGTGACTTCAGGGCTGCGTGACAGACGCATTTGCCATGCGAGGATGGTTGAGAGGAGGGAGTGGATGTTGTACAGGTTAGTGAAGTTCTTCGACGGTAACAGGTTGTACTATAACGCTCTTGGCGTGCTGATTGCGGTCGGTGGGGGCGTGGCGGTTGGCAACTACTACCGCTTGCAGGTTGAAGATGTCTACCGGGCGGGGATCGAAGCGCAGACGCAGGAGCATGCCGCGGAACTGGAGCAGTGGAAATCCGACGGATTTGCCATTGGCGCGCTGTCGATCCTGGGGCGACACAATCCGATGCTCAAAAGAGTCATTCAGGAACGCAGTCCTTCCATAGAGCTCATGGAGCAGGCGGCGATACCCCTGAGTACGCTGTCGATCGTGGTGGGTGCCAGTCACGCGTTTGTCGCCAATCTGGACGGGGAGATCGTGGCGGTCCATGACTTGCTCAATCCGTCACAGCTGGGCCTGAATGTAGCCTTCCGCCCCTATTTCAATACCGCCCTCAAAGGTGTTAGCAGCGTCTACGGAGCGATAAGTACTGCCACAGGATCGCGCATGTTCTACATGGCAGTACCGATCTACGCATCTCGTACCCGTCAGGACAAGGTGATCGGCGTATTGGTGGCGCGTTTCGATGCCCAAGTGCTGGACAGCGGCTTGAGTAAACAACGCAACGGCGACGTTAAAATGATCCTGTCGTCCAGTGGCGTGGTGCTTGCCGCCAACGCACAGCCGTTGCTGCTCAAGGCCGACCGGGAGTGGTCGCCGGGCGCGTTTATCGGCGCGATCCGCCAGCAATTCGCCGACTATCCATTTCCCGATGGCATACCTGAGAGGTTGCCGTTTGATGCCCATCAGCCTGTGGTCACGCTGGAGGGGCGACGTTATGGCCTGTCCAGAGCCGACTTTGACTGGAGCGACCCTGGAGGCCCCTGGTCGCTTATCACGTTGAGCGATCTGGATTCGATCCTGCCTAATGAACAAATCCTGTTGATCGACGGGGTGAGTGCCGGCCTGTTTTTTCTGCTGTGGTGGGGTGGTCTGCGGCGGCTGGCGGACGCCCGACGACATAATCGCGATGTCGCGTTGATCGAGCAAAGCGAACAACGCCTGGACCTGGCCCTGCAGAGCGGGGCACTTGGCCTGTGGGACTGGAACGTCAGTCTGGGCATCGTCATCAACAATGGTGTCTGGCTGCGTATTCTCGGTTATAGCCAATGCGAACTGGAGTGTACCTTTGGTAATGGCCTGGATCGCTGGGCTCGTCTGATTCATCCGGATGACCTTGAATCGGTCATGGCCAAGCTCAACGCGCACCTGGATAACCAGACTGACGAATACCGCGCTGAATACCGGGTGTGCAATAAAAACGGAGACTGGGTGTGGGTGCTGGATATCGGCAAAGTCATGCAGCGTGACGCCCAAGGTGTCGCGACACGGGTGACTGGAGTGCTGCAGGACATCACCCAGGCTGTCGAGGCTCAGCTGGCGATTGTAGAGAACCAGAGCAAACTCCAGTCGATGATAGCCAATATCCCAGGAGTGGTTTTTCGCAGCCTGCCCAATAGCGCACGCGAGATGATGTTTGTCAGTGATGTCATCGAAGGCTTGAGTGGCTATTCGGCGCAGCATTTTTTGTCCGGCCGAGCCTACCGGGAGCTTGTTCACCCCGACGACCTTGGGATTTTCGACTGCTGCCTGGATGACGGCAGTTATATGCTCGAGTACCGGATCATCACCGCGACGCAGGAGGTGCGCTGGGTCTACGACAAAGGGCAAACCATTGACGTGGACGGGGTACCGCAATACCTGGACGGGGTGATCTTCGACATCACTGAGCGCAAGGCCGGGGAAGCACTGATCAAGCAATCGCGACGCGATGCCGAGCTGGCCACCCAGGCCAAGTCGATGTTTCTCGACAACATGTCCCATGAAATCCGCACACCGTTGAACGCTATTGTCGGTATGTCCCATCTACTCCTGGATATGCCACTGGGGGAGACCCAGCGCGGGTACATCGAGAAGATGGACCGTGCGGCAAAGAATCTGGTCGGGATCATCAACGGCGTACTGGATCTGTCAAAGATCGAAGCTGGCAAGCTGAGCATGGAACACGTGCATTTCGACCTTCCGGAGCTGCTGGATGAGGTGCTTTGCCTGGTACGCCAGCGGGCTGCTGAAAAGGGAATCAGTCTGCGCCTGGAGATACCCTCGTTGATGCCTCGCAGTTATGTGGGCGACCCATTGCGCCTGTCTCAGGTACTGACCAATCTGGTCGACAATTCGATTAAGTTCACTGAAGTCGGTCATGTCTGCATCGGGGTACACCAAGTGCGGCAGTGGAGCGGCAAGGTACTGTTGTGCTTCAGCGTTTCGGACACCGGTATTGGTATCAGTGAAGAGCAGCGCATTCGTCTATTCGATGCCTTTGTCCAGGCTGATCCGTCGATTACCCGACGTTATGGCGGAACCGGTCTGGGGCTGACCATTTCAAAAAAAATCGTACAGATGATGCAAGGCAGCATCTGGATCGATAGCCTGGAGGGAAGGGGGGCGGAGTTCAAATTCACCGTAACGCTGAGCGTGCCACAGTCCCAGGATTTCGAGTTGCCTGCCCTTGTGCAGTACGAGCCCGTCAAGCCAGGCGCTGACTTATCGGCCAGCGTTGTCGCTGGCACGTGCACGGTCAACGATTTTACGCGGTTACTGGAGGGTACCCGGGTTTTGGTGGTTGAGGACAACCCGATGAATCAGGAAGTTCTCGAGGGGCTGCTGCAACGCGCCAAAGTACAAGTAGTGATTGCCAACAACGGTGAAGAGGCCTTGCAACTGTTGCTGCGCGACAGTCACTTCGACGGGATTCTGATGGATTGCCAGATGCCGGTCATGGATGGCTACTGTGCCGCATTAGAAATCCGCCGCCACCCCCATCTGCAGTCCTTGCCGATTATTGCCGTCACTGCCCATACCCTGTTGGACGCCAAGGCGCGTATGTTGGCTGTCGGTATGAATGATCATATCGCCAAACCGTTGGAGGTCAATGAGCTCTACCGCGCTCTGGTACGTTGGATCAAACCCCTGGAAGTTCCGCCTGGCGATCATAAACCGCTTGTACCTCGTGTTGCATCAATGCCGCATTACGATGGCATCGACACAGCAGTCGGGTTATCGGTGGTCAATCATGATGCCGCGCTATACCAAAAACTGTTGTGCAGTTTTCGCGACAGTCATCAGCAGTTCGTCGCGCGCTTGTGGCGCTCGCATGCAATCAAGGATCTTCAGGCCATCAGCTTTCTTGCTCATAGCTTGCGCGGTGCTTCTGGCCACATAGGAGCTCGGGCTGTGCAGCGAGCGGCCGGGCAATTGGAGGATCACTGTGCAGGGTCTACTGACCTGGCTCCGTTGATATGGCGGTTGGCCTACCAGTTGCATTCGGTGTTGGAGAGCCTGGCTGATCTGGGGCAGGGGCCGGTGCTGTGTTTGGTGGATGAAGACGAAGACCAAAGCCGTCTCTTGATGGTAAAACTGGAGCGCCTGGCCACGCTGTTGCGCGATCAAAACGCGCAAGCGCTGAGCATGGTCGATGAACTTTGCGAGCAGGGTGCCTGCAGTGCTCTGCTGGCTATCCAGGAGAGTGTCTATTGTCTGGAATTTCAGCAGGCCTATGACCTGCTGATAGCTCATCGAGCGTCACAGACATTGCCGGTGGATTGAGCCAGGCGGAGTAGTGAGACATTCGTTCGTTGCACTGGTCGGTGAGACTGTGATGCAAGGCCCGGAGCGATTCGGTGATTTGCGACCGGTGCGACACCACCAGGTTCAGTGGGGCTTGCTCGCCCTGCCAGCCGGGCAGCAATGCGAGCAATCGGCCGGCGAGTAAGTCGTCGATGACACTCAATAGGGGCAAGTAAGCCACACCATAACCGGCTATCGCCCAGCGCCGCACAGCGTCGCCGTCGTCACAGCAAAAATGCCCTTGCACCTGAACAACTTCGATCTGCCCAGACTTATGGAAGCGCCAATGATTTTCCGCTCTGCCACTACGGGTGCTGATGATGCACTCATGTTCACTCAGATGTTGCGGTGTGCTGGGCAGGGGATGCTCAGAGAGATAGGTGGGGCCAGCACAGACGATGAAGTAATGCTGTTTCAAAACGGGTAGCTCGACGAGATCCAGTGAGAGGCTTTTACCAAATCGCAGGGCCGCGTCGAACTTGCCCGTGAGCAGATTCTCCTCATTGTCGCTAAGCGCCAGCTTGATAAACAGTCGCGGCCTGCTCCGCTTGAGTTGCGCGAACACATCGAGTAGCAGGTTCCTGCCCAGGTCGGAGGGCACCGTGAGTTCCAGCATGCCGTCATCATGGGTCAGCGAGCGTTTGCCATCAGCCAGAATTTTCAGGGCGTGTCGCGCACTCTCAAGGTAACGCAGGCCTTCGGGGGTGAGTTTCATGGTGCGAGTGGAGCGGGTGAACAATCGTACACCCAATCGGTTTTCCAGGCGCTTGAGCGCCAGGCTGGCAGCAGCGGGTGTGATGGACATCGCACGAGCGGCAGGCGACAGGCCTTGACAGTCGGCGATCAACACAAACAGTTCAAGATCTCCAAGGTTAGCCATACTTCAATGCTCGCTGTGCAGGCCGAGGAAAGTGTACGTCGACCTCAGCAAGGCTGCGGACAACGACTCTTGATCGCAAGCCAAGTACTGCAAAAAACTGGGTTGCTCGACCATTTTTTTGAATGCCTGCACATGCCGGTAGTGAATGTCCGGCCCGGGTTGAAGCAATTCCAGGTGGTAAGTCAGAGCCAGCGCAAAAAGGTGAGTCGACAGCGGCAGGTCAATCGTTTGATGGCTGACGTCTCCCTTGAGCAGAGCCTCTGCCCGGGTGATCTCCCAGGCGAGGTTAAGGATTCGGTCCTCTGGGTCGGCAAAGCTGAGAACTTCCTCTATCAATACCCTGCTGTGGGCCAAGGCCTGAATTACAGGGGCATTAAACTGATTGAGGCCCATCAGCGCCAGGCAGGCGGCACTGCGTAATGTGCTCGGATCGTTCTCCGCCACAGCGCTGTCCGATAGGATCGACAGGGTATCGAGCAGCGCGTCGAGCTGGATGAGCGGGTTATGTTTCAGCTGCAGTGACAGTGCACTGATGAAACCGTCACGCATGCCATTGCCGGCTGAAGGGGCGCTGGCGGGTTGAAGGTTATGCAGGAGTTTGTTCCGGTAACTTAGTTGTGCCGATACCCGGGCCAGCACCACCGGAGGCGAAATTGGTTTGGCGATGTAATCGACGGCGCCTAATAACAGACCCAGGCGTTCATCTTCAACGCTGCTGCGTGAGGTCAGGAAGATGACTGGAATGCTGGTCGTTGCGGGATGGCGCTTGAGTTCGCTGAGCACCTGGAAGCCGTCCATTCCGGGCATCATGATGTCGAGGATGATCAGGTCGGGGCAGGCGCTACGGGCCAAGGCGATACCTTGCTCGCTATGCTTGGCCAGCAGCACTTCATACTCAGAGGTCAAGGTCTTCGAGAGCACGATCAGTGATTGCGGATCGTCGTCGATGGCCAGGAGCGTATAAGGCTTGGAGGCGTGCTCTGAGTGCATGAAGAAGCGTCTCTGCAAAGTAGGGCGAGGGCGACAGTTTATCTCAATTGACTAATTGGTACCTTGGCAGGCAGTAGTGGATGTACGGCGCTTCACGGAACGCACTTAATTTAACATAATATACATTATGCGAAGTTGTATCTATCCGTGCCAGGGTCAGTGGAGGTCAGATTTCAAGGCTGGAAATCCCTCTCTTGGCCAATCCTTGTTCTGACGCCATCCGCCTTGAACATTTCACTCATTCTGCGCGGATCACTGAATGTTTGCTTTGCGGCATAATCACAGTCTTTGCACTGCACACGCCACAATGGAATGACAAATGATAAGAGCATTTGAACATCGCGACATGGAACGTATTCTGGAAATCTGGCTGAGTGCATCGATCAAGGCCCATGACTTTATCGATGCGTCTTACTGGCAATCCCATACAGAGACGATGCGTGACGTTTACATCCCGGCATCAGAGACCTATGTCATTGAGGACCAATCCGGGGTTCTGGGGTTTTGTTCTTTGCTGGGCAATCAACTGGCTGCGTTGTTTGTTGATCCCGGCCATCAAGGTAAAGGCCTGGGCAAGCAGTTGCTCGAGCACGCGAAAAAGCTTCGTGACGAGTTGATCCTGGCGGTTTACAAGGAAAACACGCCCAGTTTCGCCTTTTACCAGTCGCAAGGCTTTGAGGTGATCAAGGAGCAAGTTGATGATCAAACGGGCCATGGCGAGTATCTGATGGCGTACAAGGGTTGATCTTCCCGCAGCCCTTGCTGACGGCTATCAACACCCTGTATTTGCCCACCGCATTGCAATGCTCGGCCGACTATTCAGCGGATATTGAAGCCCGAGAATATGGCGGGTTCCGCTTCACGCTTGATGATCGCCAGATAGTCTTTCGGGTTGCCAAAATCACGCCGACAAAGGTCGGTGCAAATTCAAAGGTGGCAAGTCGAGTATTTTGTGCCTGTTACCCCCTTTGAACTGACCTCTGCAGTGCGTGTTCGCGCCCTTTTCCACTGTATGCCGTGACAGCCTTTCTTATAATCTCTAGACATAACTCAACTAAATAGTCATTTAGTTGAGTTATGCTTGGGACGTTCAGCAGGAACTAGAGACCGTCGTTGCACCAATCACATTCGATGAATGCAGAACTCGCGTCTTCTGGGGACAGCCATGACTACTTGATCTAGCGGCGCTGCCCCCCCTCGATGGCCGGCGTAATTGAAGCCGTGACCGGATCATGGGGTGCACTGCTGCTCAACGTCGGTTTGATCATTTCAGTAGGCGGCGCCCTGCTCGCCTGGACACTGCTGGCGACGGAGAAACCAGGGCCTTCGCTCTATTCTTTCAGGGTGGACTGATAGATGGGCTGTCTGCAGCCACCTTCATCCAAGAGGAGTGTAAAAATGAGCAATTCCGTGAAAAAAAGGCCGTGACTAACGACGACAAAGCCAGTGATCACTCAGTAGCCACTGATCTTTGGCGCCCCTGGAAAAACTCCGGCAACAGGTTGATCACCTGTTCGAAGACTTCAACCACCGCTCAAACCTATCACCCGTCAGCCGTGGTTTGTTTGATGTAGGTGATATCCCCATAAACATCACCATGCCGCTGTAGGGGTAGCGCCCAATCGTACCGAGCACGTTATCGTTCTGGTCGTACATGTCATCCCCGTCCAATCTATAAAAATTCCCACCTCGCAGATAAGAGTGATACTTACCGTTAGCGAACTCTCCGATTGGATTAAGTGAGCCTCGGCGCAAATTGACGTAATTCAGCCCCAAGCTGAAGTCTGTATCGATTTGACTTCTCATACATTCCTTCAGATGATTTTTGAGCCTCCATTGTACCTTGTTTTCGACTTGTATTCCGGAGTCAACCTTTGGGTTCACCCTGTGTTAAAAAAGTTAAAATCCTGTTATTTTGCTATAATCTACTGATTAATATTCGATTATTCCTACCGAGCAAATTATTTAACCGTTTTTATGTAGTGCCGCCAAATTTTTCCGGCATCGGCTCAAACGCCGGAGTCTTGGCGGCGTTTACGCAAATATTACCGTCTATCATCAGAATCACTATTCCGACAGCTGCCATGTTTCCGGGACGCTGGCTGAATCAGCGTTTGAGTGCCTTCAAGGCTGACACCCGCCGTCAAACCTTGCTGATCGAAGACAAACGCATAGGCATCATCGACCAGGACGACGGTTGGCCCTACTCCTGATCTCGCGTTGTCAGACATCCGGAACACTGCATAGGTGTAGGACTGGGCACCTGCCTGCTGCTCCAGGAACCGAATACTGTTCGATCAAGCCCTGCAAACCGCTCCAAGGCACCGCCTGATCCAGTGACCGTTCGCGGTGCCTTTGCGCTTGCCGGCATACTCAAAGTCGGAGAAACTCATCTGGAGGGCTCGGGGCAGGCGGTGAAGGCTTATTTCAGTACATTTGAGGACTTGTTCGGAGAATCCCTAAAGGAGCTCATCAACTGCGACAGAGTTGGTGTTTTCGTTTCGAAAGCAATGCATTACGAATAGAATTGACCTACAGGAGTCAATTTCTGTGGGGGTGCCATATGAGACGTGACAACGAGCTGATATTTAGAGTTTTGTCGTGCATTGAGTCCGGCCTAGACCCTCTAGGGTCGTCGTATTCGGAAATTCTGCAACAGCTTGAGCACGACTATGGTGTCTCAGGTGATTGTGAGCAGGTCGGCGACCTCCAAAAAATCTTGGAATATCAGCTGGAGATCCTAGAAGATGCGGCGTTCGTGAAGAAATACTCAGCCCACTATGATTCGCCGGATAAAATTTTTTATCGTTTGATGTGGTCCGGACACGAATATCTCGACGACAAAAGAAAGGCTTTTGCTTAGTTTTCGCATTTTACCTCCGGTGTCAGGATAGTGTTGCTTCTGCAATTTTTCCTAAAAAAGCAGATCGGGCCAGAAATCGACAGTTTCGTGCGGTACTACTCAGAATGCAAAGCTGCATTGCATCATGATTCTGCTTTCGTCGCTCAACCTATCGATGGTCGCTGTATTGGCAATCAGATAATGGGGCATACTCCTGAGGCATGATCAAACCCATCTGACTGATATCGGCATTGCTCCTCAGATGAACGCCCCGACATTGATCGGGGCGTACGCTGGGCTCTAGCGCTTGATCAGCGAAATCTTGGTGCCCTCAATGCTGATACCCGCCATCAATCCTTGCTGATCAAAGACAAACGCATAAGCATCCTGTTGCAACGACGAACTCGATAAATTTTTCGCCACACCCTGATCGACAACCACGACCGTGGGCCCTACACCGACCTCCCAGCCCTTCGTATCACGCACATACTGAAGGGCTTTGTCGGTCATCAAGAACACTGCATAAGCGTAGGATTGCGCACCTGCCTGCAGCCCCCAGGAGCCAGTCACAGAGTTGTAGTAGCCGTCTACTTTAGAACCTATCAACAACTCACCCTCACCATAACTACCACCAAACACCAGGCCCGCCTTAACGATGTTAGGGAATACGAGCACAGCCTTGGCGGTGCGCGACATGGTTTCGGCCAATGGGTGTGCCTTGTAGAGCATCTGTAAGGCCTGTTGGGAGTCTTTGTCTAGGTCAGCGGCCGTTGCAGCACTAGCGTTGTTAATGAGCCCTGCTGATGCCAATGACAAAACGACAAAAAACATCGAAAACAACAATCGCAATGAATGTTTCATTGTTGAACTCCAGTGCCAGCAATAGAAAGGAAGTCATCGTTGGTTGTGCGACTGACACCTGTCAGTCGGTTATATCCGCCCCATCAGCAGCAACACGATGATAATGATCACCACGATGCCCAACCCGCTAGTCGGTCCGTATCCCCAGTTCCTGCTGTGCGGCCAGCTCGGAAGCACACCGATCAGTAGCAGGATTAAGATGATTAATAGGATTGTGCCCACGCTCATGACTATTTCCTCACGCGCGCGAAAGAACAGGCTTGATCGCTGTCGCGCATGCCCAGCGATTTGACGACACTAGTGTGAACTCTTTGCTGGCGGCGATCTGTACGGTACCGCACACAATCCACATCGTTGGAAACGGTGAGTGCCAGAAATAAGCGAGCACAACAACAGTTCCGGACCGCTGGTCTGCAGGTATGTGTGTTACCGTACAGACTTCAAACTCTTTTGCGCCGAACCTCTTGAACGTGGTCGCTATAAACGCGCGACAACAAGCACAATTTATTGCAAGCAGACACTGGAGAACACCATGAACAAGAATCAAGTAAAAGGCAGGGTTAAAGAAATTGAAGGCGCGATCAAGGAAGTCGCAGGCAAAGCCGTTGGCAACAAACGCCTGGAGGAAAGAGGAAAGATTGAGAAAACCGTTGGCACTATTCAAGCAGGTCTCGGGGACCTGAAGGAAGATTTGAAACGCTGATCCAACTCAATAGTCTGGTGATACCAGGTGAGCCTGGCTGTTGAGCACTGTTCAGTGCGAAGTGGTATGGCTAAAGACTGTATGCGCAAGAAGACGATCGGTTTCTTTCTTTACAACGGCATAACACTCGCAACACAGCGCCTCAAGCTTCGCGCGATCTAACACCTCAATATGACCACGGTTGTACTCGATCACACCGAGTTTCTGCAATTTGCCCGCAGCTTCCGTGACGCCCTCGCGACGAACGCCAAGCATGTTGGCGATCAGTTCCTGAGTCATGATCAACTGATTACTCGGCAAGCGATCCAGCGATAGCAGCAACCAACGACAAAGCTGCTGGTCGATTGAGTGATGGCGGTTGCACACTGCCGTTTGTGCCATTTGAGTAATTAACGCCTGGGTGTAGCGCAGCAACATCTGCATCATTTCGCCATGCCGGTTGAACTCACTTTTCAGGCGCGGCCCCGCCAGCCGGTAGGCGTGCCCGGCGCTCTGCACGATGGCCCGGCTTGGGGTGCTTTCGCCGCCCATGAACACGGCTATACCAACGAGCCCTTCGTTGCCTACCACGGATATTTCCGCCGAGGCCCCGTCTTCCATCACGTAAAGCAGGGAAATAATGGTGTCGGTAGGGAAATAGACATACTGCAGAGAATCACCTGACTCATACACGACCTTGCCCAAGGGCAAGACCAGCAACTCTAACTGGGGAATCAGCCGCTCTTGAACCTCAATGGGCAAGGCCGCCAGCAGACGGTTCTGCAGCGGGTGGGGAAGCTCAGACATGGTTTCTCCAACATTGCCAATGGCCTGTAACCACACTTGTTTTCACAATGATAGACCCGCAGGGGAATTTCCACCTCCCGGCGACTCGGGCAAAAGGATTCAGTTTTCTGTAGTTCCTGGCCCTACGGTAGAGGATGCTAGACAAGGTTACGACGCGCCCCAGGTTAACTGACTGTCATGTCTATTGCCCTATGGTCACTACTCCTCGGGGTTTTACTCATCACCATGGTGCTGGGTGGAACCCTACTCACTCGGTTGCTGTTGAGCAGCGCCATGGTTTACCTTTTTGTCGGCTACACGCTAGGGCCTGCGGTGCTCGCGGTGATCACACTGGACCCTGCGGATCATGCTGATGTGCTGGAATGGGTCGCCGAGGTCGCAGTGCTTATCTCACTGTTCAATGTGGGATTGAAGATGGGGGCCGTTCCATTCTCCGACAGACGCTGGAGGCTGCCGCTACGCTTGGCGCTCATATCCATGGCGCTCACGGTAGGGCTTATCACAGCAGTCGGTTTCTGGGGACTGGGGCTTCCACTGGGGGCAGCTGTGTTGCTGGGAGGCATCCTTGCCCCAACAGACCCTGTGCTGGCCTCCGGGGTGCAAACTAACAGTGAGGTACATCCAGATCGCCTGCGTTTCAGCCTTTCCGGGGAAGGTGGCTTGAACGACGGAACGGCGTTTCCCTTCGTGATGCTAGGCCTCGGGCTCCTGGGGTTGCACGACCTCGGCAGGGGTGGCTGGCGTTGGTGGACAATAGACCTGATCTGGGCCACAGCAGGAGGCCTGCTAATCGGCGCTACGTTAGGTGCAATCATCGGTAGCCTCGTTGTTCACCTGCGTACGCGCTATAAACTGGCCGTAGGTCTGGACGAGTTCCTCTCACTCGGTCTGCTGGCGATGGCTTATGGCGCTGCGCAACTGAGCCTGGCATCCGGCTTCCTGGCAGTATTCGCCGCGGGTCTGGCGCTACAAAGGGTCAAGGAACAACCGCAGCCCGACGCGGCATCACTGAGCACGAGACCTGGCGTGAGCGGCCACGCCTACAAGGCATTGGCCACGCACTCGCACCATGCCAGCGCAACCATGACGAGCGCAGTGATCGGGTTCAATGAACAACTCGAAAAGTTGGCCGAGCTTGGGATGGTGCTGCTCGTAGGGGCATTACTGCCCTACGTGGTGTATTGGCCAGCTTTGTGGTGGTTCATACCCTTGTTGTTCGTGCTCCTTCGCTCGATAGCCGTTGCGATTGGGATGCTGGGTGAATACATGCCCAAACCACAACGCATGATGATCTGCTGGTTCGGGATACGAGGAATAGGTTCCATTTTTTACCTGATGTTCGCCATTCGCCATGGCCTGAACCCCCACTTGGCTCAACAATTGATAACGCTGACGTTGGTGACCGTCACTGTCTCTATCGTGGTACACGGCATGTCGGTTCTGCCTCTGATCAAGTGGTATGAGCAGCAAGACTAACACTTGCAATAACGCTGATGTGCCCTTTCCAGGCATACCTGGCAACGCCAACGCTTACCACCGACGCCAACCGTCTGCGCAGTCACAATGCACTCCAGCCCGATGCAATGATGTACGCCCACCGGGCCTCCATCATAAAGGGTGAAAGCTAATGCAAAGACCAATGGGAGATTTACGGCCGGATACCACGGGCAACTTGTGGTCTCACATTTTCGGTAAGTGTAACAAGGCGGCCAAGATCAGCGTTAGAGACGATTACATCGAGCGCTATCTTGTGAGGTATCGTAACTCTCTCCCCTGCCCTCACCACAGGAAAGATGAGCCAGGCCATGTAAAGCGGGGCGGTGATGGGCAGGAGGAACTTGGTGTACTCCAAATGCAGGTGAACAATTGATTGAAGGTGCTCGCCCGATGCAAAAAACCTGAAGTCCATGCGTCGGTAAAGATCCCGTGAGTCAGGTGAGCGAGTAAAAATGCACTTTCACTCCCCCTAAGATCTGCAGGAATTATCCGGAATGCACACAATGTTTCCAGTCTTCTGGCGAGCAGAGAGCGGCCGAAATAGTCGCTCCTGTAAAAAGTCAAAACATGATGCGCAGGTGAAGGCGAGTTACTGGTCGTTAGCGGTCTTATGGTTCCACCGCCACCCTATTCAAGCGGCGAAACAACGACACAAAAACTAGCCCCAACCAGCGTAAAGTCCAACAGGTCAGCTACAAGTCGCTGGGCACGCTCGACGGAATGGCTAATATGGCCCAGCATCTGGGTAGTCTTGGCATCCTGATCACGACGCGACAGAATTTCGGCCGCCATTCTTATTGCTGAAAGCGGATTGCGTAAATCGTGACTGACAATTCCGATCATCTGCTCAGCAAAGAGCGCCCGATCTTCGGCGGCAGCATACACAGTACGTAGCTTACCTTCCGCGATCTCCCTGGAGCGCTGGGTCTTCAGGTTCTTGGTCAAGTGCCCCTCAGCGAGCAAGCGAGCATTGACCAGCCCCAGCTCATATTTGTGCCGATCCTCTGCCTTAAAAAGAGCCAACTCATGAAAAGCACCATTGGAATGCGCACAGCTTATTGCACTCAACATCATCGGCATCTTGTATCCATCATGGTGCATAAGGTCGAATTTTACGTTGGCTACGCCCCCCTGAAGTTGCATGAGTGGCTGCCAGTACGCCTGATGAAAAGTCCTAGTTTCCAGGCTCATCAGCTCTTGAATGCGCATGCCAAGCAGTGTTTGCTGCGAGTAGCCCATCCAGCGGCAGAACGTCAGGTTCGCACTTTCGATGCACCCGTTTTCTGCGGTCAGAAGCAACCCTTGATCAGCGTCGCCACAGGGTAGTTCTGCTGCAGGATTAGACTCATTTTGGTTTGGCATCACTGTGCAGTCCAATAAGAGGTTCAAGCTTCGTCCAGATCATCTGCAGTGGTGGCACTGGCTTTGCTGCGCAGGCCCGCACCAAGCAACGACAGGGTCATCAGGGCGATGGCGAGAAAAGGCCTCAGTGACTGTTTCATGGCGCACTCCGGCACCGGCGTCTGCCGGCTTACTGTAAATGACAGGCTCTAGAGTGAGTACAACGGTGTAACGGGTCTGTTCGCTACCGAACAGACCCCGGCGCGAGGCATTGGCAAACTGACTTTCCAGCCCGACCTCGTTCAGCAAGGTCACTATGGATAACCCTTGGCCCCGCGCACTTGCATCGCTTCAACGGCTTTCGGAGTTGTTTAGCGCCGAACAGATGGCCGAGCACGGTGCTTTCCTGGCCGGCCAGCACCGGTTCAGTCCACTATCTGCCGCCGATATGTGCTTCAGCGAACAGAACATCGGCCCACTATCCGTCAGACTCGAAAAACTGGATTACTGGGGGCGCTCCCGCGCTTCGTATCGGATTGCTCCCTGCACCGCACTCACCACGAGGAAGCTTACCAATGATCACTCACTTCAAGGTCGCCGGACATCTCGCCTGCGGCCATCATGGCGATAATCTAATCTCAACCACTGAACTGACGCGCGTGAAATGCCGCAGCTGTCGTAGCACCGACGCATTCAAAGATGCCCGCAAAGATGCACGCAACGCAGCGCGCAGAGCCGCGCGGAAAGCCAAGGGCCTTCACATCGCTAATAATTGGCGCGATGCCTGGAGGGACAAGCTCACCGCCATGCCGGGGCTGCAGAGACTCCCAAGGGGATATGGTGGTCAACCCTACGTCTAGCTGGGCTCAGCTCAAGAAAGCCCACTTAGAGTAGAACTCCATCTCAGTAGCCTTCCGGTCATTACTGCTTGGCGCCTTGCTTATCACCATGGTGTTGGTGGCTAGAACGCTGCTTGCTCGCGTCTTGCTGAGCAGCGCCATGGTCTATCGGGGCGTTGGTTTTGCGCGTGTTACGCTGGTTATGCGTAAGCCGAATCAGGTGATCGGCAATCTCGGCATTTTCCGTCGACAGACGCGGTTGGTAGCGATAGCAGCAGTGGCTGACCCCGAAGGCCATACACGCCTGCTTAATGCTGATTTTTCCTGAGCGTACAGCGTGCTGCGCCATCTCTCGTCGCCGAGATGGCTTCACCACTTTTTTGCCATCGCTTCCTGGATGATTTCGGCTTTGAGGCGCTCCTCGGCATACATCTTCTTTAAGCGACTGCTGCTACTTTCCATACGGCCACCGGGCTTTATCCTTAAAGGCCTGTGGGGCAGACAGGCCAGCGTTTTTTGGCGTCAAAACCTGGTATTGAATGTTGCTTTCAATGATGACTCACCCTCTAGTGAAGAGGGCTCTTATGGTGCCCCTGCACACAAGTCACAACTAAAAACTCAGGATAGCCGTGAAGTCTTTCCCGGTCGCTCATGACTGATCACAATCGACCTGCTGCCGACAGTCGCTCCGCTTAGAATAAATCCGCTCTCTTGCTCGCGGGCGGGAGTTATCCATATTGAGTCAACGCACATCCGCTTCCTCATCCACCGTAGGCGCCAATTGCTTTCTAGGAGTTAAGTCGAGATACCGTACAACCCACGGCCGCAACAGTGACAGCACCGAACAAGGCAATTACAATTTGATTAACATCTAGCGACTTGAGTGATTGAATACCCCATGGAAAGCAAGACTGCGCGCCTCACTGTGCTCATTGATCCCATCAAGAAAAAAGCTTTCGAGGAGCTCTGTGCAGCACAAGACTTGACGCCTTCGCAGGTGGTACGTCAGCTGATTCGTGACTACCTGGACACTCATGGTGCCAGTTATTCGACCAAGAGTAAGCATGCCATCAGCACCAAGTTATAACCCAACACGAGCAGTTAGCCTCTAGAGGGCCGACATGCCCTCTGCGAGACTGACGGCTTTAGCCAGCGCGGTGTTGAAGTCGGTGTGGTAATGCTCCGTGCCGATTTCTTGCAAGATGCCCACCCTATCGAGCTTGTTAAGCACCTTCGTATTCGCCTCACAAAGTTTCACCACGATATGCCGCTTGTGCAGCTGCTGAATCACCTCCTCCAGCACCTGTAAGCCAGTGATATCCATGAACGGTACGCGCTTCAAACGGATAATCAGCAGGCGTGGGTCGGTATGGGTCTGAGCCAACACACGCTCGAAGGTCTCAGCCGCGCCAAAGAACAATGGCCCTTCAATCGTATATATCAATGTCCCTTGCGGCAGGCGAGCATGCCCGTTGGCCCTCAGCTCTTCTTCAAGCTCGTGCTCGACGACCTGTTGCACCTCCACAGATGAGGCCATGCGACGCATAAAGTGCAGCATGGCAAGAATGACGCCTATATTCACGGCGATCACCAAGTCGCTGAACACGGTGAGGCTGAAGGTGATGAGCAGGATAGCTACGTCTGCGCGTGGAGCCCGTTGGACCATGCGCTTGAAATGCTTCAACTCGCTCATGTTGTACGCGACCACGAAAAGAATGGCGGCCAGGGCGCACAGCGGGATGTTTGAGGCTAGAGGTGCCAGGAACAGAACAACAAGCACCAAGGTGGCCGCGTGCGTAATACCAGCCAGCGGGCTCGTGCCGCCGTTACGGATATTGGTTGCAGTGCGGGCAATGGCCCCGGTAGCGGCGAAGCCGCCAAACAACGGCGTGACCAGGTTGGCCACACCCTGACCGATCAGCTCCTGATTGGAATCGTGCTTGGTACCCGCCATGCCATCGGCCACCATCGCGGACAGCAGCGATTCGATTGCTCCAAGCATGGCGATAGTGAACGCCGGACCAATCAAATCGATGACGCGGGACAGCGTAATTTCAGGCAGGCTCAACCCTGGCAAGCCTTGAGGTATGCCACCAAAAGCGCTGCCAATTGTGGCTACCCCCTTGAAATGAAAGGTTGACTGTATCGCTGTAGCGACCGCCATTGCGATTAGCGGGCCAGGTACTCGTTTGAGTCCGGGAATTTTGGACGCGGTGATAACTAGGAAAAGGCTAAGCACCGCCAGCAGGGACGTGGCGATATGAAGATCCGGCAGGGCCTGGAGCAGATGCCAGAGCTTTTCATGGAAGTGCTCTCCACTGATCTTCGGTAAACCGAAAAAGTCTCTCCACTGCCCGACCCAGATGATCACCCCAATGCCCGCAGTGAATCCGACGATCACCGGATCGGGGATAAACTTAATGATTGCACCGAGTCGGGTCATCCCCAGCAATAACAACATGGCCCCCGCCATCATCGTCGCGATTTGCAGACCGTCAACACCATGCTCGGCCGTGACTCCCGCCAGAATCACGATGAACGCACCTGTCGGCCCGGCAATCTGCAAGCGGCTTCCCCCGAAGAGCGAAACCAGCAGGCCACCGATGATTGCGGTGTAGATGCCTTGCTCAGGTTTGACGCCAGATGCAATGGCAAACGCCATTGCCAGAGGGAGCGCCACGACCCCGACGATAACACCAGACACCATATTGCGAAGCCAGTGTCCTCGCCCTAACAACCCCACCTTCCATGCCTCAACTATCGCAATCATGGCTAGCTCCTCAGTGGATGCATGTGCATAGTATTAACATACCGTGATAATTGAAATGCCCTAGATCCACTGCTTCGTGCGGCTGGAGATGTTTATAGTGAAAGCTCAGATGGAGCTGGACGGGCATGCACTGCAAATAGAGAATTTTGAGAACGCGCGTAGCGTGGTGACAGACATGAATCGTAAAGCTGTGAAAACCAAACATGCCGAAGGCGTGACCTTCGACACCCATGTGATCGCAAACCCGACCAACCCCAAGGAGTGGATTGTGTTTTTCAAGAAGGACGCCGGGAGAAGTTATTTCTTGGTTGATGACAACGAAGAGGTCGAGTCTTTCGGGCATCTGGATGACTTAATCGCCGAGCTTCGGGATCTGGGCCTCAAGACTGCTGAAATCCACTTTTAACCCTTGGGTCACACTCTGGAGACATGATCATGTCAGTGTGGGGCGAGTATCTACCCAGTCAATCGACCGGCACATTCTCGAATGGGTTATTGCCGACAACCCACCAACTACTGCGAAAGTCTTCGCGGTGGTTGGTGCTGATTGACAGGCGAAACTGATAGTTGTCTATCGATTAAAAGCGGATGGCTTGTGCAAATGGTCTCCATTAAAAATGGAGTTCTGTCAATTAGTACCGATAGGTTGCCTGCACTGAAACTCCATTCGCACTATTGTCATATTTGGCACTGTATTCAGGCTGAAGACCGGAGTTGTTCGACTGTTTTACGGAAACTTTGGAATCCCAGAGATAACCATAAGCAAAGTCTATCGTCAGATCGGGATTCGGCGAATAAGCACCGCCCAAGGTCACGGCCTGGCGATTCCCGACCGGAACGCGCACGCTGCGATCGGCATTTCTGATGGGCGACGGATCATAGGCGTAGCCTGCGCGCAACAGCCATTGTTGGTTCAATTGCCAGGAGGCGCCAACTGCGGTGGCCCAAGTGTCGCGCCAGTTCATTTCTTCGGTCACACGTCCCAGGCCAGCCGCCTGGCCCAAGGGGGAAAGACCGCTGTTGACTGCCTCGACCTTCTGGATCCGGCTCCAACGTTTCCAGGTGGTCCCCAGGTATCCCGTCCAGCGACTATTGAATTGATGGGTGATGGACGTGTCCACTGATTCGGGCATAGTGAGGTCTATCTTGTTGTCATACGTTCCCTCCAGCGGGATAACGCTCGGGGAGCCGGAAACCTCAGTATGCCCTTCGAGCTCATAGTCCACCTTCGAGTGGTAGTTAATCCCCCAACGGGTAGCCTCAGTAAAGTCAACCAAGATGCCGACGTTGTAGCCAAGTGCCGTGTCATCGCCTTTGATGGTAACCAGTGCGTCCTCGCCGTTGTTCAGGGCGCCGGTGGCCAGGTAATTCTGAAGCTTTGCATTGAAACGGTTTATGGTCGGCCCGCCACCAATGGACACGTAATCATTGATCCGATAGGCGATGGTGGGCTGCAGGGTTATTTCCTTGGTCGTGCTATAGGAACCATGGTAGCGGCCCTGAAAACTGCTCTCGTAATCATTGATCAGACCACTCGGAGCATAAAGGCCCAGACCAATCGAAAAACGATCGTCAAGCGGCGTCGACATATAGGCGAAGGGCACGCCCCCCAAAGGTACCGAGTCCCCTTTATTCGTTCCTGAGGCGCTGCTCTGCGCATCACTAATGTCGTCGCTCACCGAGATGACCGCGGCTCCGCCGGAAATCTCACTACGCTTCAACTTGGTCAAGCCCGCTGGATTTCCAAAGATGGTGCTGGCGTCCAACGCGGAAGACGACCTGCCCGCATACGCAGTTCCCGCACTGCTTGCACTCTGTTCATTAAGGGCAATGCCATTGGCGCCCGCGGTTGTTGAGGCGGTGAGTATTGCAATGGCGCCGGTAAACTTAATCCAGGCAGCACTTGCTCGCGGAGCGGAGAAATAAGGAATCGCTCGGCTATTCAGTTTCATTTTCCACCTCTTTATTATTTTTTTGATTGCACGCAGGCAAGGCTTCGCCTTCCTGTGCACTTGTCAGTGCCAGTTGAAGTTGACCGAAGTTGTGCAAAGGCCCTGGCTGAACAACACCAAGACATGTTTGCTGGGCTTAGGGTGGCTAATTCGGGCTCATTTAAGCCATTCCACTTGAAAGCTGTAGCGACCCAGAAGGCGGGCCAGTTTTTCCTCATCGGCCCCGGCCCGTATGCATGCGACTAGCCCACGACGACCATCCTGCACCACGTCTACCGCAATCTCCTGCAGACACAGGCGCTCCACTTCCTGCTGGACTACCCTGGCGATCTCGCGCAGCTGCAAGGCGGGCTTGAATATCTTGCCCACGGCAGTCAGTGGCAACGTTTCGAGGATTTCAATGCGCTTGGGAACTGCAGCCCGCTCGCTGATGTTGAGTTGAGCGAACGACTCAAGTTCTTCAGCGTTGCAGGTGTGCCCGGGGCGCAGTTGAACGTAGGCGACCGGCACCTCGCCCGAATAGGCGTCGGGGCTGCCAATTGCAGCGGCTAAGGCGACGGCGGGATGCGCCTGCAGTGCCTCCTCGATTTGCTTGGGATCGATATTGTGGCCGCCGCGGATGATTAACTCTTTCTTGCGCCCGGTCAGCCAGAAGTAACCCTGTGCATCCTGGCGACCCAAGTCGCCCGTATTCAGCCAGCGCTGACCGTCGATATCGATCCAAAGGCCCTGGTTATGACGCTGCTCCAGATAGCCTTCGAAGAGATTCGGACCACTGATCGTGATGAGGCCGATCTCATCCACGTCAGCGTCGCGCAGGTACTCTCCAGAGTCATCGAGCAGGACCGCGCGCATATTCTGGTAGGCAATCCGTATCCCGATGGAGCCGATACGGCGCTCGCCATGGGGTGGATTGATTGAGGAGACGCAGGCGCCCTCAGTAAGGCCGTAACCTTCAAGGATCTTTACCCCGGTCCGGCGCTCGAACTCTCGGAAAAGCTCAGCCGGCATGGGTGCTGCACCACACATTGCAAAGCGAAGACTGGACAGGTCGCGGCCCTGCCACTCATTTTGCAGAAGTGCTGCATAGACAGTTGGCACGCCGGAGAAGAGGTTGATACCGAAGTGCTCGACCATCTCCCAGAATCGTGGGATCACTCCCTCGCCACGGTACCCATGAGGCGTCCCGAGGATCACATGGTCGCCTTGTGTCCAAGGCATCAGTCCAGTAACCAGTTGTCCGTTGACATGAAATAGCGGCAGGCCACAAAAGATAACCTGACCACCACTGCGTGGCTGCAAGTGAGCGGCCACAGCCCATGCATTGAATACTTCCGATCCATGGGTACGCGCGGCGATCTTGGGGAGCCCGGTGGTGCCGCCAGTACAGATGTAGGAGGAGCATTCATCTTGACGGATTTGCCGACCGCTCTTCAGGTGCGTGGACGGTTGATCATTCATCAGCGATAGCCAATCGTGGATCGCGATACCGCAGTGTGAGTCTCGCTCATTCAGTGCCACGGCTTTCAGAGCCCCACGCACAGGTTCGGCGACATAGGGCTCCATGCTGACCCAAACGACAGACCTGACCGTGGGTAGCTCATCCAGCTGCGAAGCCAGTTTTGGCCACAGATCACTGCCCGCAGTCGGCGCAAGCGTTACCACCACGGATACCTTCGCGGCATTCAGCAAGCCTGCCATTTGCCTGGCCTCAAGCAGAGGATTGATCGCCATGACGATGCCCGCCGCCTCCCCGCCCCATAGAGTGAAATGGGTTTCCGGAAGGTTGGGCAGGATGAAGGCAAGCACCTCTCCCGGTTTTATGCCCAGGTCATGGAAGGCATTTGCCGCGCGGGTGATATCCGCGAAGAGCTGGGAGTAGTTCCACTCGTAGGTGCGTTTGAAATCGGCGGCATCGGCGAAGAAGCTTAGCGCCGGTGACTGGGGGGTGCGCTCGGCCGCTTGTCGCAGCGCATCATAGGTACTGCAAGCCAGGCCACGCTCCGACAAGGGGACTCGTTCGAGACTTTCGATGTCGTCCAGGGTCTGCACAACCATCAGGCTTCCCCCACGACTCGGTTGCGTTGCACTCCGAGGTCGATCACACCATCGGCGCTGCGAATGCGCGCCTCGACCATGTCACCGGGCTTGAGGTACTGCGGCCGGCTCTCCTGCGCCTTGAGAAAAAGTTTCCACTTGGTGGCTTCTGGCATCAGGGCCGCAATGCGCTGTTTCGCAGGTGAAGGGATCGTTAACGCACAGCCCGCGGGAGTGCCGGTAGCGATCAGGTCTCCAGCGGCGAGATCTTGCACTGAGGAGAGTTCGGTAAGGGTTTCAGCCGGACCGTAAACCAGGTTGGCCGTACTGTCGCTCTGTCGCACCTGGTCGTTGACTGTCAGGCGCAGCTGCAGTGCTTTGAGGTAATGCATGTCTTGGGCATCCAGAAGACAGAGGTAAGGACCGACCGGGCCAAAAGTGCGAAAGCTCTTGCCCTTGTAGAACTGCATCTGGGGAATCTGAATGTCACGAGCCGAGTAGTCATTGACAATAACGACGCCTGCAATGAACTCATGCAGATTGGCGTCGGTGATAGAGACAGCGCCGGTGATCGCGCGTTTCATCACAAGCCCCAGTTCAATTTCGTAGTCGAGAAAGCGCACGGTGCGCGGCTTGATCAGGTCGCTGTCAGCCGCTACCAGGCAACTCGTCGCCTTGGTGAAGATCATGTTGAATTTCTTCGCATCCGGGTCCATGCCCGACTCGATCATGTGCTGACGATAGTTGGCGCCCTGGCAGAGGAACTGCTGGTTACGGGTCACCGGCGACAGCAGCTTTACTTCGCCCTCCTCCAGCTCAGGGCCTTTCAGTTGAGCAAGGTCGTCGATACTGTTCTGGCGAATGAAGTCACCGGTGGTTTCAAAAGCACCGGGAACCACCGTGATACGGCCTTGGCGAAGCACGCCCCAGTGGATACCGTTCTGAAATTCAAAGCGGACTACGTGTACAGCAGACATTGAAGGTACTCCTGGAGCGGTGTTTGTCCCGCGCTCGGCGGCACGAGAACTGAGGTGTTGTTCTGAGGGTGGGCTGGCGATGCTGTAGATCAACGAGCCGCCGGCGATCAAAGCGCCGGCTTTGAGCACGTCTCGCCGGCCATACTGGGTTGAGTTGCCCGACATGACGGCAGCTCTACCCGAACATCCGCATAAGCGTTATCAACTTGCGAATGGTTAAGTCCGGGCTGCGTCGCAGGTTACGGATCAGTGCTCGCAGATTGATTAAACTCATCTTGGGTTTTGTGAAACTCTTGGGCATGCGCTGCCCCCACTGCGCCATTGCCTCGGGACTCACGGGATGTATGCCCGTAGGCTGCTTGGCCGTAAAAATATCCCCATCGCAGTAGTGCTCGTGCTTATCACCCCAAGGGTCTTGCCAGTAATCGAAAATCTGACTGCCCAGGATGTGCCGACCGATTCCCCATGAGTGCTCCCAACCCCGCTCTCGCAGGACCCGTTGCCCCATGCCCACCGCGTCGGCATCGACGACCTCATAGGCGCTATGGCTATAGGTCGCCATGAACCCTTGCGCTATCGCGAGCGTATGGTGAGCCGCGGGAATGTCACCAAGATCAAGGCGCATGAAAGCGACGATAGGTGTGCCATCGGGGAGTACCTGCACATCGCTGGGAATAAACCCGAAATGCTGCGTATACCAGGCACAGGTCGCCTGGTAGTCGGCCACTTCGATCACGATGTGGCCAAGCCTGAGTACTTCAGGGGGAGCAATCGGCGGGCGCTGCGTGGCGTTGATTCGCGGTTGCTCGTGCGCCAGATTCCAGTGCAGAGGAGCTCTATGTGCCAGAGTTTTGCCTGGAGTCTGGTCGCAAACAGCTTCCACAATGAAACCGGATGGGTCAGTCAGTCTGACGTAATACCCTTTGCCGGGATGTTCCGACCTCTCTACCGATGACGCACCTGGGATTCGAGTGAGTTTTTCCAGATCCTCTAGAGACTGCACTGCGAGTCCGAACCCGATAAAACGTGCATGGTCGGCACGATGGACGCGATAACAATATGAAGTAGCGTCGGTGCCCCGTAGATAGAGCGTATCGGCGTCCTGCCGACCTATCGTCAGGCCGAAGTCGGTCAGGAAACGCGCCGCCTCATTCAAGTCCGGCCGTTGGAAAATCAGGTGAGTCAGATCCTGGGCCTTTACCGTCGGTTGCGGATGCCGCGCGGGATGTGGTGTCGCCAACCGGTGCAATTCAATTCTGTTGTTCATTGTTCTTGTTTTCCGGGTTTTTAGGGCAAAGCTGTCCCGAACCCCTGAAAAATCAGGGGTTTGTCCAGTTAAGCCAGTTACGAACTCAGTCGAGAGACGGAAGTACCGGCAACTCTATGGTCGCCAACGCACGCGCCTCCTCTGGCGGCACACCCAATGCCCGCAGTATCAGCTCGGCGGTATCAGAGCCCGACTCTCGCCACGTTCTGTGACCTTCCAGCACCAGGAAAATCGAGCCAAGAACGCTGCTCGATATGAGCGTCAGTACCGAGAGCAATTGCTCCTGCGCAAAGGTGTAGCGCCCAGTGGAAAGTCCGTTCAGAAGATCCGTAGTCGCTTGGCTGCTGAACATTTCGCGCAACGAAGAATTGCTCATGGCGAATTTGTGGATGAACGCCCCCCACTGGGAGTCCTCATGAGCTCGACGAATGAAGAACCGAATGCCATTGGCAAGGCGCTGAGCCGGATCGGAGAGGGAGTTGAAGCTCTTGTTGACGCGCTCATGCATCTCCCTCGCGAGATGACTGGCGACCGCCTCGAACAGGCTTTCCATGCTGTCGATGTTGCTATAAACCGTTCCGCGCGCCACTCCCGCCTCTTGCGCGAGGTCGAGGATGTTCACTTGTGAGGTGCCTCTTTCAGCGAACAGGCGAAAAGCGGCTTGATGAATGCGGCGCTGTGTTGGATTCAGGGATTCCACGGTTCTCTCTCCAGGATTACCTCATGGATCAATTGAACACTCGTGTTCATTCTTAGTCAACCCTGTTTTTTGAATCAGGTCCGATTCATCATGATGCAAAGCGCTGCATCCCTCGTATTAACCGCGCTTAAGAGGGATGCGGCAAGGTTTATGGGGGGGGCTGGGATTTCTCCATACTGAAATTATTGAACGCATGTGTTCAATACAAATCTCAGCAAGGCCGTCAAACCGGCCCCTGTAAACCTTGGCGGGCCGATGATGACATCGGGACTAGGGTAGCGGCTTACCGGCGATTCTCTTGGCTCTGGCAGGTGTTACGCCCAGAGCCTTGAGAATCATCTCGGCGACCCGCTGGTCGTGTTCCGCCACTACACGCCCTTCGACAACCGAGCGCATGGCTCCGGTTGTGCACGATACGACCATGTCCAGGGCGATCCCCTCGTCCTCATAAGTGAAAGTGCCCGCGCGCAGGCCTTCACGCAGGTCGCCAAGCACATGGGCAGCCAAGCGCGAGCGCATGGCCTGATCGGAATGGATGATGCGCAGCAGTGCGTTGGCCCATTGATGGTCGTACGCGGCCCGGCATACGAACATGCGCACACCAATCGAAAGCCGCTGTGCACCGCAGTGCACGCCCGAACTCAAGGCGGAAATGGCATCGGAGAACTCACTCGCCATGGCGATGCCAACCGCCTCGAGTACTTCGTCGCGCGTTCGAAAATAGTTGTAGATGGTGCCGTTGGATACCGCGGCCTCCGAGGCGACATCGAGCAGTGCAATCTCCCCCACCTCCTTACGTGCGACAAGACGCAATGCCGCATCCACCAGGCCGCGACGGGTGCGTTCACGCTTCTTGTGCCCCCGAGTGAGAGGCTCTTGCTCAGTTGCTTCTGAAGGAAAAGTGGGGGAAGGCATCTTCAGGCTCTTAATCGAGGGGGCTCGTTTATGGTAATGGAAACGCTATCGGCTGTGGCGTCGGCGCTAGCCAACAGGCCCATACAGTCTCGAACGAGACTGCCTGCCTCTACGCCTGGGGCGTGGTGCATGATGATACGGTCGGGGCGAACCGCAACCAGCGTGCCTTTGGCAGCCAGCGGCAGGATGCCATGGTTCAGGTCTTCGATGAAGTCGCAACCGCTGCCGGAGCGCTGGCCGCAGGGTCCGATCTGCAAGAAGTGGCCTCCCATTTTGTCCCAGGAAACGACCTGAGCAGCGGTCAGCAGTGACAACGGGTCAACACCGAATCCAACCAGGGTCAGGTTGTCTCCAAGAGCATCGTCGCTCAGTTGGATCTGCTGTTGCATGTTGCGAACCCAGACTTGGGGAAACAGACTGCCACGAACCAGCTTGTCGCCACGACGATGCTGCACGAACAGACCCTGTTTGAAGATGTTCTTTGGCTTGATGTCCAGCTGCTCGAAGTACTTTCTGGTTGCGGGAGTCAACGCCAGCGTGCGCATCAGGCCGTGGATGAAGAAAGCGGCGACCTTGTTTCTCGGCATCACCAGGCGGCCCATGAGTTTCGCCAGATTGATCATCGCCTGGGCATGGGGGCGACGCTCTACGTCATAGGTTTCGAGTATTGAAGGCGCGGCTTGACCGCGAAGGACCCACGCCAGTTTCCAGGCAAGATTGGCTGCATCGCGCAGTCCCGCTACGAGACCTTGCCCGACAAATGGGGGGGTGATGTGGGCTGCATCTCCCGCGAGAAAGATGCGTCCCTTGCTGAATCTGTTACAGCAGCGCGCGTGGAATCGATATACCGCCTTTCGCTCGATTTCCAGCTCCTGCGGATTGATCCATGGCGCGATCAGTCGGGCTATGCTTTCGGGGCTTTCCAGCTCTTCCCGGGACTCGCCCGGGTGTAGCATGAACTCCCAACGCTCCCTTCCGCCGGGAGCGGGCATGTGCGGCGTTGGACGCCGTGGATCACAGATAAACTCAACGTGATCGATGGCTGACTTATGCCGGTTCTTGGCATCGACAATCAGCCAATCCTCACCATAGGTCTGTCCTTCGAATTCCTGGCCAATCAGTGCCCTGACCCTGGAGCTTGCGCCATCCACACCTACCAGGTATTGGGCGCGAACGGGATACGCCTGGCCATCATCGCCCCGTACGGTGGCGACGACACAATCTGACTCCTCGACCAGATTCTCGAGCTCGAATCCTCCCAGGCTGGTCACTGCCTTCAGCCGGGAAACCTGGCTGCGCATCGCGTGTTCGAGGTCGGGTTGATAGAAAGTCACCAGTTTGGGATGGCCGTCGATGCATCCCGCGGTATTGGCCCGACCGAATTGCCCGAGGACCGGGGAGTGCATCCTCACTTCAGGGATAGCGATCTTCTCGAAAGCGTCTTCCGACAATCCGGCGAGTTGCAGGATGCGAAGCGCCTCGTTATCCAGAGCAATGGCGCGGGGCATTAGTAGGACGTCATGGGTCTTGTCCAATACCAGTGTCTTTACCCCATAGCGGCCGAGCAGCGCCGCGATTGTCGCCCCTACCGGACCGTTACCGACGACCAGCACATCGACAGCGGTGGGAGGCAGTTCGGTACCTTTCTTGTTGTTGTTCATCTCGAGCCTTTGTTGTGATTGAAGTCGTGAGACGTAGAGATCTCATCGTCAGGCAAGGTGAAGGTAAATAATATTGAGGAATATTTCAATATTGATATTTTTGTCATTAATTTTCTGGGATCATTACCGCACCGTGATGAGCCCATGTGAGCTATGCCGAGAGCCAGTTTCCGACCGGTGAGGCTTGGCTTCTGAGTCGATCAGCGTTGTTATTGGAGTGACCACGTGCCATGCCTCACGAGGGCACACCCATGTTTTAGTCTTCAGGAATCCAACGTGGCGCGTCCGCAGTCCCATCCGAACCCAGTCCAGCTCCGCTTCGTCGAGTTCGAACTCGACGAAGCCAACGCCTGCTTGTCACGCAACGGAGAGGCCGTGGCGTTGGCGCCAACTCCCTTCACACTGCTGTGCGTCCTTGCACGCCAGCCGGGATTGCTGGTGACCAAGGATGCCTTGCTTGATGCCGTGTGGGGGCATCGGTTCGTCAGCGATTCGGTGCTGAAGACGGCCATCAGTGATCTGCGCAAGGTGCTGGGCGACGACCCCAAGCAGCCCCGCTATATCGAGACTGTGTCGAGGCGCGGATATCGCTTCATCGCCGCGCCCTCCCCTGCACCTTCGATGCCGCCTGCATCCGCGACGGTGCCGGCGGCTGGCGCGCACCCGTCACCGCCATTCATCGGTCGCACCGACGAGATTTCAAGACTGCAACGGGCGTGGGAGCGAGCGGATGGCGGCCAGCGTGCCGTGGTCTGGCTCGCTGGAGAACCGGGGATTGGCAAGACCGCGTTAATCGAGCATTTCCTCGCCAGCCTTGGCGGCATTACCTGCGCACGCGGCCACTGTGTGGAGCACTACGGCACCGGCGAGCCGTACCTGCCGGTGTTGGAGGCGTTGGCCGATCTGTGCCGCAGCGACCCTGCCCTGCCGACGCTGATGCGCGTCGTGGCGCCGACCTGGTTGCTGCAACTGCCGTGGCTGAGCACCGCGCAAGAGCGAGACGCGTTGCGGCGCGAGCTTGCCGGCATCGGTCCGGATCGCATGTTGCGGGAAATGGGTGAACTGCTGGACCGCTACACCGAGCAGCGGCCGCTGTTGCTGATAACCGAAGACCTGCACTGGAGCGATCGGGCGACGGTCCAGCTCATCGACTATGTGGCGCGGCGACGTGGCCGCACTCGGCTTATGTGGCTGGCGAGCTTCCGCGTCGCCGAGGTAGTGGCGCTCGATCATCCGCTCAACTCGTTGCGCCACGAACTGCGCCTGCAACGTCTGTGCGAGGAAGTGGTGCTCGATTCATTCTCGGAAACCGAGGTCGCTGACTATGTCGCGCTGCGTTCGGCCTCTCTGGCCCGCGATGAAGCCTTCGTGCGTGCCTTGCACGAGCGCACCGACGGTGTGCCGCTGTTCGTGTCGTCAGTCATCAGCGAAGTGATGGACACCACGGACGACGACGCCACCATCGAGGCCCGGCTGGCGGGGATGGCGGCTCCCGAGAACCTCGCGGCCATCATTGATCACTACATCACCAAGCTCAAGCCGGAGCAGCGTGCGCTGCTCTCGGCGGCAGCGGTATGCGGAGTCGAATTCCGGGTTGAGACGGTTTCGCTGGCCCTCGAACGCGACCTCGCTTCTGTGGCCCACACCTGCGAGGAACTGGTGCGCGAGCAGGTGTGGCTAATACGGTCGCGGGCCGCCGAACCTGAAGAGACGGTGGAGCTACCTTACTCGTTTCGGCATGCCCTCTTCCGCCAGGTACTGTACGACCGCACGCTGCGCTCATTGCGCACCCACCTCCATCGCCAGGTTGGCACTGCCCTCGAACGCGAGCGCATGGCCGGCGTGCCGGTTGCTGCCTCGGAGCTGGCGACGCACTTCGATCGGGCCCGGCAGCCGATGACCGCGTTGCGCTACTACGCCGAGGCCGCGGAAGCCGCGCTGCTGCACTTCAGTCCGACCTTATGCATCGGTCTTACTGAGCGCGCATTGGTCCTGCTGCGGCAGGCACCAGAAGGGATAGAGCGCGATACGCTCGAAATTACCTTGGCCACACTGCAGGGGGTGTCGGCTTTCCACACGTTCGGTGTCGGCAGCGAAGCCAGGAACGCATTCGAACGCGCGTACACGCTGCTAGCCGATGTACCCGAGCATCCGATGCGCGGTCGCCTGCTGCACGGATTCGGCTATCTGCTCGGTCTGCGCGGCGACTATGCGCTGGCGCTGGAGGTGGCGGAACGCGCCGAAGTCCTCTCGTGCGAGGCGAACGATCCAGTGCTCATGTTGGTGGCGTGCATCGTGCAGGGCGAGGTGCACCATCTCCAGGGTCGCACGCAGGCAACCCGCCGTTGGCTAGAGCGCGCCCTCGCGATCGCCGAGCCGCTGGACATCGGGACGAACGAGATCTTTGCGGTCGATCCTCAGGTCATGCTGCACGGTATGCTGGCCATAGAACTCGTGCGTTCTGGCCTGGTTGAGCAAGGCCGGGCCCACATGCAGCGGGCGCGGACCCGCGCGCAAGCGCTTCGCCAGCCCATGACCTGGCTGGTCGCCACCTGGCAGGAGGTGCTGATCGAGGTGCGGCTGGGGAACCATCTGCGTGTAGCCGCGCTGGCTGACGACATGCAGAAGTTGGTCGATGAGTATTCGCTCGCACTGGGGCGAACGGCTTGTCGCTGGTGGCGCGGCTGGGCCGACGCGCGCAACGGTGCACCGCGCGACGGCTACCGTCGCATCCGTGAGGCCTATGAAGAACACACCGGGTTTGGAATGCGCTCCGGTGCCAGCGAGGTGCTCGGCTACGCCACCGAGGCGCTGCTGCTCGCAGGTGATTGCACCGCAGCGCAAGTCGAGCTGCTGGAGGCATTTCGGGTGAGCGAGGAACTGGGCGAGCGCGTATACCTGCCACAGCTATTGCTGCTGGAGGCAGCGATCTCACGAGTACAGGGTCAGCCCGACGCCAGCATCGCTGCGGTGCGGTGCGCGGTTGAAGAAGCTCGCGCCCAGGAAGCACCGTGGCTGGAGCTGCAAGCGCTGGTCGAACTGTGCGAGCACCCTGACGCTACGGCCGAGGACCAACAGGCATTGGCCGCGCTGGTTGACCAGTCACCCGAAACTGACGGAACCGAGCTGGCGAAACGGGCGCGCTCGCTGATTCACGCTGCCAAGCCGGCTTGAAGCGACGCAATTTCTCTGCGGTAAGGGTTACTGTCCCGACCGAAGTCTGACCTTTCGCTTACGACTCGCCCCAGGGAACCGCTTACGCTGTCGTCGAACTTTCCTGCCCCCCCCTGGCCTGCGATGATCCTGAACCCTGAATCCAAATACCCGAGCCGCCGCTCGTACGTAGTGAAGCTGCGTAGCGACGCCGCGCCGGAGGCCCTGGTGGGCCGCCTCGAAAACCTGGTCACCGGACGACAGCGCGAGTTTTCGTCAGCCGAAGAGCTGCTGGAGTCGATTGCCTCGGACCTCGCGTTGGCAGCCGGCGAGCACACGGCCGATGCCGTCGGCGAGTGACGCCTCCACCACGAACGAGCGCTCGATATGGCGACCGAACGGCGACCCTTCGCTGACCACTTCGCGCACCCCGGGCCCTACGCTGATGCCACCTCGAATCTACACGAGTCCAATCCGATGCCGCGACTTCCAACTCCCCATCCGCTGATCCGCTACGCCGGGCAGGCGCCCCTGCAACATGCCGAACGCCTGCTCGGCGTCGTCGTTGGTGCGGCACTCGCCGCGTCTATCGCCATGGTCTTGACTGGTTGCTCCACGGAGGTCGTCAAGCCGTCGGTAGACCTGCCGGCCAAGTTCGCCGCGAGCACGACCTCCGAGATGGAACCCGAAGCTGCGTGGTGGAAGACTTTCAACGACCCGGTGTTGACGGATCTGGTGCGCCGCGCGATGCGCGAGAACCGTGATGTCAAGATCGCCGCCGAGCGCGTGCGCACCGCTCGCGCCGGTGAGACGATCAGTAACTCCTGGCTCTTTCCGAGTGTCGGAATGTCCGCCTTCGGCTCCGACCGTAGCAGCGGCTACGACACTGCCAAGAAGCAGGGAGTTCCAGACACCAAGACCGTCGGCGCGGGTCTGGACGTCTCGTGGGAACTCGACCTGAGCGGACGCCTGCGCGCTGGAGCGGCAGCGGCCGAGGCCGAGGCATTGGCTGCGGAGGACGGCGTACGCGGCGTGCGTCTGCTGGTGATGAGCGACATCGCCAGCAACTACTTCACGCTGGTCGGCGCGCTGCGCCAGGCCGAAACATTACGCGAGATCTCGACGGCTCAGGACGAGACACTGCGCCTGGTTAATGCACGCCACCGTGTAGGGCTGGCAACCTCCTTCGACGTCGAGCGCGCACAGACCGATGCCGCATCGGCGCGTGCGCAGATCCCTCCGTTGGAAACCCTGGCGGCTGTGGCGCGGCACCGCATCGCAGTCTTGATCGGTGACCAGGCTTTTAACGCCGCGAGTATCCAGCCCTCCCCTATCAACGTGGTTGCACCCGAGGCTCGCCAGGGGCAGCCCGCCACCTTGCTGCAACGTCGGCCTGATGTATTGGCGCTGATGGCGCAGCTCGATGCCGCCAATGCGCGCCGTAAACAAGCCGCGGCCGAGTGGTTTCCGCGGCTGTTCCTCGGTGCATCCTACGGCCGCCAGGGCCTTGAGCTGAATGGTCTGGATCTCGGTGCCGCCCGCTTCACCAACGTGGTCGGTCTGCTCGCGATGCCGATCTTCAACGCCGGGCGCACGCGCGCGATCAACGAGGTCGCCGAGAGCGGCCAGCGTGAGGCGCTACTGCGCGTCGAGGACGGCATTGTGCGCGCGCTCGAGGACGTGGAGAACGCCCTCGTCACGCAGACGCAAGAGCGTCAGCGCGCCCAGTCGCTGCAGTCGGCCGCCGAGTCCGCGGAGGCTGCGCTGAGCCACGCGCAGTCGCTCTACGATAGAGGGCAGATCGACCTGTTGCCGCTGCTGGACGCGCAACGGGCGCGCCTGGCGGTGCGCCTGAGCGCCAACGACAGCAACACCCGACTGCTGCTCGATAGCGTGCAGCTCTACAAGGCACTGGGAGGAGGCTGGCAGGTGTTCGAACAACCCGCTACCCACACCGCAGCCAGCCAAGCCAGCCAAGCCGACCGGCCACCACTTTCCTAAGCAACTGCCGTTTTTCAAAGAGGAACCGTCTTGAAAACCTCCCTTACTGCGGCCGGCGCCTTGGCCGTAGCCGTCATGCTGTCCGCGTGTAGCCCCGACCAGCCAACCGTGCAGGCACCACGACCGGTGCGAACCGTTGAAATCAGCTACGACAATGCCCGCGACATCAGTCGCTACGTGGGCACCGTACAGTCGCGACATGAAGTCGACCAGGCCTTTCGCGTGGGCGGCAAGATAGTCCAGCGCAACGTTGATGTCGGCCAGTTTGTGCGCGAAGGCAGCATACTGGCTGTGCTGGATGACAGCGACTACCGACTCGCTGAGCAAGCGTCGCGACAACAGTGGACGGTTGCCGTCGAGCAGACGCGTCAGGCCGACTCGGACCGCCAGCGCCTGACTGCGTTGAAGGCTGACGGCTCGGTCAGTGCGGCCGACGCCGAGCGCGCGCACACAAATGCTCAGACCGCGCATGCGAACGCCGAGGCTGAGGCGCGAAAGCTCGAGCTCGCGCGCAACCGGCTCAAGTACACGGTGCTGCGCGCCTCGCGTAGCGGCGTCATCACGGCTGTGAGCTTTGAGGCCGGGCAGGTCGTGGCGGAGGGCCAATCGGTTGTCTCGGTTGCGAATCCGGATGAATCCGAGATCGTCATCGACGTGCCCGAGGATCAGTTGTCCGTCTTCAAGGACGCGCAGTTCAAGGCCTCGCTGACCAGTGCGCCGAACGAGACCTTCGATGTCACGCTGCGCGAGCTGTCGCCGCAGGCTGCGGCGCAGACGCGCACCTATCGCGCGCGACTTAAGCCAATGCAGGCGCTGCCGCTGGGCGCCACCGCCACTGTAATGGCCAGGCGCGTGATGACAAGTGTCTCGGTGGCGGCGGTGCCGGCTACGGCACTGACCCAAAGCGGTGGCCAGCCGGCGCTTTGGGTAGTCACGCCTGTGGGCAAGGATCCGGTAGGTATCGTCGAACTGGAGCGTGTGGCAGTTTGGGGCTACCGCAGCGACGAGGTGCTCGTTTCCGGGCCGCAGGCTGGCGCATTGGTCGTCACCGCCGGGATCCAGAAGATGACGTCCGGATTGAAGGTCGCGCTTCCCGGCGCGGCGATTGTTGACGCGAACACCACGCAGCAGGCCGCCCGATGAACAATCTCAACCTCACCGACTGGGCGCTGCGCCATCGCGCCATTGTCCTGTTCGTGCTCATCCTCGTCGCGGTGGCCGGCGCCTTCAGCTTCACCAGGCTCGGTCAACTCGAGGATCCGAACTTTTCCGTGCCCTCCATGACCGCCATGGTCATCTGGCCGGGCGCCACCGCCCAGCAGTTGCAGGACCAGGTCCTCAACCGCATGGAGAAGAAATTCGAGCAGATCGACAACTTCGAGAAAGTGGTCACCTACGCGCGGCAAGGCTACGCTGGCATGACGCTCACCGTGCGCGGCGGCACCTCCAAGGCTGACCAGCGCGAGGCCTGGTACCAGGCGCGCAAGAAACTCAACGACCTGAGCCTCGAGATGCCTGACGGCGTGATCGGCCCGATCCTGAACGACGAGTACGGCGACGTGTACGGTCTGATGTACGCGGTCAAGGGCGACGGCGTCGGCCACGCCGACCTGTCGGACGCGGCCGAGGACATCAAGCGCCAGATGCTGAAGGTGCCGATGGTCAAGAAGATCGATGTCATCGGCAAGCAGGCCAAGCGTGTCTACGTCGAGTTCTCGCACGAACGCCTGGCAGCGCTGGGCATTACACCGTTAGCCATCGCCGAAAGCCTCAAGAGCCAGAACGCCCTGTTGCCCGCAGGCCAGATCGACACCCGCGGCGACCGCGTCATGGTGCGCGTAAGCGGCCAGTTCGCCAGCGAAGAGGCTATCCGCAACGTACCCATCACCGCGGGTGGCCGGCTGATCAAGCTCGGCGACATTGCGACCGTTACCCGTGGCTTTGAGGATCCGCCGACCTACACGGTGCGCCACAACGGCCAGCCAGTGCTAATGCTCGGCATCACGATGACCAGCGACGGCAACATCGTGGACCTTGGCAAGGCGATGGACACGGCAGTCGCCAAGATCCAGTCGGAACTTGCGCATGGTGTAGAGCTGGAGCTCGTGGCCGACCAGCCAACCACGGTGAAGGACGCCATCCTGGACTTCGGGCGCGCGCTGGCCGAGGCGCTGATCATTGTAATCGCGGTGAGCCTGGCCAGCCTGGGCTGGCGAGCCGGCCTGGTGGTCGCGACCACGGTGCCGCTGGTGCTGGGCGGCGTGGCGCTGGTGATGCTGGCGATGGGCTGGAACCTCGAGCGCATCTCGCTCGGCTCGCTGATTATCGCGTTGGGACTGCTGGTGGATGACGCCATCATCGCCATCGAGATGATGGTGGCGAAGATGGAAACCGGCATGGACCGCGTGAAGGCGGCCGCCTTCTCCTATCAGTCCACCGCGATGCCGCGCCTGACCGGCGCGCTGATCACCGTCGTGGGCTTCCTGCCGATCGGCCTCTCGAAGTCCACCACCGGCGAGTACGCGGGTGGCATTTTCTGGATCGTCGGCACCGCGGTGCTGTTCTCGTGGATCTGTTCCGGCATTTTCACGCCGTACCTGGCGGTCAAGATGCTGCCCAACGACTTGGGCAAGCACCAGCACAGTGATTTGTACGACACGAAGTTCTACCGCAGCCTGCGCCGCCTGATCGACGCGGCCATCGAGCATCGCTGGGCGGTCATCGGTGCGACGTTTGGCGCTCTGGCGCTTGCTCTGGCCTGTATCAAGCTAGTGCCGCAGCAATTCTTCCCCAACAGTTCGCGTCCTGAACTGGTTATTGACCTGCGCGTCAAGGAAGGCGCCTCGTTCGCCGCGACGACCGAGCAGGTCAAGCGCATGGAGGAGATCCTGGCGAAGGACAAGGACGTGCGTTTCTATACCGCCTACACCGGCGCCGGCGCACCGCGCTTCTATCTCTCGCTCAACCCCGAGCTGCCGAATCCGGGCTTTGCCCAGTTCGTTGTGATGACCAAGGACCTGGATGCACGCGAGCGAGTACGTGAGCAGCTGATGACCTCGGCTGACCAACAATTTCCGCAGGCATGGGTGCGCGTGACCCGGCTCGAGTTGGGGCCGCCTGTCGGCTACCCGGTGCAGTTCCGCGTCGTAGGCCCCGATACTCAGGTGGTGCGCCAGATCGCCCGCGACGTGGAGAAAGTGGTTGCGTCCAACCCGAAGGTGCGCGACCTCCAGCTCGACTGGAACGACCCGGTGCGCACGCTGAAAGTGGAGCTCGATCAGGACAAGGCGAGCGCGCTTGGCCTCACGCCGACCGACGTGTCGCTAGCGACCCAGGCCGTGATGAACGGCGCAACCCTGTCGCAGCTGCGTGAGCGCGAGGACCTGATCGACATCGTGGCCCGTGCCGTGCCTGAGGAGCGCTTGAGCCTCGACACACTGAAAGACATCAACCTCTACACACGCCAGGGTACGGTGGTGCCGCTGTCGCAAGTCGCACAGGTGCGCTCTGAGCTGGAAGAGCCGGTGCTGTGGCGCCGCAACCGCGATATGGCGATCACGGTGCGTGCCGACGTGAAGGATGGCGAGCAAGGTGTATCGGTGACACAGGAGATCCAGCCGTTGCTTAAGGATATCGAAGCGAAGCTGCCGACCGGTTACCGCATCGACGTGGGCGGTGCGGTGGAGGAAAGTGACAAGGCGAACAAGGCGCTGCTCGCGGTGGCCCCTCTGATGCTGATCACCATCCTGCTGCTGCTTATGCTGCAACTGCAGAACTTTTCCCGCATGTGGATGGTGATGCTGACTGCACCGCTGGGCCTGATCGGTGTGGTGCCGGCACTGCTAGTGTTCCAGTCGCCGCTGGGTTTCGTCGCGATCCTGGGCATCATCGCACTGGGTGGCATGATCATGCGGAACGCGGTGATCCTGATCGATCAAGTGCAGATCGAGATCGCCGAAGGGCGCGACCCGTGGAATGCTGTTCTGGATGCTGCCATTCACCGGGCTCGTCCGGTGATGCTGACGGCGCTGGCGACCGTCCTCGCCATGATCCCGCTAACGCGCAGTGTGTTCTGGGGGCCGATGGCAATAGCGATCATGGGCGGCCTGACCGTGGCGACGCTGCTGACGATTTTCTTCGTCCCGGCGTTATACGCCGCGTGGTTCAAGGTGGGTCGCCAGACGACCGCTGGCACCCAGCCGTTGAGGGGGGATACCGCGCTCGCTTCTGAGTGATGAGTGCCGTGGCGTTGTGCTCCCGACCTCACCGCGATTAGAAAGGCTTGCTCAGCGCCGTTTCTGAAAACAACCGAGGTCAGTCGCGAGGTTCTGCGAACGTTACGCTCTTTCGCCCCCTCGCGGTTCACAGGAAATGCTGATGGTCAAAGGAGTTGCTGGCGACAGACTGCAATCCACAAAGCGTTTCGACCTTCTTCAGGTAGCGTCAAATCCAAAGCTTCGGTCACAGACGCAAAGCGCACGTTGCGTCTCGATCGCTCACTGAGATGCAGTGGTGTTTCATCATTGACACGGCGGAATAGATGGCCGACGAAGAGCCGGCTCATGAATGCACTCTGTTTGTGGTGGCAACGATGTCCGCGATGTACCTTCGGGTTTCCGACCTGGTCGGCCGGGAAAACTGGCGGTCTGCGATGGGATACCTACGAAGAGATACCATGGGCAACTGGTGGATCCACCTGCGACTCTCTCCCCTGCCCTCGCCGCAGGAAAAGACGCCATTAATCACGGCGCTCAATGGCTGCGGTGGATTGTCAGATCGGCACCGGCGATCACTTCTATGGTCGGTGCTCGATCAGGCGCTGCATTGGATGCACAGGCGCCAAAGCGAAGGAGCTTGCAACGAGGATCAGTCGATATATGCCCCCGGTGAGTCAATGAAATTCGGCGGAAATTACTGGGCATCCACGTAATTACTTAGTGAGGTCGAGTACTTAGTAGCAACTAAACATTGAAGGTGCACGGCGAGCTCCAATTAATGCCATTGACGCTTTATTTCCTGCCACTGGCTGTTTGACAGCCACTTATCTGCCACCGGAAAGAAAATATTTTCCTCAGCGTCCATATGATCGTAATATTTTTTGATGAAGTCTTCGATAGTATCAGCAATCACTCTCGTTTCCTGAGTTGTGTCCTCCAGCCTTTTCAGCTGCCCAGCTATGCGCCCAAATGCCTGATGATCTCGCTCGATATCCTTGACCCGTTGGTGGATCGGTGCCTCGGTCGTTAGCAAGGCCAGCCGAATAAGTTCTTCATTTTCATGGTGGTGTCGCTCTGCGTCACCATGCAAAGCTTCAAGCATCTTGAACAACAGTTTGCAGTCATCAGCACCATCGGATTCATGCCTCAGCTTCCTCAGCAACTCCTTTATCTGAGTGATTTTGATAGCCACTTCATGATGATAAGCCTGAAGTTCTTTCAACAAGACATTCATATCAAACCCTCGTCACAACACCAAACCATCACAGAAATCATATTATTTAACCCGTAACCTGCATGGATACCCATATCTTTAAATTTCAAATTTTCGATACCGTACCAAACACACTCGACAGCACTATTTAACCTTTTCAGTATAGGCGAGCACAAAGCGCTCACCCCAGGAAATTTTCCACCCTTGGAAAAAATTGAAATATCAAATCAATGTTCATTGCACTATTTGATCTACCGGATGTCTGCCAGCGAATACGGAAGGAAAAACGCCCATCATCGATGCGATTCATATCTGGATGTTCGCACAGAGGCAGCTTGTGCCTGAGGGATCGGCTATCGCCAAGGTGTTGGATTACAACCTAAAACGCGGAAAAGAGGGTGGCAGTCGGCCCTCCGGTCAGGGCGAGCAGGCGAACTGATCAAACGGCCCGAGGCTGCGAGCATGCTCAAGGCGAACCTAGACCTCGATCATCGCGCCATCCATTAGTTTGATTTTGATCAACCTCGCCGTTGCTTTGCTGGCTACACTGAACATCAATACGACGTAACAAGTCGAGGTTGTACGTCATGTTCTGGTTCCGTCGTCACCGCCGAAGCCTATTGCACCTTACCCTTATGGTTTGGGTGTTAGCTGTGGCCATGATGGCAATCCAGGGTTGTTTGGTGCAATCGAATCACAACATAGTCGCGCCACACAATGCCGAGCAGTATGTGGTGGAGGGTCATGCTCTCCACACCAGTGGGTGCCTTCAAAATTGTGAGAACACTGCTACGGCGATAAAACCTGCATCACAGACTCCAGCATTAGATCCCATCTACTGGACCGTCCTTTTGCTGTTAACTGCGGCAGTAATAATGGTGCTCAACCCCGAGGAAAAATCCTCTCTCGCTGTTCTCATACTGAAGCGCCCCGCCCCGCCGGAAGGCCCTGCCCGCTTGATTTTCGTCCGTTTCAACAATTAACCCCTGCTTCAGAGTGTCCGGGCACTGGTCGCTCTGTCTTGCTGCGCCGCTTTTTCGCGACTCAGTCATTCCTGCTTAGCCCCTCACAATCTCAGGAGTTCATCATGCATAAGCATTCTAAATTCATGCTTGCGGCCATCTTGGCTAGCAGTGCACTCATCGCCTCCGCCGAGGATACGCATCACCCAGCCGACGCACCAGGCGACGCAACCGAAAGCACGGCCCCAACGTCCACGCCCATGGCTAAAGCCATGACCGAGCAAATGCAAAAAATGCAGGCTGCACATGACAAAGCGGCAGCGGCTACAACTCCCGCTGAGCGCCAGGCCGCCATGCAAGAAGGCATGAAAGCGATGAAGGACAGCATGGCCATGATGAGTAAGGAGCAGAGCGCAATGGGCTGTATGGGCATGTCTGGAACTAAGGACGGCGCAGGTAAAGGGATGATGGACATGATGATGCAGATGATGGAGCAGCAGTCGTCCATGATGGAAATGCCAATGAAAAAGTAAATGTGCAGTAGAGCTGCTGCACATTACATAGCACTGGTACTGATTGGATTAACGCAGACCGCACCTGACTGATGTGTGTTGTTAAGGGCTCAACCCATGAGTATCCATATTGATAAAACTCAAACGGTCGACAGCATGCGGGCGTAGAAATGAAAGATGAGGCGGCACAGGCCCGCGATGTCAATTGAAACGCCCTCCGTCCGTGCCCCCCCTGACAGTCGACGAGATGCTGCGCGTCGAGCAATCCGTCCTTACGGGTACAACAGTCATGAGCCCCCCTTCCCAAGACATGCTGGATAAACTGTATGGCTCGCCCCCCCACATTGACCCGGCCGCCATCGCACCACTCTTGCGTCAATACGCTGAGCCCCTGCCGGAACTGGACTCGTCCGCCTTGGGTGAAATGTTCGATCGCTACGCGGATGCACGCGTGGTGATGATCGGTGAGGCTAGCCACGGCACCAGCGACTTCTATCGAACCCGGGCGGCGATCACCCAACGGCTGATTGAGCAGCACGGTTTCAATATCGTGGCGGTTGAAGCCGACTGGCCAGATGCAGGCCATGTCGATAAGTATGCCCGTGGGTTGGCGCCGTCAGCCTGGAAGCGCCACATCTTCAGTCGGTTCCCGACCTGGATGTGGCGCAACACCGAGGTAAGAGCATTCGTCCACTGGCTGCATCGGTACAACCACCGGCACGCTCCTGAACGTCGTGTCGAGTTCCGCGGTCTGGACGTTTACAGCTTGCGCAACTCCATTCACGAGGTTCTGAGTTATCTGGACCGGATCGACCCGCAGTTGGCCCACGAAGCTCGGCGGCGCTATGGCTGCCTGACCCCTTGGCAGGATGATCCTGCCCTGTACGGCCACTTTGTCGAACGCGGCGGCCTGATGCCCTGTGAGCATGCGGTGGTCGAACAGCTCAACGTCATGCTGGCCGAGCAACTGGCCGGGCTCATCCGGGACGACGAAGCGTTCTTCAATGCAGCGCAAAACGCCCGGGTGGTGCAGGCGGCGGAACAGTACTACCGAGCGATTTATCGAGGCTCGACCGCCTCCTGGAACCTGCGTGACCGGCACATGTTCGACACATTACACGCACTGCTTGAGCACCGGGGCCCTCTATCCAAGGCCGTGGTCTGGGCACACAACGCCCATATCGGCAATGCGGCCGCCACGGAAATGGGCTGGAAGGGGCAGTTCAATATCGGTCAATTGTGCCGTAGCGCCTATGGGCGCGATGTCGTTCTGATCGGTATGAGTACCGACCGTGGCCAGGTGGCAGCGGCGGATGATTGGGATGGCGAGATGCTCATCAAGGACATCCGACCTTCTCGTCCAGACAGTTGGGAGCATCAGTTCCTCAAGGCCGGCGTCCCCGCGTCATTGACCGACTGGCGCGACCCGCAGCGAAAAGAACTGCGTCGAGTCCTTTCCAGACCGTTGCTGGAGCGAGCCATCGGTGTGATTTATCGCCCCGAGAGCGAGCGTAGCAGTCACTACTTCGAGGCGGTACTGACCGAACAATTTGATGCCATGATCTGGATCGAGCAAACACAACCGGTGACGGCACTGGCATTGCCGAAAAACCAGGAACTGGAACCGGAAGACGAAACCTTTCCGTTTGGTGTGTGAGGCACACCAATGCCCCAGCCTGGCCAGTGACTCGGCAACGTACCTAAAGGGTTTCAAATTTCATTTCACCGCAGTTGATCAATATCAAACGGATCAAGGCCGACTGGGTTACGTTGACAAAACAGGACAGCACAGTCACTTGCGTCATGATGACTCATAGGTTCTAGACAGGAGACTGCCATGCCTAGCCTGCTTGCGAGCCAGCGGTTGCGCCTGTACGACAGCGATGAACTCGAGGGGGTGCTGCGAGCGATGGCGCGCCAAGCCGCAACACTGTTGCCGCCCTCTCAAGCGGCACTGATTGGCATCCAACGCCGCGGTGAGCCTTTGGCACAGCGTTTACAACAGCATCTGTCACGTCAGGCCGGCCAGCCAGAACTGCCTCTTTACCCCCTGAAGGTCAAGCGCTATGCCGATGACCTCAGGGTGCTGCATGCCCACACGGAGTTGACCGAAAACCCTCTTTTGGGCGAACTTGACCTCGCCAGTACCACCCTGCTGATTGTCGATGATGTCCTGTTTGAAGGCCACTCGCTCCTGCGCACCTGTGCGTATCTGGCGCAACTGGGTGCCCGTCGGGTCTACACTGCGGTATTGGTCGACCGGCATGTCTGCCAGCAGCCGATCCATGCCGACATTGTCGGCGTGCATCTGCAAGTTGGCGCTAATGACATCGTCGAATGCAACGTGCCCCCCTTCGAAATGGAGTTTTGCATTGATGTATTGCGTCATGGCGCCGCCCGATGACGGTGCAACTGACCCAGGGTTGCAGGGGACTTCTGACGTGATAACGGCAACGCTGCAAATGGTCTGATGTACACGTAGAGGCGTGTTCGATAAACGCCTCAAAGGAGCCCGTGCATGTTCACTGAACGCCCACTTCTTTTTGCTCTGCAAGGCAGTGAACACTATGCAGTCCGCATCGCGCAGCGGCTTGGCTGCCAACTGGCGGTTCATGAGGAGCGCGACTACGAAGACGGCGAGCATAAATGCCGACCGCTGGAGTCAGTTAACGGTCGCGAGGTCGTGGTGTTCCATTCTTTGTATGGGGATGGCCGGCAGAGCGCAAACGATAAGCTGTGTCGCCTGCTGTTTTTTTGCGCGGCACTCAAGGATGCCGGCGCTCGCCATGTGCAGGTAGTGACGCCCTACCTCTGCTACGGACGAAAGGATAGGCGCACCCAGCCTCAGGACCCAACGATCACTCGCTACCTGGCGGCCATGATCGAAGCCTGCGGCGTAGACCGTCTGATTGCCTTGGAGGTGCACAATCCGGCAGCGTTTAACAACGCCTTTCGCATTCCGGCGTGGAACGTGCAGTGCACAGAACTGTTCGCCCAACATTTCGCCAGACTTGTCGGCGACGACGAGGTGGTTTCGGTTTCACCGGACTCCGGTGGCGCCAAGCGAGCCGAGCAGTTTCGTCAGGCTCTGGAGCTGCAACTGGGACGTTCGGTGGGCAGTGCCCTGATGGAAAAACACCGTGATCAGGCCACGCTTACTGGCACTCTCCTGGCCGGTAAAGTGCAGGGTAAGACAGCCATCATTTTCGACGACCTGATCAGCACAGGCGAAACGCTGAAGCATGCCGGCCTTGCCTGTCAAAAAGCAGGGGCCGTTCGGTTGTTCGCAGCCGCCACCCATGGTTTGTTTACCGCTGGCAGCCGTCTGTTCGACAGACCACTTTTTGCACACATTGCGATCTCTGACAGCGTGCCTCCGTTGCGGCTGTCCGCCGAATGTGTGACACAGCACTTGCACATACTCGACAGCACAACCCTGGTGGCCGCCTTGCTCGCAGAGAATGGTGCCTTTGATCGCGCTTGATGGTGGAACGGCCCTATCCACGCGAATGCATGATCGACCTTTTCTATAGCGTGCTGTTCAACAGAGCCAGCTGTCCTGCCCGGCAGGTTCCATCGCCGCACTGGCCAGCAGTCGTCGATAGTCGTCATAGCGATAGGTCGGTCCATCTCGGCAGGCATAGCTTTCGCCGACATAGCAGTGCCCGCATACACCGTCCGCGCAGTGCATGCGGCGCTCCACGGACAACCAGATTCTGTTGGCCGCAACGCCTCGCTGCAAGCAATCCCGAGCGATGGCCAGCATGAAAGGCTCTGGCCCACAGCACAACACGGTGTCGGGTGGTTCATCACCAAACAACTCATCAAAGTGCGCAAGGGGGCTTCCCTGACGGAGCCCGGCAGGAGCACGGTCGAAGGTCTCGATCCACGGCAATGCCAACCGCCAACGTTCACGCTCGCGCAACAGCACTTGAGCGGCGGCATATCGAGCCCCATACAGCACGCTCATGTGCACCGACCTGGGGTGATGGATCGCGCCATCAATCACACTGGCCAACGGTGCCAATCCACAGCCTCCCGCGACCGCCAGAACTCGACGGGTATCCTCGAGTGACGGCCAGCCCTGACCGAAGGGTCCTCGATATCCCAGCACGGTCCCGGGAGCCAGTTCGAACAAGGCTGCGGTAAGGCTTCCCGTCCGACGAATCAAGGCATTGAAGTTCCCCCCCTTGTCCGGCGGACTGACATAGGTAAAGGGCGCCTCGCCAAAGCCGGGCACGGTGAGCATGAAAAACTGTCCTGCCCTGGCGGCCAAATCACTGGCTTGGGGCAAGTCGATACGAAAGCTGAAGTGTCGAGCCTCTTCGCCGTCTTCGTACTGAGCGGTTATATGCAGGTTTCTTGGTGTCAGGTCGATCATGGCTGGACCACCTTGTGCATGACACCATGAACACCGATACCGCCCGGACAAACATGATCGCAACGTCCACACCCGACACAGCCGTAATGCTCGAAACGATTCTTGAACCCGTCACCGAACTTGTGAAACCAGAAACGCTGTACCCGCTGCCCCGCCGTGGCGCTGGGATTGTGCCCACTGGCTTCCTTCTGAAACCCTTCGTACAGGCAGGAGTCCCAGACACGCAGACGCTGCATGTCGCCCTCAGCCGAAGGCAGGTCCAATGGCGCGAAGCAGGAGCAGGTCGGGCATACCGAGGTACACCCCGAACACCCCAGGCAATGCAGCCCCAGGTCATCCCAACGTTGCGGATCGATTTGCCCCATGTTCAGCGCATTGATTCCGTCGACGACATCAAGCTGCTCCCCCTGCTCGCGGGCGACCTGAAGACTATTGGCCGTCCGCTGTGCCTGCCAGTCCTGCTCTGTCGGCGCTAAACCAAGGCCGCTGATGGCGGCACTCCCGGCCTCAGAGCCGACCAGCAGCAACCAGCCGGCGCCATGGATGGCAGGTGGCAACAGAATCAGGTCGGCGGTATGTGCCTGTACCGCCGGCCCGCTACCGAGAACGCTGCAAAAGCCATCATTGCAACTGTGCAGACAGTCGAGCCCCACCAGCAAGGTAGCCTGGCGCCTGACCTGGTAATGAGTATCCTCGGCAAAAAAGCGATCCTGATAGGCCACCGCCATCAAATCGCACGCGTGCAGGCCGAAGATCGCCTGCGGCACCACCTCCGGCAACGCCGAATAGAATTGCCCGCCATCGAAGCGAAACAACCGCTCGCGCTCGACGAAGAAAAAACTCTTGGCTGAAAAAGGTGGTGGCTCGACGGACGGTTCGAAAGGGCGGAGGTCTTGAGCCGTGACCGTTTCCCAGTGTTTACCACCCTGCCCGTCTTCGCGGACTTCGTACAGCGTGCGTTGCTTGGCCAAGTAAGCACGCAGACGTTCTGGTCGATCCAGATTATAGGCGTGCATGATGGCTGCCCTCTGGGAACACCTCGGGAATGCGGGGCTGAACGCCCGTGGGTAATGGCTCGACCGCAACTGCGCAGGCTTTGAGCTCAGGCATCTTGCTGGTGGGATCCTGAGCACTATTGGTCAGCAGGTTACACGGCGCTTCGCGGAAGTGATAAGGCATCGCCAGGGTTCCCGGGGGGACGTCATCCGTGAGATGGACTCGAGTCTCAAGACAGCCGCGGCGTGAACGAACGCGAACGGCTTGCTGATCGTGCAGGCTGAGCGCGGCACCGTCAGCCGGATGCATGAACAGCAACGCCTCGGGCGTCTCACGTTCCAGCAAAGGCGACTTACGTGTCATCGAACCACCACCATAATGGAAATGCAGCCGATGGGTAGTGAACGCGAATGGATACTCGGCGTCAGGGCATTCGTCCGGCGCCACCTGTGTCACCGGCAGCAGTCGAGCGCGGCCGCGTGGAAAGGAAAGTTCATGCAACACCGGAGAACCTTGCGGGTGGGCGGCATCACAGGGCCATTGCAAACCGGCATGGCGATCCAGCGCGGTATAGCTCATGGCTGAAAAGATTGGCGTCAGCGCGGTCATTTCGTCGAACAACGCTTCGGCATTTTCCCAGTTCATGCCCGCATAGCCCATACGCTGAGCCAATGCCCCCAGGATCTGCCAATCACTGCGAGCCTCACCCGGTGGTGCGACAGCCTGACGGACCCGCTGCACACGACGCTCGCAATTGGTGAAAGTGCCATCCTTTTCGGCAAAAGCCGCTGCCGGCAACACCACATCAGCGAGCTTGGCGGTTTCAGTCAGCGTCAGTTCCACCACCACCAGGAAGTCCAACGCATCCAAGGCCTTGGCCACCTGATGTTGATCCGGGTCGGTGAGCACCGGTTCTTCACCCATGATCATCAATGCCCGTAATTGCCCATGCAGGGCGGCCCGGCTCATACCCAGCGAGGTAAGGCCCGGTTGCCGCGGTGCAGGAGTCCCCCAGGCCGCTGCGAATTTTCCTTGTACTGATGGGTCATTGGCATCCTGATAGCCAGGATAGACATTCGGCAGGCAGCCCATGTCGCATGCGCCCTGCACGTTATTTTGCCCTCGTAGCGGGTTGATGCCGGTCCCTGGCCGACCGATCTGACCGCAGGCCAACACCAGATTGGACACCGCGACCACATTATTGGTACCGCTCTGGAACTGGGTAATGCCCATGCCATAGGCGGTGAACGCGGCATTGGCGTGGCTGTAGAGATAAGCCACCTGCTGCAAATCGGCGAGGCTGATGCCCGTGCTCGCATGGGTCTGTTCCGGGGTCAATCTGCACAGGTGTCGGCGCAGCGGTTCGATGGTTTCACAACGTGCTTCGAGAAACGCGTGGTTCTCCCAGCCGTTGGCCAGGATGATCTGCAATAGACCGTTGAGCAGTGCGATATTGCTGCCCAGACGCAGTTGCAAATGGATGTCGGCCAGACGTGCCAGTCGTGTCTTGCGCGGGTCCACGACTATCACCATGGCTCCACGGGCCTGTGCGCGAAGGATGCGAGCGCCAATCATCGCGTGATTTTCGGTGACATCCGCGCCGATTATCAGGATCAGGTCGGCCTGATCAATGTCGGCGATGCTGTTACTCATCGCTCCCGAACCCAGGGTGCACGCCAGACCCGCTACCGAGGGGCTGTGACAGATGCGGGCACAGTGATCAATGTTGTGAGTACCCAGCACCGCCCGGGCAAATTTTTGTGCGGCGTAATTGTCCTCATTCGTGGCACGGGCGCAACTGATGATACCCACGCCTGGCGGACCAAGTTCATCAAGCGCCATGCGAAACTCGTCGGTAACCCGCGTCAGGGCTTCATCCCAGCTAGCACGCCGAAAGACTCCACGCTCTTTGATCAACGGGGTGGTCAGGCGATTGACCGGGTCGACGGCAAAACTGGTGGCCCATCCCTTGGAGCACAGTTGGCCTTGACTGAGCGGATGCCCGGGCTGAGGTTCGACACCGATGACCCGGTCGCCGTCCACGCGCAACCCGAGACCGCAACCCACCCCGCAGAACGTACATATGCTTGGCACGACGTGCATCACATGCCCCTCACTGATGGTACTGACTCAATCGCACCCCATAAATGGGTTGTCGTTTTGACCTGGGCCAACATCAAGCCAGCGGTGTAAGGAACACACGCTTGAGGCACCAGCGCTTCCCATTCAGATTCCTCTGTCGAGTTCACCTTGACGTTGATTTAAATCAAATGCCTGCGCAAAGCATGCAAAGTGTCCAAACCGGCTCAAACACCAGGCACTGACTTACCTGCAGGGTGCAACCTCGCTCTTGCCAGTGGTGCAATGTGGGTTCAGGCAGATCGAGAGTCACTGGGTCAGAGTCGACGGATAGAGACCGGCGAGCCGCGCGATCAAGACTCCCACGTAAAAGACGCCTGCAAACTCTTCGAGCATCACAAGTGAGCGGGCGTGGTTGGTCAATGGAATAACATCACCGTAACCGGTGGTTGTGAGTGTCGTGAGGCTAAAATAGATCAGTTTGAAGAACGTGCCGGGCTGTGTGAAGTCGAGGTGACCAGGCCCGAATGAACCTGCGCTGAATCTCTCGATCAGGACATAGATGAAGGACCAGACAAAGGCCAGCATGATGTAGCCCGCAAGTGCACCATGCAGCTTGTCAGCCGTAATTGGCCCGCGCTTGAGAATATAGTGGAACACTCCGCTAATCGAGGCGGCAAGAGATGCGGCATAGGATATCGCGGCAAGGTCCAGAATCGCGAGACTCCCAGTCCATAACGCAGTCCATTGAAGGCCAACCCCAAGCAACGCCAAGCCCAGTTTGAGGATGAATCCCCACCGGGACTGCCTGGTGGCGAAAGCGCCCACGAGCAGCACGATAGAAAACAGAACACCGAGCAGCGTGCGAGCGAATATGCCTTCTTCAAGATAGGGAAACAGGAGGATCAAACCAAGCAAGAGCAGCAATAGATAGGTGCAAGGCCCGTGGCCTATTATCATCTGAGCTAAATCCTCGTCGGACTCGGCTTCATCTTGCGGATTTTTCATGACAGTTTCCCAGAGACCGAACTAACGCTCGCGACCTGACGTTACACGGTTGGAATTTGACCCTGTTTTAGAAGAGTGGGTAGCTGGAAATTATAGTCGCGAATGCGTGTGTGCGGACTTTGCATAGTGAAGATGATCAGTGACGATTCCCATCGACGTTTTTTTCCAGGACTCAAACTTCTAGCGCCAATCCAGAAATCGGAACAACTCCTCCTCCTGATCAAAATGCAGTCTCACGAGGGTATCCAGGCGAATCAACTGATGTTGAATCTCATCGGCAGAAGCCGTGGTGGGGTCGGCACTGAAGTCGCTGCTCATGCGCGCCAGCAAATGGATTAGGCGAAAAATCTCCCGGTGAGTATGGCTCATTGTCGACATGGGGTCCTCGCCCGGCATGCTTCGAGTCAGCAGCGGGTATAGGGTGTTTTCATCTTCGCGCTCATGCTGCACCAGCGATGTTTGCAGCTTTTTAACCAGCGCCAGCAACTCGGTCTGTGCTTGCTCAAGTGGACGCCGCGCGAAGTCACTGGCCAGTTGATGCAGATCGCTAAGCACCGTGGAGAGTTGCTTGTGTTCGTCTTGCAGGCGATCGATATGCTCTGCGGTGAGCTTTCGTTGCTTCAGCCCCTGCAACGACCCCAGTGCACGCAAAGCGTTAATGATGATCACCACGTCAATGGCCTCTTGCACAACGGCGCCAATAAGCGGCGGCAGGTAACCGAGCGCAGCCACTGCCATGGCCAGCAATGACATTCCCATGCCGACCAGAACACCTTGGCGGGCGATGTGGCAGGTCCGGCGAGCGATGTCCAGCGCCTCGACCAGACGATCCAGGCGATCGACCAGCAATACAACGCTCGCCGCTTGCGCTGAAGCCGTGGCGCCGCTGGCGCCGCTGGCGCCCATAGCCACGCCGACGTTGGCCGCCGCCAGCGCGGGAGCATCGTTGATGCCATCGCCGACCATCAATGTGCTGGCACGCAGGCAACCTTCCTGAACAGCCCGCACTTTATCCTCGGGGGTCAGCCCCGCCCGCAGCTCGTCAATCCCGGCAGACAGAGCAATCATCTCGGCGGTTTCCAGACGGTCCCCGGTGAGCATGACGATCTTCTCTATGCCCCTGCTGCGCAATCGGCGCAGAGTTTGCGGGGTTTCTCGACGCACATTGTCCGAAAAAACCAACAAGCCGGCGAGCTCTCCATCCACTTCAATGAAGCTTCCACTACACGCCAGGTAGTCCATGTGACGCAGCATGGCTGTGATCCAGTCGGTCGCAGGGGCTTGTTCATGAACATAAGACAACGTGCCGAAGCGCACACGCCTGCCCTCGATCAGCCCACAAAGACCCGAGCCTGGATGTTCTTCCACCTCCTGTGGGACGCTGAGCGGCAATTGGTGCTGATGCGCCGCTTCAACAATTGCTTGGGAGATGGGGTGCGTCGAGGCCTGCGCCAGCGAAGCGGCCAGGCCAAGCAAACGCTGCGGATCGATCAGGCCGTTGACCTCTATCGACTGCAGACGGGCATGGCCGCTAGTCAGCGTGCCTGTCTTGTCGAGAAACACCAGTTTGACCCCGGCCAACGCTTCCAGGGTCACGCCGTCCTTGATCAATATCCCGCGCCGCGCGGCCCTCGAAATACCTGACATGATGGAAATCGGCACCGCCAGAATCAGCGGGCAAGGTGTGGCCACCACCAGAACCGCCAGCGCTCGCAAGGGATCACCACTCATTTGCCAGGCCATTGCGGCAATCAGCAAGGTCAGTGGAACGAACAGCAACGCATAGCGGTCTGCCAGGCGCACGAAAGGTGCACGCGAGCGTCGTGCCGACTCGGCCAGCCGCACTATTGCGGCATAGGTGCTTTGCGCTGCCGTTCGCGAGGCGAGCAGGAGAATAGGCGCACCGACATTGGAAACGCCGCTGGGCAACTGTTCACCTTCTCGGCGGGTTACCGGCATCGACTCGCCACTGAGCGCCGACTCGTCCAGAATGGCCGCAGGACTCAGCAGGCGGCCATCGACCGGTATCACCTCACCTAGGCGTACCAACAGTGTTTGGTGCGGCTGGATCTGTTCAACGAGGATCTTGCGCAAGCTACCCTTGTCCTGCAACCAGGCAAAACGAGGCGCCCGTTCGATAAGCGCGCGAAGCTCACGCTCGGCACGTTGCCGGGTGAAAAACTCCAGGCTGCGTCCGGTCGCCAGCATCAAGGCAATCACCGCCGCCACCAGCATCTGCTGCAAGACCAGGGCGGCGATCACCGACAGCAGCGCGATAAGATCTACACCAACCTCGCGCCGGGCCAAGCGCCTGGTAATCTCAACGAGCAGTACCAAGGCCATCACCAGGCTTCCCGCGGCCCAGCACATTAATGCCCAATCAGACTTCTGCGCAATATGCGCAACGCCCCCGGCCAGTAGCGTCAGGGCGCAGAACAGCAACAGAACGGGGTTCAGCCACTTATCGAGCATTGAAGTGAGTTCCTCAAAAAGCGATTTGCATCCCCCACTGTGAAAACACCTGCCGTTCATAAGCAGGCTATGTCGGTCCGTCTCCTTGACTCCTGCGTCTTCGCAGAGACGCTATAAACAGGCGACTCAGTATTACAAGGTAGAACTTGGGGCTTGGTTCTCTATCGTGTCCGCTATGGCGCCTCAAATCAGGTATTGGCAAAGCCGAGGGTAATGTCACAGCTATGAGCCTGAAGGTTGATCGACACCGGATAGCTCAACGCTGTCACGGTACTCCGGCACGGAGACCGACCAGCCCAATTCCTGGCTGATACGCCGACGCAGCACATCCGAGGCGTTGGGTTCGCCATGCACCACATAGGTGTGTTTCGGCGGCCGCTTGAACCCGCGCAACCACTGCATGATTTCATCCGCGTCGGCATGCGCCGACAAGGTTTCCATCGGCACCACTTCGGCCCGGATCGGCACATCCTTGCCGTGGATGCGTACTGACTCGGCGCCAGCAACAATTTGCGCGCCGCGGGTACCGCCGGCCTGGAAGCCTGGGACCAATAGCGTATTGATCGGGTTGGGAGCCAGCGCCTTGAGATGGTGAATCACCCGACCGCCAGTGGCCATGCCACTGGCCGCGATGATCACCGCTGGCGTGCGCTGCAGATCCAGGTTGATCGAGTCCTGGGTCGTGCGCACGAAATGCGCCACATGGCACATGCCCTCGCACTCTTCCAGGGATAGGCGGTGCTCACTGCGAAAACGCTGATACAGGCGCGTGACATCGGTCGCCATGGGGCTGTTGAGGTAGATCGGCAGGTCGGGGATCGCGCGCCTTTGCAGCAACCGGTACAGGTGATACATCAGCAATTGCGCGCGCCCTACCGCAAACGACGGTACCAGAGTAATGCCGCGGCGCATCGCGGTGCGGGTGATGACCTGCGCCAGTTGCTCCTCCGGGGATTCAACGGGATGCCGACGGTCGCCATAGGTCGACTCCACCAGCAGATAGTCGGCCTGCTCGATGGTTTCCGGGGCGAACATCAGTGGATCATTCGGCCGCCCCAGATCCCCGGAGCAGACCAGCGTGATGCCGTCCGCCACCACCTCCACCGTAGCCGCCCCCAGGATATGCCCGGCACAACGCAGCAGGATGCTCATTCCCGGCACGATGTCGACCCGATGGTGCAACTCCAGCGGTCGTAAGAGTTTTAGCACCCGCACCGCGTCCTGCTCGGTGTAAAGCGGTAATGCGGGGGTGTGTTTCGAGTAGCCATGACGATTGGCGAACTCGGCTTCTTCCTCCTGCAGGCGGCCGCTGTCTCGCAGCAGGATTTTCACCAGTTCACATGTCGCGGCCGTGGCGTACACCGGACCGCGATAGCCATTGCGAGCCAACACCGGCAGGTAGCCACTGTGGTCCAGATGGGCATGGGTCAGCACAATGGCGTCCAGGTCGCGAACCGGCAACTGGAACGGATCCCAGTTATGCAGGCGCAGTTGTTTATAGCCCTGGAACAGGCCGCAATCGATCAACACATGCTTGCCTTTATACTCCAGCAGATATTTGCTGCCCGTGACCGTGCCAGCCGCACCGAGAAATGTCATTCGCATGGCCGTCTCCTTGAACATTCATAAGCGCTCTGTCGATCGCACCTTTCCTCCATCGGGCATTGATGTTTATCACCCGAGGCCGCACCGGTTGCTCTTTCATTCGCCTCCCGGCAATGACTTGACAATCATCAGGCTGCAGGGTGCGCGATTCAACACACTCTCGGCGGTACTGCCGACGAAAATGTTGCCCCCATGACGATAGGTCGTGCCCAGCACAACCATGTCGAAGGCATTCCTGCGGGCGAAATGTTCAATCACCTGATCGGGGATACCGGTGAGCATATGTCGGTGTTTTTTCTCGATCCCATAACGTTCGGCAAGCACATCAAAAGCTTCTTTCTGGGCATCGTTGACGGCTTTTCGCAAACTGTCGTCCAGGCTCGATGTCGGCACACTCATCAACGCGTCGCCCACCACCGACCAGTTGCTGACATTCAGCACATGCAAGGTCGCAACGCAGGACGCAGCCAACGTCGAGGCCAGGTCAAGAATCTGATCATTGAGACCTTCGGTCAGCATCTCCAGATGGGACAGGTCGATGGCGGCGAGTATTGTTAATGGCTTGGGGTGTTCAGTACTGGTGACCAGGTGCAAGGGGGCCGGACAGTCGCGTAGCAACAGCCAGTCCAAGGGGCGATGGAATGCTCGATCAAGTGCCGGCACACGCTGTGTATCCTTGATCACCAGGTCTGGCTGGAAGTCATTCACGTACTCAAGCACATGCGCCAGGCTGAATTTGGCCCAGACCACTTCAGTGCTCACCTGCCCCCCTTTGCATCGCTCAAACCGGGCCTGTTGCTCAAGCCAGTGACGGTGCACCTGCAAGTAACCTTCCCGTGCCTGGGCCATCGCGTCGTGGTCGAACAGACCGGCGACCGCAAGCGCGTTCACATAATCGAAAGCGACAATGTGCAACATCGCACCTGTTGCACTGGCCAGCGCCTGCGCCCGGTCAAATGCCGGGGTGCGGATCATCTCGGTTGGAGCAATGAAGAGTAAACGTTGTATTTTCAACATCACACACCTCGTCCTGCGAACGCTGCACCTGCCTGACTGTCAGCCCGCCTGGCGGTCTTCGTTCAATCGCTCGATATTTGCGAATCGCCTTATCAGCCATACGGCGAGCAATACAATGAACAAGTGCTGACTCATGGTATTCCCCTCGGTTGATCGCGACTGGGTAGCGTCAGGTTGTAAATCAAGTATCTGGCGTTATCGCGGTGTGTCTCTGATCTTTGTCAACTTCTGGCCGGCTAACGATGGACAGGCTCATAGAAGCCTTGTTGATTTAGCTCAATGTCTTTGTGTCGCTCAGGCGTAGAAAAAGTCGAGATGGCCGAGTTCTCTTGAGTCCGAGGGTTTGCTGAGTTGTAAAATTTTAAGGCACCGTTCATTTATAGCGCGAGCGCCCGATAGCCGAACGTGCCGCCTGGTCGGTGCCGGATGTGAAGAAAGCAGACGATCATTTGCTGATTGCCTGAGTCAATCACCCAGGGAGCACGCGGCTTTCCCGGGTCCTTGAGGACCTGCCCAGTCCATGCCATGCCCTCTCTTTGAGCCAAGGTCATGAAAAAAACTCACCAATGGAACCTGTCTTACTTCGCGATCGGGTTAGTCGTGCTCTCCCTCGTTCAGTTTCTTTTTTTCGAACGTCGAGTCGTACAGACCATTCCTTACAGTCAGTTTCTGCAACTGCTGAGTGAGCAAAAAGTCAGCGACTTGCGGGTTGAGAAAGATCGGATCAGCGGCAAACTGCAAATACCCATCGATGGGCACAACCTGTTCTCAACGGTGCGGGTCGACCCAGCGCTTTCGGCGGATCTCGCTGGATCTGGCGTCGGATTCACCGGGGTCAATGAAAACACCTTCATGAACAACCTGCTGGGTTTGCTGCTGCCCTTTGTCCTCATCATAGTGATCTGGCATTTCCTGTTTCGCGGGTTGGCAGAAAAACAAGGCGTCGGCGGACTGATGAACATCGGCAAGTCCCGGGCCAAAGTGTTCGTGGAACGCGATACCGGGGTGACCTTTGCCGATGTCGCCGGCATCGATGAAGCCAAAGCCGAACTGGTGGAGATCGTCTCGTTCCTCAAAGACAAGGCCAAATACGCACGCCTTGGGGCGCATATTCCAAAGGGGACGTTGCTGGTCGGTCCGCCGGGCACGGGCAAGACCCTGGTGGCGAAGGCCATCGCGGGTGAAGCCGGCGTACCGTTTTTTTCGATCTCAGGCTCCGAATTTGTCGAAATGTTCGTTGGCGTCGGTGCCGCCCGCGTACGTGATCTATTCGATCAGGCCAGGCAGGCGGCGCCCTGCATTATCTTCATCGATGAGCTCGACGCCCTGGGCAAGATGCGAGGCATCGGCGCGTTTGGCGGCAATGACGAAAAAGAGCAGACCCTCAATCAGTTACTGGCTGAGCTGGACGGATTCGATCCCCGTGAGGGCGTTGTCCTGCTGGCCGCGACCAATCGACCGGAAATTCTGGACCCGGCACTGCTTCGGGCTGGCCGGTTCGACCGGCAGATCCTGATCGATCGCCCCGATCGCAAAGGCCGGCATGCGATTCTCAAGGTCCATCTGCAGAAAATCACAGCGACACCGGACCTCGATTGTGAGCGTATCGCCGACATCACCACCGGTTTCACTGGCGCCGATCTAGCCAACCTGGTCAACGAAGCCGCCATCGTGGCCACCCGCCGCGGCGCCGAGTCGGTCCGCCTCGACGATTTCACCGCGGCGGTGGAACGTATCGTCGCGGGGGTTGAGCGCAAGAGCAGCCTGCTGCACCCCGACGAGCGCCAGGTGGTGGCGTATCACGAGATGGGGCATGCCCTGGCCGCCAGCAGCCTGCCCGCCATGGATCCGGTCCACAAAGTATCGATCATCCCCCGCGCCGTCGGCTCGCTGGGCTATACCCTGCAGCGACCGACCGAAGATCACTTCCTGATCAGTTGCCAAATGCTCAAGGACCGGATTATCGTGCTGATGGCCGGACGCGCCGCCGAGTTCCTTGCCTATGGCCAGATTTCCACTGGGGCCGCTGATGACCTGGGACATGCTACCGATATTGCCCGACAGTTGATCACCCGGTTTGGCATGAGCCCGGAACTCGGTCAGTCGGTACTCGAACGGCAACATGCAACCTACTTGGGCGAACGCATGCAGGGAAGTGGCGAGAAAGACTATTCGGAACAAACCGCACGGGAAATCGACCTGGGGATCCGCGCCTTGCTCGATGAGGCCTATGACAAGGCCAAGGCACTGCTCGAGAACCGCCGGAACGATCTGGATGCCGGTGCTCGTCTGTTGCTGGAAAAGGAGACCCTGACGCCCGAGGAGTTTCCACCGCTCCTGCCATTGACGCCGGCCTCGGCCTCATATCGGCCGATCTCGACGCCGCGATGACAATCAAACAGTGTTTGGCGTAACCGTAGTACTGGGAGAATGAATCGCCCCTGTTTTTCTTTTTGCATGATTTAACGTCAACTGCCGGCGACAGGCGCCCATTGCCAAAGTGTCAGCTGATAACGATCCAGGTTGTTGATCGCCGCCATGTCGAATGGCGTGGTGCAACGTTTCTCTCGATGCCGTTCAGCTCCATCCCGGTCGTGAGTTTCCCGCTCGTCGAATCCTGTCCGGGAACAACCATACGACACGTCTCCTGCTTCGCTCAGGAACTATGCTTGATGGACCGATAGAGGGGGCTTTTAGCATGCCTGAATCCCACCTGTACCCAAACCACCATCTCAAGGCCGCATGTGCCAACTGTAGCGTGTCGGAGTTGTGCCTTCCGCTTGGTCTGACGGGGCAGGAAATCGAGCGCCTGGACACCCTGATCATGCAACGATTCAAGGTTAAAAAAGGCGCGGCCCTCTACCGCGCAGGCGATCCATTGCGCTCGCTGTATGCGGTCCGTATCGGCTCGTTCAAGACCAGCATGGTCTCAGTCGACGGTCGAGAACAGATCACCGGCTTTCAAATATTTGGCGAGATGCTTGGCCTGGACGCGATCAGTGCCGACGAACATGCCTGCAGTGCGTTCGCCCTTGAGGACAGCGAGGTCTGTCCTCTCCACTTCGCTCAACTGGAGAAGCTCGCCCAGGAGTTGCCATCCTTGCAACACAGCCTGAACAAACTCCTGAGCCGTGAGATCGTTCGCGATCACAGCATGTTGATGTTAATGGGCAACATGAACTCGGATGAGCGCCTCGCGGCTTTTCTACTGAACCTGTCGCAGCGCCTGAGCATGCGTGGTTACTCATCCACGGAGTTTGTCCTGAAAATGCGTCGCGAGGAGATCGGCTCCTACCTCGGGCTGAGGCTGGAAACCATCTGCCGGGGCATCGCGCATTTGCGGGATCTAGGACTGGTGGAGATATCGGGCCGAGAAGCCAAAGTCTTGAACATGGAGGGACTCAAGCAACTGGTTGCGGGGTGTCATCGGTCAGCCCCTCGCTGAGACCCGGGCGCCTGGCCAGATCAAAGGCGCGATCGTAATCACCCTCTGATCGTTGACTCCGCTACTTGACCGCCAGAATACTGCCCGGAACCGAATACAGTGCGCGCTCCGTGTTACTTCCGATCAGCCGGTCGATCCCCACGCGATGCACAGTGCCCATCACCACCACATCGGCAAGGTACTGCTCGACAAACTCACTGATCACCGGCACCGGCAAGCCCATGACGAAATGCCTGCGCTCCGGCGGCACACCGTAGCGATCCGCCAGCGTGACGAAAGCCTGATGCAAGGACGAACGCAACGCCTCAATAAAGTCCACACCCCAACCACCGCTGACCAGCGACGCATCGCCATTGAAAGCGGATGACAAGTCATAGGCATAAAGCAGGTGCAATGGTGCATCACACTGCTGGGCCAGTGCGTTGGCAGTCTGGATGATGGTGTCGTTCAGGCCACTGATTTGGGTTGAGGGATCGAACGGATCCACCGCCGCCACGACGCGGTGTGGCAAGCTGTAACGGGTCTGATTGACCAAGTGCACGGGGATCCGGCACTCGCGAAGCAAGTGACAATCGAGCGGTGTGATGAAGACACGCTTGAGTACGGGTTCCAGGGTGACATCCTTGATCAACAGATCTGGATTGAGCTCTGCGACCGCCTTCAGAATGTCCAGCAGTGGGTGGGTCGTAAAGATGACTTCGACCGTCACTTCCAACCCTTGCCCGCTCAGCCGCTCGATCTCGTCGGCCATCCAGCGGCGATAGCGCCGCAGATAGCGTTGATACCCTGCGTCGTCGACTTTTTCTTCCCACAAATGAGCGAGCGGTACCGGTTCGACAAAGGCACGCACATCCAGCGCTGCCCCGCTAGCCTTGGCCAGCGCGACTGCACGCAGCATGGCTGGAGACTGGTGCAGGGTTTGATCGGCGATCAGCAGTAAACGTTGATATTGACCCATCACACACCTCAGCAAGATACCGGGTTAAGCAAAGCGCCGGTCAGTTTCAAGACTGCACGCATCGCCCCTCCCCCCGGTTGATTTACATCAAGCACGAGCGAATGAACGCCCTCCTTCACCGGTGTCTGATCCAGATCAGATTCAAGTGCCGCCAGCTGTGTAAAAAGAAATGAGCCGCGTGGTTCGTCACTGCGTGCAAATCGTTCAAACAGGATGGAGGGTCACACTATGCTCACTGTCAAAGACCACAATGACCGGGCCGCTGCTGCCTATGCCTCGGTCACTGGACAACACTGGATCGAAACGCTGAAGGACGGCCGCCATGTGCTGATCCGGCCATTGGCGAAAAAAGACCGCGAGCGTGAATACGACTTTATCAAGCGTCTGTCTCCCGAGTCCCGGCACATGCGTTTCCTTGCACAAATCAGCGAACCGAGCACCTCCATGCTCGATCAATTGATGGACACCGACAACAAACAGCGCATGGCCTATATCTCACTGGTGCACGAAAACGGCCAACTGATCGAGATCGGCGTCAGCCGCTACGCGGCCACGGGCGAGCATGAATGTGAATGCGCAGTAACGGTTGCCGACAAATGGCAGCATTTGGGCCTGGGTACTTTGCTGATGGAACATTTGATCAAGACTGCTCGAAAAAACGGTTTTCGCCAGATGCATTCGGTTGATGCCTCCAGCAATGCTGCCATGCGTGACCTGGCCAAGTCTCTGGGTTTCGAGACGCACAATGATCCCGATGACAGTCGTCAGGTCATTCATCGCCTTTACCTGTAAAAAGTCGCCCCCGCGACGTTCCGGCCAACGGTCCATCGCGGGGTGATCAAGCACTCATGATTGCAACATCCTGCCTGGCTTGATCGCCAGGATACTGCAAGGCGCTCGATGCAGGAGTTGTTCCGCGGTGCTCCCTAATCGCTTGCTCAACCCTTTATGCTGCACCGTCCCCATCACAATGACATCTGTACGGTGCTGCGCGGCAAATTCACAAATACTGAAAATCGGCGCACCCTCGATGAAATGCCTACATTCCGGTGGCACTCCGTGGCGTTCGGCCAGGGCCGCAAACGCCTCGTGTTGAGCCGTTCCCAAGGCTTGATAAATACCGGTGGCCAGGGGGAGTACGCCAAAGCCCATGTCTTGGGCATATGCGACCGTCCAGTCATACACATGCACTAACTCAAGCCGGGCTTCACTGAGTGAAGCCAGTTTCGCCGCGGCGTCGATAATCTGGTCGTTGAATACAAGATCCTGCTCTTCGCTACGCAACACATCGACGATGACCAGTATGTTACGTGGCCGCGGGTTGAGGCCATTGGTCACCAGGTGCACTGGAACCGGACAATCGCGCAACAATTTCCAATCCAGTGGAGTAAAGAAGACTCGTTTCAACGCTGACTCTTCCTGAGCATCCTTGACGATCAGAGCCAAAGGCATCTCGTTGACGAAATGAAGAATCTCTTCGTACGGGTCCTGTATCCAAACGACCTCACTCGTGACCTCAATGCTGTTTTTGCTCATCATTTCAGCTTGCTGTTCGAGCCATTGCCGATGGGTTTGAAGGTAGCTCTCCCGAGCCAGATTGATTTGCTCGGAGGCGAACAGGCCAGCCACAGCCAAGGCCTGCAAGTAGTCGAAAGCTACAATGTGCAACGGCAACTGCATCGCATGAGCTAATGCGCCGGCCCGGTCGAACGCCGGTGTGCGGGTCATGGTTGGGGGGGCGATCAACAATAAATGCTGAGTCTGCGACATAGGACACCTCGGCACGCAGCTTTCTGGATGGAGTCAATGACCTCCAGATTGAGCGTTCCTGGTTCAGGCAACTTGATCTTTGTCAGCTACACGGCGTGACACGCGCAAGTACAGCAAGATGCCGCCCCACATCGCAAGCCTCAGACAGAGCTGACCAGCAATGACAATGGTCAGCATGGTTCGCTACTTCAGAAGGAGTAACAGACCGCCTGCGGCCATACCCAAGAGGAAGTACAAACTCTCCAGACCGGCCTTGCGGGAGGACAGTGCATATGCATAGATGCCTTTGATGAGGTTATTGCTGGCGGCGGCAATGATGATTGCCGATGCTGCAACCGGTAACGGTGTCACGCTCGACGCTGACTGCGTCATACCCAGAATGAAGGGATCAACATCTGTGACCCCCATCAACAACGCGAGCGAATACACCCCAGCCACCCCCAGGTACTGGATAGTGAGTTGGGTCGCAACCAGCATGCCCACAAAAAGGCCTGCAAACAAAAGCGCGGCGCTGAGCTCCAACGGATTCTTCGGTTCCAGTGTTCCCGTCCCCTTTGGCGCATCTTTGTATCCTTTTCGAGACCAAAGCCAACCGATGAGCATCGCAACGCTGCCCAGCGCGACAAAGGACACTGCCAACTGGCTCATCAACGCTCGATTGAACAGCACCAACAACACAGCCAGGCGCAAATACATAACGCCGGAAGCAATCAGAACGGCGCCGGAATAGAGGTGTGCCTGTTCTTCCTGGTGCGATTTTCTGGCGAGCACCACCGTCGTCATTGTCGATGAATAGGCGCCTCCAACAAATGCGCAAAGCAACACGCTGTTCTGGGGCCTTATCACTCGTTGCAAGACATAGCTGCCGTAAGAAAGCGAGCTTACCGCGACCACGACGAGCCAGGTCGTGAAAGGATTAATCTGGAATCGTGTAAATGGCGTATTGGGCAATAACGGCAGGATGACTGCTGAGAGCAAAAGAAATTTTGCAAAGGTCAGAATGTCGGTTGTCTCAATGCGTTTTGCCAGATTTTCCAACTGCGTCTTGAGTTCGAGAAGAATGATACTTGATACCGTCAGTGCGGTGGCCAACCAGAACATGTCGTGATAAACCAGGGCACCGACCAGATACGTGGCAAGCCCGATCATCTCGGACGCAATGCCCGAATAACCTGACAACGAAAGCCGGTGCCAGTAGGCCATCAACAGGAAGGCTGCAACCACAGTAAAACCCAGTGTCTGAGGTATCAGTTCGCCACCAGACAATACTGCAATGGAATAACCGATGAGCCCAATCAGTGGATAAGTGCGCACGCCCCCAAATGCATAGGGATCATCGTTGACCTTGCGCTCTTCCCTCTCCAGTCCGATAAGAAAACAAAGGAACAGAACAAAGAAAATGTGTGTGGCATCGGTGGGTAGCCAGCCAAAGATATTCATCTTGCATTGTCAGATCAGACGCCAAGAACCTTTGACACTATAGTCGCAACTTGGCGCAGCGACACGTTTCAGGAGCACCGCTGGCAGACTGCTGGAGGATTTCACGGGTGCCCTCTGTGTTGCATGCCACCTCCTGAGCCAGGCAGGATTGGGACGCTGGGGAATATTGAACAAAGAAACAAGCCTCGAACAACGGATTTGACATACATCAAGTCGCCGACATCGGGCAGGAGTAAATAACAAAAAAGACTCCCGTTCCGCTCGTCCATCACTTGCCGGAGTGCAGCTCATGCCTCATGTACGATCTTTGTCTGATCCTGTGGCAGCTTTCCCCGCGGTGTCGAGATTCCTGGAGTGTCGGCAATGAACATCAAGATCGAAAAAGATCCCGTACTCAATCATTGGTGGGTTCACATGGACCAATGGGCGGCGCGTTTTCGCAGCCTGGATGAAGCCAATTCGTTTGTTCAACGGTTAAACGAGCGGATAAATGCACCGCATTCATTGGCAATGATCGCGTATCGGCCGCTGTGGTCAGGCGCCATTTCATGTAGCCCTGCGCCCGGCAACAGATCAGTACCGCCTGTACGGGCGCATCGCGTGCATGCATGATAAGGCCTCCCCTGCGCTCCCATGCGACGACGCGTATTTCAAGCCTGTTGAAGTCGATGTAGCTGGTTTACCGATCGAGGTGAGGCCTATTTATGCTTTCGTTAGTGTTAGCCAATACGCTGGTGGTGATAACGGCCGTGATCATCCATTACGAATGCTTGTTGCGCCTTAACGATTGGCTGCCCAAGATCAAGGTCTGGAGCCGATTCCGAATAGTCGTGGGTGTATTCGGCGCATTGGTGGCACATGCCATTGAAGTCTGGTGCTTCGCCCTGGCTTATTACTTGATGGTGCGCTCCGGTGACTGGGGAGTATTGCAAGGCAACTTCGATGGATCCTTTCTCGATTGTGTGTACTTTTCCTTTACGACCTATACCACTATTGGTTTTGGCGACATCTCACCAACCGGTCGCCTTAAACACCTGACCGGATTACAAGCACTGACCGGTCTGGTGCTTATTTCCTGGACAGCATCGTTTTTATTCGTCGAAATGCAAAAATACTGGAAAGCCAAATAAATCGGCACTTTACCTGGCGTATTCCCCCTGCGCCTTGCACCATCCTGCCACCCAAGCCAGTACCTTACGCCATGGTTAACCTATAGGCGCTCGGGTGCAATCGACCGGGTGCCGAACTCAAGTATTCACCTGCCTCGTTGAGCGGTCGCTACGCTGGCAAAACCGTTCATTGTCCAGACTGGCGGGGTAACACATGCATCGTTGGAAAAGTGGACCTCAATGCCAGGTCGGATGCCGATTCGAACACTGAATCGATACAGAACGCCTCGTCTGCTTCGCTAACCCCTTCGTAATCGGCCGCATCCAAAAGTTCGGTCTTGAACAATGCCAAGCGTAGGATGCCATTTCTGTCGAGGAAGACCTTCGACAGGCATTGGCAGACCGGCAACGAAATAGAGGGGGCTTCATCGCTCTCGCCACTGGCCTGGAGCCTGGCGTCCAGGTTACTTTTACAGGCACTGACGATCGCCTCGGTGGAGCGCGCTGCGAAAAATAACGTCAGTGGGTATCCCGTGCCCAGCAGGAGCAGGATACATAATGCAATATTCGATTCTTTGGCGTAGGTCTTGGTCAGGCCGAGCTTTTTTTTCCAGTTGGTTTGTGCCGGGCTGAAAATGCTCTTGCCGACCAGCAGCGTGTATCTGTGCTGCACCATGACCCCAATGGCCATGCTACTGATCACCAGTAACAAAACAATCCAGGGATGGGCCATCAGGCGGTCGAACGCCGGTTCGAACCAGGTGACAACCGATAACAGCAACACCAGGCTGCCCACTGTCGCCAGAAAACCAAAGCTGCTCCGGGGCCTTTTCAGCCAAGCCGCCAACTTCTCTCTATTATCAGCGTTCACCCTTGCCCTCCTCACCCTTGCGTGCGTAAAAAGTTGCCGCCCCCGGGATATGCCCGACCGAGCGCAGGAGCACATGCCCGCCTTTCTTTATATCAAGATGACTGTACAACGAGAGCGGATCAAACAGCTTCAGCGTCCGTTGTGCGTCTTCTTCGGCGTACAGCGACTTTGCCGGATGATGTTTGGAGTATCCACGGCGGTTTACATATACAGCTTCCTGTTCCTGCAAACGTCCGCAATCGATCAATCCCCGCCTGGCATTGTGCCCCAATAGATGCTTGCTACCTGTGACGATACTAGTAGCGCCGACGAAGAAGAGTTGCATGAGCATACCCTCAGAAGCTGGATGGAACCCGTTCAGGGTGCGCTTTGCTTCCTTCAATTATTTGACTTTCATCAACTCTGAGCACACTGGCAGTCAGCTGAATGCTTGATCAAAATCAAATCCGTGCCGTAGTGCTGGTACATGATGGGGCCATCTCTGTGTGGCGGTAGATAACTAGGGGTGTGTGCCATGTCCGAACACCTGCGACTCATGCTGCTGGCCCCATCAACCATGCACCACCCCGCCGCATTCGACAGGGCAACGGCGCTGGCGAAAATCAGGGGGGAACCGATCCATATCGTGGCGTTCGACTATGTTGAAGGCCTGGCAAGCGCTGGGCTCTTCAGCGACCAGGCACTGGCGCGATTTCGCCAGGAGTATGTTCAGCACCATCGGCAATGGCTCGAAGAGCAGGCGTTGTCCATGCGCGCAGCGGGAATCGAGGTGACAACCGAAGTAGTTTGGGTTGAAAACCCGCTGAAGGAAATTCTGCTGCATCTGCACGAGCAGCCTATTGACATGTTGATCAAGGATATCGAGCACGAGTCGTTGCTCAAGCGTGCAATGTTCACCAGTCTGGATGTGCATTTACTGCGCGAGTGCAGCGTGCCTTTGCACTTCGTCTGCAAAACACGCAATGCCCTGCCCCGCAAGATAGTTGCAGCAGTCGACCCATTCCATCCAGATGACCAGTACAAAGGTTTCAACGATCGCATCATCTATGAAGCATTGAAGCTTGGCATGCAATGCAAGGCTGAAGTCGATGTGCTCTATGCCCACGACCTCTCTTCACTCGACACGTCGGAATTTACCTGGGGAACCCCTCTATTCCCGGCGGCGAGCAAGGCCCGTAGTTTGTTCGATGTTCAAGTCGCAGCGTTCGACGAGATGATTGAACGCAATGGTATCCCAGCCGAAAGCCAGCATATGATCATGGGCCATCCTGCCAAAGTGCTCACCAATTTTGCCGCAGCCAACAACATTGATGTCATCGTCATGGGACGCGTACATCATCGCAGCCGGGGTAATACGGTGGGCAGCACCGTAGAGCAAATTCTCTACAAAATGCCCAGCAGCGTTTTGGTCATAACCCCCGAAGAACTCTGTGGCTGAGGTCCAGATGCGAAGATAATCAAGGTGTCTCCGGTTTTACCGTCAGGACACTGCAAGGCGACAGGTTCAATGTCCGCTCAGTCGTGTCACCCATCAGTTTATCCACTCCCTTGGGTTGGATGATACCCATGACCACCACATCCACTTCGAGTTCGTCTACCAGATCGGCGATCACAGCAACCGGCGCCCCCATGACGAAATGACGACGATCCGTGCCAACGCCATAGAAGTCCGCCAGCTCAATAAAAGGTTCGCGCAGTACTGCACGAAGCTCCTCGACCCAGTCTGTGGCGCCCCCAGGTTCAGCAATAAATGCTGGCGAGATTTCATAGGCATGCAACAGGTGCAGTTGAGCGTCACATTGCAGCGCCATTGTCGCGGCCGCGCGTATGATATCGTGGTTGAAATCGAGCAACTTTTGATCCGAACTGGATGTGTCGACAGCGGCAACGATTAGTTTGGGCAATGCCCGCCGGGCTTGATTCACCAGATGGACCGGTACCGGGCTCGCGCGCATCAACTGACAATCAAAGGGGGTGACAAACACTCGTCTGAAGGTTGATTCGCAATGGGTATCCTTGATGACCAGGTCGGGTTTGAGTTCGGATATGTAATCGAGCAGATCCTTGATCGGATCCTGCATCAGGATGGCATCACTGGTCACTTGAACATCGTTTTGCCGCAAGGCGCCAACCGCCTCCGTCAATTCTCGACTGTATTGTTTTAAATGCTCGGCAGTGGCCTGGTGTATGTAGCTTTGGCCTGCAGGTTCAACCAGGCCAAGTACATGTAACGAGGCACCGGTCTCTGTGGCCAGAGCTTTGGCTCGCTGCGTCGCCGCTGAATGCGGGAGATCACGACTGGCGATCAACAGCAACTGTTGATATTGACTCATTCAAGACCTCCATTGATGCCAATTGGCTATTGGCACCATCAAAAGCAGGTGTATTTGATTGTGGCGCTTGTTCATGTCCCAGGCTTGATTTACATCAATAATCGCTACCCGTCGAACATCGGTTTGATGTGGATCAATCGCAGCGTCTCTGAGTGATGTTCGTATGTACTTCAGAGACCCCGTCGCGATGTTGGCCAAGCTCAGCATGAACGGGCCTAGCCATTAGAGACCGTCATGCGTACCTCTCTGAAATTTATCCTCAAGGCCCTGCTCATGGGCAGGGTCGATGAGCAACCTGCGCAGCAGTCGCCTTCCTCGCCGGCTCAATCAGCAGTAGCGTCCATCTCGATGCATAACCAAGCCATGACCGAGCAAATGCAAAAGATGCAGGCAGCATTCGACAAAGTGGCGACTGCCAAAACACCTACCGAACGACAGGCCTCCATGCAAGAAAGCACGAAGACGATGAAAGACAGCTTGGCCATGCCTGTGCTACCCCGCGGTCCTCGATCCCCGGCACCTGGCGTTCACGCGACGGTCCAAACAGAACAACCAACCCGCTGGCAATCTTCGTCGCGGGTGGATGACTGTGCCGAGGGCCACCATGGACATTGTCGAACTCAAGCGCTTTCTGCTGTATTGCCTCGCCATCAACTACTCCATCCTTCTGCTGTGGTTTCTGGTCTTCAGCTGTGCCCATGACGGGCTACTGCGCCTGCACAATCGCTGGTTCCAACTGCCCCGGGAGCGTTTCGACGCCCTGCACTACGCAGCCATGGCGTTGTACAAAACCGGCGTGCTGCTGTTGAACCTGACGCCCTGGCTGGCATTGCAACTGATGGGCTGAACCACGGGAGCCGAGTGTTCAGTGAGCCCCCCCACCCACTGAGCGACCTGGAAGCATCCGAGTCGAGCTTGCAACCGTGCGCTGTCAACGGGACCCTGGCTCAAGCACGGTCACCGTGGCGGTGGTCCCGGCGCGCAGGCGCCCTTTGCCGGCGTACTGTGGGTCTATCGCGATCCGCACCGGCACCCGTTGGGCCAGCTTGACCCAGGTGTAGCTGGGGTTGATGTTGGCCAGCAAACGACTGCCCGGGAGGTTCTCTCGATCGCTGATCGCAAAGGCGATGCTCTGCACCACGCCACCGAAGGTCTCGCCACTCATCAATTGAATCCGCACCCGGCTGCCCTCTTCGATCCTCGGCAGCTTGGTTTCTTCGAAGTAACCACTGACATAAAACGAGTCACTGTCGACCAGCGCCAACAGCGCGCTGCCTGCGCTGGCGTAGTCGCCCTCGCGGGTCAGCAGGTTCGTCACATAGCCACTGATCGGCGCCATCACCCGGGTGCGTTGCAGGTTCAGTTCGGCCTGGGTCAATACCGCCATGGCCAGCTGGACATTGGCTTGCGCCAGACTCAGGTTGGCCTGGTTGCTCAGCAGCTCGGCCTGTGCCACGGCCACTTCGGTGCTGGATTTCTCCCACTCTTCGCCAGAGATCGCAAAGCCCTGCTTGAGTTCGCGTCGCCTGCGCTCCTCGCTTTGGCGCTGCTTGAGGAGGGCCTCGCTGGAAATGATCGCCGCCTGCGACTGGCCCTGAGTCGCCTTGGCCACTTCAACCGAGCGCCGGACATGTTCGACCGCCAGTGCATAGCGCGCCGGGTCGATTTCCAGCAACAGCTGGCCCTTCTCCACATGCTGGTTGTCCTGCACCTTCAAGCTGACGATCCGCCCCGAGACATCGGCGGACAGCGTCACCACATCGGCACGCACCCGTGCATCCCGGGTCCAGGGCGACCGTGTGTAATGCTCCCAGGCGAACCAGCCGAGCAACACGGCCAGCCCCACAACGACCAGCGTCACCAGTTGCGCAACGATTTTGTTTACAGTCATGAGGCCCCCATCAGCAAAATCACCACCGAGCACACGCAGGCATAGAGCGCCCCTTCAAACAGCGCTTCATGCCAGACAAACTTCAACAGACCGCTGCGCCGTATGCCCCAGTCCAGCAACAGGAAGACCGGCAGCGCCAACAGCAGGGCCTGGGCAATCGGCGGCAAGTAGACGCCACCCAATTCGAAATCAATGGGCAAGGACCGGCACTCCCATGTCCGAGGGTTGAAGAAGCTCGCGATAGCGTTCGATGAACGAGGCCACGATCAACAGTGCGACCCGGATACGGAACACTGACCATAGCTGTGCGTGACCGGATGCCCGTTCGCCGGCGTGCAACTGGTCGAGTTCCTCTCCGAGGGCGCGCAGTTCATCCACCAGTTGATCCAGATCGATACCCGGCCGGTCAGCGATGTAGCGGCCGGTCTGGCGCAGGATCGACTGCAAACGCTCATTGGCCTGCGGGCTCAGCAGCGCAGTGTCCTGACCTTGTTGCTTGAGCTGATTGAGGGCCACACCCAGGGACATGCACGCCAGGCTGACCTCGTACAGCTCATGGCTGCGAGGGTCGTTGGCTGCGGGCAACAACCCGAGCATCATCGTCAGGCGATCGACCATGCGGCTTTCAAAGGCAAACTGCTGCTGGTCGGCGGTCGAGGTCTTGAGCAGGAGGTAGACCTGTTCACGGGTCTCGCGGTACAGCCGGTTGATGCGTTGCACCGGATCGAAGGGAAATACCCACGAATAAACCAGCAGCGACAGCACCCCGGCGCAGACATAGCCCCCGGTGAATTCGAACCACTGGATGGCACTGTTCTGCCAGGCCCCGATGTTCTGCGGGCCGACCATCAGGAACGTCGACAGTCCCAGCCCCATGGCAATCCCTGCGGTCGCCGGGCTCGCCAGCCCGACCGCGATCACGTAAAGCAAGGGCACCAGGATCAGGGCGAGCATTTCGAAATCAGTGACCGCCGGCACCAGCATGAACTGATAGATGGCCGAAACGACCAGGGCCAGTCCCAAGCCCCGGACATAGTTCTGGCTGGCCGCCAGCGGCCGTGGAAAGGTGGCCATCAACGAGCACAGGATGCCCACCAGAATCATGCCCGCACGGGCACCGTCCCAGCCGGTTTCGATCCAGATCAAGCCGGACACCAGCAGTGCAATGAATGCACGGGTCGCGTTCATTGCCGCCAGGCGAACGTCCAGGTGCAAGGGGTTGCTACGTGGTTGCGGGTAGACACAGCTGGCTTCACGACCGCTCTGGATGGCGTCGCTCAGCTCAAGGATTTCTTCCAGCTGTTGCAGCAGGCGCGCCTGCTCCCAGCGCAACGCCCACGCCAGCGAACGCAAGGTGGCCGGCATGCGTTCGCTCAGTTGTTCGGCCTGCTCCGCCAGGTGATCAAAGCGTTGCTGGAGCACCTTGAACTGATGCCGAGCCTCATTGGGCAGCGAGCGCCCTTGCCTGGCCAGCTCGTCGAGAAACACCAGTTCGTCTTCACGCAGACGCTGGATATGCTCGGGAAACTCGCCTTCCCAGCGTTCACCGATCAGTTTGCGCTGATGGCGCAACACCGTCAGGCGTGAGGTCAACAATACCAGCTGATTGCCCAGCAGTTGCACCAGGCCGTTGGCACTGCGCAAACGCGGGGCATCGAAGTACAAGTGCCGACGCAGCCCTTCCAGGGCACTGATCTCACCCAGCAGTTGCAACTGGCGCTTGTGAAAGTCCGCTTCGCTTTCTTCGGTACGGATCACGGCCGCCGCGTGCTGCGCCATCAGTTTCAGGACCTGGTCGACCTTGGCAAAATAGCCCCGGGCCACCGCCTCCGGCCGCGCCGTCAGCAGGCTGACCACGCAGACACAGGCGACTGCCAGCAGGGTCTCGGTGATCCGGGTAATAGCCAGCATCAAGGTGTTTTCCTGCTCGGGCACCGCCAGCAAGGCCACCACCACCGCCGTGAAACCACTCAGGACAAAGGCATGCGAGCTGGTGTAGCGCAGCAAGGTGCCCCCGGCGGTACATAACGCCAGCCACAGCGCCAGGGTAACAATGAACGGCAACGGTGCCTGGGGAAACACCGCCATGATCAACACCGCGACCGCAGCGCCCACCGTGGTGCCGATGATTTGCGAGAAACTGCGCTGCAGGGCCATGCCCCCCAGCGGCTGACTGACGATGATCACCGCCATGACCGACCACTTGGGCTGATCAAGGTCGAAGATGAACGCCAGGTACAAGGTCAGCAGGCCGGCGGCGACGGTGCGCAAGGCAAACAGCAACACCCCGAGGCCGGGGTTGAACACAACCTTGAAGTAATTGATCAGTGGCTGCATCGGGAAACGCCGAGGCCGCTCATCACACGCGTTGCCACGGCAACGCAGGCGCGGTCAGACGTGCCCCGTCAAACCCTTCTACCTCGCCAAAGCGCTCCAGGTCCCGGCTGTTCCAGGCCTCGAGGGCCTTGGCGATATCCTCCTTGCTGTGGCCAACGAAGTTCCACCACAGCTGTATGTCCTCGGCAAAGGGTTCGCCTCCCAACAGCAAGGCACGCGAGCCCGTGGTACAGGACAACTCGACCTCATCGAGGCCGCGCCCCAGATAGGCCAGTTCGTTACTGGCAAAGGCCTGCCCGTTGATCGTGAACGCGCCTTCCAGCGGCAGGATGCCGTACTCGAAGCGCGGCTCCACGGCCAATCGAATCGAGGCCGCGCCCTGGCTCGACAGGTCCAGCCCCACCAGCGGTGAATAGATACGGCTCGGGGCGGTGCGACCGGCGAAGGTGCCCGCCAGCAGGATGACCTGTACCCCGCCGTCGACCCAGCCCGGCAGGTCCGGATAGTGATCGAACGCGGGCGCGCAATCCTTGTCGGCCGCGGGCAAGGCAATCCATAACTGCGCGGCGTGCAGATGATGCTCATCGGGCAGGGATTCTTCGGTGTGGGTGATACCACGCCCGGCGGTCATCAGGTTCACCTGGCCGGGGCGAATGACCTGGACATTGCCCAGGCTGTCGCGGTGCAGGACCTCGCCCTCGATCATCCAGGTGAAGGTCTGCAAGCCAATGTGCGGATGAGGACCGACACGCAGGCCGGCCTTGCTTTCAAACACCGCGGGGCCGGCGTGATCGAGAAAACACCAGGCCCCGATCATGCGTCGTTGGCGCGAGGGCATCAGGCGGTTGACCGTGATCCCGCCCCCCACTTCAGCGGTGCGCGCGGTGATCCGCTGGATCGCACGACTGCCCTCCTGCACCGGACAGTCCCAGGAGGTGTACAGCTGACAGGGGGATTCTTGATTACTCATCGTTTATCTCTCGGATAACCAGGACCAGGGTTTCGTGAGCCAGTCCTGAATGGCATTAAGCAGGGCGCGCAGCTGTTCGAGAAGGCGCCCGACGGACAGCCGGCCCCGGGCCTCGAAAAGCGTTGGAACCCCAGCGATCAACAACCCTGGCCGGTTCATCGTGTATGCCCTGCCCTTCGGTTCAAACGGCTACGCGCCCTTCAGCAGCGGATGAATCAGGCATGCGTTCGCCTCCTCCCCTAAGCGTAGCCGCTGGGTTGGGGTGTTCCGTGTCGTCACGCAAGGTAAATCGGCAGTGACTGCCAGGGCTCGTCGACCGCCGTCGACACAAACAGGCCCCGATCGCTCAGGGCCTGTTCGACAGCCTTACTTGCCGGCGGTCAGGGTGGTGTAGCGGGTGATCAGGTTGCGGTAGTCCGGGATAGGGTTGGAGAACAGCCTCCCCAGCCCTTCGATGTCATTGCGACATTAGCCTCCGTCAAGCCGGTTATCGTGGCTCCCTGCTCGCCGGCGCGCCATCCGTAGAGGATCCCTGGTCACTTGCCACACGCAACTGCAGGGCGTCGACCAAGCCCGTCGCCACGGCCATGCCGACCAGGTCCGCCAGGGTCTCGGCCTGCATGCGCTTCATCACCCGGGATCGGTACAAATCGATGGTTTTCACACTGACCGCCAGTTGTTCGGCCACCTCGCGGTTGGTGTAGCCACGTACCAGCGGCAACAACACATCACGCTCCCGGGGCGTCAGGCTGTCCAGGCGCGCCTGCACCTCTAGCACCCGTGGGTCGACAGCGCCCGGCTGCGGCTCGCGACTCAGCGCTTGTTGCACGCTGTCGAGCAACAGTTGTTCGTTATAGGGCTTCTCGATGAAATCCACCGCGCCGGCGCGGAAGGCGCGAACCACAATCGGCACATCGGCATGGCCGCTGACAAAGATGATGGGCATGTGGATGCCCCGTTCACGCAGAGCTTCCTGCACATTCAGGCCGCCCATGCCGGGCATGCGCACATCCAGCAACACGCAACCGCGACTGCTGGCATCGCAGGCCTCGAGAAACGCCCGCCCGCTGGTAAACGGCAGCGCTTGCAGACCCACGGACTCGAACAACCAGACCGTGGAGTCGAGCATGCCCTGGTCATCGTCGACCACGTAGACCCTTTGTTGCTGTTGCGATGTCATTCACTCATCCTTTTATTATTCTGCGTGCGGCCCCGCCTCGCGGTCCCGCACCTGCAACCATCACCCGCGCGCAGGCTACGATTCCTCGTTGCGCCCCAGCGGCAGGCTGCACACCAGGCAGAGCCCCGACGGCTCCGCGGGTTGAGCCTCCAGCGCCCCGCCAAAGCCCTCAATGATACTGCGGCTCATCGACAGTCCGAGCCCCAGCCCCTCCGGCTTGCTGGTGTAGAACGGGGTAAAGATATGCTCCAGTTGCTCGACGCTGACGCCTGGCCCCTGATCGCGGACCCAGACGCACAAGTGGCCGGCGCGCTCCCCGGCACTCAAATCAATGCACGATGGCTGGCCCGGGTGACGCTCACGGTTGGCATCGATGGCATTGCGCAACAGATTGAGCAGCACCTGCTCGAGCAGCACCGGATCGGCATACACCGACGGCAGATTGTCCGCCAGTTGCTCGTTGATGGTCACCTGGCAATTGCTCGCCTCCCACTGGCACAAACGCACGGCCTCCCGCGCCGCCTGAGCCATGTCGAGCTTCTGTGAGCGCCGCTGGCCCTTGCGCAGAAAACCGCGCAGGCGCTTGATCACCAACGCGGCATGATTGGCGTGTTCGTTGATGCGCTCCAGGCCCTGCGCCACCTTCTGCGCCGCCTGGGGATTGCTGGCGATGGCCTTCAGATAACGTTGGCTGGCGCTGGCATAATTGACCACCGCGGCCAGTGGCTGGTTGATCTCATGGGCGATGCCCGACGCCAGCTCACCCAGTGTCACCAGTCGGGCCGTATGCGCCAGTTCGTCCTGGTGACGTCGTTGCTGGGCTTCGCGCAATTCACGCTCGGTCATGTCCCGGGCCACCAACGAGTAGTAACGCTCCCCACTGGTAGCCCGGTGAGCCAGCACCACTAGGGACACCGGCAACGATGCGGCTTGATTCAAGGGCAGTAACCGCACTTCGGCACTCCACACTCCCAAGGCGTCGGCGCTGGACCAGCCATTGGCCTGCAGGTTGAGCAGGTCATCGCGCGCCAGCAGTGCATCGAGCGCGGGCAGCGGCTGGCGCTCGGTAAGGCCCAGGGCATGTCGCGCCGAAGGGTTGAGGTAGGTCAAGCGTCCACCGGGATCGATAAACAGCACCAGATCAGTATTGGCCTCGACCACTTCGGCCAGGCGCCGCTTGTTTTCTTCGGCCTGCACCCGTGCGGTGATATCCCGCGACACGCTCACCACCTCGACCACCGCGCCGGTGTAGGTTTCACGGATGGCCCGGCTGGCGGTTTCAAACCACAGGTAGTGACCGTCGCGATGGGCAATGCGAAAGGTCATGGTGTGGTAACCGTCCTGCTCCAGTGCCTCACGCGCACTGTGGATCAGTTGTTGTTGATCCTGGCGGTGAAGCAGCGCCTGGGCCCGGGTGCCGCGCAGCGCCTGCGGCCAATAGCCCAGCAGCGTCCAACTGGCTGGCGAGGCATCCAGGAAGCACCCGTCCGGCGTATGCCGGGAAATCAGGTCGGTGGTGTTCTCGGTGATCAAACGGTACAGCCGACTGGCTTTGGCGGCCTCACGCTCCGCCACCACCTGAGCGGTTGCCAGTCGACCACGGGCCAGTACCCGCTGCTCAAGAGGGTCCGGAATAAACTGCCAGATCAGGACCTGACCGTCGAACTGAGCCTCGACGTCGGCAATGGGACGTTCTTGCTGCAGGCAGGCACGCACCAGTTGCCGGTGGTTCACCGGCAGCAACCCGGTCGCCGCGCACAGGGGCCGATCACCCAGCCACGTGAGCAGCGCCGCATTCGACTCCAGTGGGCGGGCCTGGGCGTCAAGCAACAGGCTCGGTTGCGGGTCGGCGCCCAGCAACGGGCTGCCACGCCGTTGCCGTGGCAGGCTCTCCAGCAAGGCCAGCAGCAGCTCATGGATGAATTCCAGCCACTCCAGGCCAACGCCCTCCTCCAGCTCCACCAGCAACACGCCTGGCTGACCCTCGTCCAGCGACAACGTGAGCACCTGGCCGTGACGCAGCGCGGCTCGCCGCACACGTCCGGCCAACCAGCACGGTAGCAGGCGCAGCTCGGCAAGGCTCAAGCGTGGTTGCCGGGCCAGGGCGTCGAACAATGGCTGATCGCTGGCCTGCAATGGATCGCCAAAACCTGGCGGTAGATGGGGTGGGTTGCCTGCGTGCTTGTAGACACCGGCGCTGGCTTGCCAGCCAAGGAAAAAGCACTGGCGCACCTGCGGGCAGGCTTGCAGCGTGCGACGCAACCCATCGGCACGCACCGCCAGCGGTAGCGCCTCGCGCTGCAGGCTCAACCAGTTGCGTAACTGCGCGCGAACCTCACTCATGCATGGCTTTCCTTGAATCATCGGGAGTGCGCGCGGCACAACGTCCACGGTCAGACAGGCTTGCACTATATAGTAATATAACTATACGCATATAGTCTTACTTCCATATCGGCATTGGTGAGTATATAAAGATTCGCCAGCGGTAAAAACAAGCACCTGCGGCCTCATCGATGCAGGGCATACAAGAGCAAACAATCTGCCATGGGTACCCGAATGTCGATCTATGAACAGGGCCTTTCGCCGGCCCCGACCAACCACATCGCCCTCTCTCCCCTGAGTTTTCTCGAGCGTACGGCAAGCATCTATCCCCACTACCCCGCCGTGATTCATGGCGCTATTCGCCGTGACTGGGCCCAGACCTATGCGCGCTGCCGACGCCTGGCCTCGGCCCTGGCCGGTCGTGGCATCGGCAAGGGCGATACCGTGGCGGTGATGCTGCCCAATATCCCGGCGATGCTCGAAGTGCACTTTGGCGTGCCAATGATCGGCGCGGTCCTCAACACCCTCAACGTACGACTGGACGCCGAGGCCATCGCCTTCATGCTCCAGCATGGCGAAGCCAAGGTACTGATCACCGACCGCGAGTTCCACGACGTGATCCACGCGGCGGTGGGCATGCTGGATCACCCGCCCCTGGTGATCGATGTCGATGACCCGGAATACGGCGAAGGCCAGGCCGTCAGCGACCTGGACTACGAAGCGCTGCTCGCCGAGGGCGATCCGGCTTTCGCCTGGCAGTGGCCGGATGACGAGTGGCAGGCCATCAGCCTCAACTACACTTCCGGCACCACCGGCAATCCCAAGGGCGTGGTCTATCACCACCGCGGCGCCTACCTGAACGCCTTGGGCAACCAGATGACCTGGGCCATGGGCAACCACCCGGTGTACCTGTGGACCCTGCCGATGTTCCATTGCAATGGCTGGTGCTACCCCTGGACCATCACGGCACTGGCTGGCGTGCACGTTTTTCTGCGGCGCGTCGACCCGCAGAAAATCCTGTACCTGATCCGCGAACACAACGTCAGCCACCTGTGCGGCGCACCCATCGTGCTCAACGCTCTGGTGAACATGCCCGAGTCCGCCAAGGCGGCCATCGAGCATCCGGTCAACGCCATGGTGGCGGGCGCCGCGCCACCGGCCAAGGTGATTGGCGCCGTGGAAGAAATGGGCATCAAGGTCACTCACGTCTACGGCCTGACCGAGGTCTATGGCCCGGTCACCGTCTGCGCCTGGCATGCCGAGTGGGATGAGTTGCCCCTGGAGGAGCGCGCCAGGATCAAGTCGCGCCAGGGCGTGCGCTACCCGACGCTGGAGGGTGTGATGGTCGGCGACCCGAAAACCCTGGAGCCGACGCCCCGTGACGGCGAAACCATCGGCGAGATCTTCATGCGCGGCAACACCGTGATGAAGGGCTACCTGAAGAACCCCAGCGCGACCGCCGAGGCGTTCGAGGGCGGCTGGTTCCACACCGGCGACCTGGCGGTCTGTCATCCCGATGGCTACATCGAAATCAAGGACCGCCTCAAGGACATCATCATCTCCGGTGGCGAGAACATCTCCACCATTGAAGTCGAAGGCGTGCTCTACCGTCATCACGCGGTGCTGGAAGCCGCCGTGGTCGCGCGCCCGGATGAAAAATGGGGTGAAACCCCCTGCGCCTTCATCACCCTCAAGGCGGGTCATGAAAGCACTCTTGAACACGAGATCATCAGTTTCTGCCGCAGCCACCTGGCCGGGTTCAAGGTGCCGAAAACCGTGGTGTTCACCCTGCTGCCCAAAACCAGCACCGGGAAAATCCAGAAGTTCGTCCTGCGCGACATGGCCAAAGCGCTCTAGATCCGAACCGAGCCCACCGGGCCCTCGCGCCGGGGCACGGTCAAGCCCCGCCGTTATCAAGCACCGGCACTGCCGGTGCTTGATGGTCGCCCCCTCCCGCACATCGACAAGAGGTCACCCATGCCCACGTTCAACGCTCCACTGCGCGACCTGCGCTTTGTCCTCCATGAAGTGTTCGAAGCCCCGCGCCTGTGGGCACGCCTGCCGGCCCTGGCGCACAGCGTGGACGCCGACACCGCCGACGCGATTCTCGAAGAAGCCGCCAAGGTCACCGGACAACTGATCGCCCCGCTCAACCGCAGCGGCGATGAAGAAGGCGCGCAATGGCTGAATGGCGAGGTCAGCACCCCTCGCGGCTTCAAGCAGGCGTATGCCACCTACATCAACGGCGGTTGGGTCGGTTTGTCCGGTAACCCGGGCTACGGCGGCATGGGCATGCCCAAGATGCTCGCCGTGCAGTTCGAAGAAATGCTCTACGCCGCCGGCTCCAGTTTTGCCCTGTATTCGGCCCTGAGCTCCGGCGCCTGCCTGGCCATCGACGCCCACGCCAGCGAAACCCTGAAAACCACCTATCTGCCGCCCATGTACGAAGGCCGCTGGGCCGGTTCCATGTGCCTCACCGAAGCCCATGCCGGCACTGACCTGGGGTTGATTCGCAGCCGCGCCGAGCCACGGGCCGATGGCAGCTATTCGATCACCGGGAGCAAGATCTTCATTACCGGTGGCGAACAGGACCTGACTGAAAACATCATCCACCTGGTACTGGCCAAGCTGCCCGATGCACCGACCGGGGCCAAGGGCATTTCACTGTTTCTAGTGCCCAAAGTCATGGTCAACCCCGACGGCACGCTGGGTGCCCGTAACGCCGTGAGTTGTGGCTCGATCGAGCACAAGATGGGCATCAAGGCCTCGGCCACCTGCGTCATGAACTTCGACGGTGCCATCGGTCATCTGATCGGCGAGCCGAACAAGGGCCTGGCGGCGATGTTCACCATGATGAACTACGAGCGCCTGTCCATTGGCATCCAGGGCATTGGCTGCGCCGAGGCCTCTTACCAGGCGGCGGTCGGCTACGCCCGGGAACGCTTGCAGAGCCGCGCCGCCACCGGTCCGGTGGCCGAGGAAAAGGCCGCCGACCCGATCATCGTGCATGCCGATGTACGGCGCATGTTGCTCAGTATGAAAGCCATGACCGAGGGGGGACGCGCCTTTGCCTGCTACGTCGGGCAGCAACTGGACCTGGCCAAGTTCAGCGATGATGCCTTTGAGCAACAGCAGGCCGCCGCCCTGGTGGCCCTGCTCACGCCGGTGGCCAAGGCGTTCTTTACCGACACCGGACTGGACAGCTGCATCCATGGCCAGCAGGTGTTCGGTGGCCACGGCTATATTCGCGAGTGGGGTCAGGAGCAGTTGGTCCGCGATGTGCGGATCGCGCAGATCTACGAAGGCACCAACGGGATCCAGGCCCTGGACTTGCTGGGTCGCAAAGTCATGGCCAATGGCGGTGAAGGCTTGCGCTCGTTCACCGCACAGATCCGCGAGTTCGCCAGCCAGGCAGACGCCCCTTTTGCCTCGCCGCTGCTGGATGCCGTGCAACGCCTGGAAAACACCAGTGACTGGCTGCTGACCCAGGCCAAAGGCAGCCCCAACGAAGTCGGTGCCGCGTCGGTGGAGTACCTGCACCTGTTCGGCTATGTCGCCTATGCCTGGATGTGGGCACGCATGGCCGTCGTAGCCCGGCAGCATCATGCACAAGAGCCGGCCTTCTACAGCGCCAAGCTGGCCACCGCCGAGTTTTACTTCAGCCGCTTGCTGCCCCGCACCCTGGGTCTGGAAGCCTGCATTCGCGCCGGCAGCGCGCCGCTTTACGGACTCAGCGCCGAGCAGTTCTGACGGGGCGCTGCGCCGATCGCCAAGGTCGGCGCAGCCCGGTCACGCCTCGGCCTTGTCTTCAGGGGGAGGCTCAACCGCCTCCAGGGTTTTCAGCAGCTCTGCAATCTCGGCGGATTGACGGGCCGAGGCATCGCTCAATTCGCCAACCTCACGCTGCAAGTGGGCGACCTGCTCCAGCAACACCTGCTTGCCGCCTTCCACTTGCGCCACCTGGATCGTCAACGCACCGATTTCACTGCGTTGACGATCCACCACCGTTTCCAGTCCCAGATTGGCCTTGTGCTGCTGCCGGGCCTCGGTGAGCAGACGCTCGTTATCGCGGTTCAACTGCGTCACTTCATCCTGCTTGATGATCAGCGTCTGCTGCAGGTGACGCATCTCCATCTGCACCTGTTGCAACTGACCCTCATGTCGGCGCTGCTCCTGCTCCCGTTGCTCCTTGCTCGCGGCGCGGTAGTGCTCAAGCGCATCACGGGCATGCTGGTGCTTTTCTTCCAGGGAGCGCACCTGCTCCTGCTTGTCCTTGAGGTGCACCTCAAGGTCCAGGTTCGACTGGCTCAGCCGTGCATTGCGGGTCTGTTCGGCCTGCAAGGTCGTACGGCAGGTGTGCAGTTCGCCGGACTCGGTTTCCAGGGCGACATGCTGGATATCGTGCTGCTGTTGCAGGTGCGCCAGCGTAGCCTGGCTGGCGCTGAGTTGCTCATTGAGTGCAGCCTGCTCGGCCTGGGACACCTTCAGCGCCTGTTCGAAGCGCTCCTCGCTCTCTTCCTGCAAGCGCAACGCCAACCGTGACACCAGCTCGCCAAGCTCGTCGCTGAGGGCCTGCTGGGGCGCGCCACGGCGCAGATCGAGGTCTTCGAGCTCCTTCAAATAACGATGAATCGTGGTTTTCGAGCCGGTATTGCCCAGCTCTATCCGTACGGCATCGATGCTTGGATGTTCTCCACGCGCCAGCAATGCCTCCCGCGCTTTCTGCACGATTGCCTTGTTTACGCCGCCACGGGCCATGTGTTGCTCCTACGATTTCGTACTGTATTACGTACTATGTATATACATTCCATTGATGTCAAAGCCAACGATGCCAATTAGCGTGTTTGTCTGATTGAATAATTGAGCGTTATCGCATCTCTAATCGTCAAAACTGCGTTTACTCGTGTGATCCAGTACGCCAGAACCGGCCCTGGAGACGCGCACGCTAAAATGTCGTCAATGCCCAGCAAAATCCACAGCAGAGCCCGCACCCCGCCGGGCGCCGGACGGAGTAAGGTAGGTAAAACCCCAAGCCTGAGGTACGCCGTGGCGTCCTATTCCCTGCGTCAGTTGAAGTACTTCGTCACCACCGTCGAATGTGGCAGCGTTGCAGAAGCCTCCCGCAAGCTGTACATCGCCCAGCCGTCGATCTCCACGGCCATCAAGGGCCTGGAAGACAGCTTCGGCGTGCAGTTGCTGATCCGTCACCACGCCCAGGGCGTGTCATTGACTCCCAGCGGCGCGCGCTTCTACCGCAAGGCCCAGGAACTGCTGCGCATGGCGCGGGAGTTCGAGCAGAACGCGCTGGCCGACAACGATGTGGTCAGCGGGCAGATCGATATCGGCTGCTTCGAAACCGTCGCCCCGCTCTACCTGCCGCGCCTGATCGCCGGTTTTCACCAGCGCTACCCGGGCGTGGAGATTCGCCTGCAGGACGGCGAACAGCAGGAACTGGTGCAAGGCCTCACGGGTGGACGCTTCGACCTGGCGATCTTTTATGAACACGATTTGGACAGCACCATCGAGACCGAAGCGCTGATGGCCCCGCAACGGCCCTATGCCTTGCTGCCGGTGGGGCATCGGTTTGCCGATCAGGCCCAGGTGTCGCTGCGAGATTTGGCGCTCGAGCCGATGATCCTGCTGGATGTGCAGCCGAGCAGGACGTACTTCGTGAGCATTTTCGAAGAGCTGGGGCTGACCCCGAACATCGTCTTCAGCTCGCCGTCGATCGAAATGGTGCGCGGCATGGTGGGCCAGGGCTTCGGCTTCGCGGTCCTGGTGACGCGGCCACACTCGAGCAGCACCTACGATGGCCAGCAGTTGGTCTGTGTGGCGATTGCCGAGGACGTCACAGGTTCGGCGCTGGTCGCCGGCTGGCTCAAACGTGCGCAGCTGACCAAGCCTGCGCAGTTGTTTGTGGAGTACTGCAAGGAACAGTTTGCGCAATGGTTGATGTGAGGCCGCGCTTGATGCCTGCCGATGGGTAGGAGCGAGCATGCTCGCGATGAACTCAAGCGCAACGCGTTTATTCAGAACGCACGCGTTATCGTTGACGTCCATCGCGAGCGTGCTCGCTCCTACAATCCAGCTAGCGAGCCGCCCAGGCGTTGAAGCGCTGCTCAAGCTCTTCGCCATGATCGACCCAGAACTCCGCATCCACCGCCCGTGCGTCGGCCAGGTTGGCGGCGGCGGTCGGCAGTTGCTCCTGCACCGCAGGCGGTAACAGTGCCAGCGCCTGACGATGCACCGGCCCATAGGGGATGTTCTGCGAAAACACCTTCTGGGTCTGGGGCTGGCTGGCAAAGGCGATGAAATCCTCGGCCAGCGCCTTGTTCGGCGTGCCCTTGACCACGGCCCAGTACTCCGGGTCATACAGGCTGTGGGGCCAGACGATACTCAGCGCCATGCCTTCCTTTTGCGCCGAGGCAATCCGCCCGTTGTAGGCCGCGCTCATCACCACATCCCCCGCCACCAGCCACTGCGCCGGTTGGGCGCCTGCCTCCCACCACTGGATGTTCGGCTTGAGCTGGTCCAGTTTGGCAAAGGCCCGCGTCACCCCCTGGGGCGTGTTCAACACCTTGTACAGATCGTCGGCCTTGACCCCGTCGGCCAGCAAGGCGATTTCCAGGGTGTATTTGGCGCTCTTGCGCAAGCCGCGCTTGCCGGGAAACTCGGCAACGTTCCAGAAGTCCGCCCAGGACCCCGGGGCCTTGCTCAACTTGCTCTGGTCGAAGGCCAGGACCATCGACCAGACATAGGTGGCCACCCCGCACTCGGTGAGCGCGCCGGGGACGAAATGCGCCGGATCCCCCAGGCGCGTCAGGTCGAGTTTCTCGAACAGGCCTTCTTCACAGCCACGCAGCAATTCGGGGCTTTCGACTTCGACCACATCCCAGCTGGTATGACCCGCCGCGACCATCGCCTTGATCTTCGACAGCTCGCCGTTGTATTCGCCAGCGACGATGTTTCCTGCACCGCTGGCGTTGAAGGGTTGGAAGTAGGCCTTGTCCTGGGCCTGCTTGGTGGCACCGCCAAATGAAATCACGGTGAGGCTCTGGGGCGCGGCTGACACACTGCCGCACAACAGGGCCAAGGCAAACGGAACACTGCAACGCAAGGATCTGGACATGGATCGGTTCCTCGGGAATGCCGGCTCGCCCGCACGAGCCGGCGCGGACTGCTTATCGGCGACCGTAGGCGCGGGCGGTGCGGTCTACTGCAATACGGGTCTTGTCGACCAGTTCGTCGATGTCGGCGTGGCTAGCCACCAATGCCGGCGCCATGATCATCCGGCCCAGAGTCGAGCGAATGATCAGGCCCTCTTCAAAGCCGAAGGTGCGGCATTGCCAGGTCATGTCGTTTTCGTTGGCAAAGCGCTTGCGGCTGGCCTTGTCTTCGGCAAATTGCAGGGCGGCCACCAGGCCGGTGCCCTGGATCTCGCCGATCAACGGATGGTCGTCGAAGGCCTCGCGCAGGCAACGCTGCAGGTAAGGCCCGGTGTCCTGCTTGACCCGGGTGACGATGCCTTCGTCGCGCAGGGCCTTGAGGTTGGCGATGGCCACTGCCGCCGCAACCGGGTGCCCGGAATAGGTCAGGCCGTGGGCAAACACTCCACCCTGCTCCACCAGCACCTGGGCCATGCGCTTGGACAGGATCAAGCCGCCCATGGGGATGTAGCCGCTGGTCAGGCCCTTGGCGACGGACAGGGTGTCGGGCTCGAAACCGAAGTGTTCGTGGGCAAACCATTCACCGGTGCGACCAAAGCCGCCGATTACTTCGTCAGCGCACAACAGCACGTCGTATTGACGGCAGATACGCTGGATTTCCGGCCAGTAGCTTTCCGGCGGGAAGATCATGCCGCCGGCGCCCTGGAACGGCTCGGCAACGAACGCCGCGACATTCTCGGCGCCCAGTTCAAGGATCTTCTCTTCCAGCTGGCGGGCCGCGCGCAGGCCGAACTCGGCCGGGCTCAGGTCGCCTTCGTGGGCGAACCAGTACGGCTCGTCGATGTGCGCGACGTCCGGGATCACCCCGCCCATTTCGTGCATGAACTTCATCCCGCCCAGCGCCGTGGCCCCCAGGGTCGAGCCGTGGTAGCCATTCCAGCGACCGATCATGATCTTCTTCTGCGGCTGGCCGAGGATCTGCCAGTAGCGACGCACAGTGCGGATCAGCACCTCGTTGGCTTCGGAACCAGAGTTGGTATAGATGGCGTGGCTGTAGTGATCCGGCAGCAAGCTGAACAGCAGCTCGGACAACTCCACCACGGCCGGGTGGGTGGTGTGGAAGAACATGTTGTAGTACGGCAGTTGCTCCAACTGGCGGCTGGCAGCGGCGGCCAGGTCCTTGCGGCCGTAGCCGAGGTTGGTGCACCACAGGCCCGACATGCCGTCCAGGTAGCGCTTGCCGTCGTTGTCCCACAACGCCAGGCCCTCACCGCGCACGATCACCCGCGGGCCTTCGGCGTTGAGTGCCTTCTGGTCCAGGAATGCATGGATGTGGTGCGCCGCGTCCAGCGCCTGGTAGTCCTGGGTGCTGCGGGGGGTGTCGAGTTTTGCGTTCATTACAGCTCTCCTTGATTATTGAGGTTGTCAGTACGGCTGCCCAGCGCAGGCTCCAGCGGCTCGGGCCTGAACAGTGGCTTGCGCATCACGCATTTGATCCACACCACGGCGATCAGCGAGACGATGGCCAGCACCACGCCGGCGCTGGCGAAAATCGGCACGGTCATCTCGGGGCTCGGTGAAACGTGCCAGATGGCAAAGAGCATGCCGGCGATGCCGAACAGCTGCGGCAACGGGTAGAACGGCGTGCGAAACGGCCGGTGCACATGCGGGTAACGGCGACGCAGGGCGATCACGTTGATGTGGGTGATGATGTAGGCCAGCAACCAGGCCAGGGCCGCCGCCAACAGCAGGCGATTGATTGCGTCCGGGTTGTCGTGCATCAACAGCAATGGCAGGCCGGTGACGGCAGACACGAACAGCACCGCGACCCAGGGTGCGCCGCTGCGTTTGCCCTGGCGCTTGAACACGCCGAACGCCTGGCCGCTTTGGGCCATGCCCAGCAACATGCGCGGGATCGCCGCCAGGGAACTGTTGAGGGTGCTGCAAGTGGCGGTGATTGCGGCGGTGACCAGCAACACCTGCCCCGCTTCACCGAACACCGTGGTGGCGAACAGGTAGTGAGGCAGGCCATTGCTCGCCAGCTCCGCCTGCGGCACGGTGAGCAGCGCGCCCACGCAGTACAGGGCGATGATCAGGAAGATCACCGTCAGGCCGACCATCATCGAGGCCGGGATATTGCGTTCCGGGCGTCGGGTCTCTTCCACCAGCGGGCAGACGAACTCGGCCCCGACAAAGCCCCACACTGCCATCGCGGCCAGTGCGATCACCCCCAGGCCCATGGGGTTCCAGCCCGATGTCGCCACCAGGGCGGAGACACTGCCGGCCCCTTCGCTGGTCAGCGCGCCCAGGCCCATGACCAGCAACATCACCATCATCACCAGCGCCAGAACGGTCTGCAGGCGGGCAAAGATGTCGATGTTGAACAGGTTGAGCACGGTGAACAGCAGCAACACGCCAAAGGCCACGCTCAGGGGCGGCATCGAGTGCGGGTAGACCTTGTCGATGATGAACTCCATCAGCAGCAGCTCGGCCGACAGGGCGAACATCGCCACCACCACATAGCCGGAGAAGGTCGCGAGAATCGCCGGGAACTGGCCGATGGCGACTTCGGTGTAGCTGCTCAGGCTGCCGGCGCGGGGAATCATCAGCGCCAGTTCCGAGAACGAACAGGCGTAGCTCAGGGCCAGCAGCCAGGCCAGAGCCAACGGTACGATAAAGCCCATGCCGGCGATCCCGGCACCTTGCAGCATCAGAACCATCACGCCCTGGGAGACCACCAGGCCCACGGCAACCGCCAACAGGGCGCTGAAGCCCAGGCGTTTGCGGGGGCCGGCCTGCGCCGGGGCAAGGGGGTGTAGCGGCACGCTTGAGGAACTGTCCATCGGTTGCTCCGTTTTGTTGTTGTAGGGAGAACAAATCGATTGTTTGTACGGCGGATGCCCGGTGATTGGGCCGTCAGCCGCGCAACTGAATCCAGGTGGTCTTGAGTTGCGTGTACTTGTCGAACGCATGCAGCGACAGGTCCCGGCCAAAGCCCGACTGCTTGCCGCCGCCAAAGGGCACCGTGACATCCAGCGCATCCACCGTATTGACCGACACCGTGCCCGCGTTCAGTCGCCGCGCCACGCGGTGCGCACGGTTCAGGTCGTCGGTCCAGACGGACGCCGCCAGCCCGTAGATGTGCTCGTTGGCCAGGGCGATCGCCTGCTCCTCGTCATCGAACACGGTGATCGCCAGTACTGGGCCGAACACCTCTTCCCGGGCCAGTTGCATCCCGGCGTGTACGTCGGTAAAGATCGTCGGCTCGATGAAGTTGCTCGAACCGTCGACCGTCAGCTGCCGGCCACCGCACACCAGGCGAGCACCCTCGGCGGTGGCCTGTTCGATGTACTGCAGGATTCGCCGGGTCTGCCGCGTGTCGACAATGGCCCCGGCGCGGCTCGCCGGATCCAGCGGGTTACCCGGCTGCCACAGGCGCGCCTGGACGATCAGGCGCTCGACGAACTCATCAAGGATTGAGCGCTGTACCAGCAGGCGCGAGTTGGCCGAGCACACCTCGCCCTGGTTGAAGAAGATCCCGAACGCCGCCTTCGCAGCCGCCAGATCCAGGTCCTGGCAATCGGCGAACACCAGGTTCGGGCTCTTGCCACCGCACTCCAGCCAGACCTGCTTGAGGTTCGACTGCGCCGAGTACTGCATGAAGTACTTGCCGACTTCGGTCGAACCGGTGAACACCAGCGCATCCACGTCTGGGTGCAGGCCCAGCGCGCGGCCGGCCTGCTCACCGAGCCCCGGCACCACGTTCAGCACCCCGGGCGGCAAGCCGGCTTCCAGCGCCAGTTCAGCCAGGCGCAACGCCGAGAACGGCGACTGTTCGGCAGGCTTGAGCACCACGCTGTTACCCGCAGCCAGTGCCGGGGCGAGTTTCCAGGCGGCCATGTCCAGCGGGAAATTCCACGGCACCACCGCTGCAATCACTCCCAACGGTTCCCGGGTGATGGTGGCCAACACATTCGCCGCCGTGGGCGCAACCTGGTCATACAGCTTGTCCAGGCTCTCGCCATACCAGGCGAACACATGGGCAGCGCCGGGCACGTCGATGTTCCAGGCGTCCATTACCGGCTTGCCCATGCTCAACGAATCGAGCAGCGCCAGTTCCTCGCGGTGGGCTAGCATCAACTGCGACAGGCGCAGCAACACCGCCTTGCGTTCAGTCGGTGCCATGCGCGCCCAAGGGCCTTGGGTAAAAGCCCGCCGGGCGCTGCGCACGGCCAGGTCGACATCCTGCTCAGCGCAGGCCGCCACCTCGGCGAGCACTTGGCCGGTCGCCGGGTTGATCACCGCCAGCCGTGCACCCTCCGCAGCTTCACAGGGCGCGCCGTCGATCAGCGCGGTGTCGATCAAGCGCTGCCGTGCCGCCAGGGCTGTCCATTGATTGAAATCGTTCACCGTCATTACCTTGTCGTTATTCATCGTCCGGTTCACTCAGGTAGACCGCCAGGCGATCCATCAGGCGGTCACAGGCCGCCATTTGCTCGACGCTGACGTACTCGTCGGGTTTGTGTCCCTGCTCCATGCTGCCGGGGCCGCAGACCACCGAGGGGATGCCGGCCTGGTCAAACAAGCCCCCTTCGGTACCGAACGCCACCGTGCCAAAGGCATCGCTGCCACACAGCCTGGCGATCAGCCGGGCGGCGGCGCTGTCCACCGGTGTCGCCAGGCCCGGATAAGCCGACAGGGTTTCGAAGTGGATGGCGCTGTCGGCCTTCACCGCCTGCATCGCTGGCAGCAGCGTCTGCTCGGCGTATCCTTGCAGCGCCTCCACCACCCCTTGCGGGGCGAAGTCCGGCAGCGCCCGTACTTCGAAGTCGAAGCGGCAATCGGCCGGCACGATGTTCAAGGCCGTGCCGCCCTCGATCACGCCGACTTGCACGGTGGAGTACGCGGGGTCGAAGCGCTCGTCATGCCGCCGAGGATCGGCCAGCTGCGCGCCGATCTCCCCCAGCCGGCCAATCAGCCGCGCAGCCTGTTCGATGGCGTTGACCCCATACGGCGCGTAGGCCGAATGACAGGCCGCCCCTCGTACATGGCACCGCATCGCCAGCTTGCCCTTGTGGCCGAGCACTGGCTTGAGCTCCGTCGGCTCGCCAATCAGGCACAGCGCCGGCGCCGGGATATGCGCTGGCAGGGCCTCCAGCAGGCTGCGGACGCCCAGGCACCCCACCTCTTCGTCGTATGAAAACGCCAGGTGCACCGGGCGCCGCAGGGGACTGGCGAGAAACACCGGCACGGCGGCCAGTACCGAGGCCAGGTAGCCTTTCATGTCCGCCGTGCCACGCCCGAACAGCTTGCCGCCCTGCTCGCTCAGGCAGAACGGTTCGACCGTCCAGGCCTGCCCATCCACCGGCACCACGTCGGTGTGCCCGGACAACAGGATGCCGCCGGCCACCCTCGGGCCAATCGTGGCCAACAGGTTGGCCTTGGTCCGCTGCGCGTTGTAGATCAGCTGGCAATCCACACCCAGGCCGTGCAGGTAGTTACGCACGAACGCGATCAACTCCAGGTTGGAGTCGCGGCTGACCGTGGCAAAGCCCACCAGCTGCGCCAACAGGGCCCGGCTGCGCAGCTCACTCATCGCCGGGCACTCCATAGCTGGGGGCCAGGGTCGGATTGAGGGCGCGGGTCAGGTAATCCTGTAGTTGAGGCTGATAGGCGTCCCAGAGCCTGGCCAGTTCGCCGATCGGATTGTCCTCGGCCCAGTCCACGCGCAGGTCGACGATGGGCCAGGTCAGGTCACCGACCACCGACAGCGCCGCCGAGTGCACCGCCCCGGCTTCCCCGCCGGCGTCCTGGCCGGCCTGCAACGCACTGAGCAAGCGCGCCGCGAGACAGCCTTCGCTGCTTTCAAATGCCGTGACCATGGCGTCGATCACGGCGCGGCTGGCCAACAGGTTGCCGGCCGCCACGCATTGCACGCCGGCCAGCGCGTTGTGCGTGCCCAGCGCATGGTTGCCGCTGAACAGCGCCGTGCGGCCCTGGGCATCGACCACCGCCACCTGGCGGTACTGGCTGAAGCCATTGCTGCTCAAGCCCCGGTCCAGCGCCTGGTCCGGGGACAGTCCGGCGGCCAGCCCGTCCAGAATCTGCGGCCCCAGGGCCGGCAAGGTGATGTTCTGACTCGACACCGCGCCGACCCCGGCGCGCAGCCAGGGGCAGCGTGCCCCCACGGCGATGCTCGAGGAACTGATGGCAATGCCCAGCTGACCGGTCTCGGCACACCGTCCGACAATGGAAAAGGTCATGATTGACTCCTTATTCGGGGATCACCGCGATCACATCGATTTCCATCAGCCACTGCGGCTGCCCCAGGGCACTGACCACCAGCCCGGTGGAGATCGGGAACACGCCCTTGAGCCACTTGCCGACCTCCTGGTACACCGGCTCGCGATAACGCGGGTCGATCAGGTAGGTGGTGGTCTTGACGATATGGCTAAGGTCGCTGCCGGCTTCCTCGAGCAGTTGCTTGACGTTGCGCATGGCCTGCTCCGCCTGGGCGCGGGGGTCACCGAGGCCCACCAGTTGGCCGTTGAAATCGGTCCCCACCTGGCCACGGACATACACCGTGTTGCCGGCTCGCACGGCCTGGCACAGGTCGTTGTCCAGGGTCTGGTTGGGGTAAGTGTCCTGGGTGTTGAACATGCGGATGCGGGTATGAGTAGGCATTAACGGACTCCCATGAGGCTGGTGGCGTGGACCGGTGAAACGGACGTCGGCTCGGGCTCTGCCTGGCGTTGCGAGGCGTCGCGATAAGCGAGGTAGGTGCGCTGCTTAACGATGTGGTCGCCAATGTGCTTGGCGTCGTGCCACACGCCCCAGATAAATGCCGAGCCCCGGCGCGTCAGCCACGGCAGGCCGACGAAGTAAACCCCCGGCTCGCTGGACACCCCGCGTTGATGCCGGGGCTTGCCGCTGGCGTCGAGGGCGTTGACCTTCAGCCAGCTGTAGTCCACCGAGTAACCGGTGGCCCAGATGATCGAGGTCACCCCGGCCTCGGCCAGGTCCAGTTGCAAAATGGGCTGGGTCAGGCACGGTGGGTCCGCCAGCAAGGCGCGGGCTTGCGGTTCTTCCGGCAGGTCCAGGCCGTTGCGCGCAATGTAGGCGTCGGCCGCATCGAGCAGCGCCAGGTAGTTCTCATCGCCGCGGGCAATGTTGTCCGCCAGATTCGATTCGAAGGTCACCACGCCATCGGCGAACGAATTCGTCAGGCCGACCAGTGTCAGGCCCTGATGGGCCAGCCGGCGGAAATCAACCGTATGGCCGCCACGCGCACCACTGACCGCGATGGTCACGTGCTCCTTGCCCGCCTGGACCACTTCCGCATCCCATTCGCCGAGCACGCCCAGCCACCAGCAGAAGTCGCGGTTGCGATAGGCGCGCGGCGGGCGATCGTGCGCCCCCACGGAGAGATAGACCTGCTTGCCGGCGCGTTGCAGTTCATCGGCAATCTGCACGCCCGACGAGCCAGCCCCCACCACCAGCACCGCACCTTCTGGCAGTTGCTGCGGATTACGGTACTGGGCCGAGTGGATCTGCGTGATGCCTGGCACTTCAGTGGCAATCGGCGGGATCACCGGACGCTGGAAGGGACCGGTCGCCACCACCACCTGGTTGGCCTCGATCACGCCCTCCGAGGTTTCGACGGTAAAGCCCGGCCGACCGCTGTTGCGCTCGACCTTCTGCACGTCCACGCCGGTGCGTACCGGTGCGTTGAACTTGCGGGCATAGGCTTCGAAGTAATCGGCGACCTGTTCCTTGCCGGCAAAGGCGTCCGGGTCCAGGCCCTGGAACTCAAGACCAGGGAAGCGGTCATGCCAGGCCGGGCCGTTGGCCACCAGCGAATCCCAGCGCCCCGTACGCCAGGCTTCGGCGATGCGGTTGCGCTCAAGAACCAGGTGCGGGACGCCCAGTCGGCTCAAGTGTTCACTCATGGCCACGCCGGCCTGACCGGCGCCAACGACAAGGGTATCTATGTGTCTTTTTTCAACTGTCATGGCTGTGTACTTCTGAAAGTTGGGTTGATTCAGATCGACCATGGCTGCCGCCTCTGGGGCTGATCATTGTTGTTTTACGGTTGCGGCTATCGGTACAAGGGGGTGTTGGCGGCATTCTGTTGGGAGGCGGGAATTTACGAAATTATGATTTTTGTCGTTGCTGGCGAGGAAAAAGCTGCTCCCGCGCAAAGGCCCTGGCGCAGAGGGTTGCGGGCGTGTGCGCTCGCCACGGTGTGTGACGCAAAGTGGTGGTCAGGCGGTCAATGTCGCGGACGTCACCCAGGTCGACAAACTGCTGGATGGCGAGGAGAACCTGAGATCGAGCACCCGTTCGGGTGATCAAGCGCCAGTTTGGTTATGTAAGGGTACGTTTTCGTGGCTTGGCGAAGAACTCCGCGCAGTTGGTGACGTTGTACGCACTGTCGCACCTGTGGATGGCGCGCCGGTATTGACTGACGACTGCAGGAGAGGTGCGCCAGTAATGCGGAAAATGGCTGCTGCGAAGTGCTCGCGGTGGCCAAAAAGCCAGAAACGAGGGGCTAGGATCGTTTGGGTGCTTTCAAAATCAGCAGGCGCTGCAGTCAGTCAGAAATACATGAGTACTTCAGACCCTCCCTAGGAGGGATGCAAGCGCCTCGGCATGCTGCAGACGCTGTGCACCTGTTCTGGAATTACTGGGCAGGATTGGCTTGTCGTACCTTGTTTAGTTCTGCCTGTGCTATTGCTTTGTAATCATATGTAGGAAAGAACTCTGTCGTGTAACTTCCCCACGCGGTGTTTTCGAGTGCGAGGTTTACCGCTGCCAAGCGTGAGGCGGGTAAGCGTAGAACGATGACGTGTCCGATGCCCATGGTTATATTCCAACTGACAACCTCTACCCCCGCAGGAGGAAACGCCTTGTAAAACCCCTGTTTGGCCATCTGAGCTCTCAGCTCCCCTAATGGGCGTGATTGATCGTGCTTCAGGAACACAGTCAGCATGATTGCATTATCTGGTGTGGCGACAACATGCTTTACCTCCGGGGGCGCTGCGGGTTGAGCATTGGCGCCAGCCGAGAAAATTGCGGACAACAGAAATGTACACATCAACAATGATTTGAATTTTATTCTCATGTTGCATTGCCTTTTTATGGTTGGTTTTTTGTGGGTGTCGTTCAAATGCGGCATCATTTGATGCGGGTGCCTGGCAGTATCGAAACAATGGTCTTATGAAAGTTTGTTGGCGTGTATTTAGTGGGACATAGAGGTCTTTATAGGTCCCGTGTAGGGCGCATGGACCACATAAATTCGAACAGGGGCGTTGGTTTCTACCATGTCGCGAGGCACCTCCCGCGAATAGGTGAACTCTTCGTTATTCAGTTTTTCCAGTCTCCTGACCACGGTTTTGACCGAGCCTGTATCAGGTACCAGAATATGGGTTTTTTTATCGCCGGTGACAAGAAAGTAACCGCCGCCGCCGTTGTCATACTTTGACTGTCCTGTATCGGTATAAAAAAATTCATAACGATTGCGTTCAGGATCCCACATTGATATTCCAACCACGCCCGGATATTTATCCTTGACGTCTACTTCCGGGGCTCCTTCTATATAAACTTTTGTTGTCAGCCATTGAGGAGATGAGGCAAACGCTCGAATGTCGGACTTGGCCTCCACCTGCTGCCCATAACTGGAGAGTGGGCTGAGCAACCCGGCGAGAAGCAGGCCCGCAAATAAAGATTTGTATTTTCGCATGGAATAATTCCTGGCTAGGTTTGAGTGGGGCGATTGTTGTTTTGTTTTTCTCGCAAAAACAATGATCACTGCAATCGGCGGATTGAAATATAGGCCCGACGCAAGTCACTCTCAATACCTCGGTATATATTTGCAACAATTCCAACCGCGACACATTAAAAAACAATTTGGATACTTTCGATAAATAGAGTGAAAGTAAGGAAATATCCAAACAAGTCTCAGATGTACTGAAATACACCCTCACACCTGATCCGAGTCGCCCATGAGTCTGATGAGCCTTTCCGACTTCGAATATGCCGGAAAGCGTAAGCAAACCCGCCGCGAATGGCTCCTCGCCGAGTTGGATCAGGTACGGGTTATCCCTGAGCGACCCAGCGGTGGAAGAGGCGCTGTATGAAATCACGCCAATGCGGCCAGTTCGCGCGCCTGCCCCTCAGGACACTATCGTCGATGCCACGATGATCCACGCGCCCAGTTCGATCAAAAATGAGGACGAAAGACGTGATCCTGAGGTACACCAGGCGGTGCCAATCCAACGCAGCCCGCCAAAGGCACCTGGCTTCGCTACCCACATCAGATCCAAGCCTTTATTTTTTATGGAATTTTGATGTTTTCCGGATTTTGCGTTCTACTTCCATGGGCAAAAAACACCTTTGCCGTGTGGAGAGTTCGAGATGAACAAGGTAGACCGCTACCTGCAAGCCGGTACTCGGGAAAACACCCGGCGCAGCTACCGGGCGGCGGTGGAGCACTTCGAAGTGACCTGGGGCGGGTTCCTGCCGGCGACCGGCGACAGCATCGTGCGTTACCTGGCCGAATACGCCGATCAGCATGCCATCAGTACGCTGAAGCAGCGCCTGGCCGCCCTGGCGCAGTGGCATATCACCCAGGGGTTTCCCGACCCGACGAAGACGCCGGCGGTGCGGCAAATGATCAAGGGCATCCGGACCTTGCATCCGGCCCGGGAAAAGCAGGCGCCTCCCCTGCTCCTGCAGCATCTGGAGCAAGCGGTCAATTGGCTGGAGCACGAAGCGCAACAGGCCGCCGAGCGGCATGACCTGACGACCGTGCTACGCAATCGGCGCGATATCGCGCTGGTGTTGATCGGGTTCTGGCGCGGGTTTCGCGGCGATGAGCTGTCACGCCTGAGGGTCGAGCATGTCCAGGTCGAGCCAGGCTCCGGGATCACCTTTTACTTGCCCCACAGCAAAGGCGATCGCCAGCACCTGGGCACCACCTTTCGCACCCCGGCGCTGAAAAAACTCTGCCCGGTCGAGGCGTATTCGAACTGGATTACCGCCGCTGGCATGGCTTATGGGCCGGTGTTTCGCAAACTCGATCGTTGGGGCAACCTGGCCGAGGACGGGTTCAACACCAACAGCCTGATCCCCTTGCTGCGCCGGGTCTTTCAACGCACCGGCGTCCCCGCGCCGTTCTACACCAGCCACTCGTTGCGCAGGGGCTTCGCCACCTGGGCATCCGCCAATGGCTGGGATATCAAGGCGATCATGAACTATGTGGGCTGGAAGGACGTCAAGTCGGCCCTGCGTTATGTCGATCCCGCGGCATCCTTTGGCGAGCTGGCCTCCAACACCCTGAAGGAGGCGTCAGCACTCACCACCTACACGACCGGCACCCTGCCGGCAGGCTAGGCCCTCACGCATTGGCTTGCCCTTCAGGGCCTGCACCGCTCTCGGCCTCCCGTTGCCAGGCACGTTGCAGCAGATCGATCACCTCCTGATCCGACGTTTGCTCGAAGTTCTGGTACCAGTAGCCGATCGACACCAACCACTCGGGAATGATCGGGCACACCAGTTCGTTCACTTCGTCGCGCAATGCCTCCAGCGTGTCCAGCGGCGCCACCGGTACCGCCACCACCATGCGCGCTGGCCCGTGCCGGCGCACGGCCTGTATCGCGGCCATCATCGAGGCGCCGGTCGCCAGGCCGTCGTCCACCAGAATCACCACCTGATTCTTTAGTACGGGTGGCGCACGCTTCGCCCGGTAGGCCTGTTCACGACGCAGCAGCTCCCGGGTTTCCCGGGCGACCACCGCATCGAAGGTGCCTTGCTCGATACGGTTGGCCCGCAACGCATCCTGATTGACGATTTGAATGCCGCCACTGGCAATCGCGCCCATGGCGTACTCCTGGTGGGTGGGCACCCCCAGCTTGCGGACCAGCATCAGGTCCAGCCGGACCTTGAGGGCCGTGGCGATTTCATAGGCGACCGGCACCCCGCCCCGTGGCAAGGCCAGGACAATCACGTCGGATTGTTGTGCGTATCTGAGCAGCGGTTCCACCAGGCGCTGGCCGGCGGCGGCACGGTCACGCAAGATGGTTTGAACTGAGGGGCTATGAGTCATTTGAACACCTCCTGACGCAATCAAGCGCCCACGCTCATCCAGATTCCTCCTCTGAAGTGTGGTTTTCCATGGCTATTTATCAAGCCCTGCACACGGTGGGCGTGCGCAAACGCACCGCGACGTCTGCCCCCAGGCCCTTCCGCCGACGGGAAAGTGGCCCTGAATCAACACACTCAAGACGGGTCAGGGGTGTGCGCCGGCGCCTTGAACCACTGGTCACGAGGCACGCGTTTTTCCTCGGACGGGTCGCCCAGGTAATGGGGCGACATGATCTGCACGTCGTACTCGTTGAACACATCCTGGATGTTGGCGTGCAGTTCGCTCAGCAGCACGGCGCGCGGACGAGGCTGGCTGGGGATGGCCTGGGCCACCAGGCGGTACTCGGGGTAGAAATCCGACAGTGCGGTCTGGAACACCTGGGGCGCGGGAACCTCCAGTACACCGTTGGTGCGCCTGGCGGCTTCCAACAGCATGGCTTCCACCTGCCGCCAAGGGGTGTCGTAGCCGATGGTCACGGTGGTGTCGACCACGTAGCCGGGCCCCTGCACGGTGCGTGAGTAGTTCTTGGTCACGGTGTTGGTGATCATCGAGTTGGGGATGGTCAGCACCTCCCCCAGGCCGGTGCGGATCCGGGTGGTGAACATGCCCAGTTCGGTCACGGTGCCTTCATGGTCGCCGATGCGCACGAACTCGCCAGGGCGCAAGGTGCGGGTATAGGTCAGGATCAATCCGGCGGCGGCCTGCCCGATCACGCTGCTGGCGCCCAGGGAAATCATCAGGCCGAGCAACACCGACAGACCCTTGAACGCATCGGTGCCGGCGCCTGGCAGGTAGGGATAAGCCATCGCCAGGGCGAACAGCCAGATCGCCAGGGAGGTCAGGCGCATGGTCGGTTGCAGGGTTTCGTGGTTCAGCCAACTGAAGGTTCCTGGCGTTGCCATGCGCCGCCAGATCCGCTTGCTCAAACTGCTCGCGCCCCGGGCGATGAAGAAGATCGCCAGCGCCACGCCTAGCCCCGGGATCGCGCCGATGATGCCTTCGAACAGGTAGCGGGCCACGTCCAGCAGGTAGTTGTTCAGGCGCTCGCCCCAGGGACGGGTATAGGGAAAGCGTGAGAGCACGAACCCCAGCCATTCGTAGCTGAACAACAGCACCAGCGCCCAGCGCACCAGCCAGAACAGCCGACCGACCAAGGGGTACAGGTAGTTGGCGTCGATGATCTGCACGCGTCCCACTTTCAGGGCCGCGGTATGCCGTTGCATCAACTCGGGCAAGCGTTCGAGCAGCTTGCGACGCAGGTAAAACAGGCCCCAGAGCAGTGCGATATAGATACCGGTGGCAATGCCTACGGCGATCAAGGCCCTGAGTATCATGTCCAGGCTGCGGGCTTCCCGGGTCTCGGACACCACCTGGCGCAGATTCTGCGCCGCACTCTCGGCCGCTTGCTGCACCGAGGCGAACTGCAGTGTATCGACGTCCTTGGGCGCGACGATAAAGGCCCGTTTGTTGCCCAGCAGCACCAGGTAGCTGTTCTGGATCGTGTCGAGGCTGACATCCAGGTTCTCACCTTCGGCCAGCGCCTCGTTGATCACCACCCTCGCTCGGTTGACCCGTGCCCGGGGTGCCTCACCCAGCACGGTGGCGCGAAACACCATGATGCTGCGGTTGGCGACTTTCAGCTCCGCCGTCGGGTCCGTCGCCTGGGGTTCATCAGCCGCCCACAACGCCACCGACCAGAACACCCCCAACGCCGCGAGCAACATTGCCAGCGCCCTGCTCCCCATGTTCCAGCTCCTTACGCCACCGGTTCCAGGGCGACATCCATAATGATCGTTATCCGGGTCATCCCCATGGCCGAACATGCAGCGCAGCTTAGTTCAGCGCCGATGGCTTGTCAGATTCGCCAGCGAACTTTGCGAAGCAATCGAGCGTGTGACCGCTCAGTCCTGACGCAGCCACTCGATGAACTGTGCGAACAACTCCGACTGCGAGTTGATCCCAAGCTTGAGATAGAGATTCTTGCGGTGCATGCGCACGGTTTCCGCCGAGGAAGCGGCTCTTGATGCAGGATGTAAATCAGGCCTGTGCGTCAGACTGCCAGCACACTGCAGGATGCCTGATACAGCACGTGTTCGGTGGTGCTGCCGATCAGTTTCTCAAGGCCTGATGACTGGTTCCTGCCCATCACGATCACGTCGATCTGATGCTGGTGGGCGAACTCGGCCAGCACCCTGACCGGACCGCCCTTGATGAAATGGCGACGGTCCGGGGGCACGCCGAAGTGATCGGCGCTCCGTTGAAACGACCGCTCCAGATCCCGCCGCAACTGCAGTGTCAGCTCTCCCAGCATCAGCCCGCCTCCACCCGCGTCGCCCAGGAACTCCGCGCTGATGTCAGAGGCCGCGAGCAGGTGCAGTTCGGCATCGCACTGCAGTGCCAGGCGTTCAGCCTGCTGAATGATCCGCTCGTTGAGCTCGTTGCGCTGCGGCGAGTCGGTGGCGGTATCGATCGCTGCCACGATCTTGCGAGGCAAAGCATGCCCTTGCGCGCCCACCAGGTAGATCGGCACCGGACAGTGGCGCAACAAATGCCAATCGATCGGGGTGAAGAACGTGCGCTTGAGCACCGACTCGTGCTGCACTTGCTTGATCAGCAGGTCGGGTTGCCACTCGGTGACGTGATCCAGGATGTCCCGCTCGAGGTCGTCGGACCATGCGGTTTCGGCCGTCACCGCGATCCCGGTGTCGCGCAGTCGTTGCGCCTGGTCATGCAGCCAATCGTCCTGGTCCTTCAGATAAGCGGCTCGCGCCGTGGCCCGATCCCCCTCCTCGAGCAGGGCCAGAATGTGCAGTGACTTGACCAGCGCGACAATGTGCAAGATCGCGCCACTGGCCATGGCCAGGGCACCGGCATGCTGGATCGCCGGAGACTGGCGCAGGGTCGGGTTGATGATCAATAACAAGCGTTGATACTGGCCCATGGTCTGACTCCTGAGTGGCATATAGCAAGTATTGACCCAAGACTGAACCTCTGGCGCCTTTTTTCGTTGATCCCGATCAAGCGCATGCATCGTCGGTAGCCGGTACTGCCCGAACGGCTAGGCATGCAGCTGTCGGACGCCCTGGCGCAATGCGCTGGAACAACGCTATCAGTCTCACACACCCCCTTGTCTGCGGGGCGAGCAACCTGGGCAAGGAGCGAGAGAAGATAAATCAGACGTTTCCTTGTTGGCTGTAGGTAGACTCTGTATTAAGTGTGCGAGCAGACAGCCATCATCGGCTACGCCGCACGCGCCCGGTCATCTGAGTGGCACATGAACGCTTCAAGGTGTCACTCGGCAACTCCTGGAACAACGCCCGATAGCTGCTGGAAAACCGCCCCAGGTGCCAGAACGACCAATGCATCGCCACTTCGGCCACGGTGGTCTGGCTGATGCTGCCCGCGAGCAGTTCGCGGCGGGCACTGTTGAGGCGGCGCAGGCGCAGCCATTGGGTCGGCGCCATGCCGGTGTAGGTCTTGAAGGCGTGCTGCAACTGGCGCAATGAAACCCCGGCGACCTGGGACAACTCCAGCAGGTTGAGGTGTTCTTCCGGGGTATCGGCGGCCCACTCGCCGACCCGCTTCATGATCGCCCGCTCCCCCGCCCGCCGCTGCAATGCCCCTTGGTCGAGGCGAACGCAGGCGTTGTCGAGGATAAACAGGCAGTCGTCCAGCAACTGCTGGGTCAAGGCTTCCCGGCTGGGTGGGTCGATGGTGTGCGAGAGCCGGGTCAGGGTCCCGCTGAGCCAGCGACTGAACAGCGCGTTCTGCTGGGAGTTGAGCGGGGACATGAACAAGCCTTCCAGGCGTTCGATGCCCAGGCCATGACGCTGCACGAACTCCGGGCCGAACACCACGGCCACTTCCTGGTAATTCTCCGGGGTGATCCAGATGTTGCGACTTTCGCCATTGAGCACATACAGCGCGTTGTCGCTGCGGTCGAAACAGAACGCCAGCGCCCCCGGGGGCGCGCTGAAATTCTGCTCGACCCGGGTGTTCATGCATTCCTCGTAGATCTCCACCCCCTGCAGGTCCAGGTAGCGCACCAGGCCGGCGAAATGCCCCGGCGACATCTGCTGATAGTGCTGCACCCACCCCGGTGTGGCGCGTATCTGGTCGGCGACATCGGCGGTGTTGAAAGCCTGTACGTGCAAGGGCGTTGACGCTGTCATGGGGAGATCCGTGCGCACTCTTTTGGTGCGCTTTGCGACTGCTTAAAGTGGATAGATGGAACGGCAAGCGTCGCCCAAGATAGTCGTCAACGCGCTACAGGGGAAGCCTTCCCGCTCGGGAATGCCAACCCTGGCGCTGATAAAACCAACAATGAGGTCTTTATGAACGCCCCTTTCGATCAGCTTTTTACCTGGCTGAAAGATCACAAGATTACCGAAGTCGAGTGTGTCGTCAGCGATCTGACCGGCATTGCACGCGGCAAAATTGCACCCACCAACAAGTTCCTGCATGAGCGAGGCATGCGCCTGCCGGAAAGTGTGCTGTTGCAAACGGTAACCGGGGATTTTGTCGACGACGACATCTACTACGACCTGCTTGACCCGGCGGATATCGACATGGTCTGCAAGCCGGTTTCCGACGCCGTCTTCGTGGTGCCATGGGCGATCGAGCCGACCGCCATCGTGATCCACGACACCTTCGACAAGTTCGGCAACCCGATCGAACTGTCACCGCGCAACGTGCTGAAGAAAGTGCTGCAGCTGTATACCGACAAGGGCTGGAAGCCGATTGTCGCGCCGGAAATGGAGTTCTACCTGACGCAACGCTGTGAAGACCCGGACTTGCCGCTCAAGGCCCCGCTGGGCCGTTCGGGCCGCGCCGAAAGCGGTCGGCAGTCGTTCTCCATCGACGCGGCCAACGAATTCGACCCGCTGTTCGAAGATGTCTACGACTGGTGCGAACTCCAGGGCCTGGACCTCGACACGCTGATCCATGAAGACGGCCCGGCGCAGATGGAGATCAACTTCCGTCACGGCGACGCCCTGGACCTCGCCGACCAGATCACCGTGTTCAAGCGCACCCTGCGCGAAGCGGCGCTCAAGCACAACGTCACCGCCACGTTCATGGCCAAGCCCATTGGCGATGAACCGGGCAGCGCCATGCACCTGCACCAGAGCGTGGTGGACATTGCCACCGGCAAGCCGATCTTTGCCAATGACGACGGTGAGATGAGCGAACTGTTCCTGCACCACATCGGCGGCCTGCAAAAGTACATCCCCAAGCTGTTGCCAATGTTCGCGCCCAACGTCAACTCGTTCCGTCGCTTTTTGCCGGACACCTCGGCGCCGGTCAACGTGGAATGGGGCGTGGAAAACCGCACCGTCGGCCTGCGCGTGCCGACCTCGAGCCCCGACGCCATGCGCGTGGAAAACCGCTTGCCGGGCGCCGACGCCAACCCGTACCTGGCCATCGCCGCCAGCCTGCTGTGCGGTTACCTGGGCATGATCGAAGGCCTGCAGCCAAGCGCACCGGTCGAAGGCCGGGCCTACGAGCGCCGCAACCTGCGCCTGCCGATCACCATCGAGGATGCGCTGGCACACATGGAAGACTGCCCGGCCATCGAGCGCTACCTGGGGAGCAAGTTTGTGCGCGGCTACGTTGCGGTCAAGCGTGCCGAACATGAAAACTTCAAGCGGGTGATCAGCTCCTGGGAGCGCGAGTTCCTGCTGCTGAGCGTTTGATCCCTGAGGCGAATCGTTCCCACGCTCCTGCGTGGGAACGATCCGACGCCCTGCGTCCGCTTCCGCAACGTGGATACGATCCGAAAACAATCATTCAAAGAGGTGTCGCAATGCGTCTATTGAAATCCGTCGCCCCCGCCGCGCTGGCGCTGTTATGCAGTGCGGTTGCACAGGCCCAGCCCACTGTCAGCGTGTACAACTGGACCGACTATATCGGTGAGACCACCCTCGCCGACTTCCAGGCGAAAACCGGTGTCAAGGTCGTCTATGACGTGTTCGACTCCAATGAAACCCTGGAAGGCAAGCTGCTCGCCGGCCGCACCGGCTACGACGTGGTGGTGCCTTCCAACCATTTCCTGGCCCGCCAGGTCAAGGCCGGGGCCTTCCTCAAGCTGGACCGCGAACAGCTGCCCAACTGGAAAAACCTCGACCCCAAGCTGCTGACGCTGCTGGAGAAGAACGACCCGGGTAACGCGCACTCGGTGCCGTACCTGTGGGGTACCAACGGCATCGGCTACAACGTCGACAAGATCAAGCAGGTGCTGGGGGTCGATCACATCGACTCGTGGGCCGTGATGTTCGAACCCGAGAACCTGAAGAAACTCAGCCAGTGCGGCGTGTCGATGATGGACTCGCCCGATGAAGTGTACCCGGCGATCCTCAACTACATGGGCATGGACCCACGCAGCGAAAAAGCCGAAGACTACAAAAAGGCCGAAGCCAAGCTGCTGACCATTCGCCCGTACATCACCTACTTCCACTCCTCCAAATACGTGTCGGACCTGGCCAACGGCGATATCTGCATCGCCTTCGGCTATTCCGGGGACGTGTTCCAGGCGGCGAACCGCGCCAAGGAAGCCAACAATGGCGTGAACATCGCCTACTCGATTCCCAAGGAAGGCAGCAACCTGTGGTTCGACCTGCTCGCAGTTCCCGCGGATGCCGGCCACCCGAAAGAGGCCTACGAGTTCATCAACTACCTGCTGGCCCCCGAAGTGATTGCCAAGGTCAGCGCCACCGTCGGTTACGCCAACCCGAACCCGGCCGCCAAGCCGTTCATGGACGCGGAACTGATCAACAACCCAGAGGTGTATCCGCCTCAGGCCGTGCTCGACAAACTCTACATCTCGACCACCTCGTCTCCGGAAATCATGCGTCTGATGACCCGTTCCTGGAGCAAAGTGAAGTCCAATAAATGAATCAGGCAACGTTGATCAATCCGGCGGCGGAACACGCCCGCTCCTACTACGCGGCCAGTGCGCACGGGATGCTGCAACGCCCGGCGCTGACCGCCGACCTTGACGCCGACGTGTGCGTGATCGGCGGCGGCTTTACCGGCGTCAACACAGCCATTGAACTGGCCCAGCGCGGGCTGTCGGTGATCCTGCTGGAGGGCCGGCGAATCGGCTGGGGGGCCAGCGGACGCAACGGTGGCCAGTTGATCCGCGGCATCGGCCATGACCTGTCCGGGTTTACCCGCTACGTCGGCGAAGACGGCGTGCGGTATCTGGAGCGAGCGGGTATCGAGTCGGTCCAGGTGGTTGCCGAACGCGTTCGCCAACACGCGATCGACTGCGACTTGCGCTGGGGCTTCTGCGAGTTGGCCAATACCCCGGCGCAATTCGCCGCGTTCGCGCAAGAGCAGCAGACCCTCAATGCCGAGGGCTACGCCCATGAAACCCGCCTGATCAGCCCCCAGGATATACGCCAGGTGGTGAACTCCGGGGTATACGCGGGGGGCTTGGTGGACATGGGCTCGGGTCACCTGCACCCGCTCAATCTGGTGCTGGGCGAGGCGCGGGTGGCCGAGTCCCTGGGGGTGCGGATTTTCGAGCACAGCCCGGTGCTGGAGATTATCCACGGCAGCACTGTCACCCTGCGCTGTGCCAGCGGATCGGTGCGCGCCGGCCGTGTGGTGCTGGGCTGCAATGCCCACCTTGAGGAACTCGAGCCCAAGCTCAGTGGAAAAGTGCTGCCCGCCGGCAGCTACATCATCGCCACCGAGCCGTTGTCGGAACAGGCTGCCGCCGAGCTGATCCCGCAGAACATGGCGCTGTGCGACCAGAAAGTCGGCCTGGACTACTACCGATTGTCCGCCGATCGACGCCTGCTGTTCGGTGGCGCCTGCCATTACACAGGGCGCGATCCGGCGGACATTGCCGCGTACATGCGTCCACAAATGCTCAAGGTGTTCCCGCAACTGGCCAAGGTGCGCATCGACTATCAATGGGGCGGCCGGATCGGTATTTCCGCCAACCGCTTCCCCCAGGTCGGACGACTGCCCCAGCACCCGAACGTGTACTACGCCCAGGGCTATTCGGGGCATGGCCTGAACGTCACCCACTGGACCGCACGCCTGCTGGGCGAGGCCATCCACGCCGGACACAGCCAGGGCATGGATGTGTTCAGCGCGGTGCCCCACCTCACCTTCCCGGGCGGACGGGCCTTGCGCACACCGCTCCTGACTCTGGGCATGATGTGGTATCGCCTGCGGGAAATGCTCGGCTGACAACGCCTGCACTGCCCACCTACCCTCACCTACCCCCGGCGCCATCGCCGGGGGCAGGCATCGGTCTCAGCGGAAGAACACGTCATCCGCGTACGGGTACCACCAGTCCTGTACCTGGGGCTGGTGATCGATGATCACCATCTTCGAACGGCGAAACGCGTCCAGCCCCTGGCGCCCCAGTTCGCGACCCAGCCCCGACATTTTCCAGCCACCGAACGGCAGTGCGTCGTTGTCGATCAGCGGGTTGTTGACCCAGACCATCCCGGCCTCCAGGCGCTCGGCGGCCTCCATGGCTTCGGCCAGGTCCGTGGAGAACAAGGAGGCGCCCAAGCCAAAGGGTGAGTCGTTGGCCAGCCGCACCGCCTGGTCAAAGTCGCTGACCCGGCAGATCGCCGCCACCGGCCCGAAGCATTCCTCGTGGAAGATTGCCATGTCGGCCGTAACGCCGGTCAGGATGGTCGGTTCATAGAACCAGCCCACCGGCTGATCCGCCGGAATCCGCCCGCCACACACCAGGGTCGCGCCCTTGGCCTGCGCATCGTCGACCAAGCGCATGACCTTGTTCCGCGCCGCCTCGCTGACCATCGGCCCGATTTCCGAGCGCTCCAGGCCATGACCGATGCGCAGGGCCCGGGTGCGCTCGGCGAAGCGGTCTACAAAGGCGTCATGGATCTCGTCCACCACAAAAAACCGCTCTGCGGAGGTGCAAATCTGACCGCTGAGGTGGAAGGCGGCCGTCACTGCCCCGGCGGCGGCCACTTCCAGCGGTGCATGCTGGGAGATGATCATCGGGTCACTGCCGCCGGCCTCGATCACACAAGGCTTCATGCGCTCGGCACAGGCCACGGCCACCGCCTTGCCCGCCGTGACGCTGCCGGTGAACGCCACGCCGTGGGTTCCCGTCGACTGCACCAGGCACTGCGCGGTGTGCGCATCCCCCGGCACGCAGGACACCAGCCCCGGCAGTAATTCACTGAAGTGCTCCATGAACTTCAAGGTACACAAGGTCGTGGTTTCCGCCGGCTTGACGATGCAGGCGTTACCCGCCGCCAGGGAGGCGGCGACGGTCCAGCACATCAACAGGATCGGGAAGTTGAACGGCATGATGTGCACGCTGACGCCCAACGGTTCGTAGCGCACATGCTGGAACGAGCCAATCTGGGTGGTGCCGGCGACCTTGCCGGCGTCATCCCGGGCCATTTCCGCGTAATAGCGAAAGATCGGCGCACAGTTGGCCAGCTCGCCCATGGCCTCGGGAAACGGCTTGCCCATTTCCAGGGTCATCAGGCGCGCCACTTCACGGTTGCGCGCGGTGGACTGCTCGAGGGTGTTGGCCAGTTGGTGCAGGCGAGCGGCGCGGCTTTTCGCATCGACCTTGCGCCACGCCTGTTGCGCCGCATTCGCGGCCTCGACAGCGGCCTGCACATCGGCCTCGTCGCACAGGGCGATCTGCCCGACGGGCTGCAAGGTCGCCGGGTCGAGAATCTCGCGCAGGCGCTGGCTCAGCGGCGTGAGGAAGTCGGGGGTGATGAAGCACAACGGGGTCTCGGTTTGAAACGTGCTCATGGGCAATCCTTGAACCAATCAATAGGGAGAACGTCAGGCAAGACGCTCGAGCAGTCCTGCGCGCCAGCCCGGCATCCGTTGATCAAGCAACCTGCGCAGCGGCTGCAACGCTTCGCTTTCCAGCGCCCGGGCAAACAAACCCAGGACGCGCGGCAAATGGGCCAGGTAATGGGGTTTGCCGTCGCGCACGGCCAGGCGCACAAAAATCCCCAGCACCTTGGCGTGGCGTTGTGCGGCCAGCAGGCGGTAGTCACTCAGAAAGCGCATGGCATCGATGTCGGCGCGACTGACCAGGTAGTGACTGAGCAGCGCCACGCGCAAGGCTTCGGGTACATCACGCCGGGCGTCTTCGAGCAATGACATCAGGTCATAGGCGCATGAGCCCGACAGGGCATCCTGGAAATCCAGCAAACCGCAGGCGGCGACACCGCTGCGGCCGTTGAGCAGCATCAGGTTGTCGACATGAAAATCGCGCAGCACCAGGGTTTCTCGGCGCAGGGCGACGTCCTGCAAGGCGTGGGCGAACAGCTGCATATAGGGTTCACGCAGGGCCTGGGCCGCCGCCTGGCCGATCAGCAGGGGCGCATACCAGTCGATGAACAGCCCGTACTCGTCACTCAAACGGGCGGCATCGTAAGGCGCCAGTTGATCGCCACTGACCGCCGACGCCCGGTGCAAGGCCAGCAGCGCATCGACCGCCAGCCGATACAAGGGCTCGTCCTGGTGCCCGGCCGCCAGCAAGCGGGTGTAGGTGTCTTGGCCAAAGTCTTCGATCAACGCCAGGCCGACCTCCTCGTCGACCTGCACCAGCGTTGGCGCGGACAGCCCCGACTGGCGCAGATAACGCGCCACTTGCACATAGGGCCCCACCGGTTCAGTGTCCGGGGGCGAGTCCATCAACAACAGGCCAGCCCCCATCAGCCGGAAATACCGGCGTCGGGACGCATCCGCCGGCAATGCTTGCAACGGCGCATTGGCGAACCCGGCCCGGGCCAGGAATTGCGCCCGGGCCTGGTCGCGCTCGACGTCGTGGACCCGCGGCAGTGCAAGGGCATCGCTCATGTCGCTCACCTGATCATGTAGACCTTTTTCACGGTCTCGTGGACGGTGCACACGCCTTTCCAATCCTTGCGGAAAAAGGCAATGGTGTCGGGCTTGATCTCGATGACTTCGCCCGATTCGTGGACATAGGTGCAGCGGCCTTCCATGAAATGACAGAACTCGTCGCTCGTGACATGGCAAAACCATGTGCCCGGCGTGCAGATCCACAGGCCGCATTCGGACTGGCCTTCGGGGCCCTTGTGCAGCACCACGCCGGACACGCGGGACTCGCCCTCAAGCATGGTGGGGATCACGCCCCAGTCCTTTACCTCGGTGATCTTCAACGGGTCATACAGGAACGGGGTTGGTGTAGTCATTGCGTTCTCCTGAGGAAAAAAGGGTGCAAGCGCTAAGCCGCGAGCTCAAGGTCAGTACGATTCAGCTTGCCGCTTGCCGCTAAAAACTTGCCGCTCAAACAAGCATATAAACGTTGCGCAGGGTTTCCCGGACGTCGCATTCGCCCGTCCAGCCGGCCGGGAACAGCACCAGGGTGTTGGGGTAGACCTCGATCACTTCGCCGTCGTCGTTGCGGTAGGTGGCACGCCCGGCCAGGAAATGGCACAGCTCGTCGCGCGGAATCGACAGCCGCCAGCGGCCCGGCGTGCACACCCACAGGCCGGCTTCCGGGCGGTTGTCCGGGCCTTTGAACAGCAGGCGCCCGCTGGAACGGGAAACCCCTTCCAGGGCGTCGCTCTGCACGCCCCAGTCCACCAGGTCGGTGCGGCTGCTCACGTCTTCGAGGTACGGCGTGAAACCCGCCGTGGTGTTCGCATCACTCATCGTTCAATACCTTGTCGAGAATCTTCGCCGCGTCTTCCGGGCCCTTGCGCGCTTGCATCTGGGCGCTGGTGCGCTGCAGGCGCTGGCGCATCGCCGGGTCACTGAGGCAGGCGGCCAGTTTCCCGGCCAGTTGCGCCGGGCTCCAGTCATAGCGGTCGAGCTTGAAGCCGTGGCCGCTTTCTTCGGCGCGCATGGCATTGTCGTGGCCGTCCCAGACGTAGGACATGACAATCGCCGGTTTGCCGAAGTACAGGCACTCGGTGAAGCTATTGTTGCCGCCGTGGTGAATCACCACGTCGACCTGGGCGATCACCGAGGGCTGGGGGAACCAGTTGGCGATCTGCACGTTGTCCGGCAGGTCGTGGTATTCGTCCAGGTGCTCGCCGACATTGACCAGGGCCCGATAGGGCAACTCGCCAAGTGCACTGATCAGGCGTTTGAGCAGCTCGACGTCACCCGAGCCCAGGCTGCCGAAGCTGGCGTAGATCAGGGGTTTGTCAGGGTGGGCGCGAAACGCTGGAATCTGGTACGCGGTGTCGCTGCGCACGCATCCCTGCAAGTAGTGAAAGCGTTCTGGTGGCAGTGGATGCCGACGCTCGAACTTGACCGCGTCCGGGTACAGCAACAGATTCATGTAGGGCGACGCTTCAAAGAACATCCCCAGCGGGTACGGTGCCTCGCCATGGTCCTTGAGGAACTGGTTGAAGTCCTGGTGAATCGGCCCGACCACCGCGTCGAAGCGCTGGCGAAATCGGGCATGACCGGCCTTGTCGTCGACGCTCATGCCCGACAGGTGCGGCGGGATGTCCGGGTCTTCGATCTCGTTCTCCGAGCAGGAGATGATCCGCACCCACGGCTTGCCATATTGCTTGATCGCCGGGAACAGAATCACGTTGTCGACACAGATCAGGTCCGGCTTGACCCGGTCCAGCACCGCCGGCAGGTCCTTTTGCGCCCACTTGGCGGTTTCGACGATGGCGGCCCAGCACTCCTTCACGTAGTTGTCGATCTGCTCCAGGGGCGTCTTGCGAAAGTTCGGAATGTGACCGTTGATGAAGTCGACCCAGTAACGGGCCATGTCCTCGGCGGGCATCGGCGCCGACATGTTCACCGGGTATTCCTCGAACCCATAACTGGCATACACCCCGCTCATGCCAGGGTCGGTCAGGAACACCGCCTTGTGCCCCAGGGCTTCGCACGCCTGCGCTATACCGACGGAGTTCAGGGCCGGGCCGTAGGCGGCCTCCGGAAAGAAGGCGATCACTTTCTGTTTCATCGAGAGCTACTCCTGCCTGGTCTTGTTATTGTTCAGTGCGTCAGTACGCGGGCGTGCCGGGCCTGCCAGCCCAGCCGGATGTCCATACCGCTGGAGAAGTGGGCAAACTCGAATTGTGAGGACGGCACGCGGACAATCAGCGGCTTGTCGCTGAGCGCGGTCTTGACGTGCAGGTTGGTATCCAGCCCGTGATAGGCGACTTCGACGATCTGCCCCTGGACCTGGTTGTCGCACTCACCCCCCTGCCCCCCCAGTACTTGCAGGCGCTCAGGCCGCACCACCACCGCCACCGCTTCGCCACGCACCGCGCCGGGCTGGGGCTCGACCTTCAGTTCGTGGCCGTTGACCATCACCCGCTGCTCGGCACCGCGCAGACCTTCGAACAGGTTGCTGACGCCAATGAAGTTGGCCACGAAACGGCTGTTGGGGTTTTCGTAGAGCTCGCTGGGGCTGCCGCACTGGCAGACCTTGCCGCCGTCGAGCACCGCCATGCGGTCGGACATCACCAGGGCTTCCTCCTGATCATGGGTAACCACGATGAAGGTGATGCCGCTCTCGTGTTGCAGGCGCTTGAGTTCCAGCTGCATTTTTTCCCGCAGCTTTTTATCCAGCGCCCCCAAGGGTTCGTCGAGCAACAGGACCCGCGGGCGCTTGACCAGCGCACGGGCCAGGGCCACCCGCTGGCGCTGCCCGCCGGACAGTTGATTGGGCTTGCGATCGGCCAGTTCAGTAAGCTGTGCGGTGCTCAGCACCTCATTGACCCGCTGGCGTATTTGCGCCTCCGGCAGGCGCTCCATCTCCAGGCCATAGGCAATGTTCTTGCGCACGGTCATGTTGGGAAACAGCGCATAGGACTGGAACATCAGGTTCAACGGCCGCTTGTTGGGCGGCAGCGGCGAGATGTCCAGGCCATCGAGGTAGATGCAGCCGGCGCTGGGAGTCTCGAATCCGGCGAGCATGCGCAGCAACGTGGTCTTGCCGCAGCCTGAAGGCCCGAGCAGCGCGAAGAACTCGTTCTCGCGGATGTTCAACGACACCTCGTTGACTGCCAGGCCATTGCCGTAGGACTTGCTGACCTTGTCCAGGATCAGTACCGCAGATGAGCTATTCATGGGTGCGCGGAGCCTTGTTCAGACGCTGGGAGGCCAGCAGCGCAGTGATACTGACCAGCATCACCAGCGTCGCCAGGGCATTGATTTCGGGGGTGACGCCGAAGCGGATCATGGCGTAGATCTGCATCGGCAACGTGGTCGAGGCCTGGCCGGACCCGGAGTTGAAAAAGGCGATGATGAATTCATCCACCGACAGGGTGAACGCCAGCAATCCGCCCGCCAGCACACCGGGGAAAATCACCGGCAGCAGGACTCGGCGAAAGGTGGTGAACCAGCCCGCGCCCAGGTCGATGGAGGCTTCGAGGATCGAATAGTCGAAATGCTTGAGCCGGGTCCGCACCACGGCGCAGACAAAGGCAATGTTGAACACCGCATGGCTGACGATGATCGAGTGCAGGCCCAGGCCGACCTTGAGCAGGTTGAAGAAACTCAGCAAAGCGATGGCCAGCACGATGTCGGGGATGATCATCGGTGCCATCAGCAGGGTGTCGACCACCTGGCCCTTGTCATTGCCCTTGCGCCGCAACTCGACCCCCAAGGCCAGCAACGTGCCGAGCACGCAGGCAATCAAGGTCGCCGACAGCGCCACGATCAGGGTGTTGAGCGCCGCCGATAGGATCGCCGTGTTGTTGGCCAGCGACACGTACCATTTGAAGGACACGCCCCCCCAGGCGGTCGGCAGTCCGGACTTGTTGAACGACAGCAGGATCAACACCAGGATCGGTACATAGAGAAAGGCATAGACCACGCCCAGGTGCGCGCTGAGGAACGACCCGCCGACCGTTCGTGGCTGGCTCATGGGCGACCTCCTTCGGCACGCCGGGCGACCAGCGCCTGGATAAACAACAGGATCAGCATGATGGCGATCAGGAAAAAGCTCAGCGCGGCACCGAACGGCCAGTCCCGCGCCGTGAGGAACTGCGAGTAAATCAGGTTGCCGACCATCTGCACCTGCTTGCCGCCCAACAGGTCAGCAGTGATGAAGTTGCCGATGCTCAACACGAAGACAAACACCGCGCCCGCCGCGATACCCGGCACGCTCAGCGGCAGGATGATCCGGCGGAACGTCATCCAGCCCGAGGCACCAAGGTCCCTGGAGGCATCCCAGAGTTCGCTGTTGATCCGCGACAGCGAGGAAAAGATCGCCAGGATCACAAAGGGGATGTAGTTGTAGACCAGCCCCAGCACCACCGAAGCCTCGGTGTACAGCAGGTTGATCGGGTCACCGCTGTAGCCGAGCAACTGCAGTAGGCGGTTGATCAGGCCTTCGCGGTTGAGCAGGACGATCCAGGCATAGGTACGGATCAGGTAGTTGCTCCAGAACGGCAGCATCACCAGGAACAGGAACACCGCCTGCCGACGCCGTGGCGCCCGGGCTATCGCATACGCCGCCGGGTAGCCGATCAGCACTGCGAACAGGGTCGCCAGCCCGGCGATCTTCGCCGACTTGAGGACGATCCCCAGGTACAGCGGATCGAGCGCGCGCTGGTAGTTTTCCCAACTGAACACCCAGTCGATGCCGCCATAGGCACCGCGCTCCACGAAGCTGTAGACCAGTACCAACAGGCACGGCACCACCAGGAAAACCAGCAGCCAGCCCAGTCCAGGCGTCAGCAACCAGGCCGACAGACGCCTGTCAGCATGCAATGCACTCATTACCCATATCCTCCGACCCCGCACGCAGCAAGGTGGCTTGCCTAGAATGGCGAGGCATGCAGCGACATGCCCCGGTCAGAATCCGCGGGCTAGTTCTGCGCCGCCATGATTTCGGTGACGGCCCGGGTATAGGCCTTCTGCGTGGTGCCGCCCAAGTCGCGCAACTGCTCCATCTTCAGCAGTTCGGCCGGGGCGATGCTCAGGTTCGGGTACTGCTTGAGCAGGTCGGCGGACAACCCGGCCATGGCGGCCTGGTTCGGTACTTTGTAGAGAATGTTTTCGGCGACCCAGGCGTGGTTGCCCTTGTCCAGCATGAAGTTGATGAACTTGAAGGCTTCGTCCTGATGCTTCGAGCCCTTGAGCACCACCATGGTGTCCACCCACAGGTCGGAACCTTCCTTGGGCACCACGAACCGGATCGCTGCATTGGCCTGGGTGCCGTAGTTGCACCAACCGTCCCACGCATGGGCCATCAGCGATTCGCCGGAGGCGAGCTTGGAGTAGAAGGTGGTGTCGTCGAAGGCGAGGATGCGCTTCTTGGTGGCGATCAGTTGGTCACGTACTGCGCCGATATGCTGGGTGTCGTTGTCATTGACCGACCAGCCTTTGGCCAGGAACCCGGCGCCGAGCATCCAGCGGTCGGTGGCAAGCAGGGTCACCTTGCCCTTGAGGGCATCGCTGGGGTTGAGCAGGTCATTCCAGCTGCTGGGCGCAGGGTTGACCTTGTCGGAGCGGTAGCAGATTCCGGTGGTGCCCCAGGTGTAAGGCACCGAGAACTGGTTACCCGGGTCGTATTCCAGGTGAGTGGCTTCGGGGTAGAGGTTTTTCAGGTTGGGGACTTTGACCGGATCGATGTCCGCCAGCAGCCCCTGCTTGTGCAGGACTTCGGCAAAGGGCGAGGACACGAAGACCACGTCGTAGCCTTCCCCGCCATTGGCCATGAGCTTGCCCATGATCTCTTCGTTGGTGGCGTGCAAGGCCTTGTCGACCGTGACACCGCTGGCCACTTTGAACTTGTCCAGCGCATCGGGGGCCATGTAGCCGTCCCAGATGGAGATGACCATATCCTTGGCACTGGCGGCTGATGAGGCGATTGCAACGGAAACGGCCAGTCCTGCGCAAACAAGGTGCTTCAGCTTTCTCATAATGCTCACCTAACGACTGTTATTGTTGTGTTCGAAGGCAGTGCGGCAAAAAATAAGAAACGGCTTGCGGTGTATTTTTTTAATAATTAGGACCAGCATAGCAGGATGTCAATAATTTTCTCGCGCCTGACTGACAGGCTGCCCATGACATAAGATCCGTGCATGAATGCGCAGTGACCGACAAGAGAAGAGCCCTTGAGTACGACAACCGATAAGAAACCTCGCACCAATCACCTGGAACTGGCACGGCGCATTCTTGAGCACACTCAGGAGACGGGAGTGGTGCCTGGCGACCCGGTTTCCGAGCAAGCCCTGGCCCGCACTTTCCAGGTATCGCGCACCCTGGTGCGCGGGGCATTGAAAGTCCTGCACGAAGAAAACCTGCTCAGCCATGAGGCGGGCAAGGGCTATCGCCTGGTTGCCCCGCCCGCCGGCCAGCCCTTCAACAGCGTCCTGCCCCAGGCCGCCGAAGAAGAACTGGCCACCTCGGTACTGCGCGACCGCATGGCCGGGCGCCTGGGTGACAGCATCAGCATCAGTGAACTGATGCGCCGCTACGGCATCGGCCGCCCCGCCGCCCAGAAAGCCCTGGCCCAACTGAGCGAAAGCCAGGCCATCGAGCGCGGCCCCGGCCAGTCCTGGCTGTTCCGCCCGTCACTCAACAGTCTCGCGGCCCTGGACGAAAGCCTGAAATTTCGCCTGATCCTGGAACCGGAAGCCTTGCTCAGCCCCCACTTCAATGCCGACGCTCAGCGCCTGACGCTGCTGCGCGCGGGCATGGAAACCCTGCTGGCGACACCGGTCGAGGACTTCGACCTCCAGCAGTTCCGCGAACTGGACATCAGCTTTCACGAACTGATCGGCCAGAGTTGCGGCAACCGTTTCGTCAGCGACGCCCTGCTCCAGCACCAAAGCCTGCGCCGCCTGCCCAACCTGCTGCCGAGTGTCAGCGTGCACCGCCTGCACGAAGCCCTGCGTGAACACCTGCACATCATTGCCCAGATCGAACGGGGGCAGATGGAGATCGCCGCCGACCTGATGCGCCTGCACCTACGGCTGTCCGCGGCGCAACGCCCACAAACCGCCAACCGTGGTATCCCCCATCGCCATCCTTTCGGGCGCGTTTGACCCCGAAAAAATTGTGGTGCTTTTTTTCATGAAATAAGACAGCATCAAAAACACCTTCAAGAAAAGCGGGGGCAACCCGCTGCAGACGGTCCCATGCCATGCGCAAAGAAAAACTGATCGCCCTGTTCCCCGAAGCCAGTTTTGGCGCGGCCCTGAACTGCATCGGTATCGCTCAGGCGTTGCGTGAGCTGGGTGCCCGGCCGGTGTTTATCTGTCACGGGCATTTCCAGGGGATCTTCGCCGAGTACGGTTTTGCCGAGTACCCGATTCCCGAGGCCAACCCACTGTCGGCGGCCGAACATCAGCATTACTGGGAGCGCTTCATCGAGCGCAACATCCCCTACTTCGACCAGACCCCGCTGGCCCAGATCGACAGCTACGTGGCGCCGGCCTGGGAAGCCATCATCGACACGGCCATCGAGGCCGAGAAACCCCTGCAACAGTTGCTGGCCCGGCTCAAGCCGGACGCGATCGTGCTGGACAACGTGGTGATGTTCCCGGCGATCGCCAATGCCGGTTGCCCCTGGGTGCGCATGGTCTCCTGTGCCGAAACCGAGTTGCCGGACAACGCCGTGCCCCCCTACCTGTCTGGTTGCAGCCAGCGCGACAGCGTGGCGCGTCAGGTCTTTGTCGAGCACTACCACAAAGCCGTCGCCCCGGCCCATGAGCGCTTCTCGCGCTTTCTCGCCAGCCACGACACCGCGACCTGCCCACCGGGCCAGTTCCTGATGGACTCACCTTGGCTCAACCTGTTGCTGTCGCCGACCCCGGTACGCTACGAGCGCGAGCAACCGCTGGATCCGCAACGCTACCTGTACCTCGACGGTTGTGTGCGCCGCGAAGCGCCGTACATCGTGCCCGATTTCCCGCGGCACAACGACGCGCCGCTAATCTACGTCAGCTTCGGCAGCCTGGGCGCGGCCGATACCCGGATGATCAAGCGCCTGATCGCCACCCTGGAAACCTTGCCCTATCGCTTCCTGATCAACGTCGGCGCCTACCGCGAGACCTACACCGAGGTCCCGGACAACATCTACCTGGACAGCTGGTTCCCACAGCCGGCGGTGCTCAAGGAGTGCCAGTTGTTCATTCACCACGGCGGCAACAACAGCTTCTGCGAAGCCCTGTTCTTTGGCTTGCCCTCGGTGATCATTCCCTACTGCTGGGACGGCCACGACAACGCGGTGCGCGGCGAAGAGGTCGGCATCGGTCGCTACCTGCCGCGTTTCGCCGATCCGCTGGCCGCCCTGCCCGCCACCCTCGCGCAGTTGCTCAACGACACCTCGATGCAGCAGCGCCTTGCCGCGATCGGCGCGGCCATGCAGGCGACCCGCGGCACCGAGCTCGCCGCGCGGGCGATCCTGGCGTTGCCTACCCCCTCGTCCTAACCACGAAAAAGAGTCCGTCATGCGCCCATCCGCCCTGCACAGCCTCAAGCACACGATCCCCAGGCCGTATTGGCTGGACACCGACACGCCGGCCCAGGCGTGCGAACGGCAGACCGGCGACATCCACGCGGACCTGGTGATCGTCGGCGGGGGGTTCACCGGCCTGTGGACCGCGCTGTTGGCCCGGCAACGGATGCCCACCGGGCGTATTGTCCTGTTGGAGGGCCGCACCTGTGGCACCTCGGCCAGCGGCAGAAGTGGCGGGTTCTGCGCACCGAGCATTTCCCATGGCGTGTCCAACGCTCTGAAGCGCTGGCCCAGGGAAGCCGAGACCCTGATTCGCCTGGGCCGCGACAATCTCGATGAACTGGCGCAGGACATCCTGCGGCTAGGCCTGGAGGTCGATTTCGAACGCCCCGGCAAACTCAACGTAGCCACCACCCCATGGCAAGTCGAGGGCTTGCGCGCACTTGAGCAGAAGTACCGGCGCCATGGCATCGACTGCACCTGGCTGGAAGGTCCGGCACTCAAGGCTTATCTGGACTCACCACTCTACAGCGCCGGTTTGTATGAGCCCAATTACGCGCTGCTCAACCCGGTGAAGATGGTTCGCGAATTGCGCCGGGCCTGCATCGAGCACGGCGTGGAACTGTTCGAACACTCGCCGGTCACCCGCCTGCAAACCCACGGCAATGGCATGCTGCTGCAAACCGGCTACGGCAGCGTCCAGGCCCCCCGGGTCGCGCTGGCCACCAACGTATTCCCATCGCTGTTGCCCGCATTGCGCACCACGGTCATTCCGATCTACGACTACGCCCTGACCACCGAGCCGTTGTCCCAGGCGCAGTTACAGTTCATTGGCTGGGAGCGGCGCCACGGCATTGCCGACTCCGGCAACCAGTTCCACTACCTGCGCAAAACCGCCGACAACCGCATCCTGTGGGGCGGCTTCGACGCCATCTATCCCTTTGCCAGCAAGCTGGACGAAGGCCTGACCCAGCGCCCGGAAACCTTTGTGCGCCTGGCCGAGCAGTTTCAGCAGACCTTCCCGGCCTTGGCCGACGTGAGCTTCAGCCACGCCTGGGGCGGCGTCATCGACTCGTCCGCGCGCACGACGATGTTCACCGGCACCACCCATGACCGCCGCGTGGCCTACGCCATGGGTTTCACTGGCCAGGGCATCGCTGCCAGCCGCTTTGCCGGCGCGACGATGCTGGACCTGCTGGACGGCCAGGACAGCCACCGCACTCGCCTGGACATGCTCAACCGCGCCCCGGTGCGCTTTCCGCCCGAACCCTTGCGCTTCATTGGCGTGCGCCTGGCGCAACGCGGCCTGGCCCATGAAGACCGTAGCGGCCAACGCAACCTGTTCCTGAAAACCCTGGATGTCTTCGGGGTCGGTTTTGACTCCTGAATAAACTAGCGAACTGCGTTAACAAGGAGCCTCCCATGCATCGCCAGCAACCTGCGTTCGTCACTGACTTTGCCACGCAACCAACCAGAGCGCTGATCCAGGAAGTCAGCGATCGCAGATCGTCGAGAAACCTTACCAGAGCATCACCTGGCGGCATTTCAGCAACGACGACAAGCAGCTCACGGCCGGGGTCTGGGAGGCCGGCCCGCACAAGGAGCGGTGCCACTGCGATTACGACGAGCTGTGCCATCTGCTCGAAGGCCAAGTGCGACTGACCGACAGCGCCGGCAACAGCAGCACCTTCGAGGCCGGCAGTACCTTCGTGGTGGCCGCCGGGTTCGAGGGCACCTGGGAAAACCTCACGGACGTCAGAAAGGTCTACGTGATTTTGCGCTAGTGTCCTGTGACGCCGTCAAAACGGAACAGCATGTGCGAGACAGGACACTAAGATCATAGGCAGGGTCGCAATCAGGAGCCGCGCACCATGGCCACCATTGAACTGCACCGCGCACAGAGGGACGAACTGGAGTGCATCGAAAACCTGATGCAGTTCTACCTGTACGACTTCAGTGAGTGGCTACCGCTGAAGTTCGGTCGCCATGGGCTGTTCAACGTTCAGCCCAAGCTCGACTACTGGCGCAAGCCGTCGACCCAGGCGTTCCTGATCAAGGTGGACGGGGAGCTGGCCGGCTTCGTCACCGTGGATGACGAGGCGCACTGCGAGGGCGTCGAGTACAACATCGGTTATTTCTTCGTCGCCCGCTGCTATCGCGGGCACGGGGTGGCAGCCTATGCGGTGGCGGCCCTGCTCAATCAGTTACCCGGGCACTGGCAGATTTTCCACCTCGACGCCAACCTGCCGGCCCGGGCGTTCTGGGCCAGGGTCATCCCGCAACTGACGGGAGGCGATTTCACGCGCCAGCAGCAACCCATCGACGGTTACCCCTGTACCCTGTTCGAGTTTCAATGGGCCTCAGCGCCGACCGTCGACCGACCACCAGCGCGGTAGCAACTGCTGGACCTTGGGCTCGCCGAAGCGATCATCGATCAGCATCACCACCCCCTGGTCCTGCTGGGTTCGTATCACTCGCCCGGCCGCCTGCACCACCTTCTGCACCCCGGGAAACAGGTAGGTGTAGTCGTAGCCGGCACCGAACAACACAGCCATGCGCTGCTTGAGTTGCTCGTTGACCGGGTTCAGTTGGGCCAACCCCAGGGTCGCGATGAAGGCACCGATCAGCCGTGCTCCCGGCAGGTCGATACCTTCACCAAAGGCGCCACCCAATACGGCAAAGCCGATGCCCTGACTACGGGTGGTGAAGCGATCGAGGAAGGCCTGGCGCTGCGTCTCGTCCATACCCCGCGACTGTGCCCACTGGGCGATCTGCGGCCACTGTTCGGCGAGCAGTTGTTGCACCTGTTGCAGGTAATCGAAGCTGCTGAAAAACGCCAGGTAATTGCCGGGACGCGCCATGTATTGGCGGGCCATCAGCTCGACAATCGGCCCGAGGGAGGCTTGGCGGTGTACGAAGCGGGTGGAGATCTGGCTGACGATCTGCACCTTGAGTTGCTCGGCGCGAAACGGCGATTCGACGTCGACCCATACCGTGCCCGGTGGCAGCCCCAGCATGTCAGTATAGAAGCGCTGCGGGTCCAGGGTCGCGGAAAACATCACCACACTGCGCGCCGCCGTCAGCCGTGGACGAATGAACCCGGCCGGCACCACGTTGCGCAGGCACAACCGGGACAAGTTGCTCTTGCCCCTGGTTTCACGCTGGCTGATGTCGAACAGAAACTGTTCATCGAAGAGTTCGGCCACCCGGCTGAATTGCAATGCGTCGAAGTAAAAGCCTTGCAAGGCACCATCCAGCCCCTGGGGATGTTCGTTCAGGTAATCACCGATGGCTGCGGTACAGGACGCGAGCGTTTGCAGCAGCTTGTCCGGCACACTGGCGTACGCCTGATAGGGCGCGACCTGCTCCTTGTGCAAGGCATTCCACTCGCGGTTGACCCGCTGCAGGTTCTTTTTCAGTGCCTCGGGCGCGGTTTTGCGCACGCTGTCGAGGGTCGATTGATCGAGACTGGCGCTGTACATCTGGCGGCCGCGCTCCACCAGGTTATGGGCTTCGTCCACCAGCACGGCGACCTTCCACTGGCTGGCCTGGGCCAGGCCGAACAGCAGCGCGCTGAAGTCGAAATAGTAGTTGTAGTCGGCAACCACCAGGTCAGCCCAGCGGGCCATCTCCTGACTCAGGTAATACGGGCATACCTGGTGTTCAAGGGCAATCTCGCGCAGCGCGGCCTGATGGAGCAGCGTGAGCTTGCTCGCCGCCGCCCGCGCCGCCGGCAAGCGGTCATAGAAGCCATGGGCCAATGGGCAGGACTCGCCATGACAGGCTTTGTCCAGGTGCTCACAGGCCTTGTCGCGGGCAACCATCTCCAGCACGCGCAACGGCAAGCCATTGCTGCTATCGACCAGCACTTGCGCGGCATCCAGCGCCAGCTTGCGTCCCGGTGTCTTGGCCGTGAGGAAGAACACTTTGTCCAGTTGCTGGGGCACCCAGGCCTTGAGCATCGGGAACAGGGTACCCAGGGTCTTGCCGATGCCGGTGGTGGCTTGGGCCATCAGGCAACGTCCGGTGCTGACGGCCTTGAACACCGATTCCGCCAGGTTGCGCTGCCCGGGCCGGAAGTCCGGATGCGGGAAACGCAGCGCCTGCATGCCTTGATTGCGGGCATCGCGATGGGCCATTTCCTGCTCGGCCCAGTGCAGGAACAAGCCGCAGTGCACGTTGAAGAAGTCCTCCAGTGCCGTGGCGCTCCAGGTTTCCACCAGGCTGGTTTCCTGTTCGCCGACAATGTCGAAATACACCAGGGCCAGGTTGATGTGAGCCAATCGCAGCTTCTGGCACATCAGCCAGCCGTAGATTTTCGCTTGTGCCCAATGCAGTTGCCGGTGATTGGCCGGCATGCGCTCCAGTTCACCCCGGTAGGTCTTGATTTCTTCGAGGCGGTTCTGCTCCGGGTCGTAGCCATCCGCCCTGCCCCTGACGGTCAACTGCCGGTACTGGCCTTGCAGCGCGACTTCGTTCTGATAGGACGCGCTGCGCCGCGAGGCCACGGTGCGATGACCGACGATGCCTTCCAGCGCCGTGGGTGACGGGGTAAAGCGCAGGTCCAGATCACCGGTCTTGGCGGTGAATTCACACAGGGCACGCACCGCAATGCCATAGCTCACCCTTCAGGCTCCGCCCATTGCACATAGCAGACGGCGACGGGCATCTGGTGCTCGCGGCAGAACTCCAGCCAGCGCAGCTGGTTATCTTGCAGGCGATCCCCCGGGCCCTTGACCTCGATCATCCGGTAGGTTTTCTGCTGCGGCCAGAACTGGATCAGGTCCGGCATGCCGGCGCGGTTGGCCTTGATGTCCTGCAGCAGGCGTTCGAACCAGAGCTTCAGGTGTTCGGCGGGCAGGCAGGCCAGGGCCTGCTCCAGCAACGCCTCGGTGAGCACGGTCCAAAACACGAAGGGCGACTGTACCGCGTATTTGTCACGGAAACGCTGGCGGATGGTCGCGACGTAACGCCCGTCCGCAAGTTCTGCCAGGCAGGCCTGGAACAGGTCCGCACGCCGGGCATGGAAGTCTTCGCTGAGCAAGTCCGCAGGCCCGCGCTGGAACGGGTGAAAAAACGCCCCGGGCAACGGCGCGAATATCGCTGGCCAGCACAGCAGCCCGAACAACGAATTGATCAGGCTGTTTTCGACGTAATGCACCGGTCCACGGGGATCATCCAGATGCGCCTGGACAAGGCACTCCACCGACAACGCCGGGTCGGCCCATTCCAGGGTCAGGTCCAGGCGCTCAACCTCCCGCGCCTTGCTCCGTGATGCGGGCGGCCCGCCCAGTTTGCGCCGCAACCTGGGCAGGACCCGCAGCAGTTGCTGGTGCTCGGCGGCACTCTCCGGTGCCTGCTCGGCGTGGCTTGCCAGCTCCAGTGCCAACTGAAACTCGGCGCACCGCTCCAGCACCCGGATCAGCCGCAAGCGGGCCCCGGCATACCTGCACTGGCGATAGATCGCCAGCGCTGCCGGCCAATCGGCCACCCGCTCACAGTGTTGCCCAAGCTGAAACAGCAATTTGCCGCGCCGTTGCTCAAGCCAGGGGTTGGCCGTTTGCAGTGCGTGGATCTGTTCGACCACCTGCGTGACATCCTCGCCAGCTTCAAAGCGCTGCTGGCACTGGTGCAGATAGAGATAGGCCTCCAGGTCGTCGCGGCTGCGCAAACCACGGGATTGGGCACAGAACTCGACGTTCTCGTAAGTGAAGATGCCGAGATCGGCCAGCACGAACTCCGACCAGTCCTGGTACAGGTTGCCAAAGAACATCAAGCGCAAGCGGTCGGCCAGATCCATGATGCTCAGGCTCAGTAGCCGGTCATCCAGTGCCGGGCACCAGTCATTGAAGGCCCGTGGCTCGTCGAAGCGCTCACGTAATGCCGCCAGCCATTGCGGTTTTTTCGCCTTGGGTTGCTCAATGTGCGCACCAAAGCACTGAACAATCTCCGGCTTGAGCAGCACCTCGAACAGGTCGTCGATCGACAGCGGTGCCCGTTCGTCCACCCAGCCTAGCGCCAGCAAGGGCTTGGCGGCTTCGGCGCTGTCGCCGATCTCGGGGTACCGCAACTTGCCGAGGCGAAAATGCAGCCCCTTGCGCATGACCATACGGACCAGCAATGCCTGGGAGGCACGGGGCAAGCGGCCGAAATCGGCAATGAACTGCTGCTCCTGCCCGTTGAGCACGTCGACATAGCGCTGCTCGAGCCAGGCGAGCACTCGCTGAAAGTTGTTCAGGTAGTAGAAGGGATCATCGAGCGGGTTGAGTGTCACAAAGAGAGCGCCATGCCGTGCAGATACTGGTTATGCGTACAGATACCAGCCTGGCACCGGTGCTGGCAAACGGAAAAAGATCAATGGCGCTCATTTGAGCGCTTGAGCACCCTCCACAGGGTTTACGCTTGATTGAGGTACCAGGCGTTTTTTTTCAGGGGCTGACAGAACTTTCCAGGATTACGTGCGACCAATGGGCTGTTGAAATCGGCCTGATGCCCGGGCATCGCGACGATGATGTGTTTTTTGAACGAGAGGTTTTGCTATGAACATCCGCATTCAGGGGTTGTCGTTTGCTGTCGTGACCTTGCTGGCGCTGTCGGGCTGCTCGACCCCCACCGTCGTGACCCTGCAGAACGGCACGCAATATCTGACCAAGGACATGCCCGACACCCACACCAAGGACGGTTTCTTCGAGTTCGAGGATATTTCCGGCGCCATGGTCAAGGTCAGGGCCGACGAGGTCGCCACTATCCGCAAGGAAAAATGATCGTCTGCCGCAAAACCGACAAGGTGCCGGGGCCGCCCATGAGCATGCCCTGGCGCCATTGCCGGGTGCATAGCGGATAAAAATCCACTTCCTGCCTGGCCGGTCAGCCCATTGTGTCTATGCTTTTGAGCGTCGACAGCCTGATGGCCGCCCCCCAGAAAGGAGTATCCGCTTGAGCACCCATCAACCGCCCCTGAGCCTCAAGGACTTCGCACTGCCGGTGCGGGGTTTCAAAGCGTTGGCCATTGCCCTGACCGTTTTCGGCCTCAGTGCCTGCGCCAACATCAACGCCAGCTCCACCCAATACGTGGGCGGCGAGCACTTTGCGCCCACCCTGCCCGAGTCGGTGCAAGTGCTACGCGTCGAACCCACGCGGCCCCATGTTCGGGTGGGTGAAGTGATTGTCGACGCCAGCGTCGAGCCGCCACCGCCGGTGACCGATATCGAGCAGAAGCTGCGCACCGAAGCCGCCGCGATGGGCGGTGATGCCGTCGTGGTGGTGTATGACCGGATCCAGCCGGTGTCGGCCTATGTCAGCGGCCCGCTGTGGGACCGGGATATCCAGTCCATTCAGGGACGTAAACTCAAAGGCATCGTGATTCACTACAACTAAGCCTTGATCGGCCCGGCGCGCTTTACCGCGCGCCGGGCTTTTTACCTCAGGCGATCACCAGGCTGGCGCTGTTCAGATGGTCCAGGGCCACCCCCACCAGGGTCACCGAGTCGTTGCCGAAGGTCAGCAGCGTATCGGCCCCCACCGCTGTGGCATGCCCCAGCAGTGGATCCCCTTGCCCCACACCCGCGACCCCGAGAAACACCAGGGTGTCACTGCCCTGGAAACCGAGGATCCGGTCGTGACCAAAGTCGCCGCTGAACACAAAACTGTTGCTACCACCGCCCGACTCCAGCAGATCGTTGCCGGCACCACCAATCAGCACGTCATTGCCCAGGCCCCCGACCAGATGATCGTCGCCGTCCTGTCCGAACAACCAGTCGCCACTGGCGTGCGCCGTGAGGGTGTTGGCACCGCTATCGCCCTTCACCGATGACGCGTAGTGCGTCAGGCCCTTGTCCGAGAGCAGGCCAGTGTCCGTGACCCGGTGAATTGCGTCCTCCTTGAACAACCCCCACAGGAACCCCGGCTCCTTGCTGGTCAGGCTGCCGATATCACGGGTGATGCTGAGACCGCCGTTGGCGTCGCGGATATACAAGGTGCCTGTGCCGTCGTTGGCGAAACTGAAGTTTTTCAATGACTGCTGCAGGTCCAGGCTGTTGTAGCCGCCGCCCCCCTCGATGATGTTATAGCCGCCGGCATCGCGGAAAGTGTCGTTGCCTTCGCCTCCGTCAAGGTAGTCATTGCCCTTGCCGCCCTGGATCAGGTCGTTGCCATCGCTGCCGATGATGAAGGTGCTGCCTTTGTGGGTTTCGGCGTTGCGGTTGAGGTCCTGCACCCAGGTGGTACTGCGTGCCGGGTCCGACAGGTTGGCGACGATCAGGGTCGAGTCCTTGCTCGTGAGGTCATAAAACGCCGACTCCAGCACCCGGGTCATGCCGTCGCCGTAGGCCGTGGGCAGGTGGGAGATCCAGGTGGGGATGTTGAGGATCGAGTACGGCAACAGGTTCCACGCTGTCGAGGCATAGTGATCATTGAAGTTGACGATGTTGTTGGTGGCCGAATCCTGAGGCGTATCGTGGACACCCACCGACGCCAGGTTGAAGTCGGAACCGTCCAGTGCACGGAACACCGGGTCGTTTTCGTAGCCAACGTTCAGCACCTTGTCGCTGCTGCTCTGGGTCGGTGACGCGTAGGCGATGTAGTTGGCGTCCTGGTAGAAGCCGTTCCAGTGATCGCCGCTCAAGTCCGCCAGGCTGTTGACCGCCAGCCCGCCCAGGCTGTGGCCGCTGACCAGCACGTCCTTGCCGCTCAAACCATGGGCGGCGGCAAAGGTGGCCACGTCCTGGAGCAAAGATCCAAAGGCTTCCCCGACATAGTTCTTCGCATAGTCCTTGGGGCCGAGTGCCGCCAGCAGATCATTGATCGCGTCGCCGATGAAGTCGCTGATCAGCGACTCACGAGGACCGCTGGTGCCACGAAAGGCGATGCCGATTTCCGTGAGCTGTCCTTGGGCATCGTATTTTCCGAGAATCTCGACCTGGGCGGTGGTGTAACCGATTTTCTCGCCGAAAAAGGTGCCGCGCCCGTCGACCTTGCCGTCGTAGCCCAACTGCGTGGCGGTGATCGGTGTCCAGCCGGCCTTTTGCACCGCCTCCAGCGCAGCTTTTTCCGAATCGGGGTTCCAGGGAATACCGGGGATCGCCCCTTGCGAATCCGTGCCGCCGATCAGCGCCGTGACCAGCGTGGCCGGCAGCCCGAGGCCGAATCCGTTGTGCTGATAGCCGGTGGCAAAACCGTTATCGAGGTTGTGATAGGCATACAGCGCGATCGCCATCGCGTCGCTGAACAGCGCCTTGGATTCTGATGCGGTGAAGTGCTTGTAGTCATAGACAGCCATGGTATTGCCTCTCTCGTTGTTGGAATTGTCAGAGATAGCTCACGCAGCCGGAACGCCCCGCCGGGCGGGACGTTCCTGCGTATTACCTTGTGATGCGATTACGCAAATACGATCCCCGCGCCTGACAGGTTGTCCAGGCCAACACCCACCAGGGTCACGGCGTAGTCGCCGACCTTGAGCAAGGTGTCGTTACCCGATTGTGAGATATGCTGGCTGTAGTCGTAGCCCTGCCCCGCGCCCTGCACGCCCATGAACACCAGCTTGTCGCTGCCCTGGTAACCGTTGATGGCGTCGAAGCCGAACGCCCCGCTGAACAGGAAGGTGTTGTTGGCGCCACTGGCCGACATGACGTCATTGCCCGCGCCGCCGACGAAGGTCACCTGCTGTTGGTCGCTTTGCAGGTGGTCGTTGCCCGCCAAACCGAACAGCCAGTCGCCGTCGGCGCTGGCCACCAGCGAATTACCGTAGGCATCGCCATTGAGCGAGTGGTTGTATCGGGTCAAGTCAGTGCCACTGAGCAAGCCCTGGTCGGTGACGCTGTAGTTGACGTCCTTGTTGAACATCCCTGACGCCTTGCTCACCAGCGCGTCGATGTCCCGGGTCAGGCTGATGCCGCCGTAGCTGTCGCGCAGGTACAAGGTGCCGTCGCCGTCATGGGCCAGTTTGAAGTTCTGCAGCGGCTGTTGCAGCTCGAACAGGTTGTGCCCTTTGCCGCCCAGCAGGATGTTGAAGCCACTACCATCGCGAAAGCTGTCGTCGCCGTCGCGCCCTTCCAGGAAGTCATTGCCCTTGCCGCCGCGCAACAGGTCGTTGCTGTCGGTACCGATGATGAAGGTGCTGCCGGTGTGGGCTTCACCACTGCGGCCCAGGTCTTCGATCCAGGTGCTGCCACGGGCGCTCTCGGACAGGGTCGAGACGAAGATCGTCGAGTCCTTGTGGGTGAGGTCGTAGAACGCCGAGTCGATCACCCGGTTCAGGCCATCGGCATAACCCAGTGAGCCGTGGGCCGCCCAGTGTGACGGGTTGGCGATGCTGAACGGGGTCATCTGGGTGGAGGCGTAATGGTCGTTGAAATTGACCAGGTTATTGGTCGCCGACGCTTGGGGCTGGTCGTGTTTGTACAGCGACGAAGCGGTGAAGGTGGTGCCATCCAACACACGGAACACCGGGTCGTTTTCATAGCCGATGTTCAGCACCTGGGTACCGGGCGAGCTTTGGGTCGGCGAGGCGAAGGACACATAGTTGGCGTCCTTGTAGAAGCCGCCCCAATGGTCACGGCTCAGCTCGGCGACACTGTTGACGCCCAGGCCACCCAGGCTGTGGCCGCTGATCAGCACGTCCCTGGCACTGAGGCCCTGGCTGGTGGCGAACGCGGCAACGTCCTTGAGCAAGGTGTCGAAGGCACTCTTGGCGTAGTTCTTCGCGTAATCCGTGGGACCTACGGCCGCCAGCAGATTGTTCTTCATATCGCCGAAGGTGTCGCTGTACCCCAGGCCGCCGGTGCCGCGAAACGCAATGCCCAGGCCGAGCAGCTTGCCCGCCCCGTCGTACCTGGCCAGCACCTCGGCTTCGGCGCTGGTGAAACCGGCCTGCTCGCCAAAGAAAGTCCCCTGGGCACCCACGGTGCCCTGGTAACCCAATTGCCCGGCCGTGACCGGCGTCCAGCCGGACGCCAGCGGCTGCCCGGTCGGCGTGTAGGCGTAGAGCGTCAAGGCGATGGCATCGCTGTACAGCGCCCTGGCCTCGCCGCTGAAGTTCCTGTAATCAAAAACACCCATGGTCTTGCCTCTTGGTCAGTGCGATTGCGTGGTGCGGTTGTGCGCGTGAGGCGGTCATCAGAATTGCCAGTCGAGGGTCAGTCCCACGCCGTGGGTCTTGTCGTTGGAGCCCAGCAGGCCGTTGTAGTCCAGGTTCAGGCTGACATCCCGCGCCAGCGCCAGGCCGGCGCGTACACCCACCACCGCGGCGTTGCGGTCCATGGACACGCTCTGCACGCTGAACGGGGTACCGCCACCGTTGGCAAAGGCCAGGTTCTCTTCGCTGTGGATGTTGCTCAGGTTGTGCTGCCAGCCCAGGGTCCCGGACAGGTCCAGTGACTGCTGCGCGCTGAGCGCCACGCGCTGACTGGCGCGCAGGCCGAGGGTGGAAAGCACGGCATCGCGGTTGTCGTCGCCGCCCTTGAGCGCTGCCGCCCCGCCTTTTTCGGTGAAGCTGTCACTGCCCACGTGCACGTACGCCAGGTTGGCGAAGGGTTCCAGGGCCATCGGTTGCAGGTCCAGGCGGTAAGCGGCCTCGGTGAACACCTGGGTGGTTTGCGCATCGCGCTTGGTTTTCTGCTTGGCGCTGACGTCGCCGAACTGCAGTTCCCGCTGGCTGTCGATGCGGTGCCAGCTGTGGGCACCACCGACACTCAGGCGCAGCGCGTCGAGCTCATGCCCGGCGTACAGCCCCAGGTGGTAACTGTCGACCGAAGCCGAGGAATGGGTACCGTCGCCCATGCTCATCGAACTGTCGCTGTAACCGGTGACGAAGCCCAGGCGGGTGTTTTCGGCGATCAAGCCGTCCACGCCGGCCAGCAGGCCGCCAATGGAATGGGTGTAGTTGGCATCACCCTGGTCGCCATCGGTCTTGCCCCAGGCGCCGAGCACTTTGACCCAGCCGTTGTTGTCGTCGCTGCCGGGGGTGGCGGCGTCATACAGGCTGTGATCGCGCAGGCGTTCACCCACGGCATCGCGCAGGTAGCGCGAGTCGTTGACCAGCAAGGTGCCGATGGCCGGGTGGATTTCCCCGGACAGTTGCTGGAACGCTTGCTGCGCGCTGGCGGCGTCCGGCGACAGCAGCACGGTTTCGTACAGGGCATTGCCGGCACCCAGTTGCTCGGTGGCCGCGGCGACCGAACGCTGGTTCGGGGTCTGGCCGACGCTGGCAAAGCTGTTGCCGTTGCGCCCGACTTCCAGTTGCACGGCGGTGGCCGAGTAGTCGAGGGTGCCGCCGAGGAACGCGTAGTTGGGCAACACCGCGCCGAACTGACCCTGGATACCGCCAGCCGCTTGCAGGATGTTGTACTGGGTGCCCAGCAGGCTGCGGACCTGGGTGGTACTGAGCAGGGTTGGACTGTTCTCCAGGGACAGGCTGACGGTCGCGCCCTGAACAGTGGCCTGGCCACCGGCGACGATGCGGTCGCTGCTCGTAGGCGAAACTTCCACGGCGTAGGTCGAACCCGGCTCGAAGGTGACATCGCCGGCCACGTTCAAGGTGCCGATCGAATTACCCGGTGCCACCGTGCCGCCGCTGTTCGCGTGCAGTGCACCGACCCGCCCGGAACCACCAAGGATACCGCTGTCGTTGACGGTCACCGTCGAATCCAGCGAACCATTGATCGCCAGTCGCCCCTGATTGACCAGGGTCGGGCCGCTGTAGGTGTTGCTGCCGGTCAGCACCAGCGTGCCGATACCCTGCTTGGTCAAGCCGCCGTGACCGGAAATGTCGTTGCCCCAGACATCCATGCCGCAGCTGAGGTCAGTGCACAGCCGTTGCGTGGGTTTGCCGGCATCGATGACCGCGCCGATGCCCGGCAGATCGGCGACGAACTGGCCGTTGCCATAGGCACCTTCTACGCGAAACTCCTGTGGGATATCGGCGTCGGCGACGAACATGCCGGGGCCGTCGATGCCCTTGCGCAGGTTGATCATGCCCCAGCCGTACAGCGAGTCGATGCCCGGTGTGCCCATGTCGGTGGCGGTGGTTTTCAGCACGCTGGCGACCTGCGCGCCGGTCATGTACGGGAAGCGCTCCATCAACACCGCCGCAGCACCCGCCACATGGGGGGCGGCCATCGAGGTGCCACTCTTGTTGGCGTAATCCATGGTCAGGTTGTCGGCGTTGGTACCGCCAATGACCGCGCTGTAAATGCGACTGCCCGGTGCCGACACGCAGAAACCCGCGGTGTAGCCGCAACGCGAGGAGAAGGTGCTGATGATGTACGGGTCGGCGCTGGCAACGTCCGGATTCTTTTGCAACGCGGCCACGGTAACCCAGTTGGCGGCGATATCCGGGACGAAATAGCCCAGGCCGGCGATGGCGTCCGGGTTGTTGAGGTTGTAGTCGTTGCCGGCGGCGAAAATAGTCACGATGCCGCTGCGGGCGGCATCGATGGCGCCACGGTAGGCACCGCCCTGTTTGGTGTCGAGCAAGGGTTTGATCTGGTCGAACTGCAGTTGAGCGTCGTTCACCGTGAAGTGCGGGAATGCCGGATCGCGACCACCCTGGTCAAAGCGGTCGGTGATGCCGATGCCCCAACTGTTGTTGATGATTCGCGCGCCACTGTCGCGAAGGGCGTCCCAACCGGCCTTGTACACCGCGCCGTCGTTGCCCAGGATGATGCCGTCTTCCGGGCCCGGATCGCCGTTGTCGGCGCTGATGATTTGCGCGTTGAACGCCACGCCGTGCATCGGGCTGCCGTCGCGGCTGCCAGCGGCGATCCCGCCGACGTGGGTGCCGTGGGAACCTAGCTTGCCGTCCGAACCCACCGATGCCGATCCGTCATACAGAAAGGCATCGCCGGCTTTGACCGGGATGTACGGGTCGGTGTATTCGCGAATGCCTTGCGTGACCAGGGTGATCACTTTGTTTTCACCGGAAAACTCCGGGTGCGGGGCGTACACCGGCTGGTCGAAGATCCCCAGTTTCACCCCCTTGCCGGTGTAGCCGGCGGCGTAGGCGTCCTGGGCATTGATCGCTCCCAGGCCCCACTCGGCATTGAACTCGGCGCTGCGCCAGCTGTTGGCATCGCCGACCTTGCCGGTTTCCTCATAGGGCGCGGCCTGGGCGGTTCCCAGGGTCGCCAGCGCACAGAGCAAGGCGCGGTTGAGGGTTTTCAAGGTGAATATTGCGTTTGCTTGAACCGGTTGCACGTTCATCCAACCACCATCCTTAGTTGTTTTGCTGTTGTTGTTATTGCCCGACCGTTCCCGGCCGGGTTTGCTGCTTGGGTCAGAACTGCCAGTTCAGGCTCAGCCCTACCCCATGACTGCTCTCGTCACTGGCCAGACGGCCGCTGTAATCGAGGTTCAAGCGCACGTCCCTGGCCAGCGCCAGCCCTGCCTGCACACCGACCAGGGCGGCATCGCGCGCCAAAGGCGTGCTTTCCACGGCGAACGTCGGGCCACCGCTGGCGAACGCCAGGTGATCCTGCGAATCCGTGTCGCTCAAGGTGTGCTGCCAACCGAGGGTGCCCGCCAGGTCGAGCGCCTGTTGACCGGACAGGTTGAAGGTTTTCAGCGCGCGAACCCCCAGGGTGCCAAGCACCGCATCACGCGTGTCCTCGCCGCTTTGCAGCGCGGCGGCATCGCCTTTTTCGCTGAAGCCGTCCGTATCGAGGTGTACATAGGCCAGATGGGCGAAGGGCTCCAGTGCCAGCGGTTGCAGGTTTAGGCGGTAGGCCGCTTCGGTGAACAGCTGGGTGGTGCCGGCATCGACCTTGGCCTTCTGTTTCGCGCTGACGTCGCCGTAATGCAGGTCACGCTTGATGTCCGCGCGGTGCCAGCTGTAGGCCCCGCCGAGGCTCAGGCGCAGCGCGCCCAGCTCACGCCCGGCGTAGGCGCCCAGGTGATAGCTGTCGACCTGCGCCCGGGAATGGGTGCCGCTGCCCAGGTTCAGCGAACTGTCGCTATACCCCGCCACCAGTCCCAGTCGCGTGTCCTCTGCCAGCTCCCCGTCGACCCCTGCCAACAAGCCGCCAATCGATGATGTCGACCCCGCGTGGTCGTCGTGCGCGTCGCTCGTCCCCCAGGCGCCCAGTGCCTTGACCCAACCGTTGCTACCCGGCGCCTGATACTGCAAGCGCTCCCCCACCGCATCACGCAGGTAACGGCTGTCGTTGATCAGCAAGGTGTCGAGTGCCGGATAGATTTCCCCTGACAACTGCTGGAACGCCTGCTGCGCGGGTGCGGCCGACGACGACAGTAAAAGGCTTTCGTAGACCGGGTTGCCCGTGCCCAGTTGCTCGACGGCAGCGCCCACCGAACGTTGATTCGGGGTTTGCCCGACACTGGCGAACGACGTGCCATTGCGTTCGATCGCCAACTGCACGTCACTCGCCGAGTAGTCGAGACTGCCGCCGATAAACAGGTAGTTGGGCAGCACCGCCCCGAACTGGCCTTGAACGCCGCCTGCCGCGTGCAGAATGTCGTAACGCTGTCCCAACAAGCTGCGCACTTGAGTCGCGCTCAGCAGTGTCGGGCTGTTTTCCAGCGCGAGACTGACCGTCGCGCCCTGGACCGTGGCCATCCCCGTTGCCACGATCCGGTCGCTGCCCGAAGGCGACACCTCCACTGCATAGGTCGAGCCCGGTGCCAGTGTCACGTCTCCATTCACCTGCAAGGTCCCGATCGAATTGCCGGGGGCAACGGTGGCGCCGCTGCGGGCAGTCAAGCCTCCAACGCGTCCGGACCCGCCAAGGGTGGCGCTGTCGTTGACCGTCACCGCTGAACTCAGCGAGCCATTGACCGTCAGCAAGCCACCATTGACGGTGGTTGCGCCGCGATAGGTGCTGTTGCCGGTCAACTCCAACTGACCGGCGCCGGATTTGATCAGGCTGCCGGCATACAGGCGTTGGGCGGCCGCGGCGGCGCGCGCCGTGCCCACGGCGTAGTCGGTCTGGTCCTGCTGACTGGCGTCGGTCGCAATGCCGTGTTCCCAGCCCTTGTCCTTGAGTGTCTGTTGCCACGCGCTGCGCTCGGCGGCATCTTCCGCCTGGCGCTGCAGCAGCGCCTTATCGGAAATGTCATGGCTCCACACATCGCGCTGACCGACGCCCAGGTTCGCGTCGAATTCGCCGAGCAGTTGCCCAGGCCCACGCATCGCCCGAGCCAGGTCGGGCACGCCCCAGCCGACCCGGTCGGTGGGCGCGTCGGTGATTGAACCGTCGAGCTGCGTCGCGGTGGTCAGCAGCACGTGCAAGGCTTGCTGGTTGCTCATGTACGGGTAGCGTTCCATCACCAGGGCCAACGCGCCCGTCGCATGAGGCGCGGCCATCGACGTGCCGTTGTAACTGGCGTATCCGCCACCGACGATGGTGCTGTTGATCTTTGCGCCCGGGGTGCTGATGCACCAGTATTTAGCGATGCCGCACTGGTTGTATTTCTGCTGGTTGTTTTTATCCAGCCCCGACACTGCCAGCCAGTGACCTTCCAGGTCTGGCTCGAAATACGGCAGCGCCGAACGCACGCTAGCGTTGGCATAACCGCTATTGCCAGCGCTGAACACATTGATCACCCCGCGACGCGAGACATCGGCCGCGGCATCGATCCAGGTGTTGCGGTTCCAGTGCTGGGCATAGGCGGCATGCAGGCTTTCGAGAGTCTTGTAATCGACGTCCTTGGGCTGGCTGCCCCAGCTGTTGTTGATCGCCCGCACGCCGGCATCGGCGAGGGCGTCATAGGCGGCCTTGAAGTAGCGCGGATCAGGGCCTGGACCGAACAGGAAGCTGTCGTTCTGGTTGGTGTTGGCGACATACACCTGCGCGTTGAACGCCACGCCGTGCATGCCGACACCGTCACGGGCCGCGCCCATCGTTCCAGTGACATGGGTGCCGTGGGAGTCGTTGCTGCTGTTGAGCACACCACTGACACTGAACGGCGTACCGCCGACGTCGATACCGTTGGCGACAACCGGGCGGAATCTCGCGGCCTCGGGATGGTTGGGGTCGAAGCCTGAGTCCATGGCGCCGATTTTCACGCCTTGGCCGGTCATACCGGCGGCGTAAGCCTGATTCGCCTGCATGCGATCCAGGCCCCAATCCTCCTGATACTCCGGCGTGCGCCAACTGGCTGCATCCTGGGGTTGCCCCGGATCGAGATACGCAGCCTGCACCGCCGCCGGGAGCGCTGCCATCAGCAGCAACGAACGGGCGGCCATGGGCCCTGCGCGATAACGACGTACATCCGTGTTCATAAATACTCGCTTTTCTGGCGTTGTTATTGTTGAGTCCCCCTGCTTCGGGGCTGTGCGCTCAGGCAGGGTTAGCGGGTTGTCGTACGCGAGCGGAAGGCTTCGTCCACTTTGGCCAGGTCCGCTTCACCCAGGACGCCGGCGTAGTAACGCAACTTGGTCCAGGCCATCAAATAGTCGTAACGGGCCTGGGCCAGGTCGCGACGGGTGCTGAACACCTGTTGTTCGGCATTCAGCACGTCGAGGTTGACCCGTTCGCCGCCGAGGACGCTTTGTCTGGTCGAAACCACCTGCGCTTGGGCCGAAGTCAGGGCCTTTTGATAAGCGCGCAGTTTGCTCACGCCCGACAGGCAGCCGGTGAACTGGCGACGCAGTTCGATCAGGGTTTCCCGGGTCTTGGCGTCCAGGTCGTATTCGGCCTGCTCCATCGAACGACTGGCCTGGCGGGTCGAGGCCGAGACCCCGCCACCGGCGTACAGCGGCACGCTGATTTCAATGCCGATGGTGTTGGTGTCATAGCGCTGGTTGTAGGTGTTGCCGCTTTCCGATTCGTTCTGCCGCGCCGTGGCATAGGCACTGATCCTGGGCAAATGCCCCGAGCGATTGCGCTCCACTTCATAACGCGCCACCTCGACCGCCTGACGCTGGGAGGCCAGGTTCGGGTTGTTGCTCAGCGCCAGTTCGTGCCAGCTGTCGTAGTTGGCCGGTTGCAGGTTGAAAGACTGGAAGGACTCGCCCAAGGGCTCCAGGTCGTTGATGTCGATGTCCGGGGCTCCGATCAGCGCGCCCAGTTCACGCAACGAGGCGTCCTGTTCGTCGCGCGCCTCGATCTCTTCGGCAGTGGCCAACTCGTAACGCGATTCCGCTTCAAGAATATCGGTGCGGGTGCCCTCACCCTGGCGGAACAGGTGCTCGTTCTGCTGGAACTGCTGTTCGAAGGCCTTTTTCTTCGCCTGTGCGATGTCGATCTGGTCCTGGGCAAACAATGCCTGGGTGTAGAACGTCAGCACTCGAACCAGCAGCTCCTGGCTCTTGCCACGGAAGGTTTCATCGGCAAACAACGACTGGGCCACGCCTTTGCGGTAAGCCGCGTAGGCCTCGTAGTCCACGAGTGGCTGTTGCAGGGTGAAGGTCGAGCCATAGCTGTCGTAGTTGCGATCATCGGTACGATTGCGGCGGTTTTCGTCCAGGTAGGTGGCCTTGGAGTTGTTGCGGCCCTTGTTGTAGTTGTACGACAGCTTTGGCAGCAGGCCGGCACGACCGATGGTGCGGTTCTCCAGGCCCGCATCGCGTTCCTTGATGGCGCCGAGGAACACCGGATCATTACGCAACGCCAGCTCGTAGACATCGAATGGCCCCATGGCCTGAACCTGTGTGCACACCAGCAGTGCGATGGCGGTCCCGAGTATGGAAAGCTTGCTCATGCGACGGGACATCCTTATTCCTCGGTCAATGCGGAGCCTGCCCGGTCGAGCAGAGGCTTGAACAAATAGTTGAGTAGCGAGCGTTCACCGGTGCGCACGAACATTTCCGCCGGCATGCCCGGTTTGATCACCAACCCGTTGAGTTTTTCCATGGACACGTCGCTGACGCTGCTACGCAGTACGTAGTACGGCACGCCGGTTTTTTCATCGACCATCTGGTCCGCCGAGATCAGGCTGACCTCGCCGGGAACCCGTGGGGTTTTGCTCTGGTTGAACGCGGTGAAAAGGATGTCCACCGGCAGCTGGCTGCCGACCTTGTCGATCAGGTTGACCGGCAGGTGGCCTTCCACCTCCAGGCGGGTGCCTTGCGGCACGATCTCCAGCAAGGTGTCGCCGGGGCGAACCACCGCGCCTTCGGTGTGCACCCCGAGGTTGACCGCGATGCCATCGGCCGGGGCGACGATTTCACTGTGTTGCAGGTCAAAGCCAGCGGAGGTCAGTTGCTGTTCCAGGGTCAGGCTCTTGAGCTGGGCCTCGGCCAACTGGCTGCGCACCTCTTTCTGGTACTCCTCGGCATGCTGTTGCCGCTTGAGGCGGGTCTCGACAATGCCCTGCTCCACGCGCCCGCTTTCACCGCTGTTTTGCGCCAGTTCCTGTTGCACCTGGGAGAGTTGGCGCTGGTATTCCATCAAGCGGTTGCGCGGGATGTAACCGTTGTCCGCCAAGGGCTGCAGGTTAACCAATTGCTGGCGCAGGGATTCGGCCTGCGCCGTCAGGTCGGTGCGCGCCCGGCGCATCCCGGAGAGTTGCGCGGTGGCGCCATCGATGTTCGCGCGTAGCCCGGCCTGTTCACGATCAAAGGCTTCACGTCGGCTGCTGAACAGTTGTCGCTGGCCTTCCAGTACCAGCGCCAGGCGCGGGTCGGGGTCGTTGCTCAGCTGTGACGGAAAGCTCACCTGCTTGAGGTTGTCACGCTCACTCTGCCACCGCGCCAGGCTGGCCCAGGCCATGCGGTATTGGGCTTGCAGCGACTGCACGTCGGCCTCGACCTGGGTCTGGTCGAGGCGGAACAATGGCTGGCCCTGCTTTACCGCTTCGCCTTCACGCACCAGAATCCGCGTGACCACCCCGCCACTCATCGACTGCACGGCCTTGCGTTTGCCAGACACCACCACCGTGCCCTGCACCGGGATCCCTTGATCCAGTGGCGCCAGACTGGCCCACAGGAAAAAGCTGCCAGCCCCGACCACTGCGAGTATCCAGCCCATGCGGGCGAAAAAACCGGCGTCTCGTTCAGGGCGCTCCGGCAAGTAAGCCTGTTCGATTGTCATGTCGCGATCCTTGCTCATACCCCGGAACTCCGGGTCGGTGTCTGGTACTGGCGGCTCATGCTCAGCCCGGCCGGTGAGTCCCGTGGCGGCTGTGGCTGTGGTTGTACGCCGGACAGCGCCTTGAGCACTTCCTGGCTGGGACCGAAGGCTTGCAACTGGCCTTCATTGAGCACCAGCAACTTGTCCGCCTGGGCCAACGCCGAAGAACGGTGGGTCACCAGAATCACGCTGATACCCTGGGCTTTCATCTGTGCGATGGCACTGGCCAGCGCCGCCTCACCGACGGTGTCGAGGTTGGAGTTCGGTTCGTCGAGCACCACCAGGCTCGGGCCGCCATACAACGCCCGGGCCAGGGCCACGCGCTGCTTCTGGCCCCCCGACAATCCGCTACCGTCTTCCCCCAGACGGGTGTCGTAGCCCTGGGGCAGGCGCAGGATCAGCTCATGCACACCTGCTTGCTGCGCGGCCTCGACCACTTTCTGTGGATCCGCCTCGCGAAAACGCGCGATGTTCTCGGCCACTGTGCCGCTGAACAGTTCGATGTCCTGGGGCAAATAGCCGATGTAGGGACCAAGGTCGTCGCGATTCCAGCGATGGATGTCCGCGCCGTCCAGGCGCACCATGCCGGCCAGGGTCGGCCAGACACCCACCAGCACCCGGGCCAGTGTGGATTTACCGGAACCAGAGGCACCCAGCACGCCCAGCACTTCCCCGGCACCGAGAGTGAAGCTGACTCGGTGTAACGTCGCCTGCCGCTGGCCCGGCGGGGCGGCGCTGACCTGCTCGAAACTGACCTGCCCCTTTGGCGCCGGCAGCGCCATTGCCTCGTCACTGGGCGGGAACTCTCGCAGTAAGGCATCCAGGCGCCGATACGCCAGCTTCGCCCCGCTCCACTGCTTCCACACCGCAATCAGCTGATCGATGGGGCTCAGCACCCGCCCCATCAGAATGGAGCCTGCGATCATCATCCCGGCGGTCATGTGGCCCTGAATCACCAGTAACGCACCCAATCCCAGCACCAGTGATTGCAGGCACAGGCGCAGGGTTTTGCTCAACGAACTGATCACCGCACCGGTGTCGCTGGCCTGGTTCTGCAAGCCGAGAAACCGCGAATGCACCTGGAACCAGCGTTTGCGCAGCGCTCCCAACATACCCATCGCTTGAATGGTCTCGGCGTTGTGCAGGTGGCTGGTGGCTAACTGGGTGGACTGTTGCGAATAGCCTCCGGCCTCGGCCAGCGGTTTTTTGGTCATGGCTTCGTTGAGGAACGCCAGACCAATCAGCAGCACGGCGCCAACGGTGGCGAATACACCCAGCCAGACGTTAAACAGGTAGATCACGAACAGGTAGACCGGAAACCACGGTGCATCGAAGAAGGCAAACAATGCGGGGCCGGTGACGAATTGGCGGATATGGGTCAGATCGCCCAGTGACTGGCCGGCGTTGCCCTCGCCCTTGAACAGATTGCGCTCGAACGCCGCCTGGTAGACCTGCAGGTTGAAGCGCCGCTCCAACTGGCTGCCGATGCGGATCACGATAAAGCTGCGAACGATCTCCAACAGGCCAATGAACACGAAGAACCCCACCACCATCAGTGACAACATCACCAGAGTGGTTTCGTTCTGCGACGAGAGCACCCGGTCATACACCTGGAGCATGTAGATCGACGGCACCAGCATCAGCAGGTTGATCAACGCGGTAAAGCAGCCCACGCTGATCAAAATGTTTTTATAGTCGCCCAGCGCGTTCAATAGCGGTGCAGTGGGTGTGGTCTTCGCCATACTCATTAGTCTTTCCCGAGCTGATATAGCGTGTCGAAGTTCGACACGGATCCAATAAACTGCCGCGAAGCAAGTCCAGGCATTGTTTTAATACAGGCAACTGACAGGCGAACGAACGCCCTCTGATGACGATAGAGCGCTGGGGTTATTTACCCGACCGTTAATAACGGCAATGAATGCATGTATCCACGCAGGGATAATTATTCAGCCTACAGCTGTACTCTCGATTTCAGTCACGCTGTAACACAATGGCGGGATCCGATTGTTTATTACTCTGGTAGCGCCCATCTTGCTGTCGGCCAAGATGAATAATTCGTGTGCCGTCCTTATTGGTCAGCGATATACCATCGGGCTCGGTGAACCAGCCGACCGGGAGTTGCCCGAGCCAGCCGGCCAGGCATTGAACATCGCCGCCCAGGGTTTGATCCGGCTCAAGTTTGAGTGCACAGGTGTTCTGTGGCTGCTGTCGCAGGTGAACCTGCCAGGTACCGGCCAGTTCCGAGGGGTCCGCTAATCTCAGGCTGCTCGCCATGCCAACATCTCCAGAAAACATTATCAGCGTGGCGATCAGCCAGGCCATAGCCTTGTAGGTAAAGGCGTTAATTGTCATAAGGTGTGTGATTCCAGGTTATAGCCCATGCAGCCTCGCCCTTCGCTGGCCAGCCGGCAAGGACAAAGGGCAGCGCACCAGCGCTGCCCCCTTGATCATCGACTCAGGCCACGATATCCGTGGTGGCTGCCTGGCCAACGGTGCTGACCAGGAAGTCAGCCACGCCATGCCCGGAGAAGTCGATGGCCAGACTGCTGCCACCCGACACCATGCTCAACACCGCGTCACCCATCGCACCAGTGAACGCACTGACAAAGTGCAGGCCGGCACCTTTGGTGATGCCGGTCAGGTCGATCTTGTCCATCCCACTGACGAAATCCATAATCTGATCCGCCGCACCCGGTCTTGAATCGGAACTGGCGGCAAACACAAAGGTGTCGGAGCCGCTACCACCCCAGAGTTTGTCCGCCCCTCCTGCCCCATAGAGAATGTCGTTTCCGGCACCGCCCTTGAGCTCGTTGGCCACGGCATTGCCGATCAGCAGGTCACTGCCCGATCCGCCAATGGCGTTTTCGACGGTCACACCCTTGGCAATGGACACGTTGCCCAGCATACCTCCTACATCAGAGAACGAGGCCTCATTGAGGTTGATCTTCTGGTTCTGGGTGAAGCCGGAGAAGTCCAGGGTATCCTTGCCGCCCGCGTCCCACACCGAGAACACCAGCTTGTCCGACGACGAACTGGCGCTCAGGAAATCCCGTCCGGTGTTGGAGTTGAAACCGTAGGTGGTATCCCCGGCACGGGTACTCATGTTGGCACCGTAAAGTTTCTGTACGGCCGCGATATCGTCCATCAGCGGGCCAGACGAATACGCCGTCGAGCCGCCCTTGCTGAAGTTCTGGTCGATATTGCTTTCGCTCCAGTAGCTCATGACGCTGTAGCCGCGGGTGTCTTCGGCGTAGGTCACGTCGCCGTAGGTCGGGTTGCCTTCACCTGCGTTGTAGTCACCAGGGTGCGCCAGGCCCAGGGTGTGGCCGATCTCGTGGGTCAGGGTCTGCCGGCCGTAGTTGTTCAGGCCGGGGGTCTTGTTGACGTTGTAGCCGTCACCCGTCAGGTACCATGACTGACCGTTATAAACACTGCCAGGTTCGGGGAGAAAAGCAAAAGCGGCGCCACCGCTGCTACCGTTGCTGTAGTTGCCGAAGGTCATGTGACCGTCACCACCCGTGGCTTTCTGGGTAAAGCTGACATTGGCGACATCGCCCCACGACTGCATGGCCAGTACCGCCTGGTCTTTTTGCAGCGTGCTGAACTGGCTGAACCTACCGACCTGCAGCGCGGCGAAGCTGGACCCCGGCGACGTGAGGAACGTGTAGGTCAGTTCGATCTTGCCGTTACCGTTGAGGTCCTGCCAGGACGCACCGTCACGCAGAATCTGCGTCGCGGCCTGATCAACGGAATAAGAGGGTTTGCCATTGACCACAAGATTACCGCCACGGTCATACTGATGGCTGAAACTATCGATCTGCGACCAGGCAGTACTGGGGGCGGCCGCCGATTCAATAGCTTTAACTTTTACTTTCGACATAAACACACTTCCTTGTTTTGCAATGGAACAGTTTTTGTCCGATAGCGACAATCTCTGGCGAGATCGTCCTATCACTCGCCCAATGAAGGCGAAAGAAAACTGACACAATTTCAAATCGGACGTCTAGTGTTTTTTTGACGTCAAATTGAACTGCTCCACAAAACAACCCAAAACAATGACCTGTCTATCTGAAGAGTAAGGGTTGTTCACTGTCTGGCGTGGATCGACAAGCAGGGTCTTATTTAAATATTAAATATCAGTACAGTTGTACTTGCGGCCTACGTCGCACTGTTAACAGGGCACTTAGCCATCAACTAAAAGCTGTCCTGCGCATTGAAAGTCCAACTGCAAGACGTATCGCGAATGGGTACGCCTTGCGCGATGAGGGTTGATCACGTCATTCGCACCATAAAGGTGCGGCGAGCCTTTCCCCTTGCGCTACCTTCAGGCATTCAGTGGTCCTTTTTTGGCCGTCCAGCCCTCCGGAACCGCACCTCGGCGGTGCAATTGTCACAATCTTCGTGTCGTACTTTGCTGCCGAAAACCGATTGTCGAACAATTCGAAAAACCCTTCCACATGGCTCTAGATTCTGACCTAGACTCCTGATCGCAAATGGAAACCAGTCGGTCATATTTCGGCGAAAAACCCGAAACTTTCCACCACCGACACGGGTCAGGTGTTAAGAGGGGCCGGCGACTGGTGCAATCCTTGCAATGTCCAAAACAGCCTTCGAGCTTCACCGCAGCGGGCCGCGTTTGCCGCACGTTGCGTAGCGCATTAGCGCCTGGCCAAGGAACCGGCCACTTGCATCACGGGTGAGATGCCTGAACCAGATCAATAAAACGGGAGAACCACATGAACAGTGCCGCTTTAGACATCCAGGAAGAACGTACTCACCAAGCCATCGACGAATCGAGGTCCATGGCCATCCTGGCTCCGGGTTCAAAAACGGTACTGCCTGCTCAACGTCACAATCCGAACAAAAAGAAAGTGCTGTTCGTGACCTCGGAAATCGCCGACCTGGTGAAGACCGGCGGCCTGGGGGACGTGTCGGCCGCACTGCCCCGCGCCATGGCCCACCTGCACGATGTGCGGGTACTGATCCCCGGTTACCCGCAAGTGATGCACAGCGACAACCCGATTCACATCATTGGCGAGCTGGGTGGCCACGCCGCCTTGCCGGCCTGCAAGATCGGGCGCATGGACATGCCCGACGGCCTGGTGATCTACGTACTGATCTGCCCGGAGCTGTACGAACGCGAAGGCTCGCCCTATGGCGCCAACAACGGTCGTGACTGGCCGGACAACCATATCCGGTTCGCCCGCCTGGGCCTGGCTGCCGCGGATATCGCGGCCAACCTGGCGCACCTGCACTGGTGCCCGGATCTGGTGCACGCCCACGACTGGCCCGCAGGCCTGGCCCCGGCCTACATGCACTGGCGCGGGCAACGCACGCCGACCCTGTTCACCATCCACAACCTCGCCTATCAAGGCGTGGTTAGCCTGGCTTCCTGCCCGGAGCTGGGCATTCCCGAACACGCCCTGCAACAAGAAGGCATGGAGTTCTACGGCAAACTGTCATTTCTCAAGGCCGGCATGGCTTATGCCAGCCATATCACCACCGTGAGCGCGACCTACGCCCAGGAAATCACCACCCCAGCGTTTGGTTGCGGCCTGGATGGTTTCCTCGCCAGCAAGACCCAGCAAGGCCTGCTCAGCGGTATCCCCAACGGTATCGATGAGAGCTGGGATGCGGCGACCGATCCGCACCTGCTTTGCCCCTTCAGCATCGGTGATTGGGAAGGCAAGGCCGTGAACGCGGCCCATGTGCGCAAGCTGTTTGCCTTGAAAGAGTCCGAAGGTCCGTTGTTTGCGGTGGTCTCGCGCCTGGTCTATCAGAAAGGCCTGGACCTGACGGAGGGCGTCGCCGAGTACATCGTCAAAGCTGGCGGGCAAATCGCTATCATCGGCCGTGGCGAGCCGGAAGAGGAGCAAGCCATGCGCAACCTGGCCCTGCGTTTTCCAGGGCAGATCGGCGTACGCATCGGCTTCAATGAAACCGATGCCAGGCGCATGTTCGCCGGCAGTGATTTCCTGTTGATGCCGTCGCGTTACGAACCCTGCGGCCTGAGCCAGATGTACGCGCAGCGCTTTGGTTCGTTGCCGGTGGCCCGCAACACGGGTGGCCTGGCCGACACCATCGAGAACGGCGTCACCGGCTTTCTGTTCGACGAGTCCACCGTGGCCAGCTACGAGGAAGCACTGAGCCGGGCGTTCAAGGTCTTTGCCTTCCCCGCCCTGCTCAATGCCATGCGCTGCCGGGCCATGGCCGCGCCCTTCAACTGGTGCAAGGCGGTCGAACCCTACGCCGAACTCTACGAGCAACTGGTCGCCAAGGCTCTGGGCAAGCCGGTCAAGCCATGAGAGGGGTCCTCGAATGCCGCTACGGACTCTGGAAACCTGGCCCCACGGCGCCGTCATGCTGGAGACCGGGCGCACCCGCTTTGCGTTGTGGGCGCCCGATGCTTTTCATGTAAGTGTCGAATTTGCCACGGGGCAATCCTTGCCCCTGCTGCCCCGGGCTGACGGCTGGTTCGTGGCCGACACCCGGTGCCCGGCAGGCACCCATTACCGCTTCAACATCGATGGCGAACTGGACGTGCCGGACCCTGCATCACGGGCCCAGGTCGCAGGTCCCGAATCTCCCAGCGTGGTGGTCGATCCCCTCGCCTATCGCTGGCGGCACCCGGACTGGCAAGGCCGGCCCTGGCACGAGGCGGTGATTTACGAACTGCACGTCGGCCTGCTGGGCGGATTTGCCGAGGTCGAACGCTATTTGCCGCACTGGGTGGAGTTGGGCGTCACGGCCATCGAGCTGATGCCGCTGGGGCAATTTCCCGGCGAGCGTAATTGGGGCTACGACGGCGTGCTGCCCTATGCGCCACAGTCGTCCTATGGTTCGCCCGAAGACCTCAAGCACTTGATCGATACCGCCCACGGCCTGGGCCTGGCGGTGATGCTCGATGTCGTTTACAACCACTTCGGCCCGGATGGCAACTACCTGCCCCGCTATGCCAAGGGCTTTTTTCGCGAAGACCGGCAAACCCCCTGGGGCGCGGCCATCGATTTTCGCCGGCGCCAGGTGCGCGACTTCTTTATCGACAATGCACTGATGTGGTTGCTGGAGTACCGCTTCGACGGCCTGCGCCTGGACGCTGTGCATGCCATCGAGGATCCGGACTTTCTGCAGGAACTCGCGACCCGGGTGCGCCAGCAGGTCGACCCGCCCCGGCACGTCTGGCTCACCGTGGAAAACGAACACAACCAGGCCAGCCTGCTGGAGCAGGGTTTCGACGCCCAATGGAACGATGATGGCCACAATGCCCTGCACGTCCTGCTGACCGGCGAAACCGACGCCTACTACGCCGACTTTGCCGAGCAGCCCACCGAGCAACTGGCCCGCTGCCTGAGCCAGGGATTTGTCTATCAGGGTCACCTCAATCGCCACGGCCAGCCCCGTGGCGAACCCAGCGCCCATCTGCCCCCCAGCGCCTTTGTGCTGTTTCTGCAGAACCATGACCAGATCGGCAATCGGGCTTTTGGCGAACGCCTGCACCAACTGAGCACGCCGCAGGCACTGCAGGCGACCACCGTACTGGTGTTGCTGTCGCCGATGATTCCACTGTTGTTCATGGGCGACGAAGTGGCCGCCGCCGAACCCTTCCTGTTTTTTACCAGCCACCAGGGCGAACTGGCCGAACGGGTGCGCGAAGGGCGACGCAACGAGTTCGCCGCCTTCGCCGCGTTCGCCGACCCGCATCGCCGTGAACAGATTCCCGATCCGAACGCCCCGCTCACCTTTCTCGGCTCGCGCCCGACCTTGACCCCGGGGCCATCCAAATCCCGGCGTGCCACCCATGAGCTCTATCGACAACTGCTGCGCATCCGCCACCGGGAAATCATCCCGCGCCTGCCCGGTGCCCGGGCCCTGGAGACCACGGTGCTGGGAACCGGCGCCCTCAGCGCCCGCTGGCAATTGGGCGATGGCAGCCTGCTGTGCATAAACGTGAACCTGGGGAGTACCGGGGTTGCCCATCTGCCGCCCGCCCATGCCCGGTTGATCTTCGACTACCCTCCCCATACCTTCGAACAGCTGCAACAGGGCACCTTGGCGCCCCATTGCGCGGTGGTCAGCCTGACGGCGGGCACCGCATTGCCATCCCCTACTGGAGAGCGCCCATGAGCGACGCCCAACTGGAAATCCTCGCCAGCCGCGCCGGCCTGGCGGTGGACTGGATCGACGCCAATGGCCGGCCGCAAAAAGTCGCGCCATCGGTGTTGCGGGCTGTTCTCACCGGGCTTGGGCACCCGGCGGGCAGCGCCCAGGAAATCGACGCCAGCCTGCAAGCCTTGCAGCAGGCCCAGGACCGCACGCACTTGCCGCCGCTGATGACCGTCGATGTGGGGCGCGGACTCGACCTCGCGCGCTACTTCGCGCCCTGCACGCCCTGTGAAATTCGCCTGGAAGACGGCGCGACCCTCAACCTCAGGCTCGACGACGATGCCGTCCTGCCAGGACTGATCCCCGTGGGGTATCAGGATGTCAGCATTGCCGGGCATGCCTTCACCCTCGCCGTGGCCCCCTTGCACTGCCATAGCGTGGCGGCGGCGGTGGACAGTCCGACACCTCGGGCCTGGGGCTTGAGCGTGCAGCTGTATTCATTACGACGCCCTGGCGACGGTGGTATCGGCGACACACAGGCCTTGGAGAACCTCGCCCGGGTTGCCGGCGAACGGGGCGCGGAGGCACTGGCGATCAGCCCGATACACGCGATGTTCAACAACGACCCGCAGCGCTATAGCCCCTACTCGCCCTCCAGCCGGTTGTTCCTCAATAGCCTGTATGCCGCACCCGGCGAGATCCTCGGCGAACGCGCGCTGCGCATGGCCATTGACGCCACCGAACTGGCGGACGAACTCAAGCGCCTGGAGAACCAGCCACTGATCGACTGGCCGGCGGCGGCCAAAGCCAGGCAACAGGTGCTGCAAGCGCTGTACGACGGGTTCACGCAAGGCGAACACCCGTTGCACGCCGATTTCAGCAGTTTTCGCCACAGCGGTGGCGAGGCCCTGGAAAACCACTGCCGCTTCGAGGCCCTTCAGGAGGTGTGTGCCGCCCGCGGTGAAAGCCTCGACTGGCGACAATGGCCGTCCCCCTGGCGCAACCCGCGCAGTGCCGAACTGGCCGCCTTTGCCGAACAAAACGCCGGCCGCATCGGCTACTACGCCTTTTGCCAATGGCTGATCGCCCGCTGCCTGCAACGGGCGCAAAACGTGGCCCGCAACAGTGGCATGGGGATTGGCCTGATCGCCGACCTGGCGGTGGGCGCCGACGGAGGCGGCAGCCAGGCCTGGAGCCGCCAGGACGAATTGCTGGCCTCGCTCACGGTCGGCGCGCCGCCGGATATTCTCAACCGCACCGGTCAAGGCTGGGGGATTTCCGCGTTTTCTCCCGAAGGGCTGGTGCGTAACGGCTTTCGTGCGTTCATCGAAATGCTGCGGGCAAACTTCGCCCACGCCGGAGGGTTGCGCATCGACCATGTGATGGGCCTGCAACGATTGTGGGTGATCCCCTTGGGCGCGCCGCCCAGTGAAGGCGCCTACTTGTACTACCCGGTGGATGACCTGCTGCGCTTGCTGACACTCGAATCCCATCGGCACCAGGCAATCGTCCTCGGTGAAGACCTGGGCACCGTACCCGACGGTCTGCGGGAGAAACTCAGCGCACGCTCGATCCTGGGCATGCGCGTGCTGCTGTTCGAGCAGGACCACGGCGCGCGCTTTCGCCCCATTCTCGACTGGCCCGACAACGCGCTGGCCACCACCAGCACCCACGACCTGCCAACGCTCAACGGCTGGTGGCATGGCCGCGACATCGAATGGAGCGCCCGCCTGGGGCTGACCGATGAGCAAGGCGAGCGGCAATGGCGCGAACACCGCCAGCGCGAGCGCGACGGCCTGCGCGGCGTACTGAGCCAGGACCCACAGAACTTCCGCGAGGAAACCCTGGAGACCGATCAAGTGCTCGATGCCAGCGCACGCTTCCTCGGGCATACCCGCGCGCCCCTGGTGCTGCTGCCCCTGGAAGATGCACTGGGGCTTGATGAACAGGCCAATTTGCCTGGCACCCTCGACAGCCACCCGAACTGGTGCCGGCGCTTGCCGGTGGACAGCGAAAAACTGCTGGACGATACCGATGCCGCGCGACGCCTGGAGATGCTCGCCTGTGCGCGCCTGCAGGCCGTTGAGCGTGATCAATGACCCAGGTGTACACCCCACCGCCAAGGGCAACCCTCCGGTTGCAGTTTCATTGTGGCTTCACCCTGGATGACGCGGTGCCGCTGGTGCCGTACTTCAGCGACCTGGGCATCAGCCATCTGTACGCCTCGCCCTTGCTCTGTGCGCGCAGCGGCTCGCCGCACGGCTACGATGTGGTCGACCCCGGCCGGGTCAATCCCGAACTGGGCGGTGAGGCCGCATTGCGGCGCCTGGTGCAGGCCCTGCGCGCCAGGCACATGGGCCTGGTGCTGGACCTCGTGTCCAATCACATGGCCGTCGGCGGCGCGGACAATCCCTGGTGGCTCGATCTGCTGGAGTGGGGGCGGCTCAGCCCCTATGGCGAATTCTTCGACATCCAGTGGCACTCACCGGACCCTTTGCTCGAAGGTCAACTATTGCTGCCGTTTCTGGGTAGCGATTACGGCATCGCCTTGCAGGACGGCACCCTGACGCTACAGTTTGATCCTGAACAGGGCCGCTTCCATGCCCGGCACGCTCAGCACTGTTTCCCGATCTGCCCCACCGACTACGCCCTGCTGCTCAAACCCGACGATGCACTGAGCGCCGATCAGGCCGCCTTCCTCAAGGCCCTGGCTGACCAGTTCACCACCCTGCATTACCAGATCGACGCCCGCGCCCTCGCCGGCCCCTTGCACCAAGCGCTGGCGGCACTGGCCCGAGAGCCCGGGATCGCGCGCTGCATCGCGTTCAACCTGGCCCTGCATGACGCCCGCCAGCCGGAGGGTTTCCAGCGCCTGCACAACCTGCTGGAACGCCAGAGCTATCGCCTGGCCAGTTGGCGAACCGCGGCCGACGACATCAACTGGCGACGCTTCTTCGACATCAATGAGCTGGGTGCGTTGAGGGTCGAACGCCCGGCCGTGTTCGAGGCCACCCACGCCAAGGTCTTCGAGCTGATCGCCAGCGGCCTGGTGGATGGCTTGCGCATCGACCACATTGACGGTCTCGCCGACCCACGGGGTTACTGCCGCAAGCTCAGGCGCCGAGTCGACGCGCTTTCGCCTGGGCGGCACATCCCCCTCTACGTCGAGAAAATCCTCGGCGCCGGCGAAACCCTGCGTCGCGACTGGAAGGTCGATGGCAGTACCGGTTATGAATTCATGAATCAGCTGTCGCTGCTGCAACACGCCCCCCAAGGCGCGCAACCCCTGGCTCAATTGTGGCAGCGCCACAGCGAACGGCCGCCGGCCTTTATCGAAGAAGCCCAGCTGGCTCGCCAGCAAATCCTCAACGGCTCGCTGGCCGGTGACTGTGAAAGTGTCGCCCAGGCCCTGCTGCAAGTGGCCCGGGATGACGTGATGAGCCGCGACCTGACCCTGGGCGCCATTCGACGGGCCCTGCAGGCGTTGATCGTGCATTTCCCGGTGTACCGCACGTACATCGGCCCGCTCGGGCGCTCGACCGAGGACGAGGTTTTTTTCCAGCAGGCCATGACCGGCGCACGCCAGACCTTGAGTGAAGCCGACTGGCCGGTGCTCGACAATATTGCGCTGTGGCTGGGCGGCCAGCCCTGGCGCAAGCGTGCGGTGGGCCGTCAGCGCAAGATCCTCAAGCACGCCTGTGTGCGCTTCCAGCAACTGACATCACCCGCCGCGGCCAAAGCCGTGGAAGACACCGCGTTCTATCGATGCGGCGTGCTGCTGTCGCGCAACGATGTCGGCTTCAATAGCGAACAATTCAGTGCGCCGGCCAGCGATTTCCATGCCGCCTGCCAGCAACGCCTCGAAGCGTTTCCCGACAACCTGCTGACGACCGCCACCCATGACCACAAACGCGGCGAAGACAGCCGCGCGCGCCTGGCCGTGCTCAGCGAGCTCAGCACCTGGTATGCCGGACAGGTCAATGCCTGGCGCCCGCACGCCCAGGCCTTGCGCACCGACCCGCTCGCCCCCTCGGCAGGCGACGAGCTGATCCTCTACCAGACGCTGCTCGCCAGTTGGCCCCTGGAGTTACGTGTAGACGACCTCCCCGGTCTGACAGGCTACTGCGAACGCCTTTGCCAGTGGCAGCAAAAGGCCCTGCGCGAAGCCAAGTTGCAAAGCAGCTGGAGCGCCGCCAATGAGCCCTACGAGCAGGCCGCTCGCGCCTTTATCGAGACACTGCTGCTCACACCGCGAGGCCTGGCATTGCGCACCATGATTGCCGAGACCGCACAGGCGATTGCCTGCGCCGGCGCACTCAACGGATTGGCGCAAACCTTGCTGCGCATGACAGCGCCGGGGGTGCCGGACCTGTATCAGGGCAACGAGTTCTGGGACTTCAGCCTGGTGGACCCGGACAATCGTCGACCCGTGGACTTCAACACCCGTCAGGCCGCGCTGGACCCGATGGCCCCGCCCGGGAAGTTGCTGGAGACCTGGCGCGACGGACACATCAAGCAGGCGCTGATCGCCCGTACCCTGGCGCTGCGCGCCGATTATCCGCAGCTGTTCCGGCGCGGACGCTATGTGCCCTTGCCAGTGTTGGGCAGCCAGGCCCGACGGGTACTGGCGTTTGCCCGTGAGGACCAGGGGCAATGGGCGATTGTGCTGGTACCGATACAGGTTGCCGCACTGCTGGAACGCAGTGCCGAACCCAAGGTCGATGCCCCGCTCTGGGGCGATACCCGGGTCAAACTACCGTTCACCCTGTGCGCTGAAAAACTGAAGGGACTTTTTTCAACACCTGAAGTCACACACCACACAGAACTACTGATCAGTGCGGCGCTGGGGGACTTCCCGGTCAATCTGTTTATCCAGCCTTGAGCTCAACTCAGGAGTATTGCGATGAGTACCGATGACAAACGTATTCGTGAATTTGCCTATCAGATCTGGGAGTCCGAAGGGAAACCCGAAGGCCAGGAAGCACGCCACTGGGCAATGGCCTGCAAACTGGCCGAGGCCGAAGCCCTGGCGCCCGCCAAACCGGTAAAGCCGGCCAAGGCCGTGGCTGTTGCCGGTAAATCCCCGGCGACCAAGACCGGGGCAAAGGCCAAAAGCCCGGCGGGCGCCGTATCAGGCGAAAAGAGCGCCGCGCCAAAGAAGCCCCGGGCGCCTCGCAAGCCGGCCAGTTGAGGGTCGCCTCTGGAAGCGAGTGAGAGACCTGTGGCGAGCGAGCTTGCTCGCGCGGGTGCGCGAAGCGCCCCCAACAAAGCGACTGCGGTCTTTCAGAACGAACTCGGCGATCGTTTTTTGGGGCTGCTGTACAGCCCAGCGCGAGCAAGCCACAGGGGGATGTTTTGAGCAACGCTATCCTTAACTGAACCGCATTACCCGCGAATCGGCCCATGTCGATGCCATGCCGCAGGAGTCTTCATGACCACGCCCACTACGACCACTGCCGAACTCCATGTCGAGGCCACGCGCATCCGTGAAGGCCTGCCCTTTCCGCTGGGCGCCACCTGGGATGGCCTGGGGGTCAACTTTGCGATCTTCTCGGCCAACGCCACCAAGGTCGAACTGTGCCTGTTCGACGATGCCGGCGAGGTAGAACTCGAGCGCATCGAGCTGCCCGAATACACTGACGAAATCTTTCACGGCTACCTGCCCGACGTCCATCCGGGGCTGATCTACGGCTATCGGGTGCATGGGCCGTACGACCCGCAGAACGGCCATCGCTTCAACCCCCACAAGCTGTTGATCGACCCTTACGCCAAGCAACTGGTAGGGCAACTGAGATGGTCCGAAGCCTTGTTCGGCTACACCATTGGCCACCCTGACGCCGACCTCAGCTTCGATGAACGGGACAGCGCACCCTTCGTGCCCAAGTGCAAGGTCATCGACCCCGCGCACACCTGGGGCCGCGACCACCGGGTCAGCGTACCGTGGGACAAAACGATCATTTATGAGACTCACGTGCGAGGCATCAGCATGCGTCATCCGGCGGTGCCGCAGGCACTGCGCGGGACGTTTGCCGGGCTGATGGTCGACGACCTGCTGGAGCACATCCGCAAGCTGGGGGTGTCATCGGTGGAGTTGTTGCCGATCCATGCCTTCGTCAATGACCAGCACCTGCTGCACAAAGGCATGACCAATTACTGGGGCTACAACAGCATTGCGTTTTTTGCCCCCGACCCGCGCTACCTGGCCAGCGGCAAGATTGCCGAGTTCAAGGAAATGGTCGCGCACCTGCACGACGCCAATCTGGAAGTGATCCTGGACGTGGTCTACAACCACACCGCCGAAGGCAACGAACAAGGCCCGACCCTGTCCATGCGCGGGATCGACAACGTCTCGTACTACCGCTTGAAACCCGACGACAAACGCTTCTATATCAACGACTCCGGCACCGGCAACACCCTGGACCTGAGCCATCCCTGCGTGCTGCAGATGGTCACTGACTCCTTGCGCTACTGGGCCGGGGAGATGCACGTCGATGGCTTTCGCTTTGATCTGGCCACCATCCTTGGCCGCTATCACGACGGCTTCGACGAGCGCCACAGCTTCCTCGTCGCCTGTCGACAGGACCCGCTCCTGCGCCAGGTCAAACTGATCGCCGAGCCTTGGGACTGTGGCCCCGGAGGTTATCAAGTCGGGGGCTTTCCACCCGGTTGGGTGGAATGGAACGATCGCTTCCGCGACACCGTGCGCGCATTCTGGAAAGGTGACGATGGCCAGCTCGCCGACTTTGCCGCGCGCATGACCGCCTCAGGGGAAATGTTCAACCAACGCGGTCGGCGACCCTATTCCTCGGTCAATTTCGTCACCGCGCACGACGGCTTCACCCTCAATGACCTGGTCTCCTACAACGACAAACACAACGAAGCCAACGACGAGAACAATCAGGACGGCAGCGACCACAACCTGTCCTGGAACCATGGCATCGAAGGCCCGACCGACAACCGCGGGATCAACGCGCTGCGCCAGCGGCAGATGCGCAACTTCTTCGCCACCCTGCTCCTGGCCCAAGGCACGCCGATGCTGGTGGCTGGCGACGAGTTCGCCCGGACCCAGCACGGCAATAACAATGCCTACTGCCAGGACAGTGAGATCGGCTGGGTCAACTGGGACCTGAGCGACGACGGCAAGGCCTTGCTCAAATTCGTCAAGCGCCTGATCAAGCTGCGCCTGAGCTACCCGATCCTGCGCCGGGGGCGGTTCCTGGTCGGCAGCTACAACGAGGACATCGGCGTCAAGGACGTGACCTGGCTGGCTCCCGATGGTAGCGAGATGTCGACCGAACAATGGCAGGACAGCCACGGTCGCTGCCTGGGCATACTGCTCGACGGTCGTGCCCAGGAAACCGGCATTCGTCGCAAGGGGGCCGATGCCACCTTGTTGCTGGTGGTCAACGCCCACCACGACATCGTCAATTTTTGCCTGCCCGAAGTGCCTGACGGTGGATTCTGGACTTGCCTGGTCGACACCCACCAACCCTCGATTCGTGGCCAGGAACGCTTCGACTTCGATCACCCCTACGCCGTGACCGGCCGCTCGCTGCTGCTGTTCGAACTGCAACGCGAGGAGGATGAGTGAAACCCTGCCCCACGGATCGCACCCAGTACAGTCTTTGAAAAAAAATACTGACCTGCACGCAGGCGGGGGCGACGAACCGCAGGGCATGGACAATACTCAGCGTGCGGCAGTCCAGGGGCAGGATCGCTGAACCCCGGTACAACGAGTGCCCCCGATCTGTCGCCAGGACGTAGCCTGCATCGCGGGTACGACAGATGACCAACCCGTACAAGGACGTATGACCATGAGCCCTACCCCTCTCGTCGACCGCCTGTTGCCTGGCCCCCTCTGGAGCCCGCCCCCGCAAGCGGACCACAGTGCATTCATCCGTCCCCATTCCCTCCTCTGTGCCTGTGTGCGTGCCAGGGTGGTCGCTGCTCGCGGCGACACGTTTGCGCGACCCAGGCTGAACTGCCGGCCATTGCATCAGTCGCATGGATACCCTGTTGCGGATTTCGAGGAGTGAATGTGAACCCCGACTCAGACCAGCAATCGGCCCCCTCGGCCTCGACGGCGACCCATCGCCTCAGGGTGCTGACCGTAAACACCCACAAGGGGTTTACCGCCCTCAACCGGCGTTTCATCCTTCCAGAGCTGCGTGAGGCCGTGCGCAGCACCGCCGCCGACCTGGTGTTCCTGCAAGAGGTGCTGGGCGAGCATGATCGCCACGCGATGCGCCACAACAACTGGCCATCGACCTCGCAGTACGAGTTTCTCGCCGACAGCATGTGGAGCGACTTTGCCTACGGGCGTAACGCGGTCTACCCCGATGGTCATCACGGCAATGCCCTGCTGTCCCGTTACCCGATCCGTCACTACCGCAATCTGGACGTGTCCATCACGGGGCCCGAACGTCGCGGGTTGCTGCATTGCGTGCTCGATGTACCGGGGCACGCCGAGGTGCATGCGATCTGTGTGCACCTGAGCCTGCGGGAAAGCCACCGCCAGTTGCAACTAGCCCTGCTCTGCCAGTTGCTTGAGTCGCTGCCGGGCGATGCGCCGGTGATCATCGCCGGCGATTTCAATGACTGGCAGCTTCAGGGCAACCTCACCCTGGCCCGGCGCGAGGACCTGCACGAAGCCTTCGAGCGTCATCACGGACGACCGGCCAAAACCTACCCGGCCCGGTTTCCCCTGCTGCGCCTGGACCGCATTTACCTGCGCAATGCCAGCAGTCATGAGCCGAAAATCCTCGGCAGCAAGCCCTGGACCCACCTCTCCGACCACCTGCCCCTGGCCGTCGAAGTGCACCTTTGAACCCGACGAAAGGTGCGAAACCAACGCTTGGCAGATGATTTTTTGAATAAACAACGGCTTAGAGATTCGCCAATTTTCAGTCGCTTATATCACCTAATTTAGTCATACCGCTCATCGTTCAATTTCTTGACGCGAGGCCTCCGGTCTTCTTAGCTAGTCCTTACTACCCCCGGAATTATCTCCCTGGGGCAGGCCTCGACATCCCGCCACTGCGGGCCGCCAGGGTTTGCCCCAATGAAATCGGTCGCCCCTCATTCGGGGTAGGAGGGACACCAAGACGAGAGACAGCATGCGATTGCAAGGTAGACCTCCATGAACACTTCACTCCACCACCACGAATTCAAACTGACCCTGTACACCGTTTCGACTTCGCTACTGCTGTGTACCTCCATGGAGGTTCAGGCGTCGTCCGCCGACGACGAGACGACTCCCTGGTATCGTCAGGATGTCCCAACGTTTGCGTTCCCTGCTCCCGAGGCGCCGCAGAGCGGGCATTTCATCCACCAACCCGGCCTTGAAAACCAGTTACTGACGATCGAACAGGCGGCCCCTTCTGCCTGGCAACGGGTGTACGGCGAACCCGCCCGTCAGGCTGAACAGGATGTACTCAATTCGCAGTTTTCCAGCAGCGCCAGCCATCCGGCCGTCAACAGCCCAGCGTTCCTGACCGTGCATGGCAATGGCGGCAGTACGCAGCGCATGGGATTGGTGGGTGGCACCCAACAGATCCAGAGCAATGGCAACGGCACGCTGATCGGCCCGGCACTGGCCGACCCGAATACCGACAGCCTCAATGTCGCTGGCGAAAGCCTGGGCGCCTACTGGAGCCTGACCGGTGCCAGCGGCTGGCACGTGGACTTGACCGCCAGCGGTGGCCGGGTCAGCGGCTACAGTCGCAACAGCCAGGGTGACCGCCAAGCCACCGAAGGCCGGGCAGTGACCTTGTCGGTCGAGGGTGGATTCCCCATCGGCATCAGCAAGAACTGGGTGATCGAACCCCAGGCGCAATTGATCAACCAGCGCATCAGCCTGGAGGCCAGCAACGCCGGCGGCGATGCCCCCTCCAGTGACCTGAACTCATGGAGCGGCCGCGTCGGTGCACGCTTGAAAGGTAGTTATGACATCAATGGCCTGCCGGTCGAACCCTATGTACGTACCAACCTGTGGCACACGGTCAATACCAGTGCCACGGTTACCCTGGACCAGGTCGACAAGATCAGCAGCAGTCGCAACTCATCGACCGTTGAACTGGGTCTGGGGTTGGTGGCCAGAGTGACACCCACCGTGAGTCTGTATGTCAGTGCCGATTACAGCAGTGACGTGGACGACAATGACCTGAACGGGCTGATTGGCAGTCTTGGCGTGCGGATGCGCTGGTGAACCGGCACCGCCCGGTCCTGCCGGTCATCCTGGATGCCGGCAGGGCCTGCGGACGCTTCACCGGTGCGTCACCTCCGTACGTCAGGTGGCGAACTCACCCTCCGGGCGCAGGATCAGTACCGCCAGTGGCGGCAGGTTCAACACCAGCGACAGGGCCTGGCCATGACTGCCCTCCTCTTCGGCCACGACACCGCCCGCATTGCCGTAGTTGGAACCGGCATAGATCCCCGCATCGCTGTTGATCAGCTCATTCCAGCGGCCGGCGAACGGCACCCCTACCCGATAAGCCGGCCGGGGCACGGGGGTGAAGTTGGCCACCACCAGCACCGGGCACCCGTCCTTGCTCCAGCGCAGCCAGGCGTAAACGCTGTTGATCGCATCGTCGCCGATCAACCACTGGAAGCCTTGTGGCACGTCGTCCTGTTCATGCAGCGCCGGTTCCTGCCGGTACAACTGGTTGAGATCGCTCACCAGCTTTTGCACGCCACGGTGCTCCGGGTATTGCAACAGGTACCAATCGAGTTGCTGGTCGTGATTCCACTCGCGCCACTGGCCGAACTCGCACCCCATGAACAACAGCTTCTTGCCCGGATGGGCCCACATGAAACCGAGGTAAGCCCGCAAGTTGGCGAATTTCTGCCAGCGATCGCCGGGCATCTTGTCGATCAGCGAATGCTTGCCATGCACCACTTCGTCGTGGGAGATCGGCAGGATGAAGCGCTCGGACCAGGCGTAGACCAGGCCGAAGCTCAATTCGTTGTGGTGATGGGCGCGGTACACCGGATCCTGTTGGATGTAGTGCAACGAATCGTGCATCCAGCCCATGTTCCACTTGTAATCGAACCCCAGCCCGCCGTGTTCGGTGCTCTGGCTGACCCCCGGCCAGGCGGTGGATTCTTCGGCAATCACCAGGGCCCCCGGTGCTTCCAGGTCGACCACATCGTTGAGGTGGCGGACAAAATCGATGGCCTCCAGGTTCTCCCGTCCGCCATGGCGGTTGGGCACCCACTCGCCGGCCTTGCGCGAGTAGTCGCGGTAGAGCATCGACGCCACCGCATCGACCCGTAGCCCGTCGACATGGAAGTGCTTGAGCCAGTGCAACGCCGACGCCAGCATGAAACCATGCACCTCAGTGCGCCCCAGGTTGTAGATCAGCGTGTCCCAGTCCTGGTGAAAGCCTTCCTGCGGGTTGCCGTACTCGTACAGCGCCGTGCCATCGAACTGCGCCAGGCCGTGGGTATCGGTGGGAAAGTGCGCGGGCACCCAGTCGAGGATCACGCCAATGTCCGCCAGGTGGCAGGTATTGACGAACGCGGCGAAGTCATCGGCCGAACCGTAACGGGCGCTCGGGGCAAATTGCGCCAGTGGCTGATAGCCCCAGGAACCACCGAAAGGATGCTCCATGATCGGCATCAACTCGATGTGGGTGAACCCCAGGGTCTTCACGTAAGGGATCAGGCGCTCGGCAAGCTCTGCCCAGTTGTACTGCCGAGCGACTTCACCGGCATCGTCGACTTCGCACTGCCAGGAACCGGCATGCAGCTCATAGATCGACAACGCCGCGCTCGACCGCTGACGCTCGCCGCGGCGTTGCATCCAGTCAGTGTCCTGCCAGTCGATGGTCAAGGGCGCGGCGACTTTCGACGCTGTGTCGGGGGGCATCTGGGTGGCCAGCGCCATGGGGTCGGCCTTGAGCGGCAGGATCCCGTGCTCACCGAGGATTTCGTACTTGTAGGCTTCTCCCGCCTGCAGGCGCGGAACGAACACCTCCCAGACCCCGGTCAGATGGCGCAGGCGCATCGGATGGCGGCGACCATCCCACACGTTGAAATCACCGACCACCGAGACCCGGCGCGCATTGGGGGCCCAGACCGCAAAGCGCACACCGTCCACACCGTCGACGGTCTTCAATTGTGCGCCTAGGCAGGCGCTGAGCTCCCGATGGTTGCCTTCGGCAAACAGGTACAAGTCCATCTCGCCCAGCAACGGACCAAAACTGTAGGGATCCTCCGAGGTCTGTTCGCCGCCGGCCCATTGGGTGCGCAACAGGTAAGCCTGTGCCCGGTCGAAATGGCCAACGAACAACCCGGGTACTTCGGTGGCACTCAAGCTGCCGAGCTGCTCACCGGAGTCACGGGCGATCACCTGCACGCTCAAGGCGTCCGGCAGGTAGGCCCGAATAAACTGGCCGCCCGCGTCGTCGGTATGGGGGCCGAGTATCGCAAACGGATCCTGGTGTTCGGCGCGCACCAGCGCCTCGATGTCCCGCGCCGCCGGAAGCAGCGCCTCTTTCACATGTCCCCGCTCTTTCATGACAGCTCCTTCATGACAGCTCTGCACCGTCTTCAGAAAAGGGTTCCAGGTCACTCAACAACCCGTACAAACCGTGCAACGGCACGGCCAACCAACCGGGACGATTTTCAGCTTCATACACCACTTCATAGGCCGCCTTCTCCAGACTGAACAACACCAGCGCGGCGTCTTCAGCCTCGGGATCCTGCCAGGCATGCTCAAGACTAGCTGTCGCGCGCCGGTACGCCCGGACAAATGCCTCGCGGGATTCACGCACATAACGTTGCGTCACGCGCTGGCGCGCGCCTTCGGCGTGCGCGCTGCCGTCGACGCCCTGCCCGCCGCGCGCCATCGCGGCCGCGTAATCAAACGAGCGCAACACGCCACTGACATCCTTGTAAGGGCTGTGCTTGCCCCTGCGCTCATGCAAGGGGCGCGCCGGCTCGCCCTCGAAGTCGATCAGGTAGGCATCGCCCTTGATCACCAGCACCTGCCCCAGGTGCAGGTCACCGTGGACCCGCATGCGCAATCCACCCACGGTTTTTTGCGCCAGTGCCTGAATGTGCTTGAGGATCGCCTTTTTCTGCCCCAACAAACGCCCCGCCCGCACCCGATCCATCGGGCTCAGCGCGGCCTGGTGCTGTGCCAACTGTTGCAAGGCACTGTCCAGTTGTCGCGCAATCGCCTTGGCCTGCGCCTGTTGGTCCTTGTGCGTGCTGACCTGCGAACCGAAGGCCGGGTCGTCGCTGGGCGCTGCCAACACCTGGTGCATTTCCCCCAGGCGCCGCCCCAGCATAGTGGCGAATTCTTTCAGTTCGCCGAGCGCGTTGTAGTGTCGCTCCTGTTCGGACACGGCATCGGCCAGTTCATCGCGGATCGCCCGCTCCAGATTGCTCTGGGTCCACTCCCAGGCATCGCCCTGATTGCTCAGATAGCCTTGGGCGATCATCAACAGCGTGTCTTGACCCTGCCCGTCGCGGCGTACCACCGAACCTAGCAATGGCGAGATATGGCGGAATCCGGCCGCCGTCAGGTACCCCCCCATCTCCCGCTCCGGATGCACGCCGGCGCAAACCTGGCGAATCAGCTTGAGGACCAGGCTGGCGCCGATTACCACCGAGCTATTGGACTGTTCGGCCGTCAAGTAACGCACCGGCGATTCTGCGCTCAGCCCCAGCTTCGTCAGCCCCGGGGTGGGTTCGAAGCGTATCTCGCCGTCGTCCAATGCCAGCACGGTTTGCGTCTGCATCGCCTGCAACACGGCATGGACAAAGCTGTCGAGGTTGAACGCGTCGGTCATCAACCCCACCTGCCGGCCTCGGCGGACACGGGACAGGGCCAACTGTTGCGGCAAGGCCGCCGCCACCTGATCCTCGGCCAGGAAACCGAAAGGCAACTGGTAGCGGCTGCTCACCCCGTTACCGGTGACCTCGATTTCGCTGAGCAGCACAGGATGCTGCGGATCGCCAAAGCGCACACCATAGGCAATGTGCACGCTGTCGATGCGGCTGCCCTTGCCGGCGAACCAGCGTCGATTGAGCAGCCAACTCGGCAACACCTCCTGCTCCAGAAGGGTGCGTGAAGGGGCCTCGAGCAACTCCTCCATGCGCTGTTTCAGTACAAGGGTGGTGAAGTCCGGCAGGCTTTGCGCCGGCTCCACGTGCCAGCTGGGCATCTGGTTCTCGCTGGCCAGCACGAACCAGTAGAAGCCATAAGGCGCCAGGGTCAGGAGAAAGTTCAGTTGGCCGATGGGCGGGAACGCATTGCCGCCGAGCATCTCCACCGGAACCATACCGGCAAACGCCGACAGGTCCAGCTCCGCCGCCTGGGCACTGCGCGAAACGTTGGCCACGCACAGAATGATTTCCGGCTTGCCGTCTTCACCAGTGTATTCGCGTGTATAGGCCAGAATCCGTCGATTGCTCGGTGACAGCATCTTCAGGGTGCCGCGGCCGAACGCCTTGGACTGTTTGCGAATGGCCAGCATGCGCCGGGTCCAGTTCAGCAGCGAATGGGGGTCCCCGGCCTGGGTTTCGACATTGACCGATGGGTAGCCGTACAACGGGTCCATAATCGGTGGCAGCACCAGGCTGGCCGGGTCGGCCCGGGAGAAACCGCCGTTGCGATCAATCGACCATTGCATGGGGGTGCGCACCCCGTCACGGTCCCCCAGGTAGATGTTATCGCCCATGCCGATTTCGTCGCCGTAGTACAGGGTCGGCGTGCCCGGCATCGACAACAGCAGGCTGTTCAACAGTTCGATACGCCGCCGATCGCGCTCCAACAAGGGGGCCAACCGTCGGCGAATGCCCAGGTTGATCCGCGCGCGACGGTCGGCGGCGTAGTAGTTCCACAGGTAGTCGCGCTCTTTGTCGGTGACCATCTCCAGGGTCAGCTCATCGTGGTTGCGCAGGAAAATCGCCCATTGGCAGTGGGCCGGAATTTCCGGGGTCTGGCGCAGGATATCGGTGATCGGAAAGCGGTCTTCCTGGGCCAGCGCCATGTACATGCGCGGCATCAGCGGGAAGTGAAACGCCATGTGGCATTCGTCACCGTGATCGCCATGAGTGTCGCCAAAGTACAACCGGGTGTCCTCGGGCCACTGGTTGGCTTCGGCCAGCAGCATGCGGTCAGGGTAATGGGCGTCGATCTCGGCGCGGATCTGCTTGAGCACCTCGTGGGTCTCGGGCAGGTTCTCGTTGTGGGTGCCGTCCCGCTCGATCAGGTAGGGAATGGCGTCCAGGCGCAGGCCGTCGATGCCCATGTCCAGCCAGTAGTGCATCACCGACAGCAGCGCTTTCATGACCTTCGGGTTATCGAAGTTAAGGTCCGGCTGGTGGGAATAGAAGCGGTGCCAGAAGTACTGGCCGGCCACAGGGTCCCAGGTCCAGTTGGACTTCTCGGTGTCGAGGAAGATGATCCGGGTACCGTCGTACTTTTGATCGTCATCGGACCAGACATAAAAGTCCCGTGCCGCCGAACCGGACTTGGCCTTGCGCGCCCGCTGGAACCAGGGGTGTTGGTCGGACGTGTGATTGATGACCAGTTCGGTGATCACCCGCAGCCCACGCTTATGGGCCTGGGCAATAAACCGCCTGACGTCGGCCAGGGTCCCGTAGTCGCTGTGCACGCCCCGGTATTCAGCAATGTCGTAGCCGTCATCGCGCCGTGGCGAGGGGTAGAACGGCAACAGCCAGAGGGTGTTGACGCCCAGGTCGGCGATGTAGTCGAGCTTGGCGATCAAGCCGGGAAAGTCACCGATCCCATCGTTGTTGGCATCGAAATAGGATTTCACGTGCAACTGATAGATCACCGCGTCCTTGTACCAGAGCGGGTCATTGCTGAAGGTGGCTGACCTCGTTTTCTTCGCCATGGGCAACTCCCATCGATGAGTGATCATCAAACCGATATGCGCCAGATCCCGAACGGCTGATGCCAGGGCTCGATGCGCATGAACTGATACTTGCCGTGCCAGTCCCAGCGATGGCCGTTCATCAAGTCCTCGCCGTGGGTGGTCGCGTCATCCGGCAAGCCCATATCCCACAACGGCAACTCGAAATTCGCCTCCTGGGCGTTATGTGGATCCAGGCTGACCGCCACCAGAATGAAATTGCTGCCGTCCGCGCTGCGCTTGCCGAAATACAAAATATTGTCGTTCCACGCGTTGTAGATCTTCAGGCCCAGATGCGTATGCAGCGCCGGATTCTGCCGGCGAATGCGGTTGAGCTGGGCGATCTCGGCGATGATGTTGCCTGGCGCCGTGAAGTCGCGGACGCGGATCTGGTACTTCTCCGAGTCCAGGTACTCCTCCTTGCCCGGCACCGGCGCCGATTCGCACAGTTCAAAGCCCGAATACATGCCCCACAGGCCCGAGCCCATGCTCGCCAGGACGGCGCGGATCAGAAATCCGGCACGGCCCGAGGCGTGCAGGAACTGCGGATTGATGTCCGGGGTATTGACGAAAAAGTTCGGTCGGTAGCACTCGCGCCACGGTGACTGGTTCAGTTCGGTGAAATAGGTCGCCAGTTCCTGCTTGGTATTGCGCCAGGTGAAATAGGTGTAGCTCTGGGAGTAACCGACCTTGCCCAGGCGCGCCATCATCGCCGGCGTGGTGAAAGCCTCGGCGAGGAAAATCACCTCGGGGTACAGCGCCCGTACATCGCCAATCAGCCATTGCCAGAACGGCAAGGGCTTGGTGTGCGGGTTGTCGACCCGGAACAGCTTCACCCCCTCCTTCACCCAGCCCACCACAATGTCGCGTAACTCCAGCCACAGACCGGGGATTGCATCGTGCGTATAGAAGTCGACGTTGACGATGTCCTGGTACTTCTTCGGCGGGTTCTCGGCGTATTTGATCGTGCCGTCCGGGCGCCAGTTGAACCAGCCCGGATGTTGCTTGAGCCAGGGATGGTCCTGGGAGCACTGAATGGCGAAGTCCAGGGCAATCTCCAGCCCATGGTCGGCGGCCGCGGCCACCAGGCGACGGAAGTCCTCGCGGCTGCCCAGTTGCGAATGAATGGCCTCGTGCCCGCCCTCATCGCTGCCGATGGCATAGGGACTGCCCGGGTCATCGGGACCGGCCACCAGAGCGTTGTTGGGGCCTTTGCGAAAGCTGCTCCCGATGGGGTGGATCGGCGGGAAATACAGCACGTCGAAGCCCATGTCCTGGATCATCGGCAGGCGCGAGTGCACGTCGTCGAAGGTGCCATGCCCGGTGGGATCGTCGGTAATCGAGCGGGGAAACAGCTCGTACCAGCTGGCAAACTGCGCACGGGTGCGCTCCACGTCCAGCGGATACTCGGGGCTGAGACTGATGTAGGGGCGCTGATCGGCCGCCGCCATCAATTCGGCGCTGCGCGGATGCACAAACAGCGCCACCTGCTCGGCTTCCAGCAAGCCCGACAGCTCGTGGTGCAGGGCGACAAGTGCTTCACTCACAGCCCCGTCACTGCGCTGCGAGGCGTGCTGCACCAGATTGCGGCCTTCCTGCAGTTCCAGGCTGATCGACACCCCGCCCAGGTGCTTCTTTTCCAGCTCATGGCAGAAACTGGCGAACGGGTCGAGCCAGGCCTCGATACAAAACCAGTAGTACCCGGGCGCCGCGACCTTGAACTGGCCTTGCCAGCTGTTGTTACCCAGGTTGCTCATTACTTCGCTTTGCCAGCACTCATCGGCGTCATTGCGCCAGCGCACGCGCACCGCGAGCCGGTCATGGCCGTCCGCAAACACCTTGCTCGTCACGGTCACCACCTGCCCTTCGATGGCCTTGACCGCAAACTGGCCGCCATCGATCACGGGCGTGGTGTCCTCGATCGCAATGCGTGGCAGCAACAGCGCCTGTGACAGCGGCAGTTGCGGGTTGTAGTTCAGTTCCGTCGGTTTCCCGGTCGTCATCGAGCATCCCCCCTACGCCCCGTGGACGCGCTAGTAGCCAGTCGTGTCCTGCCTTGCGGACCCTGCTTAAGGTTCCGAGCATCGGACCTCGGGCAAAGTTCAGTCGAATCCGCACCTGCCTCGATGGAATCAATGCGCAGACACGATGGTCCATCGAATAAGCCAAGCACAAAAGAGGCCACACTGATGAGTATTCCGATCCCGCCTGAAACGCCTGATCCGAACATTGATCAACCCGTCTTGCCGCCGGACGAGCCACCCCCTGAGCCCGAGGAGGATCCGGTACCACCCGGTCCGCAACTGCCAGCGGGAGACCCGCCGAGTGAAGAGCCGCCCGCCAGGGCATAAAAGCCTGGCCGATTATCCGCACCGCTGGTGACGATCCGATGTCGGCGCACCGGCCATCGGAAAGAGGCACTGGCCACTGATCGACTGCACCGAACCACGGTGCCAGATGTGCGTCCCAAGGGATAAGATCGGCTAAGAAACGGAGAATCCCATGACGGTACGCATCGACCATCAGACCTGTTTTTTCATCACCGAAAACGGCGAAGAGATTCGCCTGGCACCCGACGTGACCCTCATCACCGACGATCAGACATTGATGTCGGCGGTCGACCTCGATGGCCAGCGGTTCTACATCACCGAAGCAGAAGCCGACGCATTGACCGTAGCAGGCGCCGTCGACGAGCGCAGACGCCTGTAGCCCGGCGGCGGTGATTCGGTGATTTACCTGACGCAGATCACGGACACCGGCAGCCCCTTGATATAGGCGCGGCTACCGCGCCTGGCGGGGTGCATCAAGTTGTCGCAGGGGCCGCTCGACGCCCCATCTGATCCGCTTTTTAATCCAATATCTGAGTCTGTTATGCAAACAGTTCGACGCTCATAGTTCACGGGCCTGATGGAGGCTGATGAGCGAAAGACCATGAGCGATAAAATCCCCGTCCGATTAGTAGAAACATTCGAGCCTTCGCGTCCAAAGATGAAGGCCAAATCCAGCGACAACCAGATTCACACCCGAAGCTTCACCGGATTGTTCCGCAACTTGCGCCTTGGCGGTGCGGGGTTTCTGTTTCTGGCGTTTTTTGGCACCGTGTGGCTGAACTGGGGCGGGCGACAAGCCGTGCTTTGGGACCTTTCGCAAAGCAAATTCCACATCTTTGGCGCGACCTTCTGGCCACAGGATTTCATCCTGCTCTCGGCGCTGTTGATCATCTGCGCCTTCGGCCTGTTCGCGATCACCGTGTTCGCCGGACGCGTGTGGTGCGGCTACACCTGCCCGCAAAGTTCGTTCACCTGGCTGTTCATGTGGTGCGAAAAGGTCACCGAGGGCGAGCGTAACCAAAGGATCAAGCTGCAGGCCGCGCCCTGGAGCCTGAACAAGCTGCTGCGCCGCTCGGCCAAACACACGATGTGGCTGGCCATCAGCGTCCTCACCGGCCTGACCTTTGTCGGTTACTTCACCCCTATCCGCCCGCTGGCCACTGAACTGCTGACCTTGCAAATGGGCGGTGTGAGCCTGTTCTGGGTGCTGTTCTTCACCGGCGCCACCTACATCAATGCCGGCTGGCTGCGTGAGGCGGTGTGCATGCACATGTGCCCGTATGCGCGGTTCCAGAGCGTGATGTTCGACAAGGACACCCTGACCATTTCCTACGATACGGCCCGTGGCGAAAACCGCGGCCCGCGCAAACGTCACGTGAAACCGGCCGACGCCGGCCTGGGTGATTGCATCGACTGCCAGTTGTGCGTGCAGGTCTGCCCGACAGGTATCGACATCCGCGACGGCTTGCAGATGGAGTGCATCGGTTGTGCGGCCTGTATCGACGCCTGCGATTCGATCATGGACAAAATGGGCTACGCCCGTGGCCTGATCAGCTACACCTCCGAGCACGAATTGCAGGGGGGCAAGACCCACCTGCTGCGGCCGCGCTTGATCGGCTACACCGCCGTGCTGCTGGTGATGATCGGTGCGCTGGTGCTGGCGTTGATGGAGCGGCCCATGGTGTCGCTGGACGTGAGCAAGGACCGGGGCCTGTTCCGGGAGAACAGCCAGGGGCAGATCGAGAACATCTACAGCCTCAAGGTCATCAACAAGACCCAGCAGCGCCAGGACTATCACCTGTCGTTGGTGGAGGGTGAAGGCTTCCAGTTGCAGGGCCGGACCGAACTGAGCCTGGCACCAGGTGAGATTCTCGACGTGCCGGTGTCGGTGGCCATGACCACCTACCAGGCACAGAGCAGTTCGCAGAAGATCACCTTCAAGATCACCGACAGTGACGAGCCGCAGATCTACAGCGAAGCGAAAAGCCGGTTTGTTGCGCCGATGAATCGTTGATCCCTTACACTGCGGTGCTGCCATTCGCGGGCAAGCGGAACGCCGCCCGGCCCGCTCTCACAAGAACTGCGCAATACCTGTGGGAGCGGGCTTGCCCGCGAAGAAGACACCTCGTTTTTTCTGAATGACATCTATCGGGCTTTCGATGAAACGCTACGAAAAATTCGCCGACGACATTGCCGAACTGATCCGCTCCGGGGTGCTCGGCCCCGGCCAGCGCGTGCCGTCGGTGCGCTACGCCAGCCAGACCTACGGGGTCAGCCCCTCCACGGTGTTCCAGGCCTATTACCTGCTGGAGCGTCGCGGTCTGATTCGCGCCCGCCCGCGTTCCGGTTACTTCGTCAATACACACGCGCCGAGCCCGTTTTCGGAGCCGGTGATCAGCAGCCAGGTCAACGAGTCCACTGAAGTCGACGTCAGCGAACTGGTGTTCTCGGTACTCGATTCGATCAAGGACCCGAACACCGTACCCTTTGGCTCGGCCTTCCCCAGCCCGACCCTGTTTCCCTTGCAACGGCTGTCACGCTCGCTGGCCAGCGCCAGTCGCGAGATGGACCCGCGCATGGTGGTCACCGACATGTCGCCCGGCAACCCGCAACTGCGTCGGCAAATCGCCCTGCGCTACATGGTCGGCGGCTTGATGCTGCCCATGGAGGAACTGCTGATTACCAACGGTGCCCTGGAAGCCCTGAACCTGTGCCTGCAGGCGGTGACCGAGCCCGGCGACCTGGTGGCCATCGAGGCCCCGGCGTTCTACGCCAGCCTGCAAGTGCTCGAACGCCTGAAGCTCAAGGCGGTGGAAATCCCCGTGCACCCCCGTGACGGCATCGACTTGGGCGTACTGGCACAAACCCTGGAGCGCCATCCGATCAAGGCCTGCTGGTGCATGACCAGTTTCCAGAACCCCATGGGCGCGACCATGCCCGAGGCCAAGAAGCAGGAGCTGGTGGAACTACTGCGCCGCCATCAAGTGCCGCTGATTGAAGATGATGTGTACGCCGAGCTCTACTATGGCCAGCAAGCCCCCAAGCCGGCCAAGGCCTTCGACACCGAGGGACTGGTGATGCATTGCGGCTCATTTGCCAAAAGCCTGGCCCCCGGTTACCGCATCGGTTGGGTCGCCGCCGGGCGTTACGCACAGAAAATCGAACGGCTGAAATTGATGACTTCGCTGTGCGCCTCGATGCCGGCCCAGGCGGCGATTGCCGACTACCTGCAACACGGCGGCTACGACCGTCATCTGCGCAAACTGCGCTATGCCCTCGAAGAGCAGCAAAGCGCCATGCTCGCCGCCATTGCCCGCTATTTCCCGGCCCAGACCCGCGTCAGCCAACCGGCCGGCGGCTACTTCCTATGGCTGGAATTGCCGGCACAGATGGATTCGTTGAAGTTGTTCCAGATGGCGTTGGCACAGGGCATCAGCATTGCACCAGGACCGATTTTTTCACCGACCCGGCGCTTCAGGAATTGCATCCGGTTGAATTACGGCAGCCCGTGGACTGAAGATTCTGAGAAGGCGATGGAGACACTGGGACGGATCGTACGGTCGTTCTGAGGGTTCGATGTTGTCCAGGCTATCGATCCTCGCGTGTATGCCACAGGCGCAGCAAATAGAGGGTGGAGCCCTGTATCTCGTAACGCATCTCGTAGTGGCCGATGATAATTCTGCGCACATCCCGTGGCTCAAACTCTTCAAGCCGTTCGCCAATGCGTGGATTAGCCAGCAACGTGGCTGGAGCAGCCGTGAGCTGTTGAACCGTATGCGCGGCAGCAGGTTGGTTCACCGCGGCCAGAAACTCGTACAGCCGGGCAATGTCGGAAAGCGCCTTGCTGGTCCACTTCAACTCCATCAGCGCGGAACTGGCAGCGGGGAGTCGGTACTGAGGCTATCGGCCCAGGCCTGGACAGCCTGATGATCAATCACGCGGCCAGCGTCCACATCAGCCAAGGCCTCACGGGTCAGGCGACTGCGCTCTTCTTCCTGGTCTATCCAGGCGGACAGAGCCTGCTTGACTATCCAGTTCTTTGAACGCTCCAGGCGCTCAGCGATCTCGTCAACCCTTTCGGCGAGTTCGACAGGGACATGAGCCGTCACGGATCGGGTTTTGGCAGTGGTTGCCATGATCATTACTCCAATGCCGCGCAATCACGCATCACTATGATTAAAATTCAATCATAGTTAATAACTTCGAATCGTCAAGCCGTGATGTCAGGCTCGGAGCGGCAACACACGCCATCAAAAAGGTTGGCGAGACAGGACACTAGCGCCCACCCCCCAGGTCGACAAAGGTCCCGGTGGAATAGGACGCCTTGTCCGACAGCAACCAGATAATCGCTTCGGCGACTTCATCCGGGCGACCGCCGCGGGCCATCGGAATGCCCGACTCCAGCTTGCTGACCCGATCCGGATCGCCGCTCAGGGCATGGAAGTCGGTGTAGATGTAGCCCGGGCGCACCGCGTTGACGCGGATGCCTTCTCCGGCGACTTCCTTGGACAGGCCGATGGTGAACGAATCCAGCGCGCCCTTGGAGGCCGCGTAGTCGACATACTCACCCGGTGAGCCGAGTCGCGAAGCGACCGACGAGACGTTGACGATGCTGCCACCCTGCCCACCGTGCCTGGGCGACATGCGCAACAGTGCGTGCTTGGCACAGAGGATCGGCGCCAGGACATTGGTTTTCATGATTTTCAGGATGCGGAACTCGGACATCTCCTCCACCCGCGACTTCTGGCCGACGGTGCCGGCGTTGTTGACCAATGCGGTCACGCGCCCCAGTTCCTGGTCGACCCGCTGGAACAGACTGATCACTTCATCTTCGATACTGACATCGGCGCGTACGGCGATGGCCTGGGCGCCAAGGTCGCGCACCTGCTCCAGCACCCGCTGTGCGGACTGCTCGTCGGACTGGTAGTTGATGCAGATGCGGTACCCCTGCCTGGCCGCCAGCAACGCCGTGGCGGCACCGATCCCCCGACCGCCACCGGTGATGACGATGACTTTGTCCATGCTGATCTCTCCCCCTGGTCTGAGCTGAAGCCTTGCGTGCCAAGAATACCTGCCAGCGCCGGCTTTTGCATGTCCTGGGTCAGGCAAACCCGGTATCCGGCAGGCTTGCCGAGGGCGGAAAACCCACTGCTGCCTGCCCTGGCAAGCCAGCGCCCACCGGTCAGACGAGGTTCGTGGCGATCAGCTGGCAGCCCGTTGCTCGGCGCGGTGGATGTCGACCATGAAGCGCTCGGCCGGCAACGGGTGACCCAACAGATAACCCTGCAGCGAATCGCAGCCCAACTGCGTGAGGAAGTCCTGTTGCACGCCGGTTTCCACCCCTTCGGCGACAATGCGCAAGCCCAGCGCCTGCCCCAGGGCGACGATGGCCGACACGATGGCGGCGTCGTCACTGTCGTGCTCCAGGTCACGGACAAAACCGCGGTCGATCTTCAGCTCGTTGGCCGGCAGGCGCTTGAGGTACATCAAGCTGGAATAGCCGGTGCCAAAGTCATCGATGGACAGGTCGACCCCCATGTCCGACAGCTGCTGGAGTACCGTCATGCTGGCGTCTGCATCGCTCATGGCGGTGGTCTCGGTGATTTCCAGGGTCAGGCTGTTTGCCGGCAGGTCATGGGCCGCCAGGGCGTTGGCAACGCTTTGCACCAGGCCTTCGTGACAGAACTGCAAGGCCGACAGGTTGACCGCGATGCGCCAGTTGGCATACCCCTGAAGGTGCCACTGACGCATCTGCCGGCAGGCTTCGTTGAGTACCCACTCACCAATCGGGATGATCAACCCGGTTTTTTCCGCAAGCTCGATGAAGCGGTCCGGCAGCATCATGCCCTGGGTCGGGTGCTCCCAGCGCAACAGTGCTTCGGCCCCCACCGGCTGACCGTTGCTGGCGTCAAACTTGGGTTGGTAGTAGAGGCTGAAGTGCTGGTGCTCGACCGCGTTGCGCAGGTCCTGCAACAGCTGCAGCTGCCGGCGCGCATCAGTGTTCATCGACGCATCGAAGAACCGGTAACCGTTCTTGCCGGTGCCCTTGGCGTGATACATCGCCGCATCGGCATTCATCAGCAGCTCTTGCGGCGTTGTGCCATTACCGGGATAGATCGCGATACCAACGCTGGCGGAGATCTGCAGATCGTGCTCCCCGACCCGGAAGGCACGCGCGATCAGCCCCACCTGCCGTGCGGCCAGACGCAAGGCATCGTCCGCTTCGGCGAGCTGCACCAACAGGACGAACTCGTCCCCACCGATGCGCGCCAGGGTGTCCTGGCTGCGCAAATCCTCACGCAGGCGAACGCCCACCTCGCACAACAACTGGTCGCCCATATGGTGACCAAAGGCGTCGTTCACCGGCTTGAAGCCGTCCAGGTCAATGAACATCAGCGCAAAGCAGCCGCCCTGCTCCTGCACCCGCTGCATGGCCTGGTCGATACGGTCGGCCAGCAACACGCGGTTGGGCAGCCCGGTGAGCGTGTCGTGCAAGGCCAATTGGGTCAGTTCACGGTTGGCCAGGGTCAGGGAATTGGCCAACTCGGCGGTACGCGCCTCAAGGCGCGCATCGAGGATGGAGGTCAGCAGCGCGATGCTCAGCACCGCCAGAGTGGTGACCAGTACCAGGTTGTCCAGGCCCTTGCCGCTCAAGCCATCGAGGGCGGCGCCGCAAAAGCTGCCGTCGGCGAATTGCGCGGCAGCCATCCCGGTGTAGTGCATGCCAACGATGGCAATGCCCATGATGATCGCCGCCCCGGCCCGGGCAAAGCGCACGTACGGGGTGTTCTGGCGCAACCGGAAGGCGATCCACAGTGCCGCGGCCGATGCCCCGACGGCAATCGCCAGCGAGGCACCGAACAGGGTCGGGTCATAATCGATGCCGGGAGTCATGCGCAGGGCGGCCATGCCGGTGTAGTGCATGGCACTGATCCCGGCGCCCATGATCAAGGCACCAAATGCCAGTTGCCAGGCCGGCAGGCGTGGCTGGCTAACCAGCCACAGGGCAAAGCCACAGGACACCACCGCAATCACCAGCGACAACGCGGTGATTGCGAAGTCATAGCCCAGGTTGATCGGCAAACTGAAGGCCAGCATGCCAATGAAGTGCATGGACCAGACCCCGATCCCCATGGCCAGGGCGCCACCGGCCGTCCACAGGTGGACCGCCCGCCCCTTGGCCGTGGCGATACGGCCGGTCAGGTCCAGTGCCGTATAGGACGCAAGTATCGCTACGCAGAGCGAGATAAGAACCAGGGCGGGGGAATAGCTACCGATGAGCATCAGACTTCTCGACAAAGCCCTACCATGCTGCGTCCGTGCTCGTGGGGCGAAAGTGGGCGATTGTACTGATTCCGTCGCCGAACGCACCTGCAAAGTAGCCAAAAGGCCAGTAGTCGGACGAAAAGTCTGTAACAAGCCCAGACATGCCCTTACGGGATGTAAGGGTGTGTTCCAGAAGGGGTCGAAATCGCGCTTTCATGTGGCGAGCGAGCTTGCTCGCCACGGGGTGGGCTGCACCATCATCGATGCCTATTTGCTTGCGCTGGCCTGCAACTGCCCGTCCCATCCGCCACCCAGCGCGGCGATCAGCTGGACGCTGGCGATCAGGCGACTCTGCTGCAAGCTCAGGACGCTGCGCTCATTGCTCAGGGCCGTGGCCTGCACCACCACCACGTCAAGGTAGGCGATCAGCCCGGCCTTGTACTGGTTCTGGGTCAGGCGCAGCGACTCACGGGCGGCGTCCAGCGCTTGCTGACGCACCACCGCTTCATCTTCGAACACCTTGAGCTGTACCAGGTAGTTTTCCACCTCGCGGAAACCATCGAGCACCGTCTGGCGGTACTTGGCCACGGTCTGGTCGTAGACCGCCTCGGTACGGTCGACTTCAGCCGTTCGCTGACCGCCGTCGAACAGGGTCATGGCCAGTTTCGGTCCCACCGACCAGAAACGGTTCGGCAAGCTGATCAGGTCGGCCGAGGTACTGCTGCTGTAGCCACCGGACAAACTCAGCGACAGGTCCGGATAGTAAGCGGCCTTTGCCACGCCAATGTTGGCGTTGGCGGCGATCACCGAGCGTTCGGCGGAGGCGATGTCCGGGCGCCGCTCCAACAGTTGCGACGGCAGGCTCACCGGCACTTGGGGCAAGGCCGGGATGGTCTGGATTTCCGCCAGGCTGAACTGCGCCGGTGGCAAGCCCATCAGCACGGCAATGGCATTCTCGAATTGCGCGCGCTGCCAGATCAGGTCAATCAGGTCGGCCTGGGTGCTTTTGAGCTGGGTTTGCGCCTGGGCCACCGCATCCTTGCCGGACACACCGGCGCGGTACTGGTTTTCGGTCATGATCAAGGAGCGCTGGTAGTTGTCCACCGTGGCTTGCAGCAGGCGCTTTTGCTGATCGATCACCCGCAGCTGCAGGTAGTTCTGCACCAGTTCCGACTGCTGGCTCAGGCGCATAGCCGCCAGGTCGGCGAAGCTCGCCTGGGCGCTGGCTTCGTCGGCTTCCAGGCCCCGACGCAGCTTGCCCCAGATATCGGCCTCCCAACTGACACCCAGCTCCGTACTGTAGGTGTTGCGGATGCCGCTGCTGGAGTTGCTCAGGCTCGAACTGCTGCTGCCAGAGCCCTGGCTGGAACGGGTTTTCCCGCCGCTCAGGTCGACCGTCGGATAGAACGCACCACGGGCACTGCGCACCAGGGCCTGGGCCTGACGGTACTGTGCTTCGGCTTGCGCGACGGTCTGGTTGGAACGGTTGAGCGTGTCGATCAGGCCATTGAGTTGTTGATCGCCATACAGCTCCCACCAGGCCCCCCGCGCCAACGCATCGCTCGGAGCGGCCTGACGCCAGCCTTCAGCCTGCTCGTAGTGGGCCTGCGAGGCAACGCTCGGACGCTGATAGTCAGGGCCAATCGCGCAGGCGCTGAGCATCAGGGCGCTGAGGGAAAGGCTCAACAACCGCGAGCCGCGGGCCGTGACCAGACGTCGGGTCGACAGGGTGTCGAGGTTGAATGGGCAGCGGTCAGTCATAGCGCGGTTTCCAGGGCAGCATCGGTACGAACCCCACGCCAGCGGTTGACCCGATGGCGCAAACGGTCGAGGTAAAGGTAAACCACCGGGGTGGTGTAAAGCGTCAGCACCTGGCTGAAGATCAGCCCGCCGATGATGGTCAGGCCCAGGGGCTGGCGCATTTCCGCGCCCTCGGCGCTGCTGAGCAACAGCGGCAAGGCGCCGAGAATGGCCGCCAGCGTGGTCATCAGAATCGGGCGCAAGCGCAACAGGCAGGCACTGCGGATCGACTCCAGGGGCGCCATGCCCTGTTGGCGCTCAAGTTGCAGCGCCAGGTCGATCATCAGGATGGCATTCTTTTTCACCACGCCGATCAGCAGGAACAGCCCCAGCAGGGAGATCAGGCTGAACTCGCCCCCCAGCGCGTAGATCGACAGCAGCGCGCCGACCCCGGCCGACGGCAAGGTGGAAAGGATGGTCAGCGGGTGTACATAGCTTTCATAGAGCACTCCCAACACCAGGTACACCGCCAGCAACGAGCCAAGGATCATCCACGGCTGGCTCTTCTGGGTGGCGGCGAAGGCATCGGCAGTGCCGGCCATCTTGGCAATCACTTCTTCCGGCAGGCCGAGCCTGGCGATCGCCCGTTCGATCGCGGCACCGCCCTGCTCCACCGTCACCCCTTCGGCCATGTCGAACGACACGCTTTCAGAGGCGAACTGCCCTTCATGGCTGACGCGGTCGTTTTCCAGGCTGTTTTCGTAGTGGGCAATGGCTGACAGTGGAATCCGCGCGCCGGTCGAGGTGATCACCTGCACCTGATTGAGGGTGATCGGGTCCTGGGCGTACTTGGGATTGACCTCCATCACCACCTGGTACTGGTTCAGGCTGTCGTAGATGGTGGAAATCTGCCGCTGGCTGTAGGCGTTGTTCAGCACCGAGGTGACCATGTCCATGTCGATGCCCAGGCGCTTGGCCTGGTCGCGGTCGACCACCAGCGTCACCTGCGCCGCCCCGGCGCCTTCCCGGGCGTCGATGGCGGTCAACTCCGGCAACGCCTTGAGCGCGGTCACCACTTTCGGGTACCACTCGCGCAATGCCGACAGGTTGCCGCTCTGCAGGATGTAGCTGTACTGGGACGACTGTTGCTCGCGGCCGCCACCGAACTGCAGGTCCTGGTCGGCCATCAGCATCAACTGGGCGCCGGGCACCTTGGGCATTTCCTTGCGCAGGCGCTCGATGACCTTCTGCGCCGACAGCTTGCGCTCCTTGACCGGTTTCAGGCGTACCAGCATGAAGGCGTTGTTGATGCCGTTGCTGCCGCCGATAAACCCGGCGACGCTTTCCACGGCAGGGTCTTTCAACACCGCACGGCGGAAGATCTCCATTTTCGGCTGCATCACACTGAAGGACAGCCCGTCGTCACCCCGGACAAAACCGATCAGTTGACCGGTGTCCTGCTGGGGGAGGAAGGTTTTCGGCACCACCACATACAACGCGACGTTGACGCCGATGGTAATGAACAGGCTGAACAGGGTCAGTCGCGGATGACGCAGCACCCAGTCCAGGCTGCTGGCGTAGTGCTTGACCATCCAGTCGTTGGCCTTGCGACTGCCCCGCTGCAGGCGGTTGTCCCGACCCGGCGTGTGGGGTTTGAGCCAGCGGGCACAGAGCATCGGGGTCAGGGTCAGGGACACCACCAGCGACACCACGATCGCCGCCGCCAGGGTGATCGAGAACTCGCGAAACAGGCTCTCGATGATCCCGCCCATGAACAGGATCGACAGGAACACCGCCACCAGCGACACGTTCATCGACAACAGGGTGAAACCGACTTCCTTGGCCCCCAGGTAGGCGGCCTTCATCGGCGCAATACCGTCATCGATGTGCCGGGAGATGTTCTCCAGCACCACGATGGCATCGTCCACCACCAGGCCGGTGGCGAGGATCAGCGCCATCAGCGACAGGTTGTTCAGGGAGAACCCGTAGAGGTACATCACCGCAAAGGTGCCGACCAATGACACCGGCACCGCCAGCGTGGGAATCAACGAGGCGCGGAAGTTGCCAAGGAACAGGAACACCACCAGGATCACCAGCGCCACGGCGATCAGCAGGGTCATTTCCGCTTCATGCAGGGTCGCCTTGATCACCGGCGAGCGGTCCATCGCCAGGTTCAGTTTGACGCTGGACGGCAACACGGCCTGCAACGCGGGCAACTGGGCCTTGATCTCGTTGACCGTCTCGATGATGTTGGCGCCGGCCTGGCGGTTGATCACCAGCAACACCGCCGAGTCGTCGTTGAAGAAGCCACTGTTGTAGCGGTCCTCGACGCCATCGGAGACCTTGGCCACATCGCTCAGGCGCAACACCGATCCGTTCTGGTAGCGAATGATCAGCGGCTCGTAGTCCTTGGCCCGTTCCAACTGGTCGTTGGCCTGCACCTGCCACATGCGCTGGTCGTCTTCGATCGAGCCCTTGGGCCGGCGCACGTTGGCGTTGGCGATGGTGTTGCGCACGTCATCCAGGGCCACGCCGTACTGGTTCAGCAGTTGCGGCTCAAGCTCGATGCGCACCGCCGGCAGGGAGCTGCCGCCGATCTGCACTTCACCCACACCCGGCACCTGGGACAGGCTTTGCGAGAGGATGGTCGAGGCCAGGTCATACAGCTGGCCTTTTTCCAGCACGTCGGAGGTCAACGACAGCACCATGATCGGCGCCTGGGACGGGTTGACCTTCTTGTAGGTGGGCATGCTGCGCATGCCGCTGGGCAGCAGGTTGCGCGAGGCATTGATCGCCGCCTGCACTTCCCGCGCCGCGCCATTGATGTCGCGGTCCAGGTCAAATTGCAGGATCACCCGGGTCGAGCCCTGGCTGGAGCGGCTGCTCATGGTATTGACCCCGGCGATCGCACCGAAGGATCGCTCCAGCGGCGTGGCCACGGTGGACGCCATGACCTCGGGGCTGGCACCCGGCAAACTGGCCTGGACCACGATCACCGGGAAGTCCATTTGCGGCAAAGGCGACACCGGCAACAGGCCGAAACTGACGCCACCCAGCAGCATGATTGCCAAGCTCAGCAACATGGTCGCTACCGGGCGCTTGATGAAAGGTCCAGACAGGTTCATGGCTGCTCTACCGACTCCAGACGCTCAGGCGCACGCCGCCAGCGTCGACCGAGACGGTCGAAATACAGATAGATCACCGGCGTGGTAAACAGCGTCAATACCTGGCTGACCAACAAGCCGCCCACCATCACCAACCCCAGGGGTTGGCGCAGTTCAGCGCCGGAACCGGTGGCGAGCATCAAGGGCACCGCCCCGAACAGGGCCGCCAGGGTGGTCATCAGGATCGGCCGGAACCGCAGCAACGCCGCCTGATAGATCGCCGTCGCCGGGTCCATGCCTTGATTGCGCTCGGCCTCCAGGGCGAAGTCGATCATCATGATCGCGTTCTTCTTGACGATGCCGATCAGCAGGATGATGCCGATAATGGCGATCATCCCCAGGTCGTTGCCACTGAGCAGCAACGCCAGCAAGGCGCCGACAGCGGCCGAAGGCAAGGTGGAGAGAATGGTGATCGGGTGAATGTAGCTTTCGTACAGCACCCCCAGCACGATGTACATGGTCACCACGGCCGCCAGAATCAGCAGCAAGGTGCTCGACAGCGAAGCCTGGAAGGCCTGGGCCGCACCCTGAAACTCGGTCTGCACCCCGATCGGCATGCCGATTTCCTGTTCGACCTGTTCGATCAACGCCACCGCTTGCCCCAGAGCCACCCCGGGCGCGAGGTTGAAGGACACCATCACCGCCGGGAACTGGCCGATATGGGCAATCGCCAGCTGGGCCTGGCGCTCTTCGATCCGGGCCAGGCTGGACAGTCGGACCTGGCCGCCGTCGGTGCTCTTGACGTAGATCTGCTCCAGCGCCTGCGGACCGATTTTCTCGCCATCCCTGGCCTGCAATACCACGCGGTACTGGCTGGCCTGGGTGTAAATGGTCGAGATCTGCCGCTGGCCGAAGGCGTCGTACAGCGCGTCCGTGATGTTGGACACCGACACCCCGATGCGCGAGGCCGCGTCCCGGTCGATCACCAGGTACACCTGCAAGCCCTTGTCCTGCAGATCGCTGGCGACATCGGTCAGCTCGGGCTGGCGGGCCAGCGCTTCGACCAGGCGACCACTCCACTGACTGAGCAGTTCGGCATCCGGAGACGACATGCTGAACTGGTACTGCGTGCGGCTGACCCGGTCCTCGATGGTCAGGTCTTGCACCGGCTGCATGAACAGGCGAATGCCCACCAGGGTGTCCAGTTGCGGCTGCAGGCGGCTGATGACCTCGGTCGCGCTCAGGTCGCGTTCCCGGTGGGGCTTGAGATTGATCAGCAAGCGGCCGCTGTTGAGCGTGGCGTTGTCGCCATCCACGCCGATATAGGAAGAAAGGCTCTGCACCGCTGGGTCCTTCAGGATGACCCTGGCCAATTCCTGTTGACGCACACTCATGGCCGCGAACGAGATCGACTGCGGCGCTTCGGAAATCCCCTGGATCACCCCGGTGTCTTGCACCGGGAAGAAGCCCTTGGGCACCACCAGGTACAGGACCACCGTCAGGCCCAGGGTGGCGATGGCGACCAACAGGGTCAGCGGCTGGTGCTTGAGGACCCATTGCAACTGCCGGCCATAGGCTGCGATCAGCCAGTCGATCCACGCACCGCTGGCCCGGTAGAAACGGCCCTGCTCTTCAGGCTTGGGTTCACGCTTGAGCAGGCGCGCGCACATCATCGGCGTCAGGGTCAGCGAGACCACCAGGGAAATCAGGATGGCCACCGCCAGGGTGATGGCGAACTCGCGGAACAACCGCCCGACCACGTCCGCCATGAACAGCAGCGGGATCAACACCGCGATCAGCGACAACGTCAGCGAGACCAGGGTAAAGCCGATCTGCTTGGCGCCCTTGAGCGCTGCCTGCAAGGGGCTGTCGCCCTCCTCAATGTAGCGCGAGATGTTTTCCAGCATGACGATCGCATCATCCACCACAAAGCCGGTGGCGATGGTCAGGGCCATCAAGGTCAGGTTATTGACCGAGAACCCGGCCAGGTACATCACCCCGAAGGTGCCGATCAACGACAAGGGCACGGCAATCGACGGGATCAGGGTGGCGCTGGCGCGACGCAGGAACAGGAATGTCACCATCACCACCAGGGCAATGGCAATCAGCAGTTCGTGCTGCACGTCGGTGACCGAGGCCCGAATGGTCTGGGTGCGGTCGGTCAGCACCACGACGTCGAGGCCGGCCGGCAGGTTATCGGTGATGCTCGGCAACAGGGCCTTGATCCGGTCGACCACCTCGATCACGTTGGCCCCGGGCTGGCGCTGGATGTTGAGCAGCACCGCCTGGTTTTCATTGGCCCAGGCCGCGAGGCGCTCATTCTCCGCGCCGTCGACGATCTGCGCCACATCCTTGAGCCGCAACGGCGCGCCGTTGTTGTAGGCCAGGATCAGCTCGGCGTAATCCTTGGGCGAGGTCAGCTGGTCGTTGGCGTCGAGCATCGACACCCGGGTCGGGCCGTCGAAGTTGCCTTTGGGCTGGTTGACGTTGGAGGCGCCGATCAGGCTGCGCACGTCCGACAGGTTCAAGCCGCTAGCCGCCAGGGCCTGCGGATTGACCTTGATCCGCACCGCCTGGCGTTGACCGCCGGCAATGCTGACCATGCCGACGCCACTGATCTGGGCGATCTTTTGCGCCATGCGCGTGTCGACCAGGTCATTGAGCTTGGGCAGCAGCATGGTCTTGGAGGTGATCGCCAGGGTCAGCACCGGGGTGTCCGCCGGGTTGACCTTGTTGTACACGGGAGGCGCCGGCAGGTCGTTGGGCAGCAGGTTGGTCGCGGCATTGATCGCCGCCTGCACCTGCTGCTCGGCCACGTCCATGTTGATCTCGAGGTTGAAACGCAGGGTGATCACCGAGGCGCCGCCGGAACTGGTCGAGGCCATCTGGGTCAGGCCGGGCATTTGCCCGAACTGGCGCTCCAGGGGCGCGGTGACCGCACTGGTCATCACATCCGGGCTGGCGCCCGGGTACAGGGTCATGACCCGGATGGTCGGGTAGTCGACCTGCGGTAACGCCGACACCGGCAACAGCCGATAGGCGATCAAGCCAGCCAGGACAATGGCCAGCATGCTCAGGGTCGTGGCAACCGGCCGCAGGATGAACAGGCGCGAGATGTTCATGCGCCGCCCTTGAGGGCCTTGCCGGTGGCAGCGGGTGCGGAGGCGCCATCAGTGGCCTGGCTGTGCAGGCTGTCCGCCGGCGATGCCGGTACCGTGTCGCTGTCGTTGACCACTTCGACCTCACTGCCCTCTTTCAAGCGGTCTGTGCCTTCCAGGACCACCCGATCACCAGGCTTCAGGCCCTCCAGGATCACGGTGTTGTCGCCGTCGCTGGCGCCAATCTTCAAGGTGCGGATGGTGACCTTCTTGTCACCGTCCAGGGCATAGACGAAGGTGCCGTTGGTGCCGAACTGAATGGCCGCCGAAGGCGCCAGGATCACCCCCTTGAGGGTGTCGGCGAGCAGGCGGACGTTGACGAACTGATTGGGGAACAGCGCCTGGTCGCGGTTGTCGTAGCGCGCCTTGAGCTTCAGGGTGCCAGTGGTGGTGTCGATCTGGTTGTCCAGGCTATGCAAGAGGCCACTGGCCTGCAGCTTGTTGTCGCCACGGTCCCAGGCCTCGACCGGCAGCCTGGCGCCGGAGCGGTAACGGGCCAGCACCACGTCCAGGCTGTTTTCCGGCAGGGTGAACACCACGCTGATCGGCTGGGTCTGGGTGATGATTGCCAGCGCGGTGGTGTCGTTGGCGGCCACCAGGTTGCCGACATCGAGCTGCCGCAGACCAACCCGACCGGTGATCGGGGCGCGGATTTTGGTGAATTCAAGGTTGAGCTTGGCGTCGTTGACCGCCGCCTGGTTGGTCTTCACCGTGCCCTGATACTGCCCCACCAGCGCGGCGGCGGTGTCCAGGGTCTGCTTGGCGATACTGTCTTCGGCATACAGGCCGCGATAACGCTCCAGGTCCACCAGGGCATTTTTCAACTGTGCCTGGTTCTGCAACAGGGTCCCTTCGGCCTGGAGCAAGGCATTCTGATAAGGACGCGGGTCGATCTCGGCCAGCAGGTCGCCGGCCTTGACCATCTGCCCTTCTTCAAAGGCGATTTTCACCAGTTCGCCGCCGACCCGGCTGCGCACATTAATGGTGTTCAACGCCGTGACCGTGCCCAGCGCCTTGTAGTACAGCGGGAAATCCCCCAGCACCGCCGGGGCCACCCGTACCGGCACCGCCCCCGTCGCGCCGCCAAATCCGGGGCGCATTCCGCCTGCCCTGCCGGCATGGCCGTTCGCGGCTTTTGCCGCGGCGCCGTCCTTTTGCGTCGCCGCGCTTGGCCAGAACATCCAGCACAGGCCGGCAATGACCAACAGAACCAATAGGCCGAACAGCCAGCGACGAGGATTACGGGAAGCAGAGGATTGCATGGAGTGATCAACCATTGGGCGCGTGGGCATCTTGATACAGGAGGCTGAACGATAAGCACTAGTGGCTTATAAGCAAAGCGCCTTTACCGGCAATTTACCTTCAGCTGACGATTGCGAGTGTTTGCTAAATTACTGAAGCACAAATGAAAACGGCCTGGGCAGTGCCAGGCCGTTAACAATTGTAAACGCGATTATTTCAGAACGGACAACGCCGCCGCGTAGTTCGGCTCGTCAGCGATTTCCTTGACCAGTTCGCTGTGCAGCACGTTGTCGTTTTCGTCCAGCACCACCACCGCGCGCGCGGTCAGGCCTTTGAGCGGGCCGTCGGCAATCGCCACGCCGTACTGCTCGATGAACTCGGCGCCGCGCAGGGTCGACAGGTTCTTGACGTTTTCCAGGCCTTCCGCGCCGCAGAAGCGCGCCTGGGCGAACGGCAGGTCAGCCGAGATGCACAGCACAACGGTGTTGGCCACGTCATTGGCCTGGGCGTTGAACGTGCGAACCGAGGTGGCGCAGGTCGGAGTGTCAACGCTTGGGAAGATGTTCAGTACTTTGCGCTTGCCGGCGAAGCTCGCCAGGGTCACGTCGGACAGATCGCCTGCCACCAGGGAAAAGGCTGGTGCCTTGGTACCGGCTTGAGGCAGTTGGCCGTTGACTTGAACCGGGTTGCCTTTGAGGGTGACTTGAGCCATGAGCGGTATCCTTTTGAATGGAGTGATTATGAATCATCGCTTGGTGGTGCGAGGACGCAAAGTTAACCACGAATGCGTCATCGAGCCTATCCCGGCATGTCGGCACTTCGCCGTCGAGCATTATGTCAGTGTGAACTGATAAATGGCTCTATCAAGATCCAGGTGCAGGTAGCGCTTTCTCACGGCACGGTGCTGATTAATGACCGCGTTGACCTGCACTGGGAGAGCGAGTTTGCCGACGGTCAGGCGGTCACCAACGACCCTCTGACCGTCGGCATTGTCACGTTGTCTGTGCCACGATCGTCCGGCGCGACAGATGATCAAATCCTGTCATCTAGCTATCCACTCAAGTAACTGCGGTGCGATCTTTGGAGCGATCGCGTCGAACGCTGCTAGGGATATCGAGGTGGCGCCCTGATCGATCAACTGAAATCCGAGTACGCAACCACTCACAGCCCCTTCAGCCGCCCTTTCTCCTTGGCCTATGGCTCGAACCGAGGACAGCCTGTGCCCGGAAAAGGCACTTCGAAATACGCGGGGTGAGGTCCCATCGGGGGCTCTTCCCACCCCTGTCCAGCGTCCAGCGCTGCGAAAGTTCATGTGGAAGACACCTGCAGTAGATTGCGTAACGACCTCGTCGATGTAGCGTCCAACAGGAACGTCATGGACAACACCGTCCTTTGAGCCGGAACTGGTTCTGCTACCGTCCGCATAGCTTTCTTCGAAGCCGAAGATGAAACGCGTGCGCCATTGACTCTTGTCCCATACCTTAAGCGCATTCAAGGGCGACTGCGGACGCTCCCATGCCGGGATCGCATCAGGAGCACGATTCTTGGAGTCCCACCAACCGAGGACTGGCGTGTACACTTCGCGATCAAGCTTTATGAGAGACTTGCCAGGAAAACGAATCGGGTCAAACCCGCTCCATGTATCTCGAAAATCAATGACAGTGATCTGATAGTGAGCCTTTGTTTCCAGCATGGCTGACAGCGGCATGTTCCTGCCGTACCAACCGACTCCGTTCGGATTATCGCGTCGTGTTTTGTCGATTGCAGCGGCTACATGAGTGTCCACATACGTGGAGTACTGTTTGATCAGGGCGATCATTTCGTCTGCGAGTCTGGCCACATGCGCGTCCTCGAGGCCAATTTCCTTACCCTTTAGCACCATGTCTCTAAGTAAGGCTAGATGGAGAGTGGCGGCAATTGCAAACAGGGGCAGCAGTGCCGATTCCTCTCCACTGAGTTGAAACCCCGGCAGCATGGCGGTGAACTGCGTATTGGCCGCAATGCTCTGTGCGAGGATCGTCTGATTGTTTCCGGTTTCAACAGCAGTCTTGTATAGCCTGCTCACATTCGAAAGACCAACCAGATCCCGCTGAATCGTTCTCATCAATGCATCTGAAATTTTCGCATCGATCAGACGCCCCCACATCTGCTCCGGCGACTCACCGGTGTCTGGTATGAATAGCGCGCCCAAGTATGATAGAAGTCCACCGACGACAGGGACAAGATTCACCCCACCGAGAATGCTGTGTCGCAGGGCATCATAGAATTGCTCAGGCATGCTGGAAGGTAACACGTGGCTTTGCATGAGTGGATCGCCATTCGAGTCGACGAGCCCAGTGTTCGTTTGAACTGCCGCACCCGCTACGGCTCCCTGCAGGAGCTGCCTCCGTTCCAGTAATGCCCTAACGTTGGTCACTGTATTATCTTTATTACGAACCATCTCAACGCTCCTTGTTTTCAACAGCGTTATGCTGCCGGTAGCACTACAATGAGCGTGCGCTTGTCGAAAGCGCAACTTACGATGCGTAACAAAGTGCGATATATTTTTGCTGGAAGCATGAATCACCCTAAACTCGCTAGATACCTTGCAAGTTAATTTTGCAGCGATTTTTGAGCCCCGCCAATGACAACTTACTATTGAAACTGTGACGGCGCTTCGAGTTACAGAACATCTCGATAGCATCGAATTCATCACTGCGTACATCCTGTTGCGCGGTATAAGTTCTCCGTTTGATCCGACCAGGGGAAAACTCCACTTCTGACGGGTACTTTTCAGGGGAACTTACCGAAGTTCAATCTCAGCAGATTTCAGCCGGCCTGGTTCTGGCAGTCGGGCAAGCACTGAGAGGGGCTTGAGCGAATTACCCTATTCAGCGCCGGGAGCGGCTCCTCAGCTGAACGTTGAGGACACTTAATTGACACTTGATCAACTAGGCGGAATTTCATTCCGGAGGTTGTCCGAGCCAACTCCGTCATTACAGAACGCATCCATACGTCATCCATAATGACACTCTGATGACTTGGGTTGAGGTAAGTGCAGGCTTCAATCCAACGACGCCCCCTATTCCAATGCCACACCTCAAAGACCCCGTGCAGCCATCAAAACGGGCGCCCGGAGGCGTTTATCAGGCTCCGTGGGTCGATATCAGCCAAAGGGGTGCTTCTCCAGGGAAGATCTTCAGAAAGTGGCGACCCCCAAGGCAGAAATCCCGAACCTCGTCGGGTGTGCGCCCTTTGGACTGGGTCGTAAATGCCATTACCGGCATCTGCACCCAACTTCCGTTGAACACGCACCCAAGGCCTCGCCCCAGCCTCTTAGGCATTACCGGAACTTTCACGCCTAACCAAATGAATTAAAACAAGTTACTTTAAAAAAATTTAGCTGAACTGCGACACACATTGAAATATCCAATGACGACGAGCGGTCGTTACCGTGTTTAATGCTAACGTAACCCGTTGCGTCCTACGGCCGTCCAGAATAAGTACTACAAAGCAATCGACCATCAAGCACTGAAGCGATGATCGAGCCACCAGGGATACGAGGGAACGATGTCAAAGGGAATGTCACGCAAGGTCCTGCTGCTGGCCACCACACTGCTGCCTGCCGCTGGCGCGTTGGCGGATAACGCCGAGACCGCGAACAAGAGTAACAACCCGTTGAGCCTGGCCCCCGGCCTCAACCTCCAGGATTACTACACTCCCAGCCTGTACGACACCAACGTCCACACCAATGACGCCTTGTTGCGGGGCGCCCTGCCGATGGCCGCCAACGACGTCATCCCTGTCCCCCAGTTGTTGCGCGTCACCCTGCCGATCAGCACCCGACCCGATCCGCACAACGGCTACAGCACGGGCATGGGCGACCTGAACCTGTTCGATATCTTCCTGCTCAAGACCGAAGGCGTACAACTGGGTATCGGCCCGCAACTCACCGCGCCTACCGCGGAACAGGACGAGCTGGGGACCGGAAAATGGCAGGCCGGCCTGGCCGCCGTGGCCATCGACGCCTCGCCACGCGGCCTGCTCGGCGCGCTGGTGCAGTACCAGAGCTCGTTCGCCGGCGATCACGACCGGGAGCACGTTGAAACCGCGACCCTGCAGCCATTCTTCATGCATAACCTGCCCAAGGGCTGGTACTTGCGTTCGACCGGCATCTGGACCTTCGACTTGAAGAACGACACCCATTACATCCCCATCGGTTTCGGTGGGGGCAAGGCGTGGAAGTCCGGCAGCAATATCCTCAATGCGTTCCTCGAACCGCAGTGGACGGTCGCGCGCAAGGGCGACGGCCTGCCGCAGTTCACCCTGTTCGCCGGTATCAACGTCACGTTTGGCAAATAACATCCGCAACGTGCTTAGCCATAGGACTGTGCAATGACTCTTGTAAAACCGACCCGCCTTTTACTCGCGGGCCTGGCCCTGCTACTGAGCCCTGGCGCCTGGGCCGACTTCAGCGCCAGCCCGGAACAAGCACGGGGCATTGCCAAGGAGGCCTATCTGTATGGCTTCCCGGTGGTGGAGATGTACAAAACGTTATACGCACAGGCCGTGGACAAGGGCGGGCCGAACTTCAAGGCACCGTTCAACCGCATCGGCAATACCGCCCGGGTGTTCACCCCCAAGGACACGGCGATCATCACGCCCAACTCGGACACCCCCTACTCGTTCGTGTGGATGGACCTGCGCGCCGAACCGCTGGTCCTGACCCTGCCAGAGATCGCCGAGGAGCGTTACTACTCGGTCCAGTTGATCGACCTCTACACCCAGAACTTCGCCTACCTGGGCACCCGCAGCACCGGCAACCGTGGCGGCCACTTCATGGTCGTCGGGCCCGACTGGAAAGGTCAGCAGCCAGTCGATATCGACCGCGTGGTGCGCAGCGAAAGCAATATCGCCTATGCGCTGTACCGCACACAGCTGTTCGATGAAAAGGACCTGGAAAAGGTCAGGAAAATCCAGAACGGCTACAAGGTCCAGACCCTGAGCCAATACCTCAAGCAACCGGCACTGGCCGCCCCGGCGAAAATCAGCTGGCCGAAACCGACCGCCAGCATGACCGACAGCCCGGAACTGTTCCGTTACCTGAACTTCATGCTCGCCTTTGCCCCGGCACAGGACTCCGAGAAAGACCTGCTGGCGCGTTTCGCCACCATCGGCATCGTTGCCGGCCAGCCGTTCGACCTCAAGGCCCTCACCGCCGAACAACGCAGGGCGCTGGAAGACGGCATCAGCGATGCCAAGGCCGAGTTCGCCGCCTTCAAGAAAGACAAGGTGGATACCCATCAGGTCGCCAGTGGCGATTTCTTCGGCACCCGCGATCACCTGAACAACAACTACCTGTACCGCTACGCCGGCGCCAACATGGGGATCTTTGGCAACTCCGCCGATGAAGCCGCCTACATGGGGTACTTCGTCGATAACGCCGGCAAGCCGGTCAATGGCGCGAAGCACAGCTACACCCTGCATTTTGCCAAGGACCAGTTGCCACCGGCCGACGCCTTCTGGTCGCTGACCCTGTACGACGCCAAGACCAAGCTGCTGGTGGCCAACCACTCCAAACGCTACCTGATCAACTCGCGCATGCTGCCCACGCTCAAGCGCGATGCTGACGGTGGCGTGACGCTCTATCTGCAGCATTCCGAGCCGCTCAAGGATCAGCGCAGCAACTGGCTGCCGGCGCCCCATGGCCCGTTCTTCGCCATCTTGCGCCTGTACCTGCCCAAACCTGAAGTCGCCAACGGCCAGTGGAAGCTGCCGGCGTTGACCCCTATCAACTGATCACCGCGGCCCGGCCGAACCATATAATGCAAGGAGCAACACCATGGGTTCATCGACAACACTGGGGCGTGTCGTTGCCGCCACACTGACGCTGACGCCACTGCTCGGTTTCGCCGACAACGCCCGGGACTGGCAAAACCTGCCAACCGACCTGAACATGGTATTCGGTTACTACAACCGGATCGATTCCAACACCCCGATCGACACTGCGCTGCCGATCGACGGCCTGTCGGTCAACGCGGATCTGTACATCGCCCGTTTCGCCCGCTCGTTCTCCGTGGACGGGCGCAACAGCGCGATCCAGATCCTGCAGCCTTACGCGGACATTTCGGCCTCCTTCGACAACGCCGAGTTCTTCAAGGGCACCAAGCACAACGGCGGCATGGCCGATACCCAGTTCGTCCTGGTGCACAATCTCTTTGGCGGCCCGGCCCTGACCCAGGAAGAGTTCGCCAACTGGACCCCGGAAACCTTCGTCACCGGCGCGCTGTGGGTCACCGCGCCCACCGGCGACTACGACAAGAACCGGGTGATCAACATCGGTTCCAACCGCTGGGCCTTCAAGCCGGAAATCGCCTTCGGCACTCCCCTTGGCCCGACCTGGCTGGAGATCAACGGTTATGTGTCGATGTTCACTGACAACGACGACTACCAAGGCGACGGCACCCTTGAGCAAAAAGCCTTGTACGCCGTCGAAGGTCACTACAGCTATACCTTCAACCGCGCCCTCTGGGCTTCGCTGGACGCCACCTACAGCCGGGGCGGCGAAACCCGGATCAATGGCGACTGGCAGGACAACAAACAGGAAAACGGCCTGCTGGGCGCCAGCATGGGCTTCATGCTCTCGCCGCAGTTCGGTGGCCTGATCGCCTACACCGACACCGTTGCCGAACGCACCGGCTCGCCCGATGTGAACACCTGGACTCTGCGCTTGCAGTACGCCTGGTAATCCGGACATTCACGCGGATGATCTTGTTAGCAGGCGCCGGAACTTGCGCCTATGGTTGATCCTGGTGAATCCGTCGTTCGTGTTTTAACCCGATCACGCAAAGGACCGCTCCAATGACAGCACTCACTGACATCAACGCCCTGCAAGCCAGTATTGCCGAGGCGGTGCTTGGCCAGGAGCAGGTCATTCGCCAGATCATGATCGGCCTGCTGGCCAACGGGCACCTGCTGCTCGAAAGCCTGCCGGGGCTGGCCAAGACCCGCACCGTGAAAGCGCTGGCCAAGCACCTGGACGCGAAGATGAGCCGGATCCAGTTCACCCCGGACCTGCTGCCATCGGACATCACCGGCGCCGAAGTGCTGCATCAGGTCGACGGACAGAATCAGATCCAGTTCCAGCCAGGCCCGTTGTTCGGCAACCTGATCCTCGCCGACGAAATCAACCGCGCCCCGGCCAAGGTCCAGGCCGCTTTGCTGGAAGCCATGGAAGAGCGGCAGATCACCGTCGCCGGCAACAGCCATGGGTTGCCGGAGCTGTTCATCGTGGTCGCAACCCAGAACCCCATCGAGCAGGAAGGCACCTACCCGTTGCCGGAAGCCCAGATGGACCGTTTCCTGATGAAGGTACTGCTCGATTACCCGAGCACAGACAACGAAAGCCAGGTGCTGCGCCTGCTGCGCGAAGAAGAACAGGCCCTGGGCGCCAGGACCGCTGTGGTGCAAGGCTTTGCCCTGAGCCAGGAGGTGATCTTTGCCGCACGCCGCGAAGTCAGCGCCGTCAGTGTGTCACCGGCCATCGACCGCTACCTGATCGACCTGATCAACGCTACCTGATCGACCTGATCAACGCCACCCGCCATCCCGCCAACTACGATGCCGACCTCGGCCGCTGGATTGCCATTGGCGCCAGCCCCCGGGGCGGAATCGGCCTGGACCGCTGTGCCCGGGCCGACGCCTGGCTGCAGGGGCAAGACTTCGTCACGCCAGACAACGTCCGGGCCGTGGTGCATCCGGTGTTGCGCCATCGCCTGCAATTGAGCTACGACGCGGTGGCCGACGGCGTCACCGCCGATCAGGTACTCGACCGCCTGCTCGACACCGTCGCGATCCCGGCCTGAGGGTTGAGCGATGGATACTCAGGAAATGGACGGCCTGGTGTATGTGTCGCTGGCGCAATTGATGGCGCTGGCGTTCAAGGCCCATGACCTGAGTTTTCTCGCCCGCCACCCACGGGGCAGCATCCTGGCCGGTAATCACGCTTCGCGGTTGCGCGGGCGCGGCTTGAATTTCGATGAGCTGCGCCGCTACCAGCCTGGCGATGATTTGCGTCACCTGGACTGGCGTGCGTCCCTGCGCACCGGCAAACCGGTGGTCCGCACCTTTACCGAGGAGCGGGACCGCCCGGCGTTGATTCTGGTGGACCAGCGCATGTCGATGTTCTTTGGCTCGCAGCGCAGCTTCAAGTCGGCGCTTGCCGCCGAACTCGGCGCCCTGACGGCCTGGATGGTGTTCAACGCCGGTGACCGGGTCGGCGGCCTGGTGTTCAACGACCAGCGTATCGACAGCGTCGCCCCGCTGCGCAGCCGCAAGCGCGTCGAGGCGCTGTGCAGCCGCATCGCCCGGCAGAATCAGGAGCTCAGCGCACGCAACCCCGACCGTGAAGACGAAGACCAACTCGACAAGGTCCTGCAGCAATGCCTGGCATTGGCCGGTCATGATCACCTGATCTGCATCATCAGCGACTTCGCCGGCGCGGGCCCGCGCACCTTGCAACTGATGCGCCAGCTCAGTGCCCACAACGACGTGATCGCCATGCAGATCTACGACCCAATGGCGCTGAACTTGCCGAAGAACGGCCGCCTGCTGGTGACTCAAGGCCAGTTGCAGGTGGAGCTGGCCGTGGAACAGCGCCAGGTTCATCAGCCTTTGGGGGACTTTCTCAGCGGACGCCTCAAGGACGTCGCGACCCTGCTGCGTCGCAGTCAGGTGCCATTGATGATGTTCAGCACCGCCACCGATGCTCAGGAACAACTGCGCGCCGAACTGGGCAAGCTGGCCGGGGGGCGGCGATGAACCCCAACGTCCCGAGCATTGAGCAACTCAAGGAGCTGGCGCTGCCGGCACCGGTCAGCTACATGCCGAAAACCTGGGGTTGGTGGGTGTTGCTGGCCGTGTTGATGGGTGCGGTGCTGCTGGTCGGGGCGCGGCGTTATTGGCAGTGGCGGCGTGATCGTTATCGGCGCGAGGCATTGATGCGGTTGACGCAGTTGCAAAAATGCAGCGATGACCTGAATGCGTTACGTGAATTACCGGAGTTGCTCAAGAGAGTCGCCCTCTCGATGCCGAACGCAACCGCTGTGGGAGCAGGCGTGCCCGCGATGAGGCCGTCACCTTCAAAATTGGTGTCAGCTGACCGGACGCTATCGCGGGCAAACCCGCTCCCACCGGGTCCTGCGGCGCTAGGTAAAGAGGACTGGCAAGCCTTCCTGCAGCGGCACAGTGCACAGCCCCTCCCTCCAGACTTCAGTCAACAACTTGCCCAACTGGCCTACGCCCCGGACGCCGCCCTGCGGGCTCTGCCGCACGAACAGCGCCAGCAACTGTTCAACACCTGCAAACACTGGGTGGAGCATCATCATGTGGCAGTTTGACTACCCGTGGTTGTGGTTGCTGCTCCCGGCGATCTGGCTGGGCTATCGCTACCTGCCTGACTACCGCGAAGCCCACAGTGCGGTGCGGGTGCCGTTTTTCGGCGCCATGAGCCGCGCCGTCGGCCAGGTACCGAGCCAGGCCGGCACTCGCGGCAACCGCTGGCAATTGCTGCTCAACGCAATGGTCTGGGCCCTGCTGGTCGCGGCCGTTGCGCGCCCGGTGCTGGTGGAAAAACCCATCGAGCGCCAGCAACCGGTGCGCGACCTGATGCTGGCGATCGACATTTCCCAATCCATGGAAACCACCGACTACACCGACGCCAACGGGCAGAAGATCGACCGCCTGGCCGCAGTCAAGGAAGTGGTCCACGGTTTTATCGACCGACGCAAGGAGGACCGCCTCGGCCTGATCGTGTTCGGCAGCGGTGCCTACCCGCAAGCACCACTGACCCTGGACCACGCCAGCCTGTCGCTGCTGCTGGACGACACTGGCATCGGCATGGCCGGGCCCAACACCGCCATCGGCGATGCCATCGGCCTGGCCCTGAAGATGCTCGACCAGGCCCATGAGCCGGAGAAAGTGCTGATCCTGCTCACCGACGGCAACGACACCAGCAGCGCGATCACCCCGGACCACGCCGCCAGCATGGCGGCCGCCAAAGGGGTGGTGATTCACACCATCGGCATCGGCGACCCCGACGCCAGCGGCGAAGCCAAGGTCAACCTGCAAGGCTTGCAACAGATCGCCACGGCCACCGGCGGCCGGTTCTTCCGTGCCGAAGACCGGCAGGCGCTGGATCAGGTCTACGCAACCCTCGACACGATCACCCCGCACCAGGTGAAAACCTTCAGCCACCAGCCCAAGCGCGACCTGTTCTGGCTCCCCCTGAGCGCGGCCATCGGCCTGCTGGCCCTGTACCACTTGCTCGCCCTGCTCCGGCCACGCCTGAGTAGCACCCGTCAACGGCAGGAGGCCTGAGATGGAGATCAACCTCGGCGACTTCCACTTCCTGCGCCCGGCCTGGTTAATGCTGGCGCTGTTCGGCGCGCTGCTGCCCCTGCTGTGGCGCCGTAGCCGCGACCTTCAACGGCGGCTGCGCGGCAACATTGCCCCACACCTGCTGCCCCATCTGCTGATCACCCCTGACGACCCCCATCGCCTGCGCCCGGTACACCTGGTCTGTGCCCTGCTGGTACTGGGCGCCATCGCCGCAGCCGGGCCAACCTGGGAGCAGGATCGACCGGACTTCCTGGAGAACCGCGCGCCCTTGATCATCGCGTTCGACCTGTCGCCGTCGATGGATGCCAGCGACGTGCCGCCCACGCGACTGGAGGCCGCCAAACACAAGGTGCATGACCTGATCCAGCGTCGCAGCGGTGCCCGCACCGGCCTGATCGCCTACGCCGGCAGCGCCCACCTGGTGCTGCCACCGACCGACGATCCAGCGTTGCTAGACACCTTCATCCAGGCACTGGGCACGGTATTGATCGACAAGCCGGGGAAAAACGTCGGAGCCGTCATCGATCAGGCCAAGCGCTTGCTGGCCGCCGAGAAAGCCCCTGGCACCCTGCTGCTGATCACCGACGGTGCCGACACGACACAGCTGGCGGGGCTGGGCAAGCAGCTGGACGGTAGTCAGCTGCAAGTGCTGATTCTTGCACTGGGCAGTACCGACGGTGGTGTGGTCAAGGATTCCAGCGGCCAACTAAGCACCGACAGCAACGGTCGCCCGGTGCTGGGCAGCTTCGATCCAGCGGCGCTCAAACAACTGGCCTCGGCCACCGATGCGCCGCTGGGCAGCCTGACCCTCAACGACGACGACCTGGACTGGATCGAGTTGCACGCCCAGCAACATTTCCAGAACGCCAGCGCCGAACAGCGTGAGTTGCACTGGAAAGACGCCGGCTACTGGCTATGCTGGCCCCTGCTGTTGCTGGCCTTTTTCAGTGTGCGTCGGGGCTGGAGCCTGAACTGGATGGCCACGCTGCTGCTCGGCCTGGGCTTTGCACTGCAACCGGCACCAGCCCGGGCCAACACCTTGACCGACGCCTTCTTTACCGCCGATCAACAAGGCCGCTGGGCGTTCGAGCACCAGCACTTCCCTGCCGCTGCCAAGCGGTTCCACGATCCATACTGGAAAGGCATTGCCGCCTACAACGCCGCCGACTATGACCTGGCACTGGCCAGCTTCGCCCGGCTCGAGACCCCCCAGGCGTACTTTTATCTGGGCAACATTTACGTGCGGCGCTTCAAGTTCGACCAGGCCATCGACGCCTACACCCAGGCGCTCAAGCTGCAACCGCAGTTCCCGCAAGCGTCCGCCAACCTGGCGTTGGCCAAGGCCCTGCAAAAAGACACCGAGAGCGCCGAGCAAAACACGCCCGAGGTCAAACCCGACGAGGTGAAATACGACAAACCCTCGGGCAAGGGCCAGAGCAAAGCGGTCGAGACCCAGCAAGCCACCTCGGATGAACTCTGGTTGCAGAACCTGACCACCTCGCCCGCCAAATTCCTGCGGCAGAAGTTCAGCCTGCAGGACCAGCGCGCGGCTCAAGCCGGGAGCCCGCCATGAGAATCAGTTTGCTGGCCTGCTGCCTGCTGTCGGTCAGCGCCTTCGCCGCTGAACCGCAACTGCGTGTGCAAACCCGGCTAGTGCCCGCCGAGCAGGTGATGGTCGGTTCGGTGGTGCAGTTGCAGGTCGATGTGCTGACCGACAGCTGGTTTACCAGTGCTCCCACCCTGCCTGACTTGAAGCTTGCGGGCGCGCTGGTCATGCCGCCCAACGGCGAGGCCCAGCACACCACGCAAACCCTGGAGGGCACACCGTTCTTCGGCCTGCGTTACAGCTACCTGATCACCCCGAACCAGGCCATAGCATTCGACATCCCCGCCCTGACCGTACAGGCCACGCCAGGCCAGGCCAGCGGTGTACTCACAGCCCAAGGCCAGCCCCAGCACTTCACGGCGCAGCAACCGCCGGGATTCCAGCCGGGCGAACCGGTGCTGGTGGCCCAGGGCGTACGCTTCACCCAAGTGATCAGCCAGTCTTCGACACCGCTGAAAGTCGGTGACACCGTCACCCGCCAACTCACCCTGCAAGCCGATGGCGCGCTGGCGATGGCCTTGCCAGCCCCGGTGCTGGTCGAGGTCGATGGCCTGAGCCGGTACCCGAAAACCCCGCAGATCAGCAACCTGGACGACGGCCGGGGCAACCACAACGGTGGCCAGCGCATCGACAGCGTGACCTATCAGATTGACCGCCAGGGCCGCCACAGCCTGCCGGCTATCGAGCTGCGCTGGTGGGATACCGGCACCCGCCAGGCCCGCACCGTCCAAGTGCCCGCCGCCACCTTCGACGCCGCGGCCAACGGCCGCTATCAACCCGTCTTCTCGATCGCCGAGGATCTCCGGCAACTGGGCCAGAAGAGCCGTATGCACCTGTCCCGGTACTGGCTGGTATTGACGGTCGTGCTGCTGTTGGTTGCGGGCCTTGGTTACCTGGCCAGGCCGTGGTGCCGGCGTGCCTGGCATGCCCTGCAAACCCGTCGGCAGGCACGGCATGCCGCCTCGCTGGCGTCCGCCGACTACGCCTGGAAACAGATTCCCGGGCAACTGGAGAGGCAACCGCCACAACTGAGCGCGCTGTACCTGTGGGCCCGGCGTACCCGGCCCGGTTGGCGGATCGGTGGACTCGGGGAAAACGTGCAGGCCCTGCTACGCGGTTGCTACGCACAGGAGCAGAGCCAACGGGCGGCGTTGTCCCACTTCAAGCAATCCTTGTCTACGCTGCAAGCTCAAACCGCGCCGCGAAACGATACGCAATCATCGGCCTTGCGCCCTCTTAACCCGGGTCACGGGAAGGACTTGTCATGACATACCTGACTTCACTGCGTCAGTTCCACGGAATGAAGCTGTTGTTGACCCTGGCCCTGAGCCTGCCGCTGCTGGTTCAAGCCGCCGAGCCCCTGCCCTCGTGGAACGATGGCCCCTCGAAGAAAAGCATCATCGAGTTTGTCCAGGCCGTGACTACCGAAGGCTCCAGGGACTACGTCAAGCCCGCTGAACGCATCGCCGTGTTCGACAACGACGGCACACTGTGGAGTGAGCAACCGATGTACTTCCAGGTGCTGTTCGCCCTGGAGGAAGTCAAGCGCATGGCGCCGCAGCACCCGGAATGGAAAACCGAGCAACCCTTCCAGGCCGTGCTGGAGAACGACCACAAGGCCCTGGCCGAGAGTGGCATGGAAGGCTTGATGAAGATCGTCGGCGCGACCCACACCGGGATCACCACCGCGGCCTTCATGGACAACGCGAAAACCTGGCTCAGCCAAGCCCGCCACCCGAAAACCGGTAAGCCCTACACCGAGATGATTTATCAGCCGATGCTGGAAATGCTCGATTACCTGCGCAGCCAGGACTTCAAGACCTACATCGTCTCCGGCGGTGAAGTCGAGTTCATGCGCGCCTTCGCCGAGCACGTCTATGGCATCCCGCCGGAGCAAGTGATCGGTACCACCTTTGTCACCCAATTCCAGCTAAAAGACGGCGATGCTTCGATCCTGCGCCTGCCCAAGCTTGCGCATAACGACGACGGCCCGGGCAAACCGGAAAGCATCCAGGCGGTGATCGGGCGGCGACCGATCCTGGCCTTCGGCAACTCGGACGGCGACCTGCAAATGCTCCAGTGGACCGCCGCCGGGCCCGGCAAGCGCTTCATGGGGCTGGTGCATCACACCGATGCAAAGCGTGAGTGGGCCTACGACCGGGAGTCGAAGATCGGTCGACTGGACAAGGCCCTGGACGAAGCCAATACACGCAAGTGGACAGTCGTCGACATGACCACCGAATGGCGCCGGATCTACCCGTTCGACGCCCCCGCAACCGAACAAAAAAAGTAGAAGACGTATCGCAGGACTGCAATAAACGTTGGTCGCACAACAAGAACGCGACTCCAGTCAGAAAAAGGAGCAAGTCAGATGACTCGCATACGCAAGTGGCTACCGAAACTCGCCCTGGTGGCAGCATCGGTCATGGCGATTTCGGCAACGGCCGGGGCCGCTGAAAAACCCAACATTCTGGTGATCTTCGGCGACGACATTGGCCAGACCAACATCAGTGCCTATTCCATGGGGGTGGTCGGCTACAAGACGCCAAACATCGACCGGATTGCCAAGGAAGGCATGATGTTCACCGACTACTACGCGGAGAACAGCTGCACCGCCGGGCGTTCGTCGTTCATCACCGGCCAGACGCCTTTGCGCACCGGTCTGTCGAAAGTCGGCATTCCGGGGGCTCCGGTTGGCTTGCAAAAGCGCGATATCACCATCGCCCAGGCCCTCAAGTCCCAAGGCTATGCCACTGGCCAGTTCGGTAAAAACCACCTGGGCGACCGGGATGAATACCTGCCGACCAACCACGGCTTCGACGAGTTCTTCGGCAACCTGTACCACCTCAACGCCGAAGAGGAACCGGAACGCCCGTACTGGCCCAAGGACGATGCCGAATTCGTCAAGGCCAACTCGCCACGCGGCGTGATCCACAGCTTCGCCGACGGCAAGATCGAAGACACCGGCGCCTTGAACAGCAAGCGCATGGAAACCATCGACGACGAGACCACCGCGGCTGCCCAGGCGTTCATCGAGAAGCAGGCCAAGGCGGACAAACCGTTCTTCGTCTGGATGAACACCACCCGCATGCACTTGTTCACTCACGTTCGCGAGTCGATGAAGGGCCAGAGCGGCATGCCTGGCAACGACTATGCCGACGGCATGATCGAACATGACAACGATGTGGGCAAACTGCTCAAGACCCTCGATGACCTGAAGATCACCGACAACACCATCGTCGTCTACACCACCGACAACGGCCCGAACCAGTTCTCCTGGCCGGACGCGGCGACCACGCCGTTCCGTAACGAGAAGAACTCCAACTGGGAAGGCGCCTACCGCGTACCGGCGATGGTTCGCTGGCCTGGCAAGATCAAGGCGGGCGAAGTCTCCAACGAGATGTTCTCGGGTCTGGACTGGTTCCCGACGCTGCTGGCTGTCGCCGGTGACAACAGCGTGAAAGAGAAGCTGCTCAAAGGTTGGGCGCCGACGTCTGGCGGCACCAACTTCAAGGTGCATCTGGACGGCTACAACCAGCTGCCTTACCTGACCGGCCAACAGCCCAAAGGCGAGCGCAAGGAGTTCTACTACTTCAACGACGACGGCATGCTGGTGTCGATGCGCTTTGACAACTGGAAAGCGGTGTTCTGCGAGCAACGCCAGCCCGGAGGCTTCAGGGTCTGGAGCGAACCCTTCGTCTGCCTGCGCGTGCCGAAAATCCTCAACCTGCGCATGGACCCGTATGAACGCGCCGACGTGGTGTCCGATCAGTACTACGACTGGTTGACCAAAAACGTCTACCTGGCCGCTGTCGCGACCACGAAATCGGCAAAGTTCCTGGAGACCTTCATCGAGTACCCACCTAGCCAACGCCCGGCCAGCTTCAGCATTGACCAGGTTCGTGCGGCCGTGGATGCAAAAATCGCGGAAAAAATGAAAGCGCAACAAGCGGCACAGTAACTCCTGCAAGACCGCCGCTCACCCCTGGTGGGGTGAGCGGCCCTATTTCTTTTTGTCGGTTACCGGGTTGTGCGCAACCCGATTTTTCACAAGGCAATCCGCAATGTCCTCACGTGTCGCCAGCAAGTCGTCGGCCATACCCGCCCCTCACGCCAGCGCCCCAGCGCTGCTGATCCCCGCCCTGCTGCTGTGCGTCTCCGGCGCAGCGGCGCTGGTATATCAGGTGCTGTGGATCAAGCAACTGTCGCTGGTGGTTGGCGTGGAGGTCTATGCCATCACCACCGGCATCAGCGCATTCTTCGCGGGACTAGCCCTGGGTGGCTGGCTGTTCGGGCGCCTGGCCGACCGCGTGCAGCGCCCGGTTCTGCTCTACGCCGGGCTGGAAGTGCTGGTGGCGCTGCTGGGTGTCGGGGCCACGATGGGCATGAGCCTGGCGGCCAGTCCGTTTGCCTGGCTGGAGCAGCACATCGGTGTGGTGGCCTGGGTGTTGCCGTTTGCCCTGGTGGGCATACCGGCGGTGTTGATGGGCGGGACCTTGCCGGTGCTGGTGCGCGCTCTGGCGGCCGATCCCCGGTATCTGGGCAAGGCTGGCGGCCATCTGTATGCGGCGAACACCGCGGGCGCCATCGCCGGGACCTTGCTCACCGGGTTCATACTGATTGCTACCCTTGGCGTGCGTGGCAGCGCGATCGCCGCCGCCATGCTCAACCTGCTGGCCGCCGCCGGGGCCCTGCTGTGGTTCCAGCGCCGGCCACTGACACCCATCGAAGCCTCCGTTCACGTCACGCAACCAGCCGCCCCCGCACGCCTGGCCCTGTGGCTGTATGCGATCGCCGGCGGTATCGCGCTGGGCTACGAGGTGGTCTGGTCGCAATCGATCGTGCAGTTCATGAGTACGCGCACCTACGCGTTCGCCGTCGTGCTGGCGACCTACTTGTGTGGCCTGTTTCTGGGCAGCGTGTGGATGGCCCGGCGCGTTGACCGGGTCCGCGATCCATGGGGGCTGTTCGGTGGGTTGATTACCGGTGCCGGGCTGGTGGCCTTGCTCGAAGTGGCGCTGCTCGGTCGTTGGCTGATCTACCTGCAAACCCAGGGTGAAGCCGCCGCGCTGGCCATCGGTGCCAGTGAACTGGGCGCCATGAGCGTACGCTTTGCCGTCGCGGCCCTGAGCATTGTGTTTGTTCCTACCTTGCTGCTGGGTGCCGCATTCCCCTTGGCATTGCGCCTGAGCGTGGGCCGTGATCGTGTCGGCCAGGACGTCGGCGCTGTCGTGGCATTCAACACCCTGGGCGGCATTATCGGCGTGATGCTCTGCGGTTTCCTGTTGATTCCCTTGCTCGGCCTGGTGCGCACCCTGGGGCTGCTGGCGATCATCGCCGCCGCCGTCGGTTACGTCGCCGTCAGCCGAGGCCACGCCGTGAAGAAAGGCACACGCCAAGGCGTGATCGCCCTGGGCCTGTTGTCCCTGGTCGTAGCGTGGCTGACCCCGGTCGACAAGCTCGCCAGCCTGCTGCCCGGGGCGCGCAATGGCGAACTGGCGTTTTATCAAGAAGGTCGCGGCGGCACAGTGGCGGTGGTTACCCAGGGGCAGCGTGAGCGCACATTCCAGCGCTTGTACATTCAGGGCGTGTCGAACACTGGCGATGCCATGCCGTCGCTGCGCTATATGCGTATCCAGGCCCTGCTGCCGTTGCTGATCCACAACGGCGAACCGCGCTCGGCCCTGGTGATCGGCTTCGGCACCGGCATCACCGCCGGCGCGCTGCTGCGTTATCCGGGGCTCGAGCATCGTGTGGTGGCTGAACTGCTGCCCTCGGTGGTCAAGGCTGCGCCCTTGTTCAAAGGCAACTTCAACGCCGCCGCCGACCCGGCACTGGAGGTACGCCTGCGCGATGGTCGTCAGGCGTTGCTGCGTAGCGAACAACGATACGACCTGATCACCCTTGAACCACCGCCGCCTTCGGCCGCGGGTGTGGTCAACCTGTATTCGCGCGACTTCTACGAACTGGCCGCCAGGCGCCTGGAGAAAAACGGCCTGGTCGCCCAATGGCTGCCGCTGCCCACCCAGAATATCGATGACTCATGCGCGCTGGTGCGTAGCTTCCTCGACGTGTTTCCCTATGCCAACGTCTGGACCAGCGAGTTCCACGAAATGCTGCTGGTGGGTTCTCTGGAACCGATCGAACTGGACGCCGCGCGCATCAGTGAACGTTATGCCCAAGAGAGTGTGCGCAGCACCTTGCAGGATGTCGGCGTGAGTTCGGCGCCTGCGTTGATGGCCACCTGGGTCACCGACCGTGAGGGTTTGACACAGTTTGCCGGCCAGGCCCTGCCCGTCACCGATGACCAGCCACGCATCGAATACGCCCCCTGGGTCCGAGCCCGGGAAATCACCCGCGTGTTGCCGGCCCTGCTGGCGCTGCGTCAGCCGCCGCCGCTGCTTCATGCCGATGCCGCGTTTACCGAGCGAATGAATACCCATCAACAACGCCTGATGCAGTTCTATCGCGCCAGCCTGCACGCCTACGACGGCGACCGCGAAGCCTGGGCCAGGGATATTCGTGAGGTGATGCGAGGGGATGGCGCCAACCCGTACTACCGGTGGTTTGTCGGGGAGTGAGGGGATGCCGGACACCTGCTCCGTGGCGAGCGAGCAAGCTCCCTCGCCACAGAGGCCGCGTTCACGCAGGATTGAGCGGCTTTACTGCATACGCGGACTATTTGAGAGCGGGTTTGCCCTAATGCCAGTCAGTTAAGCGAACGCCAGCCTTTGTAGGAGCGAGCGTGCTCGCGATGGACATTAACGATAACGCGTGTTTTCTGATTGAACGCGTTGCTCTTGAGTTCATCGCGAGCACGCTCGCTCCTACAAATTCGACTTCACCTTCTTAACTGACTGGCATTAGGGCTTGCCCGCGAAGCTTTTACTGGGCCTTGAGCTTCACGTAAGACTGGTTCAAGTCATGGGCCCAACCATCCATGACGTTTTTCACATCGTTGGCCGTCATGACTTGCGAATCATTTTCCAGGGACTTGCCGGTGCCTTTGCGCACGACTTCGGCGATGACCTTGTTGTTGCCGCCATCGAGGAACACGGCTTCGGTGGCCAGGTCGGTTTCCTGATCGCGGATACCGGTCGCGGTGCTGACGGCAGCCGCCACCAGTGCAATCGGAATGATTTCGTAAGGCTTCAGGCCTTCGGTGCTGCTGCTGACGCCGGTGATGGCCGCACGCACCACGACCACGCCCGGACCTGGCGCGTTAGCCAACGGCAAAGACTTGGCCAGTTCACGCCTCAGCGCCTGGTCGTAGTAACCAGTAATACCCGACAGTGTGGTCTGAGGGATTTTTTCCGTCGGCTTTGGCAGCGGGTAGAACTGGGTGGGCTCGATGTAAACGCTGGTGTATTGACTGATGTCGAGCTTAGGGTCGACCCAGCGCATCACGTCCACACCCGAAGGCGACTTGGCCTCCTTGAGCTGACTGTAGTCCTTGAGAAAGCCGGAATAATCCTCAGGCTTGGTGATAGTGCTCGAACACCCCACCATTCCCAGGGAGGCGATGCACAGTGTGCTCATCATGAGGGCAAGCTTCATACTGTAACTCCTGTTATAGGGACGACAACGGTAAAGCGAAATGGACTAACAGGTACAGGCAAAAGTTAAATCATTTGCAGTACCGGACTCTGAAAATTCACCCAAGGCTGCAAGCGCCATCACAACCGTCATTTGACAGACGGACGCCGTGGGGCAAAGCTGCACCCAGCTAAAAAAAGCGCGCCGGTATGGCCAACGCATCTGGACCACGGAAGTCGTAATGCCCAAGCATAAAAATAAAGCGATAAACCCTGACCCTGATTCGCCCCCACCCCTGATTTCCCGCTACCTGTTCCCGGTGACCGCCACCGCGCTGTTGCTGGTCATGGCCGGGCTTGGCTGGTTCCTGCTGGCCGGCCAATCGACGCCGCCGCCCTATGTGGCGCCCAGCATCGCCAATGCCCCCGCTGCGCAGGCACCACCCGCCCCTGCACCGCCGGCCACCCTGGTCGACGAACAGCAATGCCAGGGATGCCACACTGAACAGGTCAAGGACTGGCAAGGCTCCCACCACCAACTGGCGATGCAGGTGGCCGATGCCGGGACCGTTCTGGCCAACTTCGACAACAGCACGTTCAAGGGTGAAAAAGAGACCACGCGGTTCTTTCGCAAGGACGACGGTTTCTGGGTCAACACGCCCGGGGCCGACGGCCGGAACGCTGACTTCAAGGTGGCCTACACCTTCGGCATCGCGCCGCTGCAGCAGTACCTGATCGAGGTCGGCGAAGGTCGCCTGCAAGCCTTGGGCGTGGCCTGGGATACCGAGAAAACCCGCTGGTTTCACCTCTACCCGGGCCAGGGTGTGAACTTCAAGAACCCGCTGCACTGGAGCAAGCCGAACCAGAACGCCAACTTCATGTGCGTGGAATGCCACACCACCGGCTACAAGCGTAACTTCGATGCGGCCAGCAACACCTTTGCCAGCCAGTGGAACAGCCTGGGGGTGGGTTGCCAGGCGTGCCACGGCCCGGCGTCGAATCACCTTGAATGGGCCGGCAAGAAAAGCGACCTGATCCATGCAGGCTTTGCCGTGGACCTCAAGGACAAGAACGCCACCACCGAGATCGAAACCTGCGCCCGTTGCCATGCCCGCCGAGCCCCCTTGGGCGACGGCTACACCGTCGGCAAGCGCTTGATGGATGACTACCTGCCCAGCGTACTGACCCGCGAGCTGTACGCGCTGGATGGCAAGATCAAGGATGAAGTGTTCGAGCACGGCTCATTCCTGCAAAGCAAGATGGCCGACAAGGGCGTGCGTTGCAGCAATTGCCACAACCCCCACAGCACCGAACTCAAGGCCCAGGGCAACGGCGTCTGCCTGCAATGCCACAACACCGCGGGCAAAACCACGGTCGCCGGGGTCGACGGCAAAGGCCTGCAAGCCAAAAACTACGACTCGCCTGAGCACCATCGGCATGTCGCCGGCCAACCGGGATCCCAGTGCGTGGATTGCCACATGCCCGGCAAGTTCTACATGGGCAATGACTTTCGGCATGACCACAGCTTCAGCCTGCCCAACCCTGTACGCGCCCAGCAGTTGGGCACGCCCGACGCCTGCCTGACGTGCCACCAGGGCAAGGCCGGCGACAAGGTCACCGAGCAGTTCAAGCTGTGGAGTGCCAACCCCGTGGCCCAGGCGCCGCGCTATGACGAAAGCCTGTGGCAGGTGCGTACCGGCCAGCCCGGTGCCGCGCAAGCACTGTACGAGCAGTTGCAGCGCAGTAACCTGCCGGCCATTCAACGGGCAACCTTGCTGGCGGAACTGGCGCTGTATCCGAGCGAGCAGGCGTTGAAGCTGGCGAGCAAGGACCTAGGCAACCACGACCCGCAGGTTCGCGAGAGTGCCATTCACGCGGTCAGCGCCTTCCTTCCCCCCGCCGAACGCGTGGCGTTGTTCACGCCGTTTTTGAGCGATCCGGTCAAGGCGATCCGCATTGCCGCCGCCCGGGATTTGCTGAGCGTGGCCAACACATTGGGTGCCGCTCAGAAGCAATGGAAGGCGGCCATCGATGAGTATGAGCAGGTTCAATTGAGCCTGGCCGAACGCGCCGAAGCCAACCTCAACCTGGCGATGCTCTACCAGGCCAGTGGACGCAGTGCCGAGGTCGAACCGCGGTTGCAAGCCGCCCTGCAGCGCGACCCGGACTTCTTCCCGGCATTGGTGACACTGGTGCAATGGCTGGAGTCACGCGGGCGCAAGGAGGAGGCGCAGGCGTTGCTGGCCACGAGCCTGAAGGAGCACCCGGATGCCGCACTGCTCCAGCACACCCAAGGCCTGGCCCTGATTCGTGCGGGCAAGACCGCCCAGGCCATGCCGGCCCTGCGCAATGCCGCGCGCCTGGAGCCGCTGAATGCACAGTACGGTTATGTACTGGCCGTGGCCCTGTACGAGGGTGGCAAGATCGATGAAGCGTGCGCACTGCTGGAAAAACTGGTCAAACAGCAACCAGCCAACCGCAATGCACGGTTGTCGCTGATCCAGTACTACCTGGACAACGGCCAGGAACCCAAGGCCCAGGTCTTGCTGCAAGGCTGGAAGCAGTTGAACCCGCAGGATCCGGCGCTCAAGTGAGCGCCAAACCCTGTCCACCCGCGCCATTGCGGGTGGACAGCAGGCGATAGGCAGAACCCCACAGGGTATTTCAGCGTCGGCGAAACAACGGCCGAGGCTCGATCACCGAGCGACCATACTGCACGCTCATGCCCGCCAGGCCTTTGAGTGCATCGTCGACGCACTTGTCTTCGCGCACGGCGAACGCATCGAACCCGCACTGACGCATATGGCTGAGCTGGTCACGCAGCACGTCGCCCACCGCCCGCAGCTCCCCCGTCCAGCCCAAACGCGTGCGCAACAGGTACGCCTGACTGTAGGCCCGGCCATCGCGAAAGCTGGGAAACTCCAACGCGATCATGGGCAACCGGGGCAACCAGGGTTCGAGGCTTTCCACCTCGTCATCCGGCCCCAGCCACACGGCATCCGAGGCGCGACGGTGCTCATGCCATAGCGCCAGGGGCCAGATCAACGGCCCGACCGGCCGTTGCGCATCAATGTCCTTGATCAAGGTCCATGGATCATCGTCGACCTTGTGGGCAACGCCATCCAACAGGCGTAGCAGATTGTTCATGCCGCGCCCTCCAGGGTCTTGGGGTAGATGCACTCCTTGAATGGCTCCAGCCCGATACGCTGCACGGTGTCGACAAACCGCTCTTCACTTTCCCGGTAGCGAACAAAGGTCGCGATGATCTGCTCGATCACCCCGGGCACTTCAGCCGCGCTGAACGACGGACCGATCACTTTGCCCAACGCACTGTTTTTGCCCTGGGCACCCCCCAGAGTGATCTGGTACCACTCGCTGCCGTTCTTATCGACCCCGAGAATGCCGATGTTGCCGATGTGGTGGTGACCGCAGGCGTTCATGCAACCGGAGATATTGAGACTGATATCCCCCAGGTCATGCAGGTAGTCGAGGTCGTCGAAGCGTGCCTGGATGCCTTGGGCAATCGGAATCGACTTGGCGTTGGCCAACGCACAGAAATCACCGCCAGGGCAGGCAATGATGTCGGTCAGCAAGCCGATGTTCGCGCACCCCAACCCGACCTCGCAGGCCAGGCACCACAAAGCGTACAAGTGCGCCTTGGGCACGTCCGGCAGCACGATGTTCTGCTCGTGGGCAATGCGGATCTCACCGAAGCCGAACTGCTCGGACCAGTCGGCCACCGCGTCCATCTGCCGGTCAGTGACGTCACCCGGAGGCGCGAACAGGCCGGGCTTGGTCGACAGCACCACACTGGCGTAACCCGGCACTTTATGCGGCTGTACGTTGCGCGCCACCCAGCGCGCGAACGCCGGGTTTTCGGCCAGCCGCGTGCCGAAATCCAGATCAGTGTCCGCCAATCGATCGTAGCTCGGCGGCACGAAGGCGCTGGCGACCCGCTGGTACTCGAGTTCGGTCAACTGTGCCGGGCCGTCCTTGAGGTGTTGCCACTCCTGCTCCACTTCCCTGGCAAAGGCGTCGATCCCCAGGGCCTTCACCAGGATCTTGATCCGTGCCTTGTACTTGTTGTCGCGCCGACCATGACGGTTGTACACCCGCAACACCGCCTCGACGTAGGACAGCAGGTGCTGCCAGGGCAGGCCTTCACGGATCTGCAGGCCGAGGATCGGCGTGCGCCCCAGGCCACCGCCGACGATGACCCGTAGCAGCATCTGCCCGGAGGCATCCGGGTAAAGGTACAGGCCGATGTCATGCATCATGATCGCCGCGCGGTCCTGTACGGCCGAGCAGATGGCGATCTTGAACTTGCGCGGCAGGTACAGGAACTCGGGGTTGATGGTCGACCACTGCCGCAGGATCTCCGCCAGGGGACGCGGGTCGATCAACTCGTCCGCCGCCACCCCGGCAAACGCCTCGGTGGTGATGTTGCGTACACAATTGCCAGAGGTCTGGATCGCATGCATTTCGACTTCGGCCAGGCGCTGGAGAATGTCCGGCACCTGCGCCAGTTCGATCCAGTTGAACTGCAGGTTCTGCCGGGTGGTGAAGTGGCCGTAGCCACGATCGTAATCCCGGCCGATGCTGGCCAGCGTGCGCATCTGCCAGGCATTCAGGGTGCCGTAGGGAATGGCCACCCGCAGCATGTACGCGTGCTTTTGCAGGTACAGGCCGTTCTGCAGGCGCAAGGGCAAGAACTCTTCCTCGCTCAAGGCGCCGGCCATGAACCGTTCGACCTGATCGCGAAACTGCTCAACCCGTTCAAAGACCAGGGCCCGGTCGTAGTCATCGTACTGATACATGTCGCTACCTCATCAGGGTGATCGGGCTCTACGGCTCGTTTCAAGGTGAATGACTATGGATCAGCAGCTCAGGACGTTACAGATTCAGCTAACCACTAAAAAACCAGATCAGACCCCATCCAATTGCCGTAGACATGGGTAATTTCTGATCCGTATTAATGTGCTTTTTCTGAGCCTGTTTTGTTTCCCCGGGTGTTTCTACAGTTCACACCCTGCCAGACCGGGTGGCCTGGCATGACTTTGCAACCGTGGAAGCAATGACCATGAGCACAGCAACAATCGGACAGGCCTATAACTACAAGGTCGTCCGCCAATTCGTCGTGGCAACAGTGGTATGGGGTGTTATCGGGATGGCGATGGGCGTGTGGATCGCCTCGCAGCTGGTGTGGCCGGAGGCGAACCTCGACCTGCCCTGGACCACCTTCGGCCGCTTGCGGCCGCTGCACACCAGCCTGGTGATTTTCGGCTTTGCCGGCAGCGCACAGTTTGCCGCCAGCTACTACGCGGTACAGCGGACCTGCCAGGTACGGCTGTATTCGGACAAGCTGGCGGCGTTCACCTTCTGGGGCTGGCAATCGGTAATCGTCAGCATGTTGATCACCCTGCCGCTGGGCTACACCACCACCAAGGAATACGCCGAGATCGAGTTCACCGGCGCGGTGTGGATGACCGTGGTCTGGGTGGCCTATGCCATCGTGTTCTTCACCACCGTAGTGCAGCGCAAGACCAAACACATCTATGTCGGTAACTGGTTCTTTGGCGCGTTCATCGTGGTCATCGCCATGCTGCACGTGGTCAACCACCTGTCGATCCCGGTGGACTGGTTCAAGTCCTACCCGGTGTATTCCGGGGCCACCGACGCCATGGTCCAGTGGTGGTACGGCCACAACGCCGTGGGCTTCTTCCTGACCACCGGCTTTCTGGGGATGATGTACTACTTCGTGCCCAAGCAGGTCGGCCGCCCGGTGTACTCGTATCGCCTGTCGATCGTGCACTTCTGGGCACTGATCACCCTGTATATCTGGGCCGGCCCCCACCACCTGCACTACACCGCACTGCCGGACTGGGCCCAGTCACTGGGCATGGCCATGTCGCTGATCCTGCTGGCGCCGAGCTGGGGCGGGATGATCAACGGCATGATGACGCTGTCGGGTGCCTGGCATAAGTTGCGCACCGATCCGATCCTGCGCTTCCTGGTGCTGTCCCTGGCGTTCTACGGCATGTCGACCTTCGAAGGCCCGATGATGGCGATCAAGACCGTCAACGCGCTGTCCCACTACACCGACTGGACCATCGGCCACGTCCATGCCGGCGCCCTGGGTTGGGTAGCGATGATCACGTTCGGCGCGACCTACCACATGATCCCGAAGATCTTCGGCCGCGAACAGATGCACAGCGTGCCACTGATCAACCTGCACTTCTGGCTGGCGACCATCGGCACCGTGCTCTACATCGCCTCGATGTGGGTCAACGGCATCACCCAGGGCCTGATGTGGCGCGCCATCAACGACGACGGCACCCTCACCTACTCCTTCGTCGAAGCGCTGCAGGCCAGCCATCCTGGCTTCATCGTGCGGTTTACCGGGGGGGTGTTCTTCCTCGGCGGCATGCTGCTGATGGCCTACAACACCTGGCGCACCGTGCGGGTTGCCGACGCAACGCTGGCCGAGCGCGAAGCGCAGTTTGCCTGATTGCCCCACGACGCAAGCCGCCCCGGCTTGCGTCACTCACCCGAGGGAACGTTGATCATGATGGAAGTGATGCTGAATCTGGCGGCGGTGGCGTGCCTGTATCTGTCGGTGGAGTACTGCTTGCGGCATCAATCGCCCGAGAGCCTGGACGATGCCAGCCTGATCCCCTTTGCCGACGACCCCGACGTAGCACGACGGGTGGAACAGGCCACCGGTAAGACTATCAACGCGGTTGCACCGGAGGTGGCGAAGCCGGGTTGGGGTAATGTGGAAGTTTGATGCGCTCCCACAGGGTTAGATGCCCGCCACAAAGACGGGCGCTGGCCCCAACTACCTCACCCCCGCTCACGCGGAATCAGGCTCTGCAGCTGCTGGGCCAGGAAATTGGCATCAAAGGCAAAGGTGTCCGGGTCTTTCAAACCGTTGGTCTTGCGCCACTGCCACTCGGTCGATGGCGGCAGGCACACCAGTGACACACTGCCATAACGCGCGGCGGTCAGGCCCACCACCGCCAAGGTGATCAACCCGCCGGCGCCCATCACCTCGGGCACGAACTCCACCGGTTTGCCGGCGATCAGAATGCTCAGTTTCTCGGACTTGAAAGCCGAGGTTTCCACCGGCACACTGGCCCCGAACGCGACATAGACCTCCCGGCTCACCTCAAGCAAATTCGGCGTCCTGACCGGTGCCAGCCATTGTTCGATCTGGTCGAACAATTCGCCGATTCGCATGGCCCACACCGCCGACTGGCTTTCAAACACCTGTTTCTTGTGCGCTTCGCTTTCTGCGTAGTGGCGAAGCATTTCACCCAGTTGCTGTACGTCGTCCATTGCGCTGTTCCTCGGACTAACCCGTGTTACGAACACTGAGCATGACAGATGCTCGCGGGCGATGTACGACTAATACCTGCTCGACACCACCGAACTGCACGCCCATGCCGCCGTGGCCTTTGCCTTGGGCGACTGAGTCAGGACGCCTTGGGCGAATGGCGCAAACGTGCCATGCTCAGGGCGTCTACCAGCTGACCGTCACGCACCGCATACTGGCGGAACAGGCCCTCGGTCTCGAAGCCGAACTTGCGATACAGCCCGATCGCCGCGTCGTTGTCCGCATACACCGACAATTCCACCCGTTGCACGTTCATCCAGTTGTCCGCGAGGTCCAGCACCGTGGCCAACAAGCGAGTACCCAAGCCTTTTCCCTGCCACGCCACCGCGACCCCCATGCCGATGTTGGCGCAATGACTGCGCCGAATGCGCGAGAACTGCTCCAGGCCGATGTTGCCGATCACCTGCCCCTGATGCAACGCCACCAGTTGCACCACCCGCTCGTTCCTGGACGCCAGGCGTTCGCGCCAGACCTCGGTGGACTGGTAAGGCGTTTGCAGCACCTGACGAGCAACCGCGGGGTCGTTGTACAGCGTGGTAATGCCCTCGATGTGAGCTTCGCTGAAACGCTCGAGGGTGATGACGGGATCGCAGGTCGACATAGGGAATTCTTCCTTGAAAGCGGTGCTGCGCGGTATCCGTTGCCCGCTGTGATCCAGTGGCCACGTGCAGCCTGGCCTTCGAGGGTAATCGCAATATGCCTGCCTTGGCGAGCGTGGCCTGCTCCCGGGCGTGGGCGTTGATCAGGTGCAGCCCCCCGCCTCTGCGAGTAACCTGTCGTCAGCCGCCTCACCCTCACCACCGCAGGAGCCTCGCGGGTATGGAACTTCACGTTGTGATCAATGGCCGCAAGGACCTCGCAGGCCAGCTGTACCAGCAGCTGCGCAGCGCCATCGAATCGGGCCGCCTGGCCGCCGGCACGCAACTGCCGCCCAGCCGCTTGCTGGCCGAGCAACTGGGGATCTCGCGCAAGACCATCTCCGACACCTATACGCAATTGACCTACGAAAACTACCTGACCGGGATCGTCGGCAAAGGCACCTACGTCAACATCCGGACTTCAGCGCTGGCGCGCAAGCAAAGCCACTCGGAGCTGGCCAGCCGCGAAATCATAGAACGCTGGCGCAACCTGCCGACGTTCCTGCGTCACCCCGCCCCGGACGCTTCATTGCGTTATGACTTCATTGGCGGCGCCACCAGCAAGGGCCTGTTCCCCCGGGACGACTGGCGCCGTTGCACCGCCCATGCACTGCGCCAGGTCGCCAGCGTCATGGGCTTTTACAGTCAGGCCGAAGGTCTCCCGGCCCTGCGCAGTGCCATCGCCCGGCATATCGCGTTTTCTCGCGGGGTGATTTGCCAGGACCAGGACGTGGTGGTGTGCAACGGTGCGCAGCAGGCGCTGGACCTGATTGGCCGGGTGCTGATCCAGCCCGGCAGCCTGGTGGCCATGGAAGACCCCGGCTATCCGCCGGCCCGCCTGCTGTTCGCCTCCCACGGTGCCGAGGTGGTCGGCGTGCCGGTCGATGGCGAAGGCATTCAGGTGGCGTCGATTCCCGAAGGCACCCGGCTGATCTACGTCACGCCCTCGCACCAGTTCCCCTTGGGCATGCCCATGAGCCAGGCTCGACGTGAAGCCTTGCTGGCCAGGGCTCACGCGTTGGGCGCGATTATCATCGAGGATGACTACGACAGCGAGTTCCGCTACGAGGGCCGGCCCACCGACTCCCTGCAGAGCCTGGATCAACACGGGCTCGTGGCTTATGTCGGGACCTTCTCCAAAACCTTGCTGCCCGAGTTGCGGCTGGGTTATGCCATCCTGCCGCCAGCCATCCTCGAGGCGGTCATCCGCGCCAAGCAGTTGACCGACCTGCACACCTCGACCCTGCCGCAATGGGCGTTGGCCAAGTTCATCGACGAAGGCTGCCTGCTCAAGCATATTCGCCGCTGCCACACGGTCTACGCCGGGCGTCGCGAGCGAATCCTGGCGCGGGTTGCCGACGACCTTTCACCCTGGCTTGAGGCCGTGCCGAGCACCGCCGGGTTTCACATGGTGCTGCTGTGCAAGGTGGAGGTGGATGTGTCGCGACTCATCGAGCGAGCGAAAGACGTCGAGGTCGGGCTCTATGGCCTGAGCGAATTCTTTTATCAGCAAGCCCCTCGCGCCGGGCTGTTCATGGGGTTTGGCGCGATCGATACCCTGGACATCGATACCGCCCTGGACCGCCTGCGCGACCTCTTGCAGCAAGTCGCCTGAGGTCTATTGGCATGGGGCTTTTACAGCCAATTGGTCGTTGGCCGCTACCGTATACGGGCCTATCCTGCACGAATGTCACCCCATCCTGAACACGGCCTGTGCGGCTTGAAAAGGGAGCCTGTGCGATGCCCGCGAAAATGATCAACACGGTCCAGGTCCAGGCCGCCCCTGGCTGCTCCGATGAACTGGGCCGGCACTTGCAGCAGATCGTCGACACCTTGCGCCAACTCCCCGATTGCGACACCTACATGGTTGATCGCTGCCCGGAGGATGACAATCGGTGGACCGTCAGTGCCCACTGGCAATCGGAAACCGCCATGCAAACCCACTTCAACTGCCCCGAGGTGCAAGGTTTCATCAGTTTGCTCGACAGTCGACTGGCCAGCAGCATCGACTTCAACAGCTTTCCGATAGTTTGAACGATAACAAGTGCACCCCGGACACTCGCCCGGCGCTCATTGGTCTGCTCAGCTTCGCAACAATTGGCTGTTTGTTGATCCCGGATGCAGGCTTAACGTTAAGCCTGATTCGCACACTTGATCAACACACCCATAGGTGATGAGCATGAGACCGCTACCGTTACTCGCAAGCACCCTGACCGTCCTGAGCCTGCTGGCATCCGCCCCTGTATTGGCCCACGAAGCCGGTGCCCCGTCAGAAAAAGTCACGGTACTGCAGGACGAGATGCTGCAAAACGCACCCGGCAAGAAGGCGCTGATGATCGAAGTCGACTACCTGCCCGGCCAGTCGTCCATCGCCCACAAACATGAGGGCACGGCCATGGCCTACGTGGTCTCGGGGGAGATTGTTTCCCAGGTCAAGGGCGGCAAGGCCATTACCTACAAGGCAGGCGAATACTGGTACGAACCGGCAGGTTCCGAGCACCTGGTGTCGAAAAATGCCAGCAGCACCCAACCGGCCAAATTGCTGGTGTTCATGGTCCTGTCGCCTGACGAGAAAATACTGATCCCACTGCAGAACTGATCACTGAATCGGCCTGCGTGAGCGGGCCTACCCCACAACGAATGAGGGGGGGGGAACACAGGGAATCACGTGTCTAGTCCTGAAATAGGTTTACACCTGTTTCAGTCGCCAAACGCCCGATGCACCGCATCGGGCGTTTTGTATTTCAGGGACAAATGCGGTCGCTCCCGGTTATAGATCAGCACCGATTCGTCCACCATTCTCTTCGCTTCCTCCAGATCCTTTGGGCGATGCAGCAGGAATTCCGTCTTCAGGATTCCGTTTACCCGCTCAGCCATAGCGTTCTGATAGCAGTCATAACCATCCGTCATTGAACAGGTGATGCCGTGCTTGATGTGCAGCCGCTGATAAAGATCGGAGCAGTACTGGGCGCCACGGTCTGAATGATGGATCAGCGTCTGCTTGGTTTGGCGCTGTCCGACGGCGTTCTTGAGCGCCTTGATCACTGACGCGGTGTGCAGGCTCTCATGCACATGATGACCCACGATTTTCCGTGAGTAGGCGTCAGTGATCA
>NZ_FYDM01000010.1:0-159280 GCF_900187415.1 Pseudomonas sp. Irchel s3b6 | reverse complement strand
ATCACTACGACGCAGCTCGGCAGGTTGCCGAAAAAATGCATCATCTGTGCTCGCGTGAGCTTCTTGTGAAACACCTCTCGGCCCGCAGTGTCTTGGCCGTGCAGGTGAAAACTGTGTTTACCGAGATAGATACCGATCAGCGCTGACTCACTCATGATGATGGCCTCCGAAAACAAAACACCCTGCGAAAGCGTAGCCCTCGCAGGGTGTGGGGGTGACCATCTCATTAAGCCGCTCGAAAGCGGCTTTTTCGCTGAAGATGAGGCTTACTTCAAGCCGGACATCTTCTGGATAGCGCCTTTCAGATCAGCGTCGGAGCAATCTGCGCAGGTGCCTTTAGGGGGCATTGCGTTGATGCCGGTAATCGCTTTTGCCAGGATGCCGTCAAGGCCGCCCTGGTGATCGGCACGTGCTTTCCAGGCAGCGGTATCACCGATTTTCGGTGCGCCCAGCAGACCCGAGCCGTGGCAAGCATTGCAGTGCTTGGCAATGATCTCGTCCGGCGTTTTCGCTCCACCGCCGCCTGCCGAAGCAGCGACTTCCATCCCTTTGCACTCTTGACCTTGCACACAGACCTGGCCGACTGGTTCAAGGCGTTTAGCAATATCGTCGGTAGTCGCAGCTTGAGCGCTGACTGCCCAAAGGGCCAATACGGTTGCTGGTGCGGCCAGCATTTTCATAATTAGGTTCACGCGTACACCCTCAATGGTGGCTAGTCACGCCCACGGCCACGGTTTCGCAGGCGGGCGCAAGTATAACGGTTAGCCCGCCACACTGAAACAACCCTAAAGTCCAAGGGGTATTAAGTAATGACGAAAAACGGCTCGGGCGGCTCGCAAAACCTCGGCGGGCGCCTCTTTTCTTAAAAATTCGCGGGTGTGGCTGCGCTGATTAGTCGCGCCGGCGCATCAAACGGATTGCGGAAACGGTGTGGCTTGGTGCTTTCAAAATAGTAGCTGTCGCCAGCTTCCAGTACAAAAGTCTCCAGTCCGACCACCAGTTCCAGCCGTCCTTCGAGCAGGATTCCGGTTTCTTCGCCCTCGTGGGTGAGCATCTCTTCACCGGTGTCGGCACCGGGTGGGTAGATCTCGTTGAGGAAGGCGATAGCGCGACTCGGATGGGCCTTGCCGACCAGTTTCATGGTCACGGCACCATCGGAGATATCAATCAGCTCGTTGGCCTTGTAGACAATCTGAGTCGGCTTTTCCTGAAGAATCTCTTCAGAAAAGAACTCGACCATGGACATGGGAATACCGCCAAGCACCTTCCTCAGTGAACTGATGGAGGGGCTGACGCTGTTTTTCTCGATCATCGAAATGGTGCTGTTGGTGACACCCGCACGCTTGGCGAGCTCACGCTGGGAAAGACCTTTCAGTTTACGGATCGATTGCAGTCGTTCACCGACGTCCAATGCATTAGCCTCCCAGGATTCAGATTGTGTGGATAGTGAACGTTATCATGGCGACAGCGTTCAGTATTTACAACACTTGAGCCTGAGTCCTGTTCGGCAAAGCGACTTCCGGTCAGCCCCGCGCCCCGTCAGTCCCCGCTATAGAGCCGTGGCACGCGACGCAGATTGCAGAATATCTGGTAAGGGATGGTGTCGGCGGCCATCGCCACATCACTGGCCAGGATGTTTTTACCCCACAACTCGACCGTCGAACCGAGGCCCGCCTGGGGTACATCGGTCAAATCGATGCAGAGCATGTCCATCGACACCCGGCCCAACAACTGACTGCGCTGCCCGGCCACCAACACGGGCGTACCGGTAGGCGCCTGACGCGGATAACCGTCGGCATACCCCATCGCGACCACGCCGATGCGCATCGGCTTCTGGGTGATGAATCGAGCGCCATAGCCCACGGGCTCGCCAGCGGGCAGTTCGCGCACGCTGATGACTTTCGATTCGAGGGTCATCACAGGCTGCAAACGTGCGGCAACCGGATTGGCCTCCTCGAAGGGTGTCGCGCCATAGAGCATGATGCCCGGGCGCACCCAATCGCTCGGCACCTGCGGCCAGCCGAGCACGGCGGGCGAATTGCGCAAGCTGACCTGCGCCGACAACCCCTGGCGCGCAGCTTCAAACACCGCGACCTGCTCTGCAGCGCTGCTGCTGTTGAGCTCATCCGCACGCGCGAAGTGGCTCATCAGCACAATCTTCGACACCTTGCCGCTGGCCAGCAGGCGCTGATACGCCGCCTGATAATCCGCCGGATGCAGGCCGACCCGGTGCATCCCCGAGTCCAGCTTGAGCCAGACCGTGATTGGCTGGCGCAAGGCGGCTTTCTCGATCGCCTCGAGTTGCCAGAGCGAATGCACCACGCACCAGAAATCATGCTCGACGATCAGCGACAGCTCATCGGCTTCGAAAAAGCCTTCGAGCAGCAACACCGGCGCGCGAATGCCGGCGGCACGCAGCTCCAGGGCTTCTTCGATACAGGCAACGGCAAAACCGTCCGCCTCGGCCTCCAGGGCCTGGGCACAGCGCACCGCACCATGGCCGTAGGCATCGGCCTTGATCACTGCGAGGGCACGAGCCCCCGTGAGTTCGCGGGCCAGTTGATAGTTATGACGCAGGGCTTGAAGATCGATCAGGGCACGGGCAGGACGCATGGCGGCAGACTTCTAGGCGGTCTCGAGAGGAAAAAAACCGGCGCTGACTGGCGGCGTGAACCACCAATAGCACCGGGAGAGGGATCGTTCAAGGCAGAGCGGCCACGACCGACAGCTCGACCAGAATTTCCGGTTCGCACAGTTTGGCTTCAACGGTTGCCCGTGCTGGCGCAACGTTCTTCGGCAGCCAAGTGTCCCAGACACTGTTCATGCCCTGGAAATCAGCATCAATGTCTTTCAGGTAAATCGTCACCGATAACAACCGGGTCTTGTCGGTACCCGCCAGGTCCAGCAAACGCTCGATGTTGGCAAGGGTTTCGCGAGTCTGCTGTTCAATCCCGGCGCTCATATCGTCCCCGACCTGCCCTGCCAGATACACGGTGCCGCTGTGAACCACGATCTGGCTCAAACGCTCATTGGTGAGCTGGCGCTGGATTGCCATGTTTTGCGGACTCCTGAGGGGTGCTGCCATAACGGGAAATATCGAGGCCTTCAGCGCTGATCTGCGGCTTTTTCTTCGCCATCAGGTCAGCCAGCAAGCGGCCGGAGCCACACGCCATGGTCCAGCCGAGCGTGCCGTGACCCGTGTTCAGGAACAGGTTCTTGAACGGGGTGGCACCGACAATCGGCGTACCGTCCGGCGTGGTTGGACGCAATCCGGTCCAGAAACTGGCCTGGGCCAGGTCGCCGCCCTGAGGATAAAGATCGTTGACGATCATCTCCAGCGTTTCGCGTCGACGCGGGTTCAGCGACAGGTCAAAACCGGCTATTTCAGCCATGCCGCCCACACGAATACGGTTGTCGAAACGGGTGATCGCGACCTTGTAGGTCTCGTCGAGGATGGTCGAAGTCGGGGCCATCGCCGGGTTGGTGATCGGCACGGTCAGCGAGTAACCCTTGAGCGGATAAACCGGAGCCTTGATGCCCAGCGGCTTGAGCAACTGCGGCGAGTAACTGCCGAGCGCCAGGACATAACGGTCCGCGGTTTCCAGCTTGCCGTCGATCATCACGCCATTGATCCGGTCGCCGGCGTAGTCGAGGCGTTGAATGTCCTGGCCGAAACGGAACTCCACACCCAGTTGCATGGCCATTTCAGCCAGGCGCGTGGTGAAGATCTGGCAGTCGCCGGTCTGGTCGTTCGGCAGACGCAGGGCGCCGGCGAGAATGTCGGTCACGCTGGCCAGGGCCGGTTCGACGCGGGCAATGCCGGCGCGGTCGAGCAGCTCGAAGGGAACGCCGGACTCCTTGAGCACAGCGATGTCTTTAGCGGCGCCATCGAGCTGTGCCTGGGTGCGGAACAGTTGGGTCGTGCCCAGGCTGCGGCCTTCATAGGCAATACCGGTTTCCGCGCGCAATTCGTCGAGGCAGTCACGGCTGTACTCGGACAGGCGGACCATGCGCTCCTTGTTCACGGCATAACGGCTGGCGGTGCAGTTGCGCAGCATCTGCGCCATCCAGAGGTATTGGTCGATATCGGCGGTGGCCTTGATCGCCAGCGGTGCGTGGCGCTGCAACAGCCATTTGATGGCCTTGAGCGGCACACCCGGCGCAGCCCATGGCGATGCGTAGCCCGGCGAGACCTGCCCGGCGTTGGCGAAACTGGTTTCCATGGCAGCGGCCGGTTGACGATCCACAACCGTCACTTCAAAGCCGGCCCGAGCCAGATAGTAGGCACTGGCGGTACCGATAACGCCGCTACCCAAGACCAGAACGCGCATTTTTTATCCCTCATCGCGGCTTGTCGCCGACGTTTGTTGTGTGCAAGCAATGATGAGCGCAGTTTAAAAAACATTTGCCAGTGCTTTTCACTATATAAGTGCCTATATTTGGCGACAATTCTCGGCAAAATAGCTTTTGACGGAGGCGCATCCCCTATGCGGACCAACACTCAGACCAAACGTGAGCTGGACAAGATCGACCGGAACATCCTGCGCATCCTGCAAGCCGATGGGCGAATCTCGTTCACGGAACTCGGGGAAAAGGTCGGACTGTCGACCACGCCCTGCACGGAGCGGGTGCGCCGCCTGGAGCGCGAAGGGATCATCATGGGCTACAACGCCCGGCTCAACCCGCAGCACCTTAAGGGTAGCCTGCTGGTGTTCGTCGAAATCAGCCTCGACTACAAATCCGGCGATACCTTTGAAGAGTTCCGACGCGCGGTGCTGAAACTGCCCCATGTGCTGGAATGCCACCTGGTCTCAGGGGATTTCGACTACCTGGTGAAGGCGCGGATTTCCGAAATGGCTTCGTACCGCAAACTGTTGGGCGACATCCTGCTCAAGCTGCCCCACGTGCGCGAATCCAAGAGCTATATCGTGATGGAAGAAGTGAAAGAGAGCTTGAGCTTGCCGATTCCGGATTGAACCAAGCTGCATATGCTCGCTCCCACGCAGAGCGTGGGAGCGAGCACATCACACGAGAACCTGCCGGGTGCTGGCCATGTACGCGTGAATCTGTTTCTCGACCCGTGGATGAATCAACTCCACGGGGCCGCGACCATTGGGGCATGGCAAGGTGGGCGTGGTACCGAACAGGCGACAGATCAGTGGCCGCTCTTCGTACACGGTGCAGCCGTCGGGCCCCAGGTGCACGCAGTTCAATTCATCCATCGCCGCATCCTGCTCGGCGCGGGTCTTGCGCGGCAGGCGGGACATTTCTTCCGGCGAAGTCGTCACCGGCCCACAGCAGTCGTGGCAACCGGGGACGCACTCGAACGAAGGGATCTGCTGCCGGAGTGTGCGAACGGTCTGGCGGTTGCAGCTCATCGAAATGAATACCGGAGAAAGTGAACGGGGCGCAATTTTGCCCTAAAAGCCTGACACCAGACAGCACTGGCCGACCAGTGTTGCCCGCGCCGAAAGGTCCGGCTTATGCTCCGTAAAATTTACTCAACACCGAAAACTCAGGATCACCCCCATGCACGCCCGCGTTCAGCAACCTGTTCCGAGCAACCACACCGCCTCCTATTACGCCGCCAGCAGCCTGCCGCAGCCTGATCACCCAGTGCTCCAGGGCCAGTTGTTGGCTGACGTGTGCGTGGTAGGCGGCGGTTTTTCCGGTCTGAACACCGCCATCGAGCTGGCCGAACGCGGCCTCAGCGTGGTGCTGCTCGAGGCCCACAAGATCGGCTGGGGGGCCAGCGGACGCAACGGCGGGCAGCTGATTCGCGGCGTCGGCCATGGCCTGGACCAATTCACTGACGTGATCGGCGCAGACGGCGTTCGCCAGATGAAACTCATGGGCCTGGAAGCGGTGGAGATCGTCCGTCGGCGGGTCGAACAGTTTCAGATTGCCTGCGACCTGACCTGGGGTTACTGCGACCTGGCCAATAAACCGCGAGACCTTGAAGGCTTTGCCGAGGACGCGGCCGAACTGCGTAGCCTCGGCTATCGCTATGAGACCCGACTGCTGCAAGCCCATGAAATGCACAGTGTGGTCGGCTCCGACCGCTATGTCGGCGGCTTGATCGACATGGGCTCCGGACACCTGCACCCGCTGAACCTGGCCCTGGGTGAAGCGGCAGCGGCGCAGCAACTGGGGGTGAAACTGTTCGAACACTCGGCCGTGACCCGCATCGACTATGGCAATGAGGTCCAGGTCCACACGGCACAAGGGGCGGTGCGCGCCAAGACGCTGGTGCTGGGCTGCAACGCCTACCTCAATGATCTGAACCCGGAACTCAGCGGCAAAGTGCTGCCCGCCGGCAGCTACATCATTGCCACCGAACCCTTGAGCGAAGCCCAGGCGCATGCCCTGCTGCCGCAGAACATGGCGGTCTGTGACCAGCGCGTGGCGCTGGACTACTACCGACTCTCAGCTGATCGGCGCTTGCTGTTTGGCGGGGCCTGCCACTATTCAGGCCGCGACCCTTCGGACATCGGCGCTTATATGCGGCCGAAAATGCTTGAGGTGTTCCCGCAACTGGGTGGGGTAAAGATCGATTATCAGTGGGGCGGGATGATCGGCATCGGTGCCAACCGCCTGCCGCAGATAGGCCGGCTCAAAGACCAGCCGAATGTGTATTACGCCCAGGCGTACTCAGGCCATGGCGTCAACGCCACCCACCTGGCCGGCAAGCTGCTGGCCGAAGCCATCAGTGGCCAGCAGGGCGGAGGGTTTGACCTGTTCGCCAAGGTGCCACATATCACCTTCCCCGGCGGCAAGCACTTTCGCTCGCCGCTGTTGGCGCTGGGGATGTTGTGGCACCGGCTTAAAGAGCTGGTCTGATGCTGATTTGGTCGTTCCCACGCACGCGGGAACGATCACACACGGCAACACTTACAACCGCCAGAACGGCTTCAACCCCTCCGCCCGCGCCTGTTCACGGCTCAAGCCCACATCGCGCAACTGCTGCGCCGAGAGCTCCAGCAACACCTTGCGCGTGTGCAGACGATGCCAGAACAGGCCCCAGCGCCCCAGACAGGACGGCGCATTGCGGGCGCGGGCCTCACGCATGCCCTGCTCCTGTCCTGCCGCCAGTTCCTGACTGTGTAACGTCAGCCGCACATCGCTCAAGCCGTTCATTTTCAATGCTCCTGTTTACTTGGGTAGCCAGAGATTCCATGATGCGCGGGCAGGCAAAACCATTACAGATTCAATGAATATGTATTACCTCCATACAGATTTTCTGTTTTAGCGACTGAATCCTGTATTTTTGACCCATCTGTACTGATCCCCGTATCTCTTCACCGAGGCTGCACCATGACGCTTTACGTCAACCTCGCCGAATTGCTCGGCACACGCATCGAACAGGGCTTCTATCGCCCCGGTGACCGACTGCCGTCGGTGCGGGCATTGAGTGTTGAGCACGGGGTCAGCCTGAGCACGGTGCAGCAGGCTTACCGGGTGCTGGAAGACAGCGGGCTGGCGCGACCGAAACCGAAATCCGGCTACTTCGTCCCGGTCGGGCGCGAGCTGCCGGAGTTGCCGGTGGTTGGTCGCCCGGCCCAACGCCCGGTCGACATTTCCCAGTGGGACCTGGTGCTGGAACTGATCCGCGCCGTGCCACGCAAGGACGTCGTGCAACTGGGCCGTGGCATGCCGGACATCACCACGCCAACCATCAAGCCCCTGCTGCGCAGCCTGGCCCGGATCAGCCGACGGCAAGACATGCCTGGCCTGTATTACGACAACATCTACGGCACACTGGAGTTGCGTGAGCAGATCGCACGCCTGATGCTCGACTCCGGCAGCCAATTGAGCGCCAGCGACCTGGTGGTCACCACCGGCTGCCACGAAGCGCTCTCCACCAGCATTCGCGCCATCTGCGAACCGGGGGACATCGTCGCCGTGGACTCGCCAAGCTTTCACGGTGCCATGCAGACACTCAAGGGACTGGGCATGAAAGCCCTGGAGATTCCCACCGACCCGCTTACCGGGATCAGTCTCGATGCGCTGGAACTGGCCTTGGAACAATGGCCGATCAAGGCCATACAGTTGACCCCCAACTGCAACAACCCTTTGGGCTACATCATGCCGGAGTCGCGAAAACGCGCGTTGTTGACGCTCGCACAGCGGTTTGACGTGGCCATCATCGAAGACGATGTGTATGGCGAGCTGGCCTACACCTACCCGCGACCACGCACCATCAAGTCGTTCGACGAAGACGGCCGCGTCTTGCTCTGCAGTTCGTTCTCCAAGACCCTGGCGCCCGGGCTGCGCATCGGCTGGGTCGCACCAGGCCGGTACCTGGAACGGGTGCTGCACATGAAATACATCAGCACCGGCTCGACTGCGGCACAACCCCAGATCGCCATTGCTGAATTCTTGAAAGGCGGTCACTTCGAACCTCATTTGCGGCGGATGCGCGCCCAATACCAACGCAATCGCGACCTGATGCTTGATTGGGTCAGCCGCTACTTCCCGTCCGGCACCCGCGCCAGCCGTCCGCAAGGTAGTTTTATGCTGTGGGTCGAACTACCTGAAGGCTTCGACACCCTGAAGCTCAATCGCGCACTCCTCGAGCAGGGCGTACAGATTGCCGTGGGCAGTATCTTTTCCGCCTCGGGCAAGTACCGCAATTGCCTGCGCATGAACTACTCGGCCAAGCCTACGCCGCAGATTGAAGAGGCGGTGCGCAAGGTCGGGGCTGCAGCAATCAAGTTGCTGGCCGAGAGCCCCGGCGCGGACGTCTGAGTACTGCGCAAGCCGTGCCATACTCCGGGCCTGGCCCTTTTGCAGGAACAACCGACTTGCGCCCCAGACCTGTCCTGCTCCTTGTGTTGCTCCTCACGCTGATGAGTGGCTGCGCCTCGCTCGACGTGGCACGCGAGCCGAGCCAGGCATTGCCAGCGAGCGAGTCCTCGTTTGGCCGCTCGATCCAGGCCCAGGCAGCCGCGTATCAAGGGCGCTCCGGTTTCCGCCTGCTGTCGGACAGCGGCGAAGCCTTCAGCGCACGCGCCGAACTGATCCGCCAGGCCCAGCGTAGCCTCGACCTGCAGTACTACATCGTCCACGACGGCATCAGCACACGACTGCTGGTGAACGAGTTACTCAAGGCGGCTGATCGTGGCGTGCGTATTCGTGTTCTGCTCGACGACACCACCAGCGACGGCCTGGACCAGACCATCGCCACACTGGCCGCTCACCCGAAAATACAGATTCGCCTGTTCAATCCGTTGCATTTGGGCCGCAGCACCGGGGTAACGCGAACCATGGGCCGGCTGTTCAACCTGTCGCTGCAACACCGACGCATGCACAACAAGCTGTGGCTGGCGGACAACAGCGCCGCCATCGTCGGCGGCCGCAACCTGGGTGACGAGTACTTCGATGCCAAGCCCAACCTGAATTTCACCGACATCGACCTGCTGGGCATCGGACCGGTCGCCGAACAACTGGGGCACAGCTTCGACCAGTACTGGAACAGCGCCCTGAGCAAACCCATCGACGGGTTTGTCGCCAACAAGCCCACCGCCAAGGACCTGGCCGACACCCGCTCAAGACTGCAGGCATCCCTGGACGAAAGCCGCCGACAGAACCATTCGCTGTACCAGCAACTGAAGACCTACCAGACAGACCCGCGCCTGGACGCCTGGCGAACCGAGTTGACCTGGGCCTGGAACCAGGCGTTATGGGACGCGCCGAGCAAGGTACTGGCCAAGGGCGAACCGGACCCGCAACTGTTGCTGACCACCCAGCTGGCGCCCGAACTGCAAGGGGCCAGCAAAGAGCTGGTGATGATCTCGGCCTATTTCGTCCCCGGCCCTCCCGGGCTGGTCTACCTGACAGGCCGCGCCGATGCCGGGGTATCGGTGAGCTTGTTGACCAACTCGCTGGAAGCGACCGATGTGCCAGCGGTACACGGCGGCTACGCGCCCTACCGCAAGGCGTTGCTGGAGCACGACGTGCAGCTGTTCGAACTGCGCCGACAACCCGATGACGGTGATGGCAGCGGTCCAGAGTTTTTCCGCAGTGCCTCTTACCCTGGCTCCGACTCCAGCCTGCACAGCAAGGCAATCGTCTTTGACCGGCAGAAATCGTTCATCGGTTCGTTCAACTTCGATCCACGCTCGGTGCTCTGGAATACCGAAGTCGGCGTGCTGGTGGACAGCCCGGAACTCGCCGAGCGTGTACGCGAACTGGCCTTGCAGGGCATGGCGCCGGCCCTGAGTTATCAGGCCCGGCTGGAGAACGGTCAGGTGGTATGGGTGACCGAAGACAATGGCCAGTTGCACACCCTGACCCGCGAGCCGGGGAACTGGTGGCGGCGTTTCAATGCCTGGTTCAGCAACACCGTTGGCCTGGAGCGCATGCTCTAGGCCGGCTCGACCACCTCACCAAAAGCCCCCTGGCGCAACAACAGGACGATCAACCCGAACGCCCCCGCCGCCATCAGCCACGGCAAGGCGTGCCCACTGATCCATTGGCTGCCGGCGCCCGCTGCGAGCGGACCGATCAGGCAGCCGATCCCCCACAGTTGCGCGATGTGGGCGTTGGCTCGCACCAACGCATCATCGCGATAACGTTCGCCGATCAGAATCAGCGACAGAGTGAACAAGCCACCGGCACTGGCCCCAAACAGCACCCACAACGGCCAGATCAGCAAGGTGTCGATCAATAGCGGGATCGCCAGGCTCGACAGCAACAGAATCACCGCACAGCCGGCAAACAATGTGCGCCGGGATACCCGATCCGCCAACGCGCCGATGGGTAACTGCAACAAGGCATCGCCGACCACCACGGTGCTGACCATCGCCAAGGCGATTTCAGCGGTGAATCCCTGTCGCAGGCAGTACACCGGCAACAAGGTCAGAATCATCGCCTCGAAGGCCGCGAACAACGACACCGCCCAGGCAATCGCCGGCAAGCCACGGCAGAAACCCAGCAGGTCGCTGAACGTGACACTGCAGGCTTCGCTGCTGGGCGCCCCGCTACGCCCCAGCAGCAACAGCGGCGACACCACCAGCAAGGCAACGCCCACCCAGAACCCGAAATCGTTCTCCGTGCCCAGCATGCCCAGCAAGACTGGCCCGGACAGTTGGCTCAAGGCATAACTGCTGCCGTACAGCGCCACCAATCGACCACGCCACTGCTCCACCACCAACTGGTTGATCCAGCTCTCGCCGAGGATGAATACGATGGTCAGGATGACTCCTATCATCAGCCGCAACACCAGCCACACCGGGTAACTAGGCATCAACGCCAGCAAACCGATGGACACCGCCCCAGCCCACAGGCACAGACGCATCAGATTCGCCGTCCCCAGGCGCGCCGCCAGGTGGCTGGACACCTTGGCACCGAGCAGCACGCCAATCGCCGGCATCGCCGCCATCACACCGATAGCAAATGAGCCGTAACCCCAGCTTTCAAGGCGCAACGACACCAGCGGCATGCTGACACCCAGGGCCAGGCCGACACTCAGGACAGACGCCAACACGGCGAAATAAGTCGCCCAACGCATTTTCCACGCTCCTGTGGATATTTTATGCACAGCACAAATCAATGCGGGAGCGAGCCTGCTCGCGATGGGGGTGCAACATTCAACACTGACGTCGACTGTCATACCGCTATCGCGAGCAAACTCGCTCCCACAGGGGAACTGCGTCGTTCAGGGAGCCTGGCTCAGAACAGGCTCCCTGAAAGGCTTACAGCTTGATCCAGGTCGCCTTCAGCTCGGTGTACTTGTCGAATGCGTGCAGCGACTTGTCACGGCCGTTGCCCGACTGCTTGAAGCCACCAAAGGGGGCGGTCATGTCGCCACCATCGTACTGGTTGATCCACACGCTACCGGCACGCAGCGCCTTGGCCGTCAGGTGCGCCTTGGAAATGTCCTGGGTCCACACTGCGGCAGCCAGACCATAAGGCGTATCGTTGGCGATCTGAACCGCTTCTTCGGCGCTGTCGAAGGTAATCACCGACAGCACCGGGCCGAAGATCTCTTCCTGAGCGATCTTCATCGCGTTGCTCACACCGTCGAAAATCGTTGGCTCAACGTACGTGCCACCGGTCTCCTGAAGGATGCGCTTGCCGCCCGCAACCAACTTGGCGCCATCGGCGTGACCCGCTTCGATATAGGACAGCACGGTGTTCATTTGCTGGGTATCGACCAGCGCACCGACGTTGGTGACCGGATCCAGCGGGTTGCCCGGTTTCCAGGCTTTCAGGGCCTCGATCACCAGTGGCAGGAAGCGGTCCTTGATCGAGCGTTCCACCAGGAGACGGGAGCCGGCCGTGCAGACCTCGCCCTGGTTGAATGCAATGGCACTGGCAGCGGATTCAGCCGCCGCTTGCAGGTCCGGCGCATCGGCGAACACGATGTTCGGGCTCTTGCCGCCGGCTTCGAGCCAAACGCGCTTCATGTTCGATTCGCCAGAGTAGATCATCAACTGCTTGGCGATCTTGGTCGAGCCAGTGAACACCAGGGTGTCGACGTCCATGTGCAGGGCCAGTGCCTTGCCAACCGTGTGACCGTACCCTGGCAGTACGTTCAGCACGCCTTTCGGGATACCGGCTTCAACGGCCAACGCTGCAATACGGATGGCGGTCAGCGGAGATTTTTCGGACGGCTTGAGGATCACCGAGTTACCGGTGGACAACGCCGGGCCCAGCTTCCAACAGGCCATCATCAGCGGGAAATTCCACGGCACGATTGCGCTGACCACACCCACCGGCTCACGGGTCACCAGACCCAGTTGGTCGTGAGGGGTCGCCGCCACTTCGTCGTAGATCTTGTCGATGGCTTCGCCGCTCCAGCTCAGCGCCTGAGCCGCGCCCGGAACGTCGATGTACAGGGAGTCGCTGATCGGCTTGCCCATGTCCAGGGTTTCAAGCAACGCCAGCTCTTCGGCATGCTGCTTGAGCAGGCCAGCGAAACGGATCATGGTGGATTTGCGCTTGGCTGGGGCCAGGCGCGACCAGACACCTGAATTGAAGGTGGCGCGGGCGTTTTCCACGGCGCGCTGGGCGTCGGCGGCGTCGCAGCTGGCGATCTTGCCCAGCAGGCGGCCATCGACCGGGCTGATGCACTCGAAGGTCTCGCCGGAGACCGCATGGGTGTATTCGCCATTGATATAGGCGCGGCCTTCAATGTTCAGGTCGCGGGCACGTTGTTCCCAGTCGGCACGAGTCAGGGTGGTCATACGAGTGTCCTCCTCTTATTGAATACGAGCGCCACGCGGCTACGCAGGCACTGTCAGGAAATGGGCCCGGCCAGCCTTCAAATCGGCCCTAGGCACCCACCACCCTAAACCAGCCACGCCTCTAGTTTCAATATATTTGACACAAGGCTGGCAAACGGCCTTGCGATGTTCATTTTAATAAACATAGACTCGGGGCTTTTCAACCACTCGCGTCGCAATCACGGGGGATTACAACAATGAGCATCCAGGACATCGTCGACTTCAGCCAGGCCACCACCGCCGCCGAACGCTATCGCCCGGAGGCAGCCAAAGTGCTCAAGGGCGACCCGGAGCAAACCGTCTACAACCACTACAACAGCCCCTGTGGCCAGCTTAACGCCGGCGTCTGGGAAGGCGAAGTCGGGCAGTGGACCGTGAACTTCACCGAACACGAATACTGCGAAATCGTGCAGGGCGTTTCGGTACTGCGCGACAGCGACGGCAACGCCAAGACCCTGCGCACCGGCGATCGCTTCGTCATTCCGGCCGGATTCAAAGGCACCTGGGAGGTGCTGGAGACGTGCCGCAAGATCTACGTGGCGTTCGAACAAAAGGCCTGAGGCCTTTTCAAGCCACAACGAAAAAGGCCCGTATCTCGCGATACGGGCCTTTTTCTTAAGAGAGAAAAATCAATTACTTGATTTTGCCTTCTTTGTAGATCACGTGCTTGCGAACAACCGGATCAAATTTCTTGATCTCGATTTTGTCCGGAGTAGTACGCTTGTTTTTGTCGGTAGTGTAGAAGTGACCAGTACCGGCGCTCGAAATCAAACGAATCAATTCACGCATGATTAGCTCCCTTAAACCTTGCCATCGCGGCGAAGTTCGGCCAGCACGACAGTGATGCCACGCTTGTCGATGATACGCATGCCTTTGGCAGATACGCGCAGACGCACAAAACGTTTCTCTTCTTCAACCCAGAAGCGGTGATGCTGCAGGTTCGGCAGGAAACGACGACGGGTTTTGTTGTTTGCGTGGGAAATGTTATTCCCAGTCACCGGACCCTTACCGGTAACTTGACAGACTCTAGACATGCCTCAGCCCTCTAAAACCACATGCCCAACCCGGCATGGGTTGGCCGCTTAATCTCTCAGTCATTTGGCGCCAGGCGCCGCGTTTCTTTAAGGGTCTTACCGGCTACACCTACAGTGAAGGAACCGGGCCCCTAGAAAAGAGCGCTGCTTTATACCAGAAAGACCCGGTAGCAACAACTATCGGTGTGAAGAGACTTTTCAAAAACCCCGAATTCCGGGCGCCAGATGCCTTGGACAAAGGCTATCAATGCCAGCAACCGCTCGTCGCCGAGCGTCGACTTGCGTGCCAACACGGACACCAGGCCCCGGTCACTTTACCCGGATTCGTCCTCCGCGGAGCGCCGCCCAAGGCAAATTCCCGAAAAAAAAACGCCTGCCGCCCCCCTCCCCGCCAAACAAAAGCACCCGCCAACCTGCCACAAAATGCAAAAGGGGATAGTCATTTGCAGGCGAGGTCACTAGGGTAAGCCTTTTCCAGACTGCACTCGCAGATGGGCCTTCGATCTGCACAGGAATCCACACATGCGCCTCGCTGCCCTACCGCTGTTGCTCGCCCCACTCTTGCTGAGCCCGCTGGCCCAGGCTGCCACCCTGAGCGTCTGCACGGAGGCCAGCCCGGAGGGGTTCGATGTCGTTCAATACAACTCGCTGACCACTACCAACGCCTCGGCGGATGTGCTGATGAATCGCCTGGTGGACTTCGACACAGCCAGCGGCAAAGTGGTCCCCAGCCTGGCGGACAGCTGGGAAGTATCGGCCGACGGCCTGTCCTACGTCTTCAAATTGCACCCCCAGGTGAAATTCCACCGCACCGACTACTTCAGCCCGAGCCGCGACCTGACGGCGGGAGACGTGAAATTCAGTTTTGAGCGCATGCTGGATCCGGCCAACCCATGGCACTCCATCGCCCAAAGCGGCTTCCCCCATGCCCAATCGATGCAACTGCCGGCGCTGATCAAGAAAATCGACGCGCTGGACCCGCTGACCGTGCGCTTCACCCTGGACCACCCCGACTCGACGTTCCTCGCCACGCTGAGCATGGGCTTTGCCTCGATCTACCCCGCGGAGTATGCCGATCAACTGCTCAAGGCCGGCACGCCCGAGAAACTCAACAGCCAGCCCATTGGCACTGGCCCGTTCATTTTCGGGAGATTCCAGAAAGACGCGTCGATTCGCTACAAAGCCAACCGCGACTACTTTGCTGGCAAGCCCGGGGTAGACACCCTGGTATTCGCCATCACCCCGGACGCCAACGTGCGGCTGCAGAAGCTACGGCGCAATGAATGCCAGATCGCCCTGTCGCCCAAGCCCCTGGATGTACAGGCCACCGCCCAGGAGCCGAGCCTCAAGGTCGAGAGTACACCCGCCTTCATGACGGCATTCGTGGCCATCAACAGCCAGCATCCGCCTCTGGACAAGCCCGAAGTGCGCCAGGCGATCAACCTGGCCTTCGACAAGGCCAGCTACCTCAAAGCCGTGTTCGAAGACACCGCGCAAGCCGCCAACGGCCCCTACCCGCCTAACACATGGAGCTACGCCAAGGACCTGCCAGGCTATCCGAAAGACCTGGCCAAGGCTCGCTCGCTGATGGCCAAGGCCGGTCTCAAGAACGGGTTCAAAACGACCATCTGGACGCGTCCGTCCGGCAGCCTGCTCAACCCCAACCCAAGCCTTGGCGCCCAGTTGTTGCAGGCTGACCTTGCGGAAATAGGCATTCAGGCGGAAATCCGGGTGATTGAATGGGGCGAGCTGATTCGCCGCGCCAAGGCCGGCGAACACGACCTGCTGTTCATGGGCTGGGCTGGCGACAATGGCGACCCGGATAACTTCCTCACGCCGCAGTTCTCCTGCGCGGCCGTCAAGTCCGGAACCAACTTCGCTCGCTACTGCGACCAGGGCCTGGACAAGCTGATCAACGCCGGCAAGACCACCACCGAACAAGGCGTGCGCAGCAAGCTCTACGAGCAAGCCCAGGCGCAGATCCAGCAACAGGCCCTGTGGCTGCCGCTGGCCCACCCGACCGCCTTCGCGCTGACGCGCAAGGACGTTCAGGGCTATCAGGTCAGCCCGTTCGGACGCCAGGATTATTCGAAGATCAGCTTCAAGCCATAAGCGGCACGCGGCAAGCTCAAAGCAGTACGCATGCTGCTCTGGCTTGCCGCTTGTAGCTTGTAACTTGCAACTGCTGTTTCACATCCACCCATATTCGGCCATCGACAGTGGGTCCCCATCGCCCACAATGAAGTGATCGAGCACCCGCACATCGATCATCCCCAGCACCTCCTGCAGGAGCTTGGTCAGCACCCTGTCAGCTTGGCTCGGCTCGACATGCCCTGACGGATGGTTGTGGCACAGGATCACAGCGGCAGCATTGTGCGCCAGCGCGCGCTTGACCACCTGCCGCGGATGGACACTGGTGGTGTCGATCGAACCGCGAAACAGTGTCTCGAATGCCAGGACCCGGTGCTTGGAATCAAGAAACAGGCAGCCAAACACCTCATGAGGCTCATGCCGCAGCATGGCCTTGAGGTAGTTGCGTACCTCGATCGGGCTTTTGAGCACCGAATCACGCCGCAGATGCTCCGCCAAATGTCGTCGCGCCATTTCCAGGACCGCCTGCAACTGGGCAAACTTCGCCGGCCCCAGCCCGAGCTGGCGACCGAACGTTTGCTGGTCCGCCTCCAGCAACGTACGCAGGCCACCGAATTGCTGCAGCAGGTGCCGCGCCAGGTCCACCGCGCTTTTCCCGGCGACCCCGGTGCGTAGAAAGATGGCCAGCAGTTCGGCATCCGAAAGACTCGCCGAACCCTGCTCCAGAAGCTTCTCCCGCGGCCGCTCCGCCGCCGGCCAGTCACGAATGCTCATAGCACCTCCATGTGTGTGGGCGCCGCTGTTCCGTAGCGGTCGCTGTGATATCGTAGCCCATCTTTTTTGCGGGCGATTTCACCCTGGGGAGGGGGTTTCGCCACGTATGTCACCAACGAATTGAAAGGCAGACCTATGCAGCGGCTGTATCGGAAACGCATCGTTCTGGGCGTCGGCGGCGGCATTGCTGCCTACAAGAGCGCCGAGCTGGTTCGTCGCCTGATCGACCAGGGCGCGGAAGTGCGGGTGGTCATGACCCGAGGCGGCAGCGAGTTCATCACCCCGCTGACCATGCAGGCCCTCTCCGGGCACCCGGTACACCTGGACCTGCTGGACCCCGCGGCCGAAGCCGCCATGGGCCACATCGAGCTGGCCAAATGGGCCGACCTGGTGCTGATTGCCCCAGCCACCGCCGACGTGATCGCGCGCCTGGCCCAAGGCATCGCCAATGACCTGTTGACCACCTTGGTACTGGCCACCGATGCCACCGTGGCGCTGGCGCCCGCCATGAACCAGGGCATGTGGCGTGATCCAGCAACCCAGGCCAACACCCAACTGCTCGAAAGCCGAGGCTTCAAGGTCTTCGGCCCGGCCTCCGGCAGCCAGGCCTGCGGCGACGTCGGCATGGGCCGCATGATGGAGGCCGATGACCTGGCGCAGTGCGCCGCCGATTGCTTCCAGCACTTGGCGCTGACTGGCAAACACGTGCTGATCACCGCTGGCCCGACCCAGGAAAACATCGACCCGGTACGCTACATCACCAACCACAGCTCCGGAAAAATGGGCTTTGCCCTGGCCGAAGCCGCGGTTGAAGCCGGCGCCCGCGTGACCTTGATCACAGGCCCCGTGCACCTGCCGACACCGGATCGCGTTACCCGCATCGACGTGGTCAGCGCCCGCGACATGCTGGCCGCCTGCGAGGCCGCGATCCCCTGCGACCTGTTCATCGCATCCGCTGCGGTTGCTGACTACCGCCCGGAAGTCGTCGCGCCACAAAAACTCAAGAAAGATCCTACGACCGGTGACGGCTTTGTGCTGCAAATGGTGCGCAATCCAGACATTCTGGCCACCATTGCCACTCGCCCTGACCGCCCGTTCAGTGTCGGCTTCGCCGCCGAAACCGAACACTTGCTCGACTACGCCGCACGCAAGCTCAAGGACAAGAACCTTGATCTGATCGTTGCCAACGACGTCGCCAACCCGAGCATTGGCTTCAACAGCGAGGAAAACGCCTGCAGCGTGATCGATCGTGAGTTGCACGCCACCCTTTTCGCCCAGACCAGCAAAGGCAAGATTGCCCGCCAGCTGATCACTTTTATCGCCGAACGTCTGAACCAGGTTTAACTCGTATGCACGCTTTGCAAGCCAAGATCCTCGACCCACGCATCGGCAGCGAATTCCCGCTGCCCCAGTACGCCACCCCAGGCTCCGCCGGCCTTGACCTGCGGGCCATGCTGGAGCAGGACACCGTCATCAAGCCGGGCGAAACCCTGCTGATCCCCACTGGTCTGTCGGTGTACATCGGCGATCCGGGCTTGGCCGCGCTGATCCTGCCGCGCTCTGGCCTGGGCCACAAACACGGCATCGTGCTGGGTAATCTGGTCGGCCTGATCGATTCCGATTACCAGGGCCCGCTGATGGTGTCGTGCTGGAACCGTGGCCAGACCGACTTCAACATCGTGGTCGGTGAACGCCTGGCCCAGTTGGTGCTGGTGCCGGTGGTGCAGGCGCACTTCGAACTGGTTGAAGAGTTCGACGAAACCCAGCGTGGAGCAGGTGGTTTCGGTCATTCCGGCAGCCACTGATAACACCCGCGCCGAGACCGGCGCTCCTGCCCGGTCTCGGCACTTTGCTTTGCATTTCAGGATGAACATTGCGCTGACGGCAACTGAACGATTTAACGAGCGATATCAAGGCCTTAGACGACGTTTCAAGCAACAAGCCACCCTGTATGGCATTTGCACAGCACGAACTCTCTGCCCCAAACGTCGTCATACCCTTCAGTTTGAACCCGCCGCCGAACTGCTCGCCGGCCCGTCCAGCAACCTTTGAGTTGGAGCTATCCCAGTATGAACAACGCAACCCGCATCGCCCCCACGTTCCCCGACAGCATCTTTCGCGCCTACGATATCCGTGGCGTGGTCCCGCACACCCTGACCGCTGAAACCGCCTACTGGATCGGTCGCGCCATTGGCGCCCAGACCCTGGCCCAGGGTGAGCCGAACATCAGCGTCGGCCGCGACGGTCGCCTGTCGGGTCCGGAGCTTGTCGAGCAACTGATCCAGGGCCTGGCAGATAGCGGGTGCCACGTCAGCGACGTCGGCCTGGTACCAACACCGGCGCTCTACTACGCCGCCAACGTACTGGCCGGCAAATCCGGCGTAATGCTCACCGGTAGCCACAACCCATCGGACTACAACGGTTTTAAAATCGTCATCGCGGGCGACACACTGGCCAACGAACAGATTCAGGCCCTGCATGAGCGCCTGAAAACCAACAACCTGACCAGCGGTCAGGGCAGCATCACCCAGGTCGAAATCCTTGATCGTTACACCACTGAAATCGTCCAGGACATCAAGCTCGCTCGTCGCCTGAAAGTAGTGGTCGATTGCGGGAACGGCGCAGCCGGCGTTATCGCCCCTCAACTGATCGAAGCCCTGAACTGCGAAGTCATCCCGCTGTTCTGCGAAGTCGACGGCAATTTCCCGAATCACCATCCGGATCCGGGCAAACCTGAGAACCTGGTGGACCTGATCGCCAAGGTCAAGGAAACCAACGCCGATCTGGGCCTGGCGTTCGACGGCGACGGTGATCGTGTCGGCGTCATCACCAACACCGGCGACATTGTCTTCCCGGACCGCCTGCTGATGCTGTTCGCCAAGGACGTCGTGGCACGCAACCCGGACGCGGAGATCATCTTCGACGTCAAATGCACCCGCCGCCTGATCCCGCTGATCAAGGAGTATGGCGGTCGCCCACTGATGTGGAAGACCGGTCATTCGTTGATCAAAAAGAAAATGAAGCAAAGCGGCGCCCTGCTTGCCGGCGAAATGAGCGGGCACATCTTCTTCAAGGAACGCTGGTTCGGTTTCGACGACGGTATCTACAGCGCCGCGCGCCTGCTGGAGATCCTGAGCAAGGAGAAATCCAGCGCACAGGAGCTGTTCGAGACCTTCCCGAACGATATTTCCACGCCGGAAATCAATATCCATGTGACCGAAGAGAGCAAATTCAGCATCATTGATGCACTGCATGACGCTCAATGGGGCGAAGGTGCCGACCTGACCACCATTGACGGTGTGCGCGTCGACTATGCCAAAGGTTGGGGCCTGGTTCGCGCCTCCAACACCACACCGGTGCTGGTCCTGCGATTCGAGGCCGACAACGACGCCGAACTGCAGCGCATCAAGGACGTATTCCACGCCCAGTTGAAACGTGTTGCACCTGACCTCCAACTACCATTTTGATTTTTTGAAGCGCCTTTTATTGAAGTGCCGGAGCCCTGAATGACCCTCGAACGCGAAGCCGCCGCCAACACCGCCAAGGTCCTGTCCGAAGCGCTGCCTTACATTCGCCGCTACGTCGGCAAGACACTGGTGATCAAGTACGGCGGCAACGCGATGGAAAGCGAGGAGCTGAAGACCGGCTTTGCCCGCGACATCGTGATGATGAAAGCCGTCGGCATCAACCCGGTGGTGGTTCACGGTGGCGGTCCGCAAATCGGCGACCTGCTCAAGCGACTGTCGATCGAGAGTCATTTCATCGATGGCATGCGCGTCACGGACGCACAGACCATGGATGTGGTGGAGATGGTCCTCGGCGGCCAGGTGAACAAAGACATCGTCAACCTGATCAACCGTCATGGCGGCAGCGCCATCGGCCTGACCGGCAAGGACGCCGAGCTGATTCGCGCCAAGAAGCTCACCGTCACCCGCCAGACGCCGGAGATGACCCAACCGGAAATCATCGACATCGGGCAGGTGGGCGAAGTGGTCGGCATCAACACCGACTTGCTTAACCTGCTGGTCAAAGGTGACTTCATCCCGGTGATCGCGCCGATCGGCGTTGGCGCCAACGGCGAATCGTACAACATCAACGCCGACCTGGTGGCCGGCAAGGTCGCCGAAGCCCTGAAGGCCGAGAAGCTGATGCTGCTGACCAACATCGCCGGCCTGATGGACAAGTCCGGACAAGTCCTGACCGGACTGACCACCCAGCAGGTCGACGAGCTGATCGCCGACGGCACCATCTATGGCGGCATGCTGCCCAAGATCCGCTGCGCACTGGAAGCGGTGCAAGGCGGCGTGGGCAGCTCGCTGATCATCGACGGCCGGGTACCCAATGCGATCCTTCTGGAAATCTTCACCGACACCGGTGTGGGCACCCTGATCAGCAATCGCAAGCGTCCTTAAGCAACACCCATAAAAAAGACCCCGCTCAGCCTGGCTGAGCGGGGTCTTTTTTTGCCTGCGGTCCTTGTAGGAGCGAGCTTGCTCGCGAAAAACGTCAACGATAACGCGGGGCGCCTGACAAAAAGCGGCGCTCTGACGTCCATCGCGAGCAAGCCCGCTCCTACAGGGAGGTGTATCAGACGCCGAACTGGGCGCGATAGGCTTCTACTGCTGGCAAGTGCTGCTTGAGCTGAGGATCATCGGCTAGGAATTCCAGGACCTGATTCAGCGAAACAATACTGATGACCGGAATACCAAAGTCGCGCTCCACTTCCTGGATCGCCGACAACTCGCCATTGCCGCGCTCCTGGCGGTTCAGGGCGATCAACACGCCGGCGGCCTTGGCGCCATCCTGGGAAGCGATGATCTGCATCACTTCACGGATTGCGGTGCCCGCGGTGATCACGTCGTCGATGATCAGCACGTCGCCAGTCAGCGGCGCGCCCACCAGGCTGCCGCCTTCGCCGTGGGCCTTGGCTTCCTTGCGGTTGAAGCACCACGGCAGGTCACGGTCATGGTGCTCGGCCAGGGCCACGGCGGTGGTCGCCGCCAACGGGATGCCCTTGTACGCCGGGCCAAACAGCACGTCGAAGGCAATACCGCTCTCGGCGATGGCGGCCGCGTAGAAACGACCCAGCTGTGCCAAGGCACTGCCTGAGTTGAACAGGCCGGCATTGAAGAAGTAAGGGCTGGTACGTCCGGACTTCAGGGTGAACTCACCGAAGCGCAAAACGCCGCGATCGATGGCAAAACGAATGAAATCGCGCTGATACGCTTGCATAAAAAAAACCCCAAATACCACGGATTTAGCTAATTAGCTTGACGCCGTGTATCATACACGCACGCGATTTTTGGGGCCATTTATGCGGATCATCAGTGTGAACGTCAATGGTATTCAGGCGGCAGTCGAGCGTGGTTTGCTCAGTTGGCTGCAAGCACAGAATGCCGACGTCATCTGCCTGCAGGACACCCGCGCCTCCGCCTTTGAACTGGACGATCCAGCCTTCCAACTGGATGGCTACTTCCTTTATGCCTGCGATGCCGAAGTCCCCGCCCAAGGTGGCGTGGCTTTGTATTCGCGGTTGCAACCGAAGGCTGTCATCAGCGGTCTCGGCTTCGAGACGGCCGACCGCTACGGGCGCTACCTGCAAGCCGATTTCGATAAGGTCAGCATCGCGACCTTGCTGCTCCCTTCGGGGCAGAATGGCGATGAAGACTTGAACCAGAAGTTCAAGCTAATGGACGACTTCGCCCGTTATCTGGATAAACAGCGACGCAAACGTCGCGAGTACATTTATTGTGGCTCGCTGTACGTGGCGCAACAGAAGCTGGATATCAAGAACTGGCGCGACAGCCAGCAATCCCCAGGCTTCCTGGCGCCTGAGCGCGCCTGGATGGACGAGATTGTGGGCAACATGGGGTATGTCGACGCCCTGCGCGAAGTCAGCCGTGAAGGCGACCAGTACAGCTGGTGGCCAGATAACGAACAGGCTGAGATGCTCAACCTGGGCTGGCGTTTCGACTACCAGTTGCTGACCCCGGGCCTGCGCCGCTTTGTTCGCAGCGCTCGCCTGCCACGTCAGCCGCGGTTCTCGCAGCACGCGCCGTTGATCGTGGACTACGACTGGACGCTGACGATCTAAGCGTTTTTTCGCAGACACAAGAAAGCCGGCATCGCTCAGGCGGTGTGAAGCCAGGCACTCTGCTGGCCGGTTAAAGAAAATGCCCGTATCGGAAGATACGGGCATTTTTTATGTGCCAATCCAGAGTGGAATCAGCTCCCGGAACGTGCTGTTCCACTTTTCCTGGACGTGACCTGATCCTCAGGAAGCGACAAAAAATGGCAGCGCAAGGTACAACTTGATCACGATGACATTAACGATGTCGATGAAGAAAGCCCCTACCATTGGCACCACTAGAAACGCTATCTGCGAAGGCCCGTAGCGCTGTGTCACCGCTTGCATGTTAGCAATGGCCGTTGGCGTGGCACCCAGCCCAAAACCGCAATGCCCTGCCGCCAGTACTGCCGCATCGTAGTTACTGCCCATGACTCTGAACGTCACAAAAATCGCAAACAGCGCCATGACCAACGTTTGGACAGCCAGGATGATGAAGATCGGCAAAGCCAGCGAAGCCAGATCCCATAGCTTGAGTGACATCAAAGCGATCGCCAGAAACAGCGACAAACTGACATTCCCCAGCACAGAGACTTCACGCTCAAATACCTGATACAAACCAAGCGCTGAAAGCCCGTTGCGTAAAACAACACCCACGAACAAGACGCAAACAAACGTCGGCAACTCAAATGCGGTTCCGAGGAGCAGTCCATTCAGAAGAGAACCTGCCAGTAAGCTGACGGCGATCAGCGCGAGTGTCTCGATAAACGAAAATGGTGTGATCGAGCGCTCTTTGTTCGGCTGTTCAAAGCCCTTTGGCACCCGTGGCTTTTCTTGTTCAAGGCAGCCGGATACTTGTGTACGTTTGATCAGCAGGCGAGCGACCGGCCCACCAATCAAACCGCCCAGCACCAATCCAAACGTCGCAGAGGCCATCGCAAGCTCAGAGGCGGAAGCCAGACCGTACTTCTCACTGAACGTCGCCCCCCACGCAGCGCCTGTACCGTGACCGCCCGCCAAGGTAATTGAGCCGGTCAACAGCCCCATCAAAGGATCGAGCCCCAACGCTTTTGCGAGACCGATACCCATGGCATTCTGAACCACTAGAAGCCCGGTGACCGCCAGTAGAAAAACCCCCACTACGCGCCCGCCTTTCTTCAGGCTGGCGAAGTCAGCACTCAAGCCAATGGTGGCGAAAAACGCCAACATCAAGGGCGTCTGCAATGAAGTATCAAATCGGACTTCAACATCAAGACCTCGCAAAGCCAAGAGAACCAAGGCGACCACCAGGCCACCGGCTACAGGCTACAGGCTCGGGGATGTTGTAGGCGCGTAAGAAACCAACACGTGTGACAAGTCCGCGACCCAGCAAAAGTACTAAAGAGGCGGCTACTAATGTTCCATAAAAATCGAGCTGAACCATCTGGATTATTCTTGGATATATATTCAGGGGCGAACTTTTTACCTGGACACGCCTCCTGAACAGGTTGATCGTCTCAACACTGATTAGTTTTAGATTCAAGGACCTTCAATGGTTTGAATATATCAAAATATTTCTTGAAATATTTCGTGGGGGCAACCTTATCAACCGACAAGTGTCATTGCCAAGCATATAGGCAGTACTGGCAACTTGTAGTTGTGACTAAAAGTGTAAGAACCATAGGTGTGATTGCACGGTAAACCCCCGATGCACTAATTGCCGTAATTGGCAAGCACCATACACAACTAGAAACATTTAGTTAATTTCGGAAATGAAAATGCCCCAACTTATCGGGGCATTTTCTTTAACGCGGCGAACTTCGTTTTCGCACGGCCTGATCAGACCTTTTGTATGCGCTGACTTCTTAATGTGGGAGCGGGCTTGCTCCCACAAGGGGATTTGAGCTGGTTATTATTTGATCAAGCGCCAGGTGAACGGGTACCGATAAGGAAACCCTTCATTGGCTTTCACCCCGGCAATGATCGTCAACACCAGCGCCCCGATGGCCAGCAGGCCGAACAGGAAAAACCCGATGACCACCACCATCAGCAACAGGCAGATGGCCGAGGCAATGGCCACGCTGATCTGGAAGTTCAGCGCCTCCTTGCCCTGGTCATCGATAAACGGGTCCATTTCGCGCTTCATTTGCCAGAGAATCAGCGGCCCGATCAGCGAGCCGAACGGCACCCAGATCCCCAGCAAGGCCGAGAGATGGCAGAACATGGCCCACTGACGAACCTCACGGCTCGGCGCGGGCACCGGTAGTTGCTCATCACTCATGACGCTCTCCTTGCCGGGAATCGGAACAATCAGTCAGCCAGCGCGGCTTTTTGCAGGTCGAAAATTTCGCTCATGCCTTTTTTCGCCAGCTCCAGCATCGCGGTCAGCTCTTCAGGCTGGAACGGCGCGCCTTCGGCAGTGCCCTGCACTTCGATGAAACCACCGGTGCTGGTCATCACCACGTTCAGGTCGGTCTCGGCAGCCGAATCCTCCAGGTAGTCCAGGTCCAGCACTGGCTCGCCCTGATACATGCCGACCGAAACAGCCGCGATCATTTGCTTGAGCGGGTCGCCGCCCTTCAGGCCGCCGCGCTTCTTGATCACTTTCAAGGCATCGACCAGCGCAACCATGGCGCCGGTGATCGAAGCGGTACGCGTACCGCCGTCAGCCTGGATCACATCGCAGTCGACGTACAGGGTGACATCGCCCAGCTTGGACATGTCCAGCGCCGCGCGCAGGGAACGGCCGATCAGGCGCTGGATTTCCAGGGTGCGGCCGCCCTGCTTGCCACGGCTCGCTTCACGCTGGTTACGCTCGCCCGTGGCGCGCGGCAGCATGCCGTATTCGGCGGTCAACCAGCCCTGGCCCTGGCCCTTCAGGAAACGCGGTACGCCGTTCTCGACGCTGACGGTGCAGATCACCTTGGTATCACCGAACTCGACCAGTACAGATCCCTCGGCGTGTTTGGTGTAGTTGCGGGTGATGCGGATCGAGCGGAGCTGATCGGCAGCGCGACCACTTGGACGTTTCATAGAGGAACACCTGTACGGAGGACGGAAATCTGCCGAGCATTATAGGGCGAGCGGACGCGCCTGGGCACTTCTAAAAACCCGGAGCGACGAGCGAAGGCTCTGAACAGCGCCATGCGACGAGCTGCAGCGCTTTGTCACACGCGCCATTTGGGAGCATCCGCCGCACTGCGCTACAATCCTGCGCCTTTGCTGCCAGTCGGCTTAAATTCATTGATATCGGGCTCCCGGAACATCGGTTCTGCGCCGATCTGCATTGCGAGGTACCCCCATGGTGCACAGCATGACCGCCTTCGCCCGCGTCGAGAAAGCCGGCGTCCAGGGCACCCTGAGCTGGGAACTGCGCTCGGTCAACAGCCGCTACCTGGAACCCCACCTGCGCCTGCCGGAGTCGTTCCGCGACCTCGAAGGCGCCGTGCGCGAAGCGCTGCGCCAGGGCCTGTCCCGGGGCAAGCTCGAATGCACCCTGCGCTTCACCGAAGAAAGCACCGGCAAACCGCTGCAAGTGGATCGCGAGCGCGCCGCGCAACTGGTCGCTGCCGCCGAGACCGTCGCTGGCCTGATCAGCAATCCTGCTGCGTTGAATCCGCTGGAAGTGCTGGCCTGGCCCGGCGTACTGGTAGCCGATGCTACTGACCCGCAAGCCCTGAATGCCGAGGCCCTGACGCTGTTCAACCAGGGTCTCAAGGAACTCAAGGCCGGACGCGAGCGCGAAGGCGCGGAGCTGGCCCGGCTGATCAACGAACGCCTGACCTCCATTGAAGAAGACGTGGTGACCCTGCGCGAACTGGTTCCGCAGATGCTCGCCACCCAGCGCCAGAAAGTCCTCGACCGCTGCGCCGACATGAAGGTCGAGCTCGACCCGCAGCGCCTGGAACAGGAAATGGTCATGCTCGCGCAAAAAAGCGACGTCGCCGAAGAACTGGACCGCCTGAGCACCCACATCATTGAAGTGCGCCGCGTGCTCAAGTCCGGCGGCGCTGCCGGTCGGCGCCTGGACTTCCTGATGCAGGAACTCAACCGCGAAGCCAACACCCTGGGCTCCAAGGCCTTCGACCCGCGCAGCACCCAAGCGGCGGTCAACCTCAAGGTGTTGATCGAACAAATGCGCGAACAAGTGCAGAACATAGAGTAAGGCTACCCCGACATGACCCATAGCACCGGCACCCTCTACATCATTTCCGCCCCTTCGGGCGCGGGCAAGACCAGCCTCGTCAAGGCCCTGATCGACGCGCAGCCGCAAATCCGCGTCTCGGTCTCGCACACCACCCGCGCCATGCGCCCGGGCGAAGTGAACGGCGTCAACTATCACTTTGTCGCCCGCGAAGAGTTCGTGAAGATGAGCGAGCACGGTGACTTCCTGGAGCGCGCCGAAGTGTTCGGCAACCTCTATGGCACCTCGCAAAGCCACCTGCAACAGACCCTGGATGAAGGTCACGACCTGATTCTGGAAATCGACTGGCAAGGTGCCGAACAGGTCCGCAAGCTGATGCCGCAGGCTCGTTCGATCTTCATCCTGCCGCCAAGCCAGCAAGCACTGCGCCAGCGTCTGACCAACCGCGGCCAGGACAGCGACGAGATCATCGAAGGCCGGATGCGTGAAGCCGTGAGCGAGATGAGCCACTACGTCGACTACGACTACCTGATCATCAACGACGATTTTGCCCACGCACTGGACGATCTGAAGGCGATTTTCCGCGCCAACCAGCTGCACCAGAAGCGCCAGCAACAGCGTCACGGCAAATTACTAGCTGAATTGCTGGGCTAAAGAGCACTTCCCAAAACCGCTGCAGGGGCTTTACATTGGTACTTGCAGCGCGTTGAAGAGCCTGGTCAAAAAATCAGCGCTTCCCTAAACGCTGGTGATTTTTTAAACTGTTGAGTCCGCTCGCCCAACCGGGCAGCGCGCATATTGCATTCGCTCCGAGGAATACCATGGCCCGCGTAACCGTTGAAGACTGCCTAGAACACGTGGAAAACCGCTTTGAGCTGGTCATGCTCTCTACCAAGCGTGCCCGTCAACTGGCCACCGGTGGCAAAGAGCCATTGGTTCAGTGGGAAAATGACAAGCCTACGGTTGTCGCCCTGCGCGAAATCGCTGAAGGCCTGATGAGCTACGAGTTCATCGCCAATGCAGAAATCGTCGAAGACGAACCGCTGTTCGCAGCGTTCGAGGACGAGTCCAACGAGGCCGTCTAAGCCTATGCCTGGTCGACGTAGCACGGCGCGGGATCACAGCCATCGGCAGGAGTCATCATGCCGAGCATAGACGCCCTCGCCGATCGCTTATCGACCTACCTCGGCAATGACCAGGTCAACCTGGTCCGCCGAGCGTACTTCTACGCCGAACAAGCCCACGACGGCCAACGCCGCCGCAGCGGCGAGGCGTATGTCACGCACCCGCTCGCGGTCGCGAACATTCTTGCCGACATGCACATGGACCATCAGAGCCTGATGGCGGCGATGCTGCATGACGTGATCGAAGACACCGGTATCGCCAAGGAAGCGCTGCAAGCGCAGTTCGGTGAAACCGTGGCTGAATTGGTCGACGGGGTCAGCAAACTGACCCAGATGAACTTCGAGACCAAGGCCGAAGCCCAGGCTGAAAACTTCCAGAAAATGGCCATGGCCATGGCGCGCGATATTCGCGTGATCCTGGTCAAGCTGGCCGACCGCCTGCACAACATGCGCACGCTGGAAGTGCTGTCCGGTGAAAAACGCCGACGCATTGCCAAGGAAACCCTGGAAATCTATGCGCCCATTGCCAACCGGCTGGGCATGCACGCCATCCGCATAGAGTTCGAAGACCTGGGCTTCAAGGCCATGCACCCGATGCGTTCCGCGCGGATCTACCAGGCCGTCAAGCGCGCCCGGGGCAACCGCAAGGAAATCGTCAACAAGATCGAAGAGTCCTTGAGCCACTGCCTGGCCATCGACGGCATTCAGGGCGAAGTCAGCGGTCGCCAGAAACACCTCTACGGCATCTACAAGAAAATGCGCGGCAAGCGTCGGGCCTTCAACGAGATCATGGACGTCTATGCGTTCCGGATCATCGTCGACAAGGTCGATACGTGCTACCGCGTACTGGGCGCCGTACATAACCTGTACAAACCGTTGCCGGGTCGCTTCAAGGACTACATCGCGATCCCCAAGGCCAACGGCTATCAGTCGCTGCACACCACGCTGTTCGGCATGCACGGCGTTCCGATCGAGATCCAGATCCGCACCCGTGAAATGGAAGAGATGGCCAACAACGGCATCGCCGCGCACTGGCTGTACAAATCCAGTGGCGACGAGCAGCCAAAAGGCACTCACGCCCGCGCCCGCCAGTGGGTCAAGGGCGTGCTGGAAATGCAGCAACGCGCCGGCAACTCGCTGGAATTCATTGAAAGCGTGAAGATCGACCTGTTCCCGGACGAGGTCTACGTGTTCACGCCAAAAGGCCGGATCATGGAGCTACCCAAAGGCTCCACAGCGGTCGACTTTGCCTATGCCGTGCATACCGACGTCGGCAACAGCTGCATCGCCTGCCGGATCAACCGTCGTCTCGCGCCACTGTCCGAACCCCTGCAAAGTGGCTCCACCGTCGAGATCGTCAGTGCCCCCGGCGCGCGGCCGAACCCTGCCTGGCTCAACTTCGTGGTCACCGGCAAGGCGCGAACCCACATCCGCCATGCGCTGAAGCTGCAACGCCGCTCCGAATCCATCAGCCTCGGCGAACGCTTGCTGAACAAAGTGCTCAACGGTTTCGACAGCTCGCTGGAAAAAATTCCGGCCGATCGCGTCAAGGCGATGCTCACCGAGTACCGCCTCGAACTGATCGAAGACCTGCTCGAAGACATTGGCCTGGGCAACCGCATGGCCTATGTCGTGGCACGCCGTCTGTTGGGCGAAGGCGAACAGCTGCCAAGCCCCGAAGGCCCGCTGGCCATCCGCGGCACCGAAGGCCTGGTGCTCAGTTACGCCAAGTGCTGCACCCCTATCCCCGGCGACCCGATTGTCGGTCACCTGTCTGCGGGCAAGGGCATGGTGGTGCACCTGGACAACTGCCGCAACATCAGCGAAATCCGCCACAACCCGGAAAAATGCATCCAGCTGTCGTGGGCCAAGGATGTCACCGGCGAATTCAATGTCGAGCTGCGCGTCGAGCTGGAACATCAGCGCGGCCTGATCGCGTTGCTGGCCAGCAGCGTCAACGCCGCCGACGGCAACATCGAAAAAATCAGCATGGACGAACGCGATGGTCGTATCAGCGTGGTCCAACTGGTGGTCAGCGTACACGACCGTGTACACCTGGCCCGCGTGATCAAGAAGCTGCGCGCCCTGACCGGGGTGATCCGCATCACCCGCATGCGTGCATAGCCCGCCCACATAGCCCAGTCATTACAAGGAGTCATTCATGACCAAGACCGTTATCACCAGCGACAAGGCCCCGGCGGCCATCGGCACCTACTCCCAGGCGATCAAGGCTGGCAACACCGTCTACATGTCCGGCCAGATCCCGCTCGACCCAAAAACCATGGAACTGGTCGAAGGTTTCGAAGCCCAGACCGTTCAGGTGTTTGAAAACCTCAAGGCCGTGGCAGAAGCGGCCGGTGGTTCGTTCAAGGACATCGTCAAGCTGAACATCTTCCTCACCGACCTGAGCCACTTCGCCAAGGTCAACGAGATCATGGGCAAGTACTTTGACCAGCCGTACCCTGCTCGCGCCGCCATTGGCGTGGCTGCCCTGCCAAAGGGTTCGCAGGTTGAAATGGACGCCATTCTGGTCATCGAGTAACACGCGCGGCGCAACCTCACGGGTTGCGCCAGCTCCGCTTCCTAAGGATTCTCCTCATGCGCAAAGCGCTAGCTCTCTCATTGCTCGCGGTGTTTCTGGGCGGCTGTGCCAGTGACCCCGCCGACCGCGATATCAGCGGCACCTGGATCAACCAGGCGGCAATCGATGCAGCCTCAAAGGGCGTTCCGCTGCGTGAAGCACTGCAAGCCAACGGCCCGAACCTGGAATGGGACGTCAACACCAAGGCAGGTCAGGCACGCTACACCAATGGCTTCGAAAACGTCGAAGGCAAGGTACTGGGCGAGCAATCAGGCGCCTGGAAAATCGAGATTTACGGCAGTTCCGGCACCGAATTGAAGCGTGACGGCAAACAACTGCAGCAAGTGGCCAGCGACAACGAGCCAGAGCAAGTGTTCGACCGCCCGAAAGATACCGCCCCTGAAGGCGCACCGCTGGGTGCCAGCTTCGAACGCGCACTCTACTCAGCCTATCTGGGCGGTGGCTGGAAGATCGTCAATGGCCCTGGTGAAGGCAACACCGTTCAGTTCCAGGCCGATGGCGCTGTCCAGGGCCTGCCCGGTGCTGACCGCTACGCCCTGTGCCTGGCGGGCGATTGCGCCTCCATGAGCGGTGGCAATGACACGATCTGGTTGCAACTCAACGGCCAGGGCAACCCGTGGATCTTCACCCGCCAGGGTGACGACATGGAGATTTTCCAGACGGTCAACGGTGCACAGGCCGATGAAGTACCGTCATTCTCTCCGGGCAAACGCCAATGGACACTGGAAAAGCAGTGATCAACGGACGCGTAGGAGCGAGCGTGCTCGCGATGAACTCAAGAGCAACGCGTTGATTCAGTCAATGCGCTTTATCGTTAACGTCCATCGCGAGCGTGCTCGCTCCTACAGGTCACTGCGTCAGGTATTGCCTTCCAGAATCGCCGCATAACCTTCACGAAAGCTTGGATAGCGGGGCGTCCAGCCCAGCGCCTTGGCGCGGGCGTTGCTGCAACGCTTGCTGCCGGTACGGCGCACGCTGGCATCCTCAGCCCACTCGGTGACCCCAAGGTACTCGCGCAACCAGTCCACGACCTCTGCCAATGGTGCCGGCGCATCGTCGACGCCGATGTAGCAGTCATCCAGCGCAACGCCTTGATGATCGGCATTGAGCAGAAACGCCAGCAAACCGGCCGCATCGTCGACGTGAATGCGGTTGCCATACAGCGGCGGATCGACGACCACCCGATAACCCCGGCGTACCTGGGTCAATAGCCACTCGCGGCCCGGGCCATAGATGCCGGTCAACCGCACAAGGCTCGTCGGAAAACCGCTGGCGAGTGCCACCTGCTCGGCCTCCAGCATCACACGCCCCGAGTAACTGACCGCTTGGGCTGGTGAGGCTTCATCCACCCATTCGCCATCCTGTTGCTCGTAGACACTGCTGCTGGAGACAAACAGCAGGCGTTCGGGTGCCTGACCGTAGTCATTCAGCCAACCCAGTACATGCTGCAAGCCCTGAATATAAGCCGCGCGGTAACCGGCCTCATCGTGATCGGTGGCCGCCGCGCAATACACCAGGTAATCCACCGCACCGACAGGCCAGGTCGCCGGGCAGTCTTCATTGAACAGGTCACCGGCAATGCCAATAACGCCCTCGGGCAGGCGCGAGATGTCACGCCGCAAGCCATGAACCTCCCAGCCCAAGGACAGCAATCGAGTGGCCAGGCGGCCACCGACATCACCGCAACCGGCAATCACCACAGAAGGCCCAGACATTAAAAATCCCTCATCAGAAAGGTACAGACTAGCCCCGGCAATAGACGACCGGCTAGCAGTGGAAGAAAAAAAGAGACTCCATTACTTCTGTTAACAAGAATTACTTGCAATAATGCCCGCCACTTTTGTTCTCGGCCCACGAGGCCTGGAAGGACATCAATCCTCTTTCTCTCTCAGGTCCGGCCAGCATGACACGCAATCCACAATCCGCTTCGCCAACCAAGCCCACTCGTCCAGCGCGCGCCTTCAGCACTGCAGCTGCACTGGTGTTCAGCCTGCTGCTGGCCCCGTCCGCGGCTTTCGCCGATGAGCCGACCACCCCTGCACCGGTCGCCGCTGCAGCACCTGCGCCAGCCGTTGATGCAGCCCACGGTGCCACGGCCGTGACACCTGTCGCAGCGGCCCCATCCCTGGCGGCCGAAGGCACCGAGATTGACGGCCCTGAAGTACTGGAATCCGACAACACGCTGGGCATGGCCCATGACCTGTCGCCGTGGGGCATGTACCAGAATGCCGATATCATCGTGAAGCTCGTGATGATTGGGCTGGCCATCGCCTCGATCATCACCTGGACCATCTGGATTGCCAAAGGCTTTGAGCTGATGGGCGCCAAGCGTCGTCTGCGCGGTGAAATCGCCCAGCTGAAGAAAGCCACCACCCTTAAAGAAGCCAGCATGACAGCCGGCAAGGAAGGCACGCTGGCCAACCTGCTGGTCCATGACGCCCTCGAAGAGATGCGCCTGTCGGTCAACAGCCGCGAAAAAGAAGGCATCAAGGAGCGCGTCAGCTTCCGTCTTGAGCGCCTGGTCGCCGCTTGCGGTCGCAACATGAGCAGCGGCACCGGCGTGCTGGCCACCATTGGCTCCACCGCCCCCTTCGTCGGCCTGTTCGGCACCGTGTGGGGCATCATGAACAGCTTCATCGGCATCGCCAAGACCCAGACCACCAACCTCGCCGTGGTCGCACCCGGCATCGCCGAAGCCCTGCTGGCAACGGCACTGGGCCTGGTGGCTGCGATTCCTGCCGTGGTCATCTACAACGTCTTCGCCCGCTCAATTGCCGGCTACAAGGCCCAGGTCTCCGACGCGTCGGCTGAAGTGCTGCTGCTGGTCAGCCGCGACCTTGATCACCAGCCAGGCGAGCGCTCCACGCAACCGCACATGGTCAAAGTAGGGTAATCGGCCATGGGCTTGCATTTAAAGGAAGGGGCGGACGACGACCTCGTCGAGAACCACGAAATCAACGTCACGCCGTTCATCGACGTGATGCTGGTGCTGCTGATCATCTTCATGGTGGCAGCCCCCCTGGCCACTGTGGACATCAAGGTTGACCTGCCTGCCTCGACCGCCAAGCCGGCACCGCGACCAGAAAAACCGGTGTTCCTCAGCGTCAAGGCCGATCAGCGCCTGTACCTGGGTGAAGACGAAGTCAAAACCGAAACCCTTGGCGCGATCCTCGATGCGCGCACCCAGGGCAAGAAAGACACGACCATCTTCTTCCAGGCCGATAAAGGCGTGGACTATGGCGATCTGATGCACGTGATGGATACCCTGCGCGCAGCCGGCTACCTGAAAGTCGGTCTGGTCGGTCTTGAGACGGCAGCCAAGAAATGATCACGACGCGCCAAAAGCTGACGCGTTACAGCGGTAGCCTGGCGGTGGTGCTGGGCGTCCATGCGGTCGCGGTTATTCTCGCGCTCAACTGGACGTCCTCCCCCCCTGTCGCGCTGCCGCCGATGGCGATGCTGGTCGAGTTGGCGCCGCTTCCGGCACCACCGCCTCCCGCGCCCCCCAAGGTCGTAACGCCGCCACAACCTCCGACACCGGAGGAAGAGTTGCCGCTGCCCAAACTCGCCGAGGCGCCCAAACCGACGATCTCGGTGCCCAAGCCGGTCAAACCCAAGCCCAAGCCTCAGCCACCCAAGCCCGTGGAGAAAAAGCCGGAGCCACCGAAGGACAAGCCCGCCGAGGAGAAACCTTCCGACGCACCGCCAACCAACACCCCCGCGACAAAATCCGCACAACCGGCACCCGGCCCGTCGGCGGCGCAGACTGCGGCCAAGGCCAGCTGGGAAGGCACGCTGCTGGCGCACCTGCAGAAGTACAAGAAGTACCCGGCAGGCGCACAGGCACGGGGCAAGGAAGGCCTGAACCGCCTGCGCTTCGTGGTCGACGCTGAAGGCAAGGTACTGTCCTTCGAACTGGTAGGACGTTCCGGCAATGCCGATCTGGACCGGGCCACCCTGGAAATGATCCGCCGCGCCCAGCCACTGCCCAAGCCGCCCGCCGAGATGCTGAAAAACGGCTCGATCGAAATTGTTGCACCCTTTGTGTACTCGCTGGAGAAACGCCGGCGCTGACGGGGTACGCAAAACCTTCGCCACACACCGCCAAAGGCACCGAAAGGTGCCTTTGGCATATCTGGCAACGGCAAACATGCATTGCCCAGTGTCACTCAACACACTCTGTCTGATAACGTGCGCCTATCGATTGCAGCCGGTATGCTTGGCTCGCAACTTCATGGACGCCCGCTATGACCCTCACAGAATTACGCTACATCGTTACCCTCGCCCAAGAGCAGCATTTCGGTCATGCGGCCGAGCGTTGCCACGTCAGCCAGCCGACCCTGTCGGTGGGCGTGAAAAAGCTTGAAGACGAACTCGGTGTGCTGATTTTCGAGCGCAGCAAAAGCGCGGTGCGCCTGACCCCCGTCGGTGAAGGCATCGTCGCCCAGGCGCAAAAGGTGCTGGAGCAGGCCCAAGGCATCCGTGAACTGGCCCAGGCCGGTAAAAACCAGCTGACCGCCCCGCTGAAAGTCGGCGCCATCTATACCGTCGGCCCGTACCTGTTCCCGCACCTGATCCCCCAACTGCACCGGGTCGCCCCGCAGATGCCGTTGTACATCGAAGAAAACTTCACCCACGTGCTGCGCGACAAACTGCGTAACGGCGAGCTGGATGCCATCATCATTGCCCTGCCGTTCAACGAAGCCGACGTGCTGACCCTGCAACTCTACGACGAGCCGTTCTACGTCCTGATGCCGGCCCAGCACCCGTGGACCCAGAAAGACACCATCGACGCCAGCCTGCTCAACGACAAGAGCCTGTTGCTGCTGGGCGAAGGCCACTGCTTCCGCGATCAGGTACTCGAAGCGTGCCCGACCCTGGCCAAGGGTAACGACGGCGCCAAGCACACCACGGTCGAGTCCAGCTCGCTGGAAACCATTCGGCACATGGTCGCCTCGGGCCTGGGCATCTCGATCCTGCCGCTCTCGGCGGTCGACAGCCACCACTACGCCCCCGGCGTGATCGAAGTGCGCCCATTGACGCCACCGGTACCGTTCCGCACCGTGGCCATCGCCTGGCGCGCCAGCTTCCCACGCCCGAAAGCAATTGAAATCCTCGCTGACTCGATCCGTCTCTGTTCGGTGGCCAAGCCGACAGCGGTCGCAGGTTAAGCTTCAGCCATGACTGAGTTGTCGCACGTGTCGGTCACGGCACTCAAGGGTGTCGGCGAGGCCATGGCCGAAAAGCTGGCCAAGGTCGGCCTGGAGAACCTGCAGGACGTCCTGTTCCATCTGCCGCTGCGCTACCAGGACCGCACCCGCGTGGTCCCTATTGGCCACTTGCGCCCGGGACAGGACGCCGTGATCGAAGGCACCGTCAGCGGTGCCGACGTGGTCATGGGCCGGCGGCGCAGCCTGGTAGTGCGCTTGCAGGACGGCACCGGGGGCCTGAGCCTGCGCTTCTATCACTTCAGCAACGCACAAAAGGAAGGCCTGAAACGTGGCACCCGCGTGCGCTGCTATGGCGAAGCCCGGCCCGGCGCTTCGGGGCTTGAGATCTACCACCCGGAATACCGCGCCATCACCGGCGACGAACCACCGCCCGTCGATGAAACCCTGACCCCGGTCTACCCGCTCACCGAAGGCCTGACCCAACAACGCTTGCGCCAACTGTGCCAGCAAACCCTGACCCTGCTCGGCCCCAGCAGCCTGCCTGACTGGTTGCCCGCCGAACTGGCAAGGGACTACCAACTGGCGCCGCTGGCCGATGCGATCCACTACCTGCATCACCCCCCGGCCGATGCTGACGTCGATGAACTCGCTCTCGGTCATCACTGGGCGCAGCATCGCCTGGCCTTCGAAGAATTGCTGACCCACCAACTGTCGCAACAACGCCTGCGCGAAAGCATGCGCGCGTTGCGGGCACCGGCCATGCCCAAGGCCACCCGGCTGCCGGCTCGGTACCTGGCCAACCTGGGCTTTGCGCCGACTGGCGCGCAGCAACGGGTGGGCAATGAAATTGCCTACGACCTGAGCCAGCACGAACCCATGCTGCGGCTGATCCAGGGCGACGTCGGCGCCGGCAAGACCGTGGTTGCCGCCCTCGCCGCCCTGCAGGCGCTGGAGGCCGGTTACCAGGTGGCCTTGATGGCGCCCACCGAGATCCTCGCCGAACAACACTTCATCACCTTCAAGCGCTGGCTCGAACCGCTGGGCCTGGAAGTCGCCTGGCTGGCCGGCAAGCTCAAGGGCAAGCATCGGGTCGCGGCGCTGGAGCAAATCGCCAATGGCACGCCAATGGTGGTCGGCACCCACGCGCTGTTCCAGGACGAAGTGCAGTTCAAGAACCTCGCCCTGGTCATCATCGACGAGCAGCACCGCTTTGGTGTTCAGCAGCGCCTGGCCCTGCGGCAGAAAGGCGTTGGCGGACGGATGTGCCCCCACCAGTTGATCATGACCGCCACGCCGATTCCGCGGACCCTGGCAATGAGTGCCTACGCCGACCTCGACACTTCGATCCTCGACGAACTGCCGCCCGGCCGTACCCCGGTCAACACTGTGCTGGTCACCGACACTCGTCGTGTCGAGGTCATCGAACGGGTTCGCAGTGCCTGCGCCGAGGGCCGCCAGGCCTATTGGGTGTGTACGCTGATTGAAGAGTCTGAAGAGTTGACCTGCCAGGCCGCCGAGACCACCTTCGAGGACCTCACCAGCGCCCTCGAAGGGCTGAAGGTCGGCCTGATCCATGGCCGCATGAAACCCGCCGAGAAGGCTGCCGTCATGGCCGAATTCAAGGTTGGCGCCTTGCAACTGCTGGTGGCGACCACCGTGATCGAAGTCGGTGTCGACGTACCCAACGCCAGCTTGATGATTATCGAAAACCCCGAGCGCCTGGGGCTTGCCCAACTGCACCAGTTGCGCGGCCGGGTTGGCCGGGGCAGTGCCGCCAGTCACTGTGTGCTGCTCTACCATCCGCCGCTGTCACAAATCGGCCGGCAGCGCCTGGGGATCATGCGTGAGACCAACGACGGTTTCGTCATCGCCGAGAAAGACCTCGAACTGCGCGGCCCCGGTGAAATGCTCGGCACCCGGCAAACCGGCCTGCTGCAATTCAAGGTCGCCGACCTGATGCGCGACGCCGACCTGCTGCCGGCCGTGCGTGATGCCGCACAAGCGCTGCTGGAGCGCTGGCCGCACCACGTCAGCCCCCTGCTCGACCGCTGGTTGCGCCATGGCCAGCAATACGGCCAAGTGTGACGCACCGCTCAGTTAAAGAACCAATGGCCTGACCAAGCTGGTTATACTCTTGAAATTGTAGGAAAAACGGATACAGACCATGACTGAAGTCGCTCTCGCTACGGAAACCCCGCACGCCCCGTCTGTTATCCGGCTGCTGCTTGGCAAACTCGACATCAGCTATACCGAAGTCCTCGATCGCCCGGGCCTCAACGCCGAGCGCAAGGTTCAAGCGGTGTTGCTCGATGACGCCATCGGCGCCCTCATGGTGCTGTTCCCTCAAAGCCAGTTGCTGGACCTCAACCGCCTGGCCGAACTCACCGGACGCCGGCTCACTGCCGTACCGGTCGAACGCCTGGAGCGCATGCTCGGCAAACACAACCTGAGCCTTCTGCCAGGCTTGCCAGCACTGACCAGCTCACCGTGCCTGTACGAAGAAAGCCTGCTGCGCCAACCTTTACTGCTGATCAACTCGGGCGAGCCTGGCGTGCTGCTGGAGATCACCAGCGAAGACTTCAAGACCATGCTGACCAAGGCCAGCGCCGCGAACTTCGGCGAGACCCTGAGCCGCATCCGCCCGAACCTCGACCGCCCAGATGATGACCGCGAGGAAATCACCCAGGCCGTGCAGGCCTTCACCGCACGGCGCATCCAGCAGCGCCTGGAAGCGACCATCGAGATTCCACCGCTGGCCGAAACCGCGCAGAAGATCATCAAGCTGCGGGTCGACCCCAACGCCACCATCGACGACATCACCGACGTGGTGGAAACCGACCCGGCTCTGGCTGCGCAAGTGGTGAGCTGGGCAGCATCGCCCTACTACGCCTCACCCGGCAAGATTCGTTCAGTGGAAGACGCGATCGTCCGCGTGCTGGGCTTTGACCTGGTGATCAACCTGGCCCTCGGCCTGGCCCTGGGCAAGACCCTGAGCCTGCCCAAGGACCACCCGCAACAGACCACGCCGTACTGGCAGCAATCAATCTACACCGCGGCGGTCATCGAAGGCCTGACCCGCGCCATGCCGCGCGCCCAGCGCCCGGAAACCGGCCTGACGTACCTGGCCGGCCTGCTGCACAATTTTGGCTACCTGTTGCTGGCCCACGTCTTCCCGCCGCACTTTTCGCTGATCTGCCGGCACCTGGAGGTCAACCCGCACCTGTGCCACAGCTACGTCGAACAGCATCTGCTGGGCATCAGCCGTGAACAGATCGGTGCCTGGTTGATGCGTTACTGGGACATGCCCGAAGAGCTCTCCACCGCCCTGCGCTTCCAGCACGACCCAGCCTACGACGGCGACTATGCCGAGTACCCGAATCTGGTATGCCTGGCCGTGCGCCTGCTGCGCAGCCGTGGCGTCGGCTCCGGTCCGGACGCCGCCATCCCCGACGACCTGCTCGAGCGCCTGGGCCTGACCCGCGACAAAGCCGAAGACGTGGTCAGCAAAGTACTGGAAGCCGAAGTACTGCTGCGCGAACTGGCGTCGCAGTTCTCCCAGCACTGAAAGCACTCGCGAGAAAGCGGGGTGGCGCACGGCCCGCGCTCACAGGGAAAAACCCAATCCTGTGGGCAATGCTGTTCAATTAAGCAAACGCCGACCTTAGGTAGGAGCGAGCGCGCTCGCGATGGACGTCAACGATAACGCGTGTTTTCTGGGTAACCGCGTTGCTCTGGAGTCCATCGCGAGCGCGCTCGCTCCTACAACGGCGGTTTCATCCCCTTAACTGAACAGCATTGCAATCCCGTGGGAGCGGGCCGGGCGGCGCTCCGCTTGCCCGCGAGGAATCCACTGCGGTCTAACCGAAATACCTCACGCCTTGGGCTTGGCCTTGCGTGGCTTCAAGTACTTGGTCAACCCCTGGAACCACATCACCAGCGCCGGGTTGCCCTTGATCTGGATCGACTTGTCCTGAATGCCGGTCATGAACGCCAACTGCTTGTTCTTGGCCTGCATCGTGGCGAAGCCGTAGGTGGCGTCCTTGAAGGCAATGGCAAAAGCAGGCTCGGCATACACCCCGGACTTGCTGGTGATGCGCTGATCCTTCACCACGAAGTGCCGCGCCACCTTGCCGTCGAGTGTCTGCAACTGGAACACCAGGTCCTTGTCACCCAACTGTTGCTGAAATGCCGGATTGGTCCGACTGGCCTTACCCATCAGCAAACCCAGCATCCACAAAAGAAAACGAAATTTCATGCTCAAGCCCCACAGGAAAAAATGAACGCTGGCGCAGTGTAGCGATTTCAAACAGGAACACCACTGTTGTGCAGTGTTAGGAGAAGATGATGGGGTTTTTACGGACAATGACTACCAAGTCACGCTGATCTTCGTGGCCGAATAACCGAAACCGCTGGTTGTTCAGCCACAAAAAATGGGCACCCAACCTGGTTGGCGTGCCCATTTTTCAATCCTGCTCACCCGCCAGGCGGGTTGCCGGTGTCTTACGGATTGACGCTGTCTTTCAGCGATTTTCCTGGCTTGAAGGCAACGGTGTTGCTGGCTTTGATTTTGACTGGCTCACCGGTTTGCGGGTTTTTGCCGGTGCGGGCACCGCGGTGGCGTTGCAGGAACGTACCGAAGCCCACCAGGGTGACGCTGTCTTTACGGTGCAGAGCGCCGGTGATTTCTTCGAGAACAGCGTTGAGAACGCGGTTGGCCTGCTCTTTGGTGAGGTCTGCTTTTTCAGCAATTGCAGCGGCGAGTTCTGGTTTACGCATTAGTGAAGCCCCTTTGACGGTTTTTTGTTGTTATGTCCGTGCTGCCCGAATGGAACAGCGCCCAAGGCGCCGCAGGCTCTACTCTGCGGCAGACGGGAGTGAGGATGGCACGCGGTTACGGGCCGCGCCAGTCTCGGCGCCACCTTTGTAAGGGCAAAAGCGGGGTGATTCCGACAGAACGACCAGTATTTATGCCAGAAGGGCCGGAAGCTCCTTGTTTAGAGCCAATTTGTCCATCACCGCCGACCCTGTCAGGGCGTAGCCCAGCAGTTTCCCGTGGGTATCCCGGCACAACGCCTTGATGTCAGAGCCCTGCCCTTCGACCGTCCAGACACCCTCGCAACCCCGTGGTGGCGGGGAAACCACCAGTGGGCAGACCGGGGTTTTCACTGTGATCGGCATGGCACCGTAGCTGACCGCGGTCGGGTTACCGGCCAGGGTTTGTGCCAGCGCACGGGCGCAGCTCATCAGGGGCATGACATACAGTAAATTCAGGCCATCGACCTCGGCACAATCGCCCAGTGCGTAGATGTTGGCGTGAGACGTTTTCAGGAGGCGATCAACCACCACGCCCCGATTGGTCTGCAACCCGGCAGCGGCCGCCAGGTCGACACGCGGACGCAGGCCAATGGCCGACACCACCACATCACACGGGATCACCTGACCATCGGACAAGTGCCCTTCGAATCCATCAGCGGTGCGCTGCAATCGATTGAGGACCGGCCCCAGATGGAATTTCGCCCCCAGCCCCTCCAGCCCGGCCTGTACGGCGGCGGCAGCGGCCGGGTGCAACAGTGTCGGCATGACTTGTTCGCACGGCGCCACCAGTTGCACCTCGTAGCCGCCGAGGATCAGGTCATTGGCAAACTCACAACCGATCAGACCGGCGCCCAACAGCAGCACCCGACGCTTGCCCGACGCGGCCGCACGAAAGCGTGCGTAGTCTTCGAGGTCGTTGATCGGGAAGATCGCTTCTGGGGCATCCCCTTCCACCGGCACTCGCACGGTCTCGGCGCCCCAGGCCAGGATCAGGTCGCGATAGGCCACGGCTTCTTCGCCGATCCACAGGCGCTTGTGGCCCGGGTCGATGCCGCTGATGCGCGTATGGGTCCGCACCTCGGCCTTGAGTTGCTCGGCCATCGCGCCGGGCTCAGCCATGCTCAGGCCATCGGCGTCCTTGTTCTTGCCAAAGCCGGTGGAGAGCATCGGCTTGGAGTAGGAGCGGCCGTCATCTGCGGTAATCAGCAACAGCGGGGTTTCGCCATCCAGTTTGCGAAACTCCCGGGCCAGGTTGTAGCCAGCCAGCCCAGTGCCAACGATCACGACAGGTGCGTTCATTCCTTACTCCTCTTGAGTCTTAGTTGATTTCAATCATTTCGAAATCCATCTTGCCTACGCCGCAGTCCGGGCACAGCCAGTCTTCGGGCACATCCTGCCACAGGGTACCCGGTGCGATGCCGTCATCCGGCCAGCCGTCGGCTTCGTTGTAAATCAGCCCACAGACCACGCATTGCCACTTCTTCATTACTTGCTTCCTCAGGTTCTCAAGCTTTTTGCAGGCCGGACGGTCGCCAGGTAAAGGTCCGCCCTCCGGCTCAGGGCGTCTTGTACTGATCGAGACCGGCAGATGCAAGCCCGTTCGACGCCGCAACCCCGCCAGACCAGCCAATCCCGGCCACCAACATGGTAAGCTCACCGCCTCATTTGCTGCCAATAATGACTCACTGTGCCGCACTCAAACCCCCTGCCCCCTGCTCCGTTGTGGCTGACACACAGCCAGCTGACGCCCCTTCCCGATGCCCCAACCCTCGACTGGCTGCTCGATGAAGGCTCGCTCACTCGCCGCCTGACCCGTTTGTCGGATGACGGCTTCAGCGTGACGCCGCTGTTCGAAGGCTGGCAGCCACTGCGCGCCGATGAGTGCGCGGCACTGGACCTGCCGGAGGGCAGCGATGGCTGGGTGCGCGAGGTCTATTTGCGCGGCCACGGCCAGGCCTGGGTATTTGCTCGCAGCGTCGCGGCACGCAGTTCGTTGCGCGATGGCGGGTTGAATATGGATGAGCTGGGCAGCCGCTCATTGGGCGAACTGCTGTTTTGCGACCAGGCGTTCCAGCGCCGTGCCATCGAGGTGTGTCACTACCCACTGCAATGGCTGCCGAAAGCAGCCCAAACCCCCGAGCTGTGGGGCCGGCGTTCGCGTTTTGATCGGGGAGGCCTGAGCGTGCTGGTCGCCGAGGTATTCCTGCCGGCGCTGTGGCAGGCCGTCAATCTGGATGGGGATCATCGCTGATGTACCAGAGTCTGCTCAAATCACTGAATCGCCTGAACCCGCGCGCCTGGGACTTCATTCAGTTGACGCGCATGGACAAGCCGATTGGCATTTACCTGCTGCTCTGGCCAACCCTGTGGGCGCTGTGGATTGCTGGCAAAGGCTCGCCGTCGCTGGCCAACATTGCGATTTTCGTCCTCGGCGTGGTGTTGACCCGCGCCGGCGGCTGCGTGATCAACGACTGGGCCGACCGCAAGGTCGACGGCCATGTGAAGCGCACCGCACAACGGCCGCTGGCCGCCGGCAGGATCAGCTCCAGGGAAGCGCTGGTGTTCTTCGCCCTGCTGATGGGCGTAAGTTTCCTGCTGGTGCTGTGCACCAACGCGCCCACGGTCTGGTTGTCGTTCGGTGGCCTGGCCCTGGCCGCCACCTACCCGTTCATGAAGCGCTACACCTATTACCCGCAAGTGGTACTGGGCGCGGCGTTTTCCTGGGGCATGCCGATGGCGTTCACCGCCGAAACCGGTGAACTGCCGGCCAGTGCCTGGCTGCTATGGATTGCCAATCTGCTGTGGACGGTGGGCTACGACACCTACTACGCCATGACCGACCGCGATGACGATCTGAAAATCGGCGTGAAATCCACGGCGATCCTGTTTGGCGATGCCGACCGGGTGATCATTCTCACCCTGCAATTACTGGCGCTGGCCTGCCTGATGCTGGCCGGCTCGACATTCGAGTTGGGCGGCTGGTTCCACCTCGGCTTGCTGGCGGCGGCCGGGTGTTTTGCCTGGGAATTCTGGTACACCCGCGACAGGGATCGTCTCAAGTGCTTCCAGGCATTCCTGCACAACCACTGGGCCGGGTTGGCGATTTTCGTCGGGATCGTGCTGGACTACGCGCTGCGCTGACGGGTGCGCCGTAGGTAGCAGCTGGCACAGCCAGCTGCTACCAGCCCGGCAGCCGTTACTTCTGCGACTCGTGAACGACGTGCCAGACGCTCTTCATACCGTCGCCTTTCATTTCTCCAGGTTTTTCGTCTTTGACAAAGGTGTACAGCGGCTTGCCGTCGTACGCCCACTGCATCATGCCGTCGTCACGCTTGATGACCGACCATTTACCGTCCGCCTTGGCATCTGCCGGGGCCATCATCGGCGGCCAGTTTTTGGCACACTCACCACTGCACATCGACTTGCCACCTGCGTCCTGGTCGAACGTGTACACCGTCATGCCCTTGTGATCGACCATCATGCCGCCTTTCATCATTGCCGGATCGGCGGCGAAGGCCATGGAGGGCAATGCCAATGCGGCTGCCAGTGCCAAGGCTTTAAAGGATTGAGCGTAATGAGTCATGGAACCTTCCTTTGTGGTTGTCAGGATTCGGACTTAAAGCGTAGTTCAGGATCGCGGCAATCGCAGAGGCACTAAAATACTGTCACACGACTGCAATAATTCCGTTATCTAATGCGGCGCAAGACAGTTAAATGACAAGAGGAGAAAGGCATGGTTGGCAGGAGCATTCTGATCGTCGACGACGAAGCGCCCATTCGCGAAATGATCGCCGTTGCGTTGGAAATGGCTGGTTATGACTGCCTGGAGGCCGAGAATTCGCAACAGGCCCATGCCATCATCATCGACCGCAAGCCCGACCTGATCCTGCTCGACTGGATGCTGCCCGGCACCTCTGGCATCGAACTGGCCCGACGCCTCAAGCGCGATGAGCTGACCGGGGACATCCCGATCATCATGCTCACGGCCAAGGGCGAAGAGGACAACAAGATCCAGGGCCTGGAAGTGGGCGCCGATGACTACATCACCAAACCCTTTTCACCACGCGAACTGGTCGCGCGCCTGAAGGCGGTGTTGCGTCGCACTGGCCCCAGCGATGGCGAAGCGCCGATTGAAGTCGGTGGCTTGCTGCTGGACCCGATCAGCCACCGCGTGACCATCGACGGCAGCCCGGCCGAGATGGGCCCGACCGAATATCGCCTGCTGCAGTTTTTCATGACCCACCAGGAGCGCGCCTACACCCGTGGCCAACTGCTGGACCAAGTCTGGGGTGGCAATGTGTATGTCGAAGAGCGCACCGTCGATGTGCATATCCGTCGCCTACGCAAAGCCCTGGGTGATGCCTACGAGAATCTGGTACAAACCGTGCGCGGCACTGGCTATCGTTTTTCGACCAAGGCCTGATAGCGGTAGCTGCAAGCGTTAAGCTACAAACGGAAAGCTGGATGCCGCTTGTAGCTTGCTGCTTGAGACTTGTCGCTGCCCCACATTCAAGGACGCATATTTTCCGTGAACCAAAACTGGCATGGCACCCTGATCCGCCACATGCTGTTGCTGGTCACCGGCTGCCTGGTAATCGGCCTGATCACAGGCTACTACGGCTGGAGCCTGGCCGCGGGCCTGGGCATCTACCTGGCCTGGACCCTCAAGCAATTGTTGCGTCTGCACGAGTGGCTGCGACTGCACAAGCCTGACGAGGCGCCGCCCGATGGCTACGGCCTGTGGGGCGAAGTATTCGACAGCATCTACCACCTGCAGCGCCGCGATCAGCGTGTGCGCGGACGCCTGCAAGCGGTGATCGACCGGGTCCAGGAATCCACCGCAGCGCTCAAAGATGCGGTGGTCATGCTCGACAGCGACGGCAACCTGGAGTGGTGGAACCGCGCCGCCGAAACCTTGCTCGGCCTCAAGACACCACAGGACAGTGGACAGCCGGTGACCAACCTGGTGCGCCACCCGCGCTTCAAGGAATACTTCGAGCAGGACAGCTACGCCGAGCCGCTGGAAATTCCGTCACCGACCAATGACCGGGTGCGCATTCAGCTGTACATCACCCGCTACGGCAACAATGAGCACCTGATGTTGGTACGCGACGTGACGCGCATCCATCAGCTGGAGCAAATGCGCAAAGACTTCATCGCCAACGTTTCCCATGAACTGCGCACGCCATTGACGGTGATCAGTGGCTATCTGGAGACCCTGCTCGACAACGTCGAAGACGTGAACCCGCGCTGGACCCGCGCACTGCAGCAGATGCAGCAGCAAGGCGGGCGCATGCAAACCTTGCTCAATGACTTGCTGTTGCTGGCCAAACTTGAAGCCACCGATTACCCGTCAGACAACCAGCCTGTCGCCATCGACGGCCTGCTGCAGTCGATCAAGAGCGACGCGGTGGCGTTGTCCGCGCAGCGCAATCAGAAGATCACGCTGGAAGCTGACCCGTCCATCCAGCTCAAGGGCAGTGAAGCCGAATTGCGCAGCGCGTTTTCCAACCTGGTGTTCAACGCCGTGAAGTACACCCCGGCCGAAGGCAACATCCGCATCCGCTGGTGGGGCGATGAGCACGGCGCGCACCTGAGCGTGCAAGACTCCGGGATCGGCATCGACAACAAACACCTGCCGCGCCTGACCGAACGCTTCTACCGCGTAGATTCCAGCCGCAACTCCAATACGGGCGGCACCGGGCTTGGCCTGGCGATCGTGAAGCACGTTCTGTTGCGCCACCGTGCACGCATGGAGATCAGCAGCGTTCCGGGTCATGGCAGCACATTCACCTGCCATTTCGTGCCCGCGCAGGTCACAAAATTGCGCGCCGGCAGCCTGACCGACTAGCCCTACAACCCACTTACCTCTAGGCAAGCCCCCTGTCAGCCGCTACATTGGTTGACTTGGGCCTGCCTTTCAGGCTCGTAGATCCCCCTTTTTTTCGACAATACGGAACCCGCAAAACCCCATCATGGACCCTTCCCCTGGCTTGTCCCTCGCAACACTCTTCGCCGACTTCGGCATGATTCTTTTTGCACTGATCCTGGTTCTGCTCAACGGCTTCTTCGTTGCCGCTGAATTTGCCATGGTCAAATTGCGCTCGACCCGGGTCGAGGCCATCGCTGACAAGAACGGCTGGCGCGGGCACATCCTGCGCACGGTGCACAGTCAGCTCGACGCTTACCTCTCGGCCTGCCAACTGGGCATCACCCTCGCGTCTCTGGGACTGGGCTGGGTCGGTGAGCCGGCGTTTGCCCACATTCTCGAGCCCGTCCTGAGCGCCGTCGGCGTCGACTCGCCGGAAGTGGTCAAGGGCGTGTCGTTCTTTACCGCCTTCTTCATCATTTCGTACCTGCACATCGTGGTGGGTGAATTGGCCCCGAAATCCTGGGCCATCCGCAAGCCCGAGCTGCTGTCGCTGTGGACAGCGGTGCCGCTGTACCTGTTCTACTGGGCCATGTACCCGGCCATCTACTTGCTCAACGCCAGCGCCAACACCATTTTGCGCATCGCAGGCCAAGGTGAACCCGGCCCGCACCACGAGCACCATTACAGCCGTGAAGAACTGAAACTGATCCTGCACTCCAGCCGTGGCCAGGACCCGAGCGACCAAGGCATGCGTGTACTCGCCTCGGCCGTGGAAATGGGCGAGCTGGAAGTGGTCGACTGGGCCAACTCCCGGGAAGACCTGGTCACACTGGAGTTCAACGCACCGCTGAAGGAAATCCTGGCGCTGTTCCGCCGTCATAAATTCAGCCGCTACCCGGTGTACGACAGCGAACGCCAGGAGTTCGTCGGCCTGCTACACATCAAGGACCTGCTGCTGGAACTGGCGGCCCTGGACCACATTCCAGAATCGTTCAACCTGGCGGAACTGACCCGCCCGCTGGAGCGCGTATCGCGGCACATGCCGCTGTCGCAACTGCTGGAACAGTTCCGCAAGGGCGGCTCGCACTTCGCCGTGGTGGAGGAAGCCGACGGCAATATCATCGGCTACCTGACCATGGAGGACGTGCTGGAAGTGCTGGTAGGCGACATCCAGGACGAACATCGCAAAGCCGAGCGCGGCATCCTGGCTTACCAGCCGGGCAAACTGCTGGTACGCGGTGACACCCCGCTGTTCAAGGTCGAACGGTTGCTGGGTATCGATCTGGATCACGTCGAAGCCGAAACCCTTGCCGGGCTGGTCTACGAAAGCCTCAAGCGCGTGCCGGAAGAGGAAGAAGTCCTGGAAGTCGAAGGCCTGCGGATCATCATCAAAAAGATGAAAGGTCCGAAAATTGTCCTGGCCAAGGTACTGATGCTCGACTGAGCCCGGGACCAATCACAATCAGGTTTCTGTGGTGAATGGACTACTGCCTGCCGAGCGCAAAGTTCGGCAGGCTGCCCACCGGCTGGCTGAACTGATACGGAATCGACACCAGCCCCAGCCCGGTATTGCGCTGCACCACGAAATGCAGATGGGGCCCGCTGCTGTTGCCGGTATTGCCCGACAGCGCCAATGCGCTGCCCACCCTTACCCGCTGGCCTTCCCGCACCCGGACCGAACCACGCTTGAGGTGCAGGTAAACCCCCATGGTTCCGTCGTCGTGCAGCACTCGCACAAAGTTGCCCGAGGGGTTGGTACCGCGCCCACTCTGACGGTTCTCGGTTTTCACCACGATGCCACCGCGCGCAGCAATGATCGGTGTGCCCTCGGGCATGGCGATGTCCATGGCATAGCGATTTTTGGGCCCATAGTGACTGTATCGGCCATTGGCGCCCTGACTCAGGCGAAACGGCCCACCCCGCCACGGCAGTGGATACCGATAGGCCAGCGTGGTACCTGAGGGGTCGCCCAGGGAATATTTGAGCTTGGGGATATAGGTCAGCGGCTTGCCGGCACGGATCGCCGTGAGCTGCACCAGGCGCGTATTGCTGCGCGCTGGCACTACCCGGCGGATCGGCTTCGCTGGCGCGCCCCTGACATTGTTCAGCCCGCGCACACTCAGCTCGACCTCTACCGGCGCATACAGGTCATTGCGCACAAACAGACTGTGGGTGCCCTTGTGTTTCTTTACCGAGAGATGGACCTGACGCTCGAGGCGTTCGTCCATCCGGTCGCGGAACACAAACACCTTGGCGCCACGGGAGGGTCGATCGCTGTAGGACACCACGCCATAGGCATCCTTGGACTTGTAAATAGTCACCGCCACGGCCGAGGTGGAGGCAATGAACAGGACACAAAGAACCAGCAATCGCGCGAGCATGGGCAAAGTTCTGTCGAGGAAGGCCTGGAAAGGAGCCTAGCAGCCAGAACTGACCCGCGTAGCGGGCAGATGTTTCAAATGATCGTTAGCACGCTCTGGGCGGGCATGCAGCCAGGGACGCTCTGCGCCCCAGCTTGAAACGGACGCGAAGCGTCCAGAGAGGCATTCCCACGCGGGAGCGTGGAACGATCGGCTTTAAAAATTATGCACCCGGTACGAAGTGCTTCTGCGCTGTGCCCCGGGCGATCAGGCGGGAGATATAGTCGAGTTTTTGCGCGTCCTGGTCGACGAAGCGAAAGGTCAGTTGCAGCCACTCGCTGTCAGGTTTCGGCTCGTGAGCGACGATAGCGTGCAGGTAACCGTTCAAGCGCGCGACTTCGGCGTTGTCGCCCTGCTCCAGGTCAAGCACGGCACTGTCGAGCACTTGCGGCAAAGTGTCGGTGCGTTTCACCACCAGCAGCGCTTCCTTGATGCTCAAGGCCTTGATCACGCATTGCTGTATGCCGCTTGGCAGGCGCAACTGACCCTGACCACGCCCACCAGCAACCGATGGCGCTGCTTTGACCGCAGGGCTGTTGAGCAAACCCTTGGCCGGCGCTGCAGCCGTGACTGGCGCGGCCGTGTTTTGCAGGTAGGCATTGGGTGCCGGAGCCGCCGTGGTAGACACTGCTGCCTTGCCGCCAGTCAGGGCATTGAGGGAATCGTTGCCGAACGCCGACGTCATCTTGGGCGGCGTACCGTTCATCAAGGCGTCAAGCTTGCCGACCTTGTTCAGGGCCTGCTTGACCTTGGTCAGCAATTGTTCGTTGGTGAACGGCTTGCTCACATAACCCGAGACACCCGCCTGGATCGCCTGGACCACGTTCTCCTTGTCGCCGCGGCTGGTGACCATTACGAACGGCATGGCCTTGAGTGCGTCCTGCTCACGGCACCAGGTCAGCAACTCAAGGCCGGACATTTCCGGCATTTCCCAGTCGCACAGCACCAGATCAAAGGTTTCGCGTGCCAGCAAGGCCTGGGCCTTTTTGCCGTTGACCGCGTCTTCGATGCGTATGCCCGGGAAGTAGTTACGCAGGCACTTTTTCATCAGGTCACGAATGAACGCAGCATCGTCCACGACCAACACACTGACCTTACTCATCGAACACCCCTTTTATAATCCCGACCAGCATAACGCCTGGCTGATGGCACTTCGCCAAAACTCTTCAGTCACGCCGGGACTTTTTCGTTCGCGGGTGCTTTGAAATCCAAAGGCCCAAACAAAAACGCCCGGCCAAAAGGCCGGGCGCTTTACGTGGGCAATCTTACTTATCGTCAGCTTCGCCCGGAACATTAGCTGTTTCACCGCTGGTGCCTTCAACTTCTTCTTTCATGCGCTTGAGGCCCATGTGACGCACATCCGTGCCGCGCACCAGGTAAATCACCAGCTCAGAGATGTTGCGCGCGTGGTCGCCGATACGCTCCAGCGAACGCAGGACCCAGATGATGTTCAACACCCGCGAGATAGAGCGAGGGTCTTCCATCATATAGGTCGCCAGCTCACGCAGCGCCGTCTTGTATTCACGGTCAATGATCTTGTCGTACTGGGCCACGGACAACGCCAGGTCGGCGTCGAATCGAGCGAAGGCATCCAGTGCATCACGCACCATGTTGCGCACCTGGTCACCGATGTGGCGCACTTCGACGTAACCCCGTGGCGCCTCGCCTTCTTCGCACAACTGAATGGCGCGGCGGGCGATCTTGGTGGCTTCGTCGCCGATGCGCTCCAGGTCGATCACCGACTTGGAGATGCTGATGATCAAGCGCAAGTCGGACGCCGCCGGCTGACGACGGGCCAGAATGCGCAGGCATTCTTCGTCGATGTTGCGTTCCATCTGGTTGATCTGGTCATCGATCTCGCGCACTTGCTGGGCCAGGCCCGAATCGGCCTCGATCAGCGCGGTCACCGCGTCGTTGACCTGTTTCTCGACCAGCCCGCCCATGGCCAACAGGTGACTGCGCACCTCTTCGAGCTCGGCGTTGAACTGCTGGGAGATGTGGTGGGTAAGGCCTTCCTTCGAAATCATCTTCTGCTCCGCGATAGCTGTGAGCTGCAAGCTACAAGCTGCAAGCTGTTTTGTGTCGTACTCGAACCGCTCTTACTTGCCGCTTGAAGCTTGCGGCTTGCAGCTGCTGCTAACCATACCGACCGGTGATGTAGTCTTCGGTCTGCTTCTTCGACGGATTGGTAAACAGGGTGTCGGTGTCGCCGAACTCCACCAGCTTGCCCATGTACATGAACGCCGTGTAATCGGAAACCCGGGCGGCTTGCTGCATGTTGTGGGTCACGATGACGATGGTGAACTTGGATTTGAGTTCGTAGATCAGTTCTTCGACTTTCAGCGTCGAGATCGGATCGAGTGCCGAGCACGGTTCGTCGAGCAACAGCACTTCCGGCTCCACGGCAATGGTGCGGGCAATCACCAGACGTTGCTGCTGGCCACCGGACAGGCCCAGTGCCGACTCATGCAGACGGTCCTTGACCTCGTCCCACAGGGCCGCACCTTTCAACGCCCACTCGACCGCTTCGTCGAGCACACGCTTTTTGTTGATGCCCTGGATACGCAGGCCGTAGACCACGTTTTCGTAGATGGTTTTCGGGAACGGGTTCGGCTTCTGGAACACCATGCCGACACGACGACGCAGCTCAGCCACGTCTTCGCCCTTGCGGTAGATGTTGTTGCCGTACAGGTTGATCTCGCCTTCTACGCGGCAACCGTCCACCAGGTCGTTCATGCGATTGAAGGTACGCAGCAGCGTGGATTTTCCGCAGCCGGACGGACCGATGAAAGCGGTCACGCGCTGCTTGGGAATATTCATGCTGACATCGAACAACGCTTGTTTGTCGCCGTAGTACAGGCTCAGGCCCGGCACTTCGATGGCCACGGTTTCCTGCTCGAGGTTCAGGCTCTGTTTGTCGCGACCCAGGGCCGACATGTTGATGCCGTGGGTATGTGCTTCGTGCTGCATGGGAGGCTCCCTGTGCTAACAAATTCGGTTCAGTGAGCCGCAAGCTCAAGCTTGCGGTTACATCATTCTTCCGTAGGAGCGAGCTTGCTCGCGAAGATGGAACAACCGACACAATTTCTGTGCCTGGACGACCATCGTCGGAGCGCCGCCCGGGGCAAGCTCGCTCCTACAGGGGCTATCAGCTATCCAGCGCTTTGTACTTTTCGCGCAGGTGGTTACGAATCCACACTGCCGACAGGTTCAGGGTGGCAATCACCAGCACCAGCAGCAGCGCCGTGGCGTACACCAGCGGTCGCGCGGCTTCGACGTTCGGGCTCTGGAAGCCGACGTCATAAATGTGGAAGCCCAGGTGCATGATCTTCTGATCCAGGTGCAGGTACGGGTAGTTGCCGTCCAGCGGCAGCGACGGTGCCAGTTTCACCACCCCCACCAGCATCAGCGGCGCCACTTCACCCGCGGCGCGGGCCACGGCGAGGATCATGCCGGTCATCATTGCCGGGCTAGCCATCGGCAGGACAATTTTCCACAGGGTCTCAGCCTTGGTCGCGCCCAAGGCCAGGGAGCCTTCACGCACGGTGCGAGGGATCCGCGCCAGGCCTTCCTCGGTGGCCACGATCACCACCGGCACCGCCAGCAGCGCCAGGGTCAGCGAGGCCCAGAGCAGGCCCGGGGTGCCGAAGGTCGGCGCCGGCAAGGCTTCCGGGAAGAACAGCCGGTCAACCGAGCCGCCCAGTACATAGACGAAGAAGCCCAGGCCGAAGACCCCGTAAACGATGGCCGGAACACCCGCCAGGTTGTTCACGGCGATGCGGATCACCCGGGTCAGGGTGTTCTGCTTGGCGTATTCACGCAGGTATACCGCTGCCAGCACGCCAAATGGGGTAACGATCATCGCCATGATCAGGGTCATCATCACCGTACCGAAAATCGCCGGGAAGATCCCGCCTTCGGTGTTGGCTTCACGCGGATCGTCGCTCAGGAACTCCCAGACCTTGCTGAAGTAGAAGCCGATCTTGGTGAAGGTCCCCATCGCGTTCGGCTGGAAGGCATGAACCACCTTGCCGAGTTCGATTTCGAGTTCCTTGCCATTGGCATCACGGGCCGTGAGGCTGTCGCGATTGACCTGCGCATGCAGTTCGCCAAGGCGCTTTTCGATGTCCTGATAACGGGCATTCAGTTCAGCACGCTCAGACTCCATGTCTGCCTGTGCAGCAGCATCGAGGTTGCCGTCGAGCTCCAGTTTGCGACCGTGCAGACGAACGCGCTCCAGACCGGCGTTGATCGCGCCGATGTCGACTTTTTCCAGGGTCTTGAGCTGGGCTGCCAGCTGGCTGACCCGCTTGATTCGCGCTTGCAGCTCAGGCCATGCTGCCTCGCCTTCGGCGATGACCTTGCCGTCCTGTTTGACGTTGACCAGGTAACCGTAGAAATTGCCCCACTCACGGCGCTCGATAACCATCAGTTCCCGCGGTGTGGTCTGGTTGGTCAGCCACTCGCCGACGATCCAGGTGAAGTCACTGCCATTCAAGTCACGGTTGCCAACCTTGATCAGCTCGCGTGTCATGAACTCCGGACCCTCGTCGGGTACCGGCAGGCCAGCGCTTTTCAGGCGCTCGCGTGGCACTTCTTCTTTCTGCACCACTTCGCCAACCACGACATGGTTGGCCTGGCCCGGCACCTGGTACTGGGCCTGTATCAGGTCTGCCGGCCAGAAATGGCCCAGACCGCGCACGGCAATCACTGCCAGCAAGCCAATGGTCATGATGACCGCGATGGCCACCGCGCCACCGCTGATCCAGACGCCCGGGGCGCCGCTCTTGAACCATCCTTTCAGGGAGTTCTGTTTCACAGACTTCTACCTTTCTTAAAGCGACGAGTATTTCTTGCGCAGACGCTGACGAATCAGCTCCGCGAGGGTGTTCATGACGAAGGTGAACAACAGCAGTACCAGCGCCGAGAGGAACAGCACGCGGTAGTGACTGCCGCCGACTTCCGACTCCGGCATTTCCACCGCAACGTTGGCAGCCAGGGTACGCAGGCCTTCGAACAGGTTCATTTCCATGACCGGGGTGTTACCGGTAGCCATCAACACGATCATGGTTTCGCCGACCGCACGACCCATGCCGATCATCAGTGCCGAGAAGATGCCCGGGCTGGCGGTGAGGATTACCACGCGAGTCATGGTCTGCCACGGCGTGGCGCCAAGGGCCAGGGAGCCCAGGGTCAGGCCGCGGGGCACACTGAACACGGCATCTTCAGCGATCGAGTAGATGTTCGGGATAACCGCGAAGCCCATGGCCAAGCCAACCACCAGGGCGTTGCGCTGGTCGTAGGTGATACCCAGGTCATGGGAGATCCACATGCGCATGTCGCCGCCGAAGAACCAGGTTTCCATGTACGGGCTCATGTACAACGACAACCAACCCACAAACAGGATCACCGGGATCAGGATCGCGCTCTCCCAGCCGTCCGGCACTTTCAAGCGCAGGGACTCAGGCAGGCGACTGAAGGTGAACCCGGCCACCAGGATGCCGACCGGCATCAGCAACAGCAGGCTGAAGATCCCCGGCAGGTGCCCTTCGACGTACGGCGCCAAGAACAGACCGGCGAAGAAACCGAGGATCACCGTCGGCATCGCTTCCATCAGCTCGATCACTGGCTTGACCTTGCGACGCATGCCCGGAGCCATGAAGTAGGCGGTGTAGATCGCGGCGGCAACGGCCAACGGCGCGGCCAACAGCATGGCGTAGAACGCAGCCTTCAAGGTACCGAAGGTCAGCGGCGACAAGCTCAGCTTGGGTTCGAAGTCCGTGTTGGCGGCGGTCGATTGCCAGACGTATTTAGGTTCGTCGTAGTTTTCATACCAGACCTTATTCCACAACGCGCTCCACGAAACTTCCGGGTGCGGGTTGTCCAGCAGCAGCGGTTGCAGCTTGCCGCCCTGCTCCACGATCACACGGTTGGCCCGTGGCGACAGACCGAACAGCCCCTGGCCGTCGACCACCTGGTCCACCAGCAAGGTACGGTGGGCGGTGCTGTGGAATACGCCGAGCTTGCCGGACGCATCGAGGGCAACAAAACCTTTGCGGCGCTCTTCGGCGGTGATTTCAACGATCGGCGCAGACCCCATCTGGAAGGTGCGGATCTGCTTCAGGCGTTGTTCGCCATCCGGATCGCGGGCCATGAACCACTGGGCCAGGCCACCTTTGGAGTCACCGAAGATCAGCGAGATGCCGCCCACCAACTGAGTGCTGGCGGTGATCTCGGTCTCGCCGTTTTCGAGCAGTTTGTAACGGCCGTTGAGGCTGTTGTCGCGCAGGTTGAACACGTCGGCCTGGGCACGCCCGTTGACCACGTACAGCCACTGCTGACGCGGGTCGACGAAGATGTTCTTCACCGGCTCGGTCATCTGCGGTAGCTCGATGCGCTTCTGCTCGTTGGTGACCTCACCGGTCATCATGTTCTCTTCGCTGGTCAGCGACAGCACATGCAACTGGGCGCCGGTAGAGCCGGCAAGCAACAGGGTCGAATCCGTAGCGTTGAGGCTGACGTGCTCCAGCGCACCGCCCTGCTCGTTCAACACGATCGGCGTTTCGCCGTACGGATACTCGATGGCCGGCGAAATGGTTTTCTTGCCGTCCGGGTAGCTGACCTTATAGGTATGGCGGAACACCAGCGCCTGACCGTTGGACAGGCCCACGGCAACCAGCGGATGACCTGGCTGATCCTTGCCAATGGACGTCACGCTGACACCGGCCGGGATCGCCAGGTCAACACGGCGCAGTTCCGCGCCACTGTCGATATCGAAGAACAATGCCTGGCCCTTGTCGGAAACCCGCAGGGCGACCTGGTTCTGTTCTTCGAGGGAGATCATCAGCGGCTTGCCGGCGTCTTGCATCCAGGCCGGGGTGATCGCGTCCTTGCTGGTCAGCTCGGCGCCCTGGAACAGGGGCGCGACGACGTAGGCAAGGAAGAAAAAGATCAGCGTGATTGCGCCGAGCACGGCAAGGCCGCCGATGAGGACATACCAGCGGGTCAGGCGATCCTTGAGCGCGCGAATGCGACGCTTGCGTTGCAGCTCAGGCGTATTGAAATCAATTCGCTTGGGGGGATTAGTAGTCATGTTGGAATTGGCCAGATCATTCATGCGCACACCCTAGCGATCCTGTATGACAGAAAGATGACAATGCAGTGACGCGACAAATCCGCCTCCAGCGGGTACTGGCGGTGGATAGAGAATTAGAGGTGTGTGAGGGGCGACTCCTGCCGCCCCTCACGTGAGTCCGGAGATATCAAACCGGACTCAGGGTTTTACTTTTTTGCGACTTCAGTGCCACCTTCTTGCAGACCCAGGTCAGCCAGTGCCTTGGCGGCGACTTTGGCTGGCAGTGGGATGTAGCCGTCTTTCACTACAACTTCCTGGCCTTGCTTGGACAGAACCAGCTTCACGAACTCGGCTTCCAGCGGGGCCAGAGGCTTGTTCGGGGCCTTGTTGACGTACACGTAGAGGAAACGCGACAGCGGGTACTTGCCGTTCAGTGCGTTTTCTTCGGTGTCTTCGACGAACTCGGTGCTGCCTTTCTTGGCCAGGGCGACGGTCTTGACGCTAGCGGTCTTGTAACCGATGCCCGAGTAGCCAACGCCGTTCAGCGAAGAGCTGATCGACTGCACCACCGAGGCCGAGCCTGGTTGTTCGTTGACGTTTGGCTTGAAGTCGCCTTTGCACAGGGCTTCTTCCTTGAAGTAGCCGTAGGTGCCGGAAACCGAGTTACGACCGAACAGCTGGACCGGCTTGTTGGCCAAGTCGCCGGTCACACCCAGGTCACCCCAGGTCTTGACGTCGGTTTTGCTACCGCACAGGCGGGTCGAAGAGAAGATCGCGTCAACCTGCTCCATGGTCATGTGCTTGATCGGGTTGTCCTTGTGCACGAACACGGCCAGGGCATCCACGGCAACCGGAATGGCGGTCGGCTTGTAGCCGTACTTGGTTTCGAAGGCCTGCAGCTCGTTGTCCTTCATTTTACGGCTCATCGGGCCCAGGTTAGCGGTGCCTTCAGTCAGCGCGGGTGGCGCGGTGGAGGAACCGGCTGCCTGAATCTGGATGTTTACGTTCGGGTATTCTTTTTTGTAGTGCTCAGCCCACAGGGTCATGAGGTTGGCCAGGGTATCGGAGCCGACGCTGGACAGGTTGCCCGACACACCAGTGGTCTTGGTGTAGCTCGGGATCGCAGGATCAACAGCGGCAACTGCGTTGGCAGTCGCAACGCCAGCAGCGACAAAGGTCATTGCCGCCATCAAACGCTTCAGTTTCATGCCTTACTCCTGGTAATAGGGTGTGTTAAGTCGGGGCCAAGTATCGGCAGGCCGTGTGAACACTCTATGACTTGAATATGACAATTAGATGAAAGGCCAGCACTCGAAAAGCAGAAACACCAATACCTTGTAGCGCGGTTGACAAATCAATCATAAAATATATTCTTGTCAACCACGAGAGGAACTCATGATCAACGACCGAATTCACCGTGCTCGCCTACTGCGGGGTCTGTCCCTTGACGCTCTGGCGCTCCAGCTTGGTGACATTACCAAGCAAGGTTTGAGCAAGTACGAGAAAGGGTTAAGCACCCCTAATTCCGCCCGGTTGCTGCAAATGGCCAAGGTACTGCAGGTGAATCCTGAGTACTTCTTCCGTGCGGACGCTGTACCGCTCGCACCATTGGAGTTTCGCAAACTGGCGAAAATGCCCAAATACCGTCAGGTTCAGGTTGAAGAGCAGATTCGCGAACATCTCGAGCGCTATATCGCTTTGGAGGATTGCTTCGACCTAGTGGACATTCAGACTCCGGCCACCCCGGCGCAAATGCTACCGGTCTCCTCTATAGATGAAGCCGAACATGCCGCCGAGGCATTACGTGAGTTTTGGGGAATTGGTAGCGATCCGATTTCCAACCTGACCGAACAACTGGAAGAGCACAGCATCAAGGTAGCGATGCTCATGGGGCCGGATGACTTCGACGGGGCCTGCGCCGCCACCAGTGATGGGCGCCATGTCTTGATCGCGCTGAATGCCGAGCGTCCAGGTGAACGTATCCGCTTCACAGCGGCTCATGAGCTCGGCCATTGGGTCATGAAGTTGCCTGAAGCCATGTCCGAACGGGACAAGGAAAACTGCTGCCATCGTTTCGCGGGAGCCTTCCTCTACCCAGCCAAAGGGGTCACCAGCGATTTCGGTAGCCACCCTCGCTCACGGGTTCATCCCCGCGAACTGCTCATCGCTAAACGCCAGTATGGGATTTCTATGCACGCTGCGCTGCGCCGACTCAAGGACCTGAATCTGCTCAGCGACGGCGGTTACAAATCCCTCAGTATTCAATTCAGTGCAAATGGCTGGCGGAAGGTTGAGCCCGAGCCGATGCCCTGCAAGCCACCGCAGCGTTTCGAGTCGTTAGTGTTCTGGGGACTGGCGGAAGGGTTGATCACTAAATCCCGCGCAGCGGAACTTTTACGCAAACCAGTGAGCACACTTGATCCAAACTTCCTGGGCTCACTGGAGAGTGCATGACTCTGGTCTACATCAGCGATACGAATATCTGGATCGATTTCAGAAATGCTGGACTATTGGAGCAGATGTTCAAACTGCCGTTCTCTCTATGCTGTACGGATTTCGTACTGCATGAGCTCGAAGATTTCCCCCATGACGAATTGCTCGCTCATGGTTTGATTATTGAGTCCTTTGATGGGTCCGGAGTCGCCAAACTGTTCAGCCTCAAAGTCGAACACAACAAGCGCAGGAAACTGGCCGACCATTGTTGACCGGCGATGGCAAACTCAGACGCCAGGCTCAGCGAGATGGGGTACAAGTGTATGGCGCCCTCTGGTTACTCGACCTGATGGTCGAACATGAAGTCATTCTACCGGCACATGCTGCGCAAGCTTTGGACAACATGATTGAGCGCGGAGCGCGCTTACCGTCAGGTGAATGTGATGCAAGGCTTTCGCACTGGCGCAAGCCTTAGCAACTGACTGCTTATCGTTATCGCCCTTTCCTCCAGAGATAGCCCCCCACCACGATCCCCACGCCGCAGATGATCGCGACATAGTAGGCAGGCCCCATCGGGCTCTCCTTGAGCAGCAAGGTAACGACCATCGGGGTCAGGCCACCGAAGATCGCATAGGCCAGGTTGTAGGAGAACGACAGGCCGCTGAAGCGCACCACCGCCGGGAATGCCTTGACCATGACATAGGGCACGGCACCGATGGTGCCGACCAGCAGTCCGGTCAGGGAGTACATCGGGAACAGCCAGTCAGGGTGGTTGAACAGGCTGTGGTAGAAGGTCCACGAGCTCAACAGCAGCAAGCCGCTACCGAACACGAATACCCGACCGGCACCGAAACGGTCAGCCAGCGCACCAGACGCCACGCAGCCCAGGCTCAGGAATACGATCGCCAGGCTGTTGGCCTGCAGCGCCGTGGTCGCCGGGAAATGGTAGACCGTCTGCAGCACCGTGGGCGTCATCAGAATGACCACGATGATCCCCGCCGACAGCAGCCAGGTCAGCAGCATCGAGATGGCGATAGCGCCGCGATGGTCGCGCAGCACCGCACGCAACGGTACCTCTTCGGCCAGCGCCTTGCGCAGTTGCAGCTCGGCGAACACCGGGGTTTCGTGCAGCCAGCGGCGCAGGTAGACCGAAAACAGGCCAAATACACCGCCCAACAGGAACGGGATCCGCCAGGCGTAATCGGACACCTGCTCCGGGGTATAAATGCTGTTGATCGCCGTGGCGACCAGTGAGCCCAGCAGGATGCCCGCCGTGAGGCCCGACGTCAGCGTGCCGCAGGCGTAACCGATGTGCCGCCCGGGCACGTGTTCGGAAACGAATACCCAGGCACCCGGCACTTCACCACCAATGGCGGCGCCCTGAATCACCCGCATCAGCAACAGCAGGATGGGGGCCCACATGCCAATCTGCGCGTACGTGGGCAGCAGGCCCATGATCAAGGTCGGAACGGCCATCATGAAAATGCTCAACGTGAACATTTTCTTGCGCCCCAACAGGTCGCCGAAGTGCGCCATGACGATGCCGCCCAATGGGCGCGCCAGGTAACCGGCAGCAAAAATGCCGAAGGTCTGCATCAAGCGCAGCCACTCGGGCATGTCCGCCGGAAAGAACAGCTTCCCGACGACCGTGGCGAAAAACACGAAGATAATGAAGTCGTAAAACTCCAGCGCACCGCCCAGGGCGGAAAGCGACAGAGTCTTGTAATCGTTGCGGGTCAAGGGACGTGCGGGTTGCGCGGGTGTCGCTATGCTCGATGGCGCTGTGATCATGGCAAGGGCTTCTCTTCTTATAGTCAGATCTGCAACCCCAACAACGCTGGCAGGGGCTTGGGCAGGTTTGGCACGATAGCAAATTGTTCGAAAAAGCACATGGAAGCGCGTATTTGACGGTCAAAATGAGAACCGGACGGTCGTCGCGCGGTCTACCGCTCGATATACTCGCAGTCTGTAATACCTCGGAAGGGGTTGCTGTGCGAAGACGCTGCTGGCTCTACCAGCCGATTTCGCAGAGTTTCCCCCTAGTTCGCCTTATGGAAAACGTGACGAACGTAGTATGTTCGGGGCTGAATCGTTTTTCCTGGAGACGGCTATTCACCTGAAGTACCAACGAAGAGTCACGGGTCAGAGGCACCCCCGGCATGATAGAACTCGAACAAGAAGATCCGATTCCGCAAGGCGACCTGGCCCTGCAAATCACCGCACTTCCTCGTGAAACCAACGGCTTTGGCGATATTTTCGGCGGCTGGCTGGTATCACAGATGGACCTGGCCGGCACGGCAATGGCCAGCAAAGTGGCCGGTGGTCGCGTGGCCACGGTCGCCATTGATCGCATGGCCTTCCTGGTCCCTGTCGCCGTGGGCGCTCAGCTATCCTTTTATACCCAGGCACTGGATATCGGTCGCAGCTCGATTCAGATGATGGTCGAGGTCTGGAGCGACGATCCATTGTCCAGCGAGTGGCGCAAAGTAACGGAAGCGGTGTTTGTGTTCGTCGCCATTGATGGCAGCGGCCGTACCCGTTCGGTTCCGCCCAGGGCTCGTTGAACCTGGGAAGCGTAAAACCCGGCGGCCGTTTTGCGGTCCATTGCCGTCATTGATCCTGAACGAGATGTGCATCATGCCTACGCCCAATGTTGAAACAGTGAAACTGGACGATCTGAATTGCTGGCGTATTCGCCACGGTCAGGCCGAACTACTGGTGGCACAGCAAGGCGCGCACATCCTTAGCTATCAACTGGCCGGGCAACCGCCACTGATCTGGCTCAATGACGAGGCGGTGTTCAAGACGGGCAAAAGCATCCGCGCCGGCGTACCGGTGTGCTGGCCGTGGTTTGGCAATCTGGACCGCAACCCGCCCAGCGTGCAGGCGATGCGCGTGAGCGAGCAACCTGCTACGGCCCACGGGCTGGTGCGGGCGATGGACTGGGAGCTGGGCGCCATAGAAGCCGAAGGCGAAGCCCTGAACGTCGAATTCCTCCTGCCCTGCCCCGAAGGCGGCTTGCCGGGCTGGCCCCACCAGGTTGATTTGACGCTGAGCATTCGTCTGGATGAACAGTTGCACATCAACCTGACCAGTCTCAATCGCGGCGCCGACCAAGTGAGCATCAGCCAGGCGCTGCACAGCTACTTCGCGGTCAGCGATGTGCGCAACGTGCATGTCGAAGGGCTGGACGGGCTGAGCTACATCGAAACCCTGGATAACTGGAATACTGTCACTCAATCCGGCGACCTGCATTTTACCGGCGAGACTGACCGTATCTACCTCGATACCCCGCCGACGCTGAGCATTGTCGACCCCGCTTGGGAGCGGCGCATCGAGCTGACCAGCAACGGTTCGCGCTCGGCGGTGATCTGGAACCCGTGGACCGAGCGCGCGGCGGCATTCAGCGACATGGCGGATGATGGCTGGCAGCGCATGCTGTGCATCGAGACCGCCAATGTGATGGATGACATCGTGACCCTGGCACCGGGAGCGAGTCATACCCTGGGCGTGAGCATCGGCAGCCAGCCGCTCTGATAGCGCAACAGCCATGTGGGTGCGAGTAAGCCCGCCCCCACATCTGAATACCTACAGATCCGCTTCCTGCACCACCCGCACCTGCGCCGCATCCAGCGCATAGGCTGCATCGGCCAGATCGTTGCTGACCGCCTCGATCTTCAGCGTTCCGGTCACCCACAGCGGCGTGTAGATGTCGTCCAGCTTCAACCCCTTGGGATAGCGCACCAGCACCAGCTGATTGGGGGGGGGTGGCGGCACATGGATGCAGGCGCCCGGGTACGGCACCAGGAAGAACAGCGTACTGCGGCCCTTGCCATCGGTTTCCAGCGGCACGGGATAGCCGCCGAGACGGATGTGCTTGTCGTTCATCGAGGCCACGGTGTTGCTTGAATACATCACCGCCGGCAGGCCCTTGCTTTGCTTCAGGCCACCCTTGTCGGTAAAGGTGCCAGTGGCTTCAGGGGAGTCGTGGTCGATCTCGGGCATGGCTTCGAGAGCCTTCTGGTCCGACTTGGGCATCAGCTCAAGCCAGTCGGTTTCTGGCAGTTCGCCAGCGTGGGCAAGGCCTGTGCCCAGCAATACAAGAGTCAGCAGAAGACGGCGCATGAAAGTGCTCGGTAAGAAGGGACGGTCAATCGCCGAGCATTCTAGCCCGCCCCGCCTGCGCGGCAGAGAGGGCTTTGTCGCTTGAATCAGTTCTTTTTCACCAGGCCGTAGATCACCAGCAACACCACCGCGCCCACCAGGGCACCGATAAAGCCTGCGCCTTGACCCGCCTGGTAGAGGCCGAGCGCCTGACCGCCGTAGGTAGCCGCCAGAGAGCCACCGATACCGAGCAGGATGGTCATGATCCAGCCCATGCTGTCATCACCCGGTTTCAGGAAACGAGCCAGCAGGCCCACGATCAATCCGATGAAGATGGTTCCAATAATTCCCATGGCGCTTCCCTCTGAGTGAAATGGATTGCTCAAAGCCTAGCCAGACTTTGGCATCCTGCCATCAGAGGGTGGTGGTCACCGAAGGTTCCCACCGGGCCTGTGGATTATTGCTCGGCGATGAGCGCTTCGACCTTGAGGATCTGCCGCTCCAGCGTGGCCTTGTCGGCACAGCGCAAGTTGGCGTGACCGACCTTGCGGCCGACCTTGAACGCCTTGCCATAGTGGTGCAGATGGCAATCGCTGATGGCGACGACCTGCTCAACCGGCGGCACCACGCCGATGAAGTTGAGCATGGCGCTCTCGCCCACCTTGGCGGTCGAACCCAACGGCAGGCCGGCAACGGCGCGCAGGTGGTTTTCGAACTGGCTGCACTCGGCGCCTTCGGTGGTCCAGTGCCCGGAGTTGTGGACACGCGGGGCGATTTCGTTGGCCTTGAGGCCACCGTCGACTTCAAAGAACTCGAACGCCATCACGCCCACATACTCCAGTTGCTTGAGCACGCGGCTGGAGTAATCTTCGGCCAGGGCTTGCAACGGGTGGTCTGTGCTGGCCACGGACAGCTTGAGAATGCCGCTGTCGTGGGTGTTGTGCACCAGAGGGTAGAACTTCGTCTCGCCATCGCGAGCGCGCACGGCAATCAGCGACACTTCACCGGTGAAGGGCACGAAGCCTTCCAGCAAGCAGGCGACACTGCCCAGCTCGGCGAAGGTGCCCACAACGTCTTCTGCGCTGCGTAGAACCTTCTGGCCCTTGCCGTCGTAACCCAGGGTACGGGTTTTCAGCACGGCCGGCAGACCGATGGCGGCAACGGCTTCGTCCAGGTCGGCTTGCGACTGGATGTCGGCAAAGGCCGGGGTCGGAATGCCCAGCTCCTTGAACATGCTCTTCTCGAACCAGCGATCGCGAGCGATGCGCAGCGCTTCGGCGCTCGGGTACACCGGGACGAATTGCGACAGAAAGGCCACGGTTTCAGCCGGGACGCTTTCGAATTCGAAGGTCACCAAATCGACTTCGTCCGCCAGTTGACGCAGGTGATCCTGATCGCCGTAATCGGCCCGCAGGTGCTCACCCAGCGCCGCTGCGCAGGCATCCGGTGCGGGGTCCAGGAAAGCGAAGTTCATGCCCAGCGGAGTCCCCGCCAGGGCCAGCATGCGACCTAACTGGCCGCCACCGATTACACCGATCTTCATCGTCAACAACCTCAGGCGATGCGTGGGTCTGGATTGTCCAGAACGCTGTCTGTCTGTTCAGCACGGAAGGTCTTGAGCACCGCGTGGAACTGCGGATGCTTGGCACCAAGGATACTCGCCGACAGCAGGGCGGCGTTGATCGCACCGGCCTTGCCGATGGCCAGGGTGGCAACCGGAATGCCCGCAGGCATCTGCACGATAGAGAGCAGCGAATCGACACCCGAGAGCATCGACGACTGCACCGGAACGCCCAGTACCGGCAGGTGGGTCTTGGCCGCACACATGCCTGGCAGGTGGGCCGCGCCACCGGCACCGGCGATGATCACCTCGATGCCACGCGACTCGGCCTCTTCGGCGTACTGGAACAGCAGGTCCGGGGTGCGGTGGGCCGAGACCACTTTCACCTCGTAAGGGATGCCGAGCTTTTCCAGCATATCGGCGGTGTGGCTAAGGGTGGACCAATCGGACTTGGAGCCCATGATCACGCCAACCAGTGCACTCATCGTCGCGCCTCTTCTCTCTGGGCGCCCGCAGGCGCGTCAAAAAACAACAAGCCACGCAGAATGCGTGGCTTGATTGTACGAATTATGGCCAGACAAGCCGGCCGAAGGCCGCGCAGTATACCGTAATACCGCAGATAAACAGCCCCCTGCGCGACCATCTGTCATACGGCTCCAAGTGCCGGTTTTATTGACTTCAAGGTCAGCAGACAGGTGCCCGACGGCGAGGCCGGAAACTCATGTATTCGGGACTCCCTGCGCCGCGCCGCCCTCGAGCTTGCGCCACAACAACCGCACATTGGCCTTGCGCACCAGCGCACAGCGATACAGGCGGATCTCCAGCGGCACATGCCACTGCGGTCCGCCACAGACCACCAGCTCACCGCGCGCCAGTTCAGCCCGCGCACTCAGTTGTGGCACCCATGCGATCCCCAGCCCTTCCAACGCCATGCTCTTCAGGCTGTCGGCCATCGCCGTTTCATAGACGGTGGTGAAGCGCAGGGCGCGCTGGCGCAGCAGCATGTTCACCGAGCGCCCCAGAAACGCGCCGGCACTGTAGGCCAGCAACGGCACGCTGGCCTCGCCTTCGAGGTCGAACAGCGGCTTGCCGTCGGCATCGGCTGCGCACACCGGGAGCATTTCGGTATGGCCCAGGTGCAGCGACGGGAAAATCTCCGGGTCCATTTGCAGAGCGGCGTCCGGGTCATAGAACGCCAGCATCAGGTCGCAACCGCCTTCGCGCAGCGCATGCACGGCGTCGCCCACGTTGGTGGCGACCAATCGCGTGGCAATGTTCAGGCCCTCGTTGCGCAGTTGCGCGATCCAGCGCGGAAAGAAGCCCAGGGCCAGCGAGTGGGCGGCCGCAACTTGCATCACCTCCCCTTGTCCGCCTTCCAGGTGATGCAGGTGGCGCAACACTTCGCCCAGCTGTTCGACCACCGTGCGTGCCGTTACCAGGAACAGTTGCCCGGCGGCCGTGAGTTCGATGGGCGTGCGTGAACGGTTGACCAGCGTCAGCCCCAACGCAGCCTCGAGGCTACGGATCCGCCGGCTGAAGGCCGGTTGGGTCACGAAGCGCCGTTCGGCGGCCTGCGAGAAACTACGGGTGGCGGCCAGGGCACTAAAGTCCTCAAGCCATTTGCTTTCCAGATTCATCACGTCCTCCCGGACACGCACCAATTTAGGTCACACGTTCGTCGCGCACACGGCGTCACATGGGCATTATGCCGAATATGCATAGGCCAGTGCTTAACAGCATTGGCCCAAAATTCTCCACAAGCCTAGCATTCACAGCGTTCCGGCACAGACCGGGTCCATATCGAGATGATTTCTATCATGTCCTCCGCTGCATCTTTCCGCACAGAAAAAGACCTGCTTGGCGTACTCGACGTACCGGCTCAAGCGTATTACGGCATCCAGACCCTGCGAGCGGTGAATAACTTCCGTCTCTCCGGCGTTCCGATTTCGCATTACCCGAAGCTGGTAGTGGGCCTGGCGATGGTCAAGCAGGCTGCTGCCGACGCCAACCGTGAACTGGGTCACCTCAGCGAAGCCAAGCACGCTGCCATCAGCGAAGCCTGTGCCCGTCTGATCCGCGGCGATTTCCACGAAGAGTTCGTGGTGGACATGATTCAAGGCGGCGCTGGTACTTCAACCAACATGAATGCCAACGAAGTCATCGCCAACATCGCGCTGGAGGCCATGGGTCACCAGAAAGGCGAATACCAGTACCTGCACCCGAACAACGACGTGAACATGGCGCAGTCGACCAACGACGCCTACCCGACGGCCATCCGCCTGGGTCTGCTGTTGGGTCACGACGCCCTGCTCGCCAGCCTCGACAGCCTGATCCAGTCGTTCGCCGCCAAAGGTGAAGAATTCGGCCACGTCCTGAAGATGGGTCGTACCCAGCTGCAAGACGCCGTGCCGATGACCCTTGGCCAGGAATTCCGCGCCTTCGCCACCACCCTGGGTGAAGACCTGGCACGCCTGAAGTCGCTGGCTCCTGAACTGCTGACCGAAGTGAACCTGGGCGGTACCGCGATCGGCACCGGCATCAACGCCGACCCGCGTTACCAGCACCTGGCCGTTGAACGCCTGGCGCTGATCAGCGGTCAACCGCTGGTACCCGCTGCCGACCTGATCGAAGCCACTTCCGACATGGGCGCCTTCGTGCTGTTCTCCGGCATGCTCAAGCGCACCGCGGTCAAGCTGTCGAAGATCTGCAACGACTTGCGCCTGCTGTCCAGCGGTCCACGTACCGGCATCAATGAAATCAACCTGCCAGCGCGTCAGCCAGGCAGCTCGATCATGCCAGGCAAGGTCAACCCGGTTATTCCGGAAGCCGTTAACCAGGTGGCCTTCCAGATCATCGGTAACGACCTGGCCCTGACCATCGCGGCCGAAGGCGGCCAGCTGCAACTGAACGTGATGGAACCGTTGATCGCCTTCAAGATCTTCGACTCGATCCGCCTGCTGCAACGCGCCATGGACATGCTGCGCGAGCACTGCATCGTCGGCATCACCGCCAACGAAGCCCGCTGCCGCGAACTGGTCGAGCACTCGATCGGCCTGGTCACTGCGCTGAACCCGTACATCGGCTATGAAAACGCCACCCGCATCGCCCGTATCGCCCTTGAAAGCGGCCGCGGCGTGCTGGAACTGGTACGCGAAGAAGGCTTGCTCGACGAAGAAATGCTCGCCGACATCCTGCGTCCGGAAAACATGATTGCCCCGCGTCTGGTGCCTTTGAAGGCCTGACGCCCGCTCTTTCAACGAAGAGCCACCGCTCACCAGGTCGAGGGACTAGACACCTCTCACCTTTTGAGGGCCCGGAGATCATTCTCCAGGCCCTTTTTTTTGGATTTTTTGCAACGACACGGAACCTGTGGGAGCGAGTTCGCCCGCTCCGACAAGAGCCTGACCCCGAAAAGGTCAGGTGCTTCAAAGGACTCGTTTCGGCACCCGCACCACAACAGTGCAGACGGACGGCGCCCCGATAGGTATAGTGCCGCCCCTCTTCGCATGAGCGGTCGTCGGTAGCGAGACCCCAAGCCATGCGAAACCCGAACTAATAACAAACCCGCGAAAGGAAGCCGGGACGACCTCCGTCTCGCCTGTTGTGCCGTGCGCAAACGGGTGTAACGCGATGTGTCTGCCTGGCCAGCATTTGCCTACACAAAAAACAGCGAGGAATACTCCATGCTCGAAGTCATTAACGACTTCCTCTCAGGGAAAGTACTGATCGTGCTCATTGTCGGGCTCGGTAGCTACTTCACGATCCGCTCGCGTTTCGTTCAATTGCGTCACTTCTTCCACATGTTCGCGGTGTTCCGCGACAGCCTCAAGAGCAGCGCCGGCCAACTCAGCTCCTTCCAGGCCCTGATGCTCAGCCTCGCCGGGCGCGTGGGTGCGGGCAACATTGCCGGGGTCGGTATCGCCGTGACCCTCGGTGGCCCGGGCGCCGTATTCTGGATGTGGGTGACCGCGCTGGTCGGCATGTCCAGCAGCTTCTTCGAGTGCTCCCTCGGCCAGCTCTACAAGCGCTGCGATTCCGAAGGCCTGTACCGTGGCGGCCCGTCCTATTACATCCAGCACGGCCTGCAGAAACGCTGGCTGGGCATGATCATGGCGTTCCTGCTGCTGATCACCTTCGGCTTCGCCTTCAACGGCCTGCAAGCCCACGCCGTGACCCACTCGCTGAACAATGCCTTCGGCCTGGACACCACCTACACCGGTATCGGCCTAGCCGTGTTGCTGGGGCTGGTATTCATCGGCGGCATCAAACGCATCGCGGGCATCGCTGACCTGCTGGTCCCGGTCAAGACTCTGGCCTACATCGCCGTGACCATCTACGTGATCGTGCTGCAATTCGACCAGGTGCCGGGCATGCTGATGACCATCGTCAAAAGCGCCTTCGGTCTGGACCAGGCCTTCGGCGGCCTGATCGGCAGTGCCATCATCATGGGCGTGAAACGCGGCGTGTTCGCCAACGAAGCAGGCCTTGGCAGTGCGCCAAACGTGGCCGCCGTGGCACAGGTCGAGCACCCGGTTGCACAGGGCGTGGTCCAGGCGTTCAGCGTGTTCCTCGACACCTTCGTGATCTGCACCTGCACCGCGTTGCTGATTCTGCTATCGGGCTTCTACACCCCGGGTTTCGAAGGTGACGGCATTGCCCTGACCCAGAACTCCCTGGCTGCCGTGGTCGGCGAGTGGGGCCGGATGTTCATCTCCGTGGCGCTGGCGCTGTTCGTGTTCACCTCGATCCTCTACAACTACTACTTGGGCGAAAGCAACCTGCGCTTCCTGATCGGCGACAACCGCAAGGCGCTGATTGGCTACCGCGCCCTGGTACTGGTGCTGATCTTCTGGGGTGCCATCGAGAACCTCAGCACAGTGTTTGCCTTCGCCGACATCACCATGACGATGCTGGCGTTCGTCAACCTGATCGCGCTGTTCCTGCTGTTCAATATCGGCATGCGCATCCTGCGTGACTACGATGACCAGCGTGCAGCCGGCATCAAGACCCCCGTGTTCGATTCCAGCAAATTCCCGGACCTGGACCTGGACCGCAAAGCCTGGCCGGCCAACCCGCCAGCCGCCGCTAATACTCAGGCCAAGGCTCAAGCTGAACCGCAAGGCGACACCGCAGCGCAACGCTGATCGGTATAAAACCGGGCGCATCCCCTGCGCCCGACGTGACACGGCTTGCAGTCAGCGTCATGCTCGACTGCAAGCCGTCATCGTTTCGGAGAACCTCCATGAATTCCTCGACCTACCCTGCCGCCCAGCACGTCATGGTGCTCTACACCGGCGGCACCATCGGCATGCAATCCAGCGCCCATGGCCTGGCCCCGGCATCCGGTTTCGAAGCGCGGATGCGCGAGTACCTGCACAGCCAACCTGAACTCGTGGTGCCACAGTGGCGCTTTCGCGAGATGTCGCCGCTGATCGACAGCGCCAACATGACCCCGACGTACTGGCAGCAACTGCGCGAGGCGGTGGTGGAGGCGGTGGATGTCCAGGGCTGTGACAGCGTGCTGATCCTGCATGGCACCGATACCTTGGCCTACAGCGCGGCGGCCATGAGTTTCCAGCTGCTGGGCCTGCACGCCCGCGTGGTGTTTACCGGCTCGATGCTGCCGGCCGGCGTGACCGACAGCGATGCCTGGGAAAACCTCAGCGGCGCGCTGGTCGCCCTCGGCCAGGGCCTGGCACCGGGCGTGCACCTGTATTTCCATGGCGAACTGCTGGACCCGACCCGTTGCGCGAAAGTGCGCAGTTTCGGCCGGCATCCGTTCAAACGCCTGGAGCGTCAGGGTGGTGGTGTGAAAGCATCTTCAATACCCGCGCACCTGAATCACAACCAACCCAGGCAGCTGGCGAACGTCGCGGTCCTGCCGCTTTTTCCCGGCATCGGCGCCGAGATACTCGATGGTCTGATCGACAGCGGCATTCAAGGCCTGGTGCTGGAGTGCTACGGCAGTGGCACCGGTCCCAGCGACAACCCCGCATTCCTGGCGAGCCTGGTACGGGCGCGGGACAAGGGCATTGTGGTGGTGGCGGTTACGCAATGCCATGAAGGGGGCGTCGAACTGGACGTGTACGAAGCAGGCAGTCGGCTGCGGGGCGTCGGAGTGCTTTCGGGCGGCGGCATGACCCGTGAGGCCGCGTTCGGCAAGCTGCACGCGCTGCTGGGGGCGGGGCTTGATACGGCTGAAGTGCGGCGGTTGGTCGAACTCGACCTCTGCGGCGAACTAAGCTGACCTTCAAACCTGACACAAAGTCCGATAGGAACGGGCTTACCCGCGAAGACAGCGGCACATTCGACTACGATGTGAATGACGCACTGTTTACGCGGGCAAGCAAATCGCCGCCTGACCCGTCCCCACAAGATCGTCGTTGGGCACACAACTTGCTCTTGTTCCAGCACCCCAAGGCTGGAACCGCCCATGCTCCACTCCCACCTCACCACCCTCAACGCTGTCTCGCTGGCGCTCAATGTCTTCAAGGCAGAAGGCTTGTCGAGTGACGCACTACTGGCCGGCAGCGGTATCAATACCGCGGATTTGAGCCGGGCGGACACGCGCATCACCACCCACCAGGAGATGCAGGTTTGCGCCAACGCCGTCGCCCTCAAGCACGATATCGGCCTGGAATTGGGCAGACGGATGCACGTATCGTCCTACGGCATGCTCGGCTATGCCCTGCTCACCAGTGCCACCTTCGGTGACGCTTTGCGTCTGGCGATGCGGTATCCGGCGCTGTTGGGAACACTTTACGAGCTACGTCTGGAAGAGGACGGCGAGCAAGTCTGGTTTGTGGCCGCCGATTACCGGGAGAACCCGGCACTGGCCGTGTTCAATGCCGAGTTCTGCCTGGTGTCGCTGAGGGTTATCTGCGATGACTTGCTCGGCCATTCGCTGCCCCTGCTCGCCGCCCGGCTTGAGCATGTGGCGCCGGATTACCGCGACCGGTACGCCGAACACTTCGCTTGCCCATTGCACTTCGAAGCCAAGGACAACGCCTTCGCCTTTGACCGGCGCTGGCTCGATCAACCGCTGCCACTGGCCGATGTCATCACCCATCAGGCCATGGCCGAACGCTGCCGCAAGCAGAACACCGAGTTCACCGGACGTCAGGCGTGGCTGGGACGGATTCGTCAATTGCTCAGTGCACAGCTAAATGCAGCCCCGGGGCTGGAGGGACTGGCGCAGCAGATGAACTGTTCGCCGCGCACCCTGCGCCGGCACCTCAAAGACCTGGGTTGCAGCTATCAGGAGTTGCTCGACGAACTACGCTTCGAGCAAGCCAAGCAAATGCTCTGCGAGGACCAGTTACCGATCTACCGCATTGCCGAGGCTCTGGGCTTCAGCGAGACCGCGAGTTTTCGCCATGCCTTTGTACGCTGGAGCGGTGTGGCGCCGAGCCAATTCAGGCCACACGGATAACCCTGCGGGAGCATTCCGTGCTCCGAACCAGGTGTACTGTGGCGTCACTAACGGGCGAATTTCGGTCAAATGTTTTGGCCGTATTGATCCCCTTCTGGCCTTTCCTGCCGTTCTCTGAAACGTCGCGCACCGCAAGACTGTGTTCAACCGAATCAGCCCTGCGGAGAACAAGAACATGCTGACAATCTACTCGGACGATCACCACCTGCACCACGGCCGCTGCGAATTGATAGACGGGCAGCTCAAGCCCTGCTTCGAAATGCCCTCACGGGCCGACCACGTTCTGGCGCGCGTTCAATCCCGCGACCTGGGCCCGGTGCAAGCGCCGCAGGATTTCGGCCTGGGGCCAGTGGAGCGCATTCACAGCCGCGACTACCTCGACTTCTTCAAAGGCGCCTGGGCGCGTTGGACCGAGTTCGGCACCGACGGCGATCTGCTGCCCTACACCTGGCCGGCGCGCACCCTGCGCCGCGTGCTACCCACCAGCCTGCACGGCCAGCTCGGTTACTACAGCTTCGACGGTGGCGCACCGATCACCGCCGGCACCTGGCAAGCGGCTTACAGCGCAGCGCAAGTAGCACTCACCGCACAAGCGGCGATCCAGAATGGCGCCCACAGTGCATTCGCCCTGTGCCGCCCACCAGGACACCATGCCGCCAGCGACTTGATGGGCGGTTACTGCTACCTCAACAACGCCGCCATCGCCGCCCAGGCATTCCTCGATCAAGGCCACAAAAAAGTCGCGATCCTCGACGTCGACTACCATCATGGCAACGGCACTCAATCGATTTTCTATGAGCGCCGCGATGTGTTGTTCGCTTCGATTCACGGTCACCCGGAAGCCGAGTTTCCATTCTTTCTCGGCTACGAAGACGAGCACGGTGAAGGCGCAGGTGAAGGTTTCAACTTCAACTATCCGCTGCCCGCAGGCTCAGGCTGGGACCGCTGGAGTGCCGCGCTGGAACAGGCCTGCTCAGAGATCGAGAAATACGGCGCCGACATCATCGTCGTATCCCTGGGCGTGGACACCTTCAAGGACGACCCGATCTCCCAGTTCAAGCTCGACAGCCCGGACTACCTGGCCATGGGCGAGCGCATCGCGGCCTTGGGCAAACCGACCCTGTTCGTGATGGAAGGTGGTTACGCGGTGGAAGAAATCGGCATCAATGCCGTGAACGTTCTGGAAGGTTTTGAACGCGCCCAATGAGGAATTGGCACCATGAACAGAATCAAGCGTTTAATCGTTCCAACCCTGTGCGCCATGGCGCTCGGCACTGCAGTGCAGGCCGAAGAGCGCACCTTGCGGGTGTACAACTGGTTCGACTACATCACCCCCAAGGCCCTGGAAGACTTCAAGACACAGAACGCCCAGACCAAACTGGTCTACGACATCTTCGACACCAACGAAGCACTGGAAGCCAAGCTGTTGACCGGCAACTCCGGTTATGACGTGGTGGTGCCCTCCAACGTGTTTCTCGCCAAGCAGATCGAAGCGGGCGTGTTCCAACCCCTGGATCGCAGCAAACTGCCGAACTGGAACCACCTCGATCCCAAGCTGATGAAGCTGATCGAAGCCAATGATCCGGGCAACAAATTTGCCGTGCCGTACATGTACGGCACCATCCTGATTGGCTTCAACCCGGACAAGGTCAAGGCGGTGTTGGGTGATAACGCGCCGGTGGACAGTTGGGACCTGATCTTCAAGGAAGAGAACATCAGCAAGCTCAAGCAGTGCGGCGTCGCCCTGCTCGACTCACCGTCAGAAATCCTGCCGCTGGCCCTGCAACACCTGGGCCTGGACCCCAACAGCAAGCAGCCGGCGGACTATGCCAAGGCTGAAGCACTGCTGATGAAGATTCGCCCGTCTATCACCTACTTCCACTCGTCCAAGTACATGGCCGACATTGCCAACGGTGACATCTGCGTCGCGGTCGGCTACTCCGGCAGCTTCTCCCAGGCCGCCAACCGCGCCAAGGAAGCCAAGAACGGTGTGATCGTCGACATGCGCCTGCCCAAGGAAGGCGCGCCGATCTGGTTCGACATGCTCGCGATCCCGAAAGGGGCGAAGAATACGGAAGACGCCTACACCTTCATCAACTACCTGCTGCAACCGCAGGTGATCGCACCTGTCAGTGACTTTGTCGGTTACCCGAACCCGAACAAGGACGCCACCGAGTTGGTCGATCCAGCCATTCGCAACAACCCCAACCTGTACCCGACCGAGACGGCGATGGGCACGCTGTACACCCTGCAACCGTTGCCGCGGGATGCCGAGCGGGCACGCACACGCGCCTGGACCAAGATCAAGTCCGGGACCTGATCGCACCTTCGCTTGATCCGTCACCCGGATAGCGGGCGGGCCAACTGGCCTGCCCGCCTCAGCCCTTGCGCCATACCTCATTCAGCCGCGCGAGGGCGGCGTCGATGGCCGCTTCAGGCACCGCCGCAAACCCCAGTACCAGGCCTGCACGCTGGTCTTCGGGGGTCGTTGAGTCCGGTAGCCAGTAGCTGCTCAGTCCGTTGATCTCCACCCCCACGCTGGCAGCCATTGCCACCAGTTCACGCTCACGGGCCAGGCTTTGCACCGGCACCGTCATATGCAGCCCGGCCATGACGCTCGGCAGGCTGCCCACCCCGGGGATATCTGCAGGCCAGCCTGCCAGTAACCTGTTGCGTCGACTCAGGGCGGCGCGGCGCATGCGCCGTATATGCCGCTGGAAATGCCCGGCCGCCATGAACTCGGCCATTACCGCCTGGGTGCTCACCTCGGAATGACGCACATCCACGGCACGACGCTGGGCGAACGCTTCCACCAGGCCGACGGGCAGCACCAGGTAGCCCAGACGCAATGCCGGAAACGCCACCTTGCCGAACGTGCCGACATAGAGCACCCGCCCCTGCCGGTCCAACGCCGCCAAGGGGGCCAACGGGGCACCGCTGTAGCGGTACTCGCCGTCGTAGTCGTCCTCGATGATCCAGCCGTCTGTCCGCTCGGCCCACGCCAGCAACTCCAGGCGCCGGGCCAGGCTCATGATCACGCCGGTCGGGTATTGATGTGATGGTGTGACATAGGCCAGTCGGCAGTCGCTTAGACCGGCCAGTTCAGCGCAATCGATACCATCGCTGTCCACCGAAACACCGTGCAACTTAGCGCCTGCCAACGCGAACGCATGACCGGCCGCACGGTAACCGGGGTTTTCCACAGCCACTCCGTCATCAGGCGCCACCAACAGCTGTGCACAAAGGCTAATCCCCTGTTGCGCGCCACTGGTGATCACAATTTGCTCAGCGCTGCACTGCATGCCTCGGGAACTGCGCAAATAGGCCGCGATCATCCCGCGCAAACGCGCATCCCCCTCCGGCGCGCCATAACACAATTGCTGTAAATCAGGCTTGCGCCAGAAAGCCGCATTCAGCTTGGCCCAGACCTCGAACGGGAACAGGTCAAACGCTGGTACCCCCACCCGAAACGCCCTCGGCGGCCCACTCGGCGGCTTGGGCAAATGGTGCTTCTCGACTCGTTGAAGCGCATCACTGTGGATAACTTTACTGGATGAAACCACAGGTAAATCCAGGCATTTTGTGGATAACCCTGTGGGTAAGCCTGTTGAAAACCCTGTGGATACTTTTGTGGATAGTTTTTCCGCCGGCAAGGTGTTTGCCGGTAATTGCGCCACATAGGTGCCATCGCCCACCCGCCCCTCGATGAAGCCTTCGGCGTAGAGTTGGTCGTAGGCACGCACCACGCTGTTGCGCGAAATCGATAACGCTGCCGCCAGATCGCGGCTGGCCGGTAAACGGGTGCCACTGGCCAGTCGACCGTCGAGCACACGCAGGCGCAATGCCTGATAAAGCTGGCGACTCAGGCCCTGACGGCGATCAAGCTCGATGCCGGCGGGATTGAACGACAGCGACAGTGACGGGTTGCTCATGGCGCGACACCCTGGCAATGGACCTATGAAATTAGCTATTAATGGCTCTTACAACAGACCAATAGCCTGCCTAGGATGCAGGCATTCGCCAAGGAAAATTTCCATGTATACCCCCAGCGCTTTTGCCATCGACGACCTCACCACCCTGCATCGGCAGATCCTCGACACACGCCTGGCCATGCTCGTTACCCATGGCGACAACGGATTGCAAGCGAGTCATCTGCCCCTGTTGCTGAGCCCCGAGCAAGGCCCCAATGGCACGCTCTACGGCCACCTGGCCCGCGCCAACCCACAATGGCGGGAACTGGAAGGCGGTGCCGAGGCGCTGGTGGTATTCCCGGGGGCCGAGGCTTACGTCAGCCCGTCCTTCTACCCCACCAAAGCCGAACACGGCAAAGTCGTACCGACCTGGAACTACATCGCCGTGCATGCCTATGGCTGCGCCGAAGTGTTCAGCGACGCCCAGCGCTTGCGTGATCTGGTCAGTGCCCTGACCGATCGCCACGAAAATGGTCGTGCCCAACCCTGGAAAGTCGACGACGCACCCGCTCATTACATCGACGGCATGCTCAAGGCCATCGTCGGTTTCGCATTGCCCATCCAGCGTCTGGAAGGCAAGCGCAAGCTCAGCCAGAACCGCAGTACCGCAGACATCGCCGGCGTACGCGAGGGGTTGGCCGCCAGCCCCGACCCGCATGACCAGGCGCTCGCACACTTGATGCCCAAGGAATGAACATGAGTCAGATCGAGATACGTCGCGTCACCACCGACGACCAGGCCGCCTGGCTGCCGTTATGGCAAGCCTATCTGCGCTTCTACAACACAGAACTGCCAGAGGCGGTCACCCGCAGCACCTGGCAACGCTTTCTCGACCCCAGTGAACCGACCCACGCCGCCCTCGCCTGGGCTGACGGTAAAGCGGTGGGCATGGTGCATTTCATCTACCATCGCTCGAATTGGAGCGTCGAAAACTCCTGCTACCTGCAAGACCTGCTGGTGACGCCCGAGACCCGTGGCACCGGTGTCGGCCGCAAGCTGATCGAGTTCGTCTACAGCACCGCCAAGGTCGACGGCTGCTGCAAGGTGCATTGGCTGACCCACGAGACCAACGCGACAGCGATCCAGCTCTACGAGCGCATTGCCGAACGTCCGGGTTTCATCCAGTTTCGCAAAAGCCTCTAACGTTCAAGGAGAACAGCATGTCGATTTCACTCGCCGACTGGAAAGGCGTCCCGCCACCCTCGGCCCAATCGCTCGAAGGGCGTTTCATCCGCCTGGAAAAGCTCGACCCGGCGCGTCACGCCGAAGGTTTGTTCAATGCCCTGCAAGGCCCTGGCGCCGACCCAAAACTCTGGGACTACCTGCCTTACGGTCCATTCCCGCAGCGTAGCGCCTTCAATGACTGGCTGAACAACCATGCGGCCAACAGCGACCCGTATTTCTTCTGCGTTATCGACCGCGCCAGCGGCGACGTCCAGGGCATGCTCAGCCTGATGTCGATCGTCCCGGCCCAGGGCCGCATCGAAATCGGCCACGTCACCTTCGGCGCACCCATGCAACGCTCGCCGAAAAGTACCGAAGCGGTTTACCTGCTGGCCAAGGAGTCGTTCGCCCTGGGCTATCGTCGACTGGAATGGAAGTGCAATAACGCTAACGCCCGCTCCAAATACGCCGCCGAACGCCTGGGTTTCAGCTTCGAGGGCGTGTTCCGCCAGCACATGGTGGTCAAGGGTCAGAACCGCGACACGGCGTGGTATTCGATCCTGGATTCGGAGTGGTCGGTGATTGGCGCGGGGTTCGAGAAGTGGTTGTCAGATGAAAATCAGACGAGCTCGGGGCAGGTGGAAACGCTGGTGGAGTGCCGAGGCTAACCCTGATTACAGGTTGCACCAGCACCTGAATGATCAGCCTATCTCTCTGTAAACACGGGCAGCTCCACTTTTATCGGCGAGAGTGTCGCTTGCCCGTGATGTTGCTTCTTGCTGGCTGACATCAGTCAGCTAATCGTTCGGCGAATCCTCACCACGCCCATTTGCAGCCCGAACGGGCGGAACACAGCGTTGAGTGATTTGAGCGTCTGGTTTCCTTCTCCATGTTCGATATGCACCAACGTGCGCACTGAAATCTTGCACATCTTTGCAAACTGACTCTGATGCAACCCCGTGACCTCAACCCGCAAGCGTCGAACGGCCTCACCTATTTCCAGAATGCCTTCGGCAAGTCCTTGCTCAATGCTCTCAATCAACAGGGCCCGAGCGTCTATGGTGAGCGTCATTTCAAGCCCCAGCTTTTCAAGCGTTGTTCAAGGTTTTTCAAGGCGATACTCGGGTGATTCAGGGTGACGTCAGGCAAGCCGCTGGCTGCCAGAATATCCGGCAAAGCCCGTAAATGGTCAGCATCTTGTCGAAGACGCTCGTACACGTGCCGAGAGTTGGCGATGCCTTCCACCGCTTCACATACCCCCCGCCAATCAATCTCCCCGGCAACTTCCAGTTCCTTCGGCCATTTGGTCGTACGCGTCACACCGTCCTCGTCCATCACCATAGGCGCCAGGTCATAGATCGGCGCAAGCCGAAAGGAATCCACATCGCGGATGATCGCCGTGTTGCGCCCATGATTATCCGAGTTGCCAAGGATCTTGTTGATCAAATCACGTCGCAGATAATCCGCCATCAGGTCCGGGATCTGCCCTGCTTGACCAGCTTGCGTCCATAGATTGGCAAGGAGCTGAATCACCTCCAGATGGTTCATATAGCTGCCGGGGGTTGTAACACCGGCCAGTGAGTAAATCGACTCAACAGCCAGACGCTCAACGCCCTGCCCGGTTACTTTTCGGTCAAAGCGCTGCATCCACAAACTGGGTTTGTTCGCCTCCTCCAGTGCCAGGCCCTCTGCCGCAATGGTCTCTATTCCCAGGGCTTGCAAGGCTTTGTAGTAATGGAATTCGCTTCTGAGAATGTCCTGATCTGTCTGGCCTGCCTTGTGACGGGCGAACTTCACGAACCAATGGCGCACTGTTCTTGCGTCATCCAACACCGCGTCCGGGTACAGCAACCCCTCAGGATTTTCGCTCATCAACAGTTTCGGGGCTTCCCCACCCGCCCCCGTCGCTCCACCAATAGCCGCGCCTTGCTCATAGGCGTATTCGAGGAAGCTGTTATCACGGGCAATCACTTCTTCCCGTCGAAACCCCATCGGTGGACGGCTATCCAGCGCGTCAGCCGACTCCTTGATACGCATGTTGCCAATAGGTGCCGGAGTGCTTCGACCCAACAAAAACAGATCGGCACTCACCTCTTCAGGCTTTTCCTGACCCATACGCGCCATCAGGAATCGCTTGGCTGCCCCGGCTGGTGCGATGTCATGCAGGAAGGCAGGGGCTTTTTTCAGCGACACGCTGTCCCAATCCAATGGCAACCTGGCGCTGACAGCGCTTGCGAAGGGCGACTGGATACAGTCGACGTTCCCGGTGATGTAATCCCGTTTGTACGCGAACCGGCACGGGCCTTCGAAACCTTTTTGCGGCTCGGCAAAAACCAGGGTCATGGCGTCTAGCCAATTTCCGGCGGCATATATCTGGAGGGTCAGGGTATACATTTTCAAACCTGCATTTTAATGCATCTACTGCGCATGGGCTCGCTCTGAACTTGCAATATAGTGCAGATTCGCTACATTCGCTCATCAATAAACGCATTAAAATGCAGTTTTAGTGACGACCGATAAAAAGAAGCGCATTAAAATGCAGGCAAAAAAAAGGGGAGCACATGCCCCCCCGAGGTAAAACGTTGCAGATGAAGGCGTTGTATCAGCCTTCGATCTCGATCAGGATCTCGCCCGGGTTGACCCGGTCGCCCTTGGCCACGTGAATGGCGGTGACCTTGCCGGCGATGGCCGATTGAACTTCGGTTTCCATCTTCATCGCTTCGGTGATCAGCACGGCCTGGCCGGCTTTCACGGTGTCACCCTCCTTGACCAGCACATCGACGATGTTGCCCGGCATGGTGGTGCTGACATGGCCCGGCGCGCTGGCCTGCTTGCGTTTGCTGCTGCCACCGCCGACAAATTCGTTGAGCGGTTCGAACACCACTTCTTCCGGCATGCCGTCGATGGACAGGTAGAAGTGACGCTTGCCTTCAGCCTTGACGCCGACACCCGTGATGTCGACCCGGTAGGTTTCGCCGTGCACGTCAATGACGAACTCGGTCGGTACACCTTCGCCACCGGCCGAGACAACGCCGCCGGCTTCAGGAATCGGCAGCAGCACTTCGGGGGTCAGGGTGCCGGCTTCGCGCTCTTCGAGGAACTTGCGCCCGATGTCCGGGAACATCGCATAGGTCAGTACGTCTTCTTCGGATTTGGCCAACGCGCCGATTTCACCGCGCAGCTTGGTCATTTCCGGCTTGAGCAGGTCAGCAGGACGCACGTCGATCACTTCTTCGCTGCCGATGGCCTGGCGGCGCAGTTTTTCGTCGACGGTACCCGGCGCCTTGCCGTAGCCGCCCTGCAGGTACAGCTTCACTTCGTTGGTGATGGTCTTGTAGCGCTCGCCGGCCAGTACGTTGAAGAACGCCTGGGTGCCGACGATCTGCGAAGTCGGAGTCACCAGCGGTGGGTAGCCAAGGTCTTCGCGAACCCGCGGGATTTCCGCGAGCACTTCGCTCATGCGGTTCAGGGCGCCCTGCTCTTTCAACTGGTTGGCCAGGTTGGAAATCATCCCGCCCGGCACCTGGTTGACTTGCACCCGGGTATCGACCGCCGTGAATTCGCTTTCGAACTGGTGGTACTTCTTGCGCACAGCGTAGAAGTACAGGCCGATCTCTTGCAGCAGTTCCAGGTTCAGGCCGGTATCGAACTCGCTGCCCTTGAGGGCGGCAACCATCGATTCGGTACCCGGGTGGCTGGTGCCCCAGGCAAAGCTGGAGATCGCGGTGTCGATGTGGTCGGCACCGTTTTCGATGGCCTTGAGCTGGCACATTGCAGCCAGGCCGGCAGTGTCGTGACTGTGGATGAAGACCGGCAGCGATTGCTCGGCTTTCAGCGCCTTGACCAGCTCGCCAGTGGCGTACGGCGTCAGCAGGCCGGCCATGTCCTTGATCGCCACCGAGTCGCAACCCATGGCTTCCATTTGCTTGGCCTGGGCCACGAAGGCGTCGATGGTGTGCACCGGGCTGGTGGTGTAGGCAATGGTGCCTTGGGCGTGCTTGCCGGCGGCTTTTACCGCTTCAATGGCCACCCGCAGGTTACGCACGTCGTTCATGGCGTCGAAGATGCGGAACACGTCGATGCCGTTGACCGCAGCCTTGGCGACGAAGGCTTTGACCACGTCGTCGCTGTAGTGGCGGTAGCCCAGCAGGTTCTGGCCGCGCAGGAGCATTTGCAGGCGAGTATTAGGCAGCGCCGCGCGCAGTTTGCGCAGACGCTCCCACGGGTCTTCCTTGAGGAAGCGCACGCAGGCGTCGAACGTCGCGCCACCCCAGCACTCCAGCGACCAGTAGCCGACCTTGTCGAGCTTGTCGCAGATCGGCAACATGTCGTCAGTGCGCATGCGGGTCGCGAGCAGCGATTGGTGAGCGTCGCGCAGGATAGTGTCAGTTACATGAATTTTCTTGGACATTGGAATATTCCTCACAGGCCTGCGTGGGCGGCGATGGCGGCGGCGATGGCCAGGGCCAGCTCTTCGGGTTTGCGCTTGATCGAGTAGTTGGTCAGCTCAGGGTGGCTTTCAACGAAGCTGGTATTGAACTGGCCGCTACGAAATTCCGGGTTACGCAGGATTTCCTGGTAGTACGCGGCCGTGGTCTTGACCCCTTGCAGACGCATGTCGTCCAGGGCTCGCAAGCCACGGTCCATCGCCTCTTCCCACGTCAGCGCCCACACCACGAGCTTAAGGCACATGGAGTCGTAGAACGGCGGAATGGTGTAGCCGGTATAGATCGCCGTGTCGGTGCGCACGCCGGGACCGCCGGGCGCGTAGTAACGGGTAATCTTGCCGAAGCTGGGCAGGAAGTTGTTTTTCGGGTCTTCGGCGTTGATCCGGAACTGCAGCGCGAAACCGCGATGCTGGATGTCTTCCTGCTTGACCGACAGGGGCAGGCCGGACGCGATGCGGATCTGCTCACGGACAATGTCGATGCCGGTGATTTCTTCGGTGATGGTGTGTTCCACCTGCACCCGGGTGTTCATCTCCATGAAGTACACCTCGCCCTCGGCGAGCAGGAACTCCACGGTACCGGCGTTCTCGTAACCCACGGCCTTGGCCGCACGCACCGACAGGTCGCCGATGTAGGCGCGCTGTTCAGGGGTCAGTTGCGGGCTTGGCGCGATCTCGATCAGCTTCTGGTTGCGACGCTGGATCGAGCAGTCACGCTCGAACAGGTGCACCACGTTGCCGAAGCTGTCGCCGAGGATCTGCGCTTCGATGTGCTTGGGGTTGACGATGCATTTTTCCAGGAAGACTTCCGCCGAACCAAAGGCCTTGGTGGCTTCGGAAATCACCCGCGGGAATGCCTGCTCCAGTTCTTCACGGCTGTTGCAGCGACGAATGCCACGGCCGCCACCACCGGAGGTGGCCTTGAGCATCACCGGATAGCCGATGCGATCGCCTTCGACCAAGGCTTCTTCGATGCCCGCGACGTTGCCTTCGGTGCCCGGCGTGACCGGCACGCCGGCCTTGATCATGCTGCGACGGGCTTCGGTCTTGTCGCCCATGCGGCGGATGACTTCGGCCGATGGACCAATGAACTTGATTCCGCGCTCGGCGCAGATATCGGCCAGTTCGGCGTTTTCCGACAGAAAGCCATAGCCTGGGTGCAACGCATCGCAACCGGTTTCCACGGCCAGGTTCACCAGCTTGCGCGGGTTCAGGTAGCCGGCCAGTGGCTCGGCACCAATACTGTGGGCTTCATCGGCGCGCTTGACGTGCAACGCATGGCGATCGGCGTCGGAATAGATCGCGACCGAACGAATGCCCATCTCGGCGCAGGCACGTACGATTCGTACGGCAATTTCACCACGGTTGGCGATCAGGATCTTTGTTATCACTTGGAGTTTCCCTTGAGCCGGTTGCTACCCACGACCCCTAGACTGGGTCGGCGCGTGACTAAATGTTTCATGCCAGTCGCACAGTCACACTATCCCGCTCAAGGGATTAACAAAAATCAATAATAATTGGGTCAGGCATAAGCAAAGACTTATAGTTGAACCACCAGCCTCCGGCCAGAGTCAGCATAAAATGCGTAAGTCCTTGATGCGTATGACATTACGTCAGCTTCAGATCTTCAATGAGGTCTGTGATTTGCGTTCTTACAGCCGTGCAGCCGACGAAATGTCGCTCACACAACCGGCTGTTAGCCTACAGATGCGTCAGCTGGAAGAGCTGATTGGTCAACCTTTGTTCGATTACGTCGGCAAAAAACTCTACATGACCGAGGCCGCTGAAGCGTTACAGCGTGCCAGTCGAGACATTTTCGGGCGCCTCGAAAACCTCGATATGCAACTCTCGGACATGCAAGGGTCCTTGCAAGGCCAACTGAAACTGGCGGTGGAATCCAGCGCCAAGTATTTCGTACCGCACTTGTTTGCCGCATTCAAGCGCCAACACCCGGAAGTGAACCTGCAACTGACGGTGGTCAACCGTGGGCAGGTGATCCGACGCCTGTCCGATAATCGTGACGATCTGGTGATCATGTCCATGGTGCCCCAGGACATGGGGCTGGAGTTTTTGCCGTTCCTCAACAATCCGATCGTTGCCGTGGCGCCACCGGATCATCCACTGTGCCACATGGGCCCACTGCGCCTGCAGGACCTTGAGCCTTACACCCTGCTGCTGCGCGAACCCGGCTCCGGGACGCGCCTGGCATGCGAGGAGTACTTCAAAGAGAAGCGCGTGCACTTCAACCAGACCCAGGAAGTCTCGTCAGCCGAAGCCCAGCGCGAATGCGTGGTGGCGGGTCTGGGCGTGGCCCTGTTGACGCGCCACGCCCTGAACCTGGAGCTGGCGACCGGCGGACTCAAGGAGCTGCCGGTCGAGGAGCTGCCGCTGTTTCGCAGCTGGTGCGTGGTGCAGGCCAAAGCCAAGCGCCTGTCACCGGTCGCGCATGCGTTCCTGGGATTTATCCGCAGCGAACGCGTGCAGATCAGCGCGCTGGTTGAGCGCTTCGACGCGAAGCTGCCGGTGTTGCCTGCCAGTAATTGAGCTCACCACTGTCGGGAAAATCGCCGATCTCGGCCAGAAGCTGCCGGCGTTCGCAGCGATCTTCGATCGCACGGCGAAACTCCATGCGGCGCTGGTCTTCCTGCTGACGACGGGTTTTGACGGCGCTGTTGCGTTCTTCGTAGGGCTGGGCCATTTCGAGTCTCCCAAGGCGAGTACGGGAGTTTCAAGATAGGCGCGGGGGATGACGGTTTGGCGGCGGGCGGGTTACAGACTGATGAAATCCACAGGGTGACACCGAACCTGTGGCGAGGAAGCTTGCCCCCATTGGGCAGCGAAGCGGCCCCAAAATCATGCGACGCGGTGACTCAGGAGGGTCGTGTCAGCCGGGGTTGCGACTGCTGCGCCCGAGCGCGGACTGGCCGACAGGGGCAAGACCCCTCGCCACAAAAGCTGCACGGCAAGGTCAATCGTCCAGCGCTTTCACCGACTTGGGCGACAGGCGCAGGCTGCGAAGGCTGCGCTTGACGCTCTTGAGGTGGTTCACCAGGCTCGGGCCACGCGCCATGGCCACGCCCATGGCCAAGACATCGATCACCACCAGGTGCGCGATACGCGAGGTCAGCGGCGTATAGATTTCGGTGTCTTCGTGCACATCGATCGCCAGGTTGACGGTCGACAGCTCGGCCAGGGGGGTCTGGCTCGGGCACAAGGTGATCAACGACGCGCCGCTTTCGCGCACCAGGTTGGCGGTGATCAACAGGTCCTTGGAACGCCCGGACTGGGAGATGCAGATCGCCACGTCGGAGGGTTTGAGCGTGACCGCCGACATCGCCTGCATGTGCGGGTCGGAATAGGCCGCTGCCGTCAGCAGCAACCGAAAGAATTTATGCTGGGCATCCGCAGCCACGGCACCAGAGGCGCCAAAACCATAGAACTCGACGCGCTGAGCCTGCGACATGAGCGTCACCGCCCGCTGCAACTCCACCGGATCGAGCTTCTCGCGAACCTCCATCAGGGTGTGCAGGGTGGTGTCGAAGATTTTCAGGCTGTAGTCGGCGACCGAGTCGTCTTCATGGATCGCGAACTGGCCGAAGCTCGCACCCGCCGCCAGGCTTTGCGCCAGCTTCAGCTTCAAGTCCTGGAAACCCGAACAGCCGATGGCGCGACAAAAGCGCACGATGGTCGGTTCGCTGATACCAACGCTGTGGGCAAGATCGGCCATGGAGCTGTGCATCACTGCCGCAGGGTCAAGCAGCACGTGGTCGGCAACCTTGAGTTCCGATTTGCGTAACAGGTGGCGAGACTGGGCGATATGTTGCAACAGGTTCAAAGGGCAGGACTCATTGTTATGGGCTGGCGCCGGAGATGTAGCAAGCTTGTAGTTATACTACAAGAATCCGCTTTTTGCCTGCCCAATGCGTAACTCCATGTCCCCACCCTGCGCCCTGCGCGCCTGATGTAGCACTCAAAGCCACCACTCAAGCCCTTGGCGGTCAAAAAACCTCCAATGCAGTCAACCACCCACCCCACCGACAATGACTGACCCTATCAACAGTCCGGTCCCTCCCTCCTCAAACACAGCGCCTTACAAACGCATTACTTATGTATCGCGCTCCTCTCGCCCACCAAGCGGATATTGAGCGTGCAGGACACCAACTATTGATGACAGGAGTCAACAACCATGAGCATTACAACACGTGACTGGACAGCCCACAGGGACCTGATGCCGGGCGCCACCCCTTCCTTTCGAGTCAATGCCACCGTCAGTGTTGCCCACCCGGGCATTACTCCTAGGCTGCGACTGATTTCAGTGAAACATATCGATAAGACCGACGGCGCCAAGGCATGTGATCTATGGCTGGAGCTGACACTTGAGAGCGCCGATGGCATTTTTGCGCAGGTGGTGACAGACAAAGTCGTTACCTTCACCAATACGACCCATGCGGATGCCACCGGAGTCAGCATCTACCACGAATGCAAACTGCTGCAGCAGATTGATGAAGTCGTGGAAACCCATTAAGCACGCACTCTGCCTTTCCTGCTGTCGGATCGCTTGACGATCCGGCAGCCATTGCACCGAACTCCAGCTCTAGGGCCCAGCATCCTGGTCGCGCAGCAGGCCGGCAAATCTGTCGGCCTCCACCGGCCGGCTGATCAGGTAGCCTTGCACCTCATCACACCGCTCGGCCTTGAGAAACGCCAACTGCTCCTCGTGCTCAACGCCTTCGGCCACCACCTTGAGCGACAATCCATGAGCCATGGCAATGATCGCCCGGGTGATCGCCGCGTCGGCACCGCCCTCGCCCAGCCCGCGGATAAATGCCTGATCAATCTTCACGTAGTCCACGGGAATGCGCTTGAGGTAACTCAGCGACGAGTAACCGGTGCCAAAGTCATCGATGGCCAGCTTCACCCCCAGGTCACGCAGTTGCTCAAAGGTGGCGATGATGTGTTCGACGCTGTCGAGCAACTGGCTTTCCGTCAGTTCCAATTCCAGGTAGTGCGGCGCCAGGCCGGTTTCTTCCAGCACCTGACGCACCAGGCTGACCAGCGTACCCCGCCGCAACTGGTGCACCGACAGATTGACCGAGACTCGAATCGGTTCCAGTCCCTGGCGTTGCCACTCGCACGCCTGCCAGCAGGCCTGGCGCAGCACGAACTCGCCAATCGGCCCGATCAGGCCTGTTTCTTCCGCCAGGCCAATGAACGCTCCCGGTAGCACCCAGCCCATGGTCGGATGGTCCCAGCGCACCAGCGCCTCGGCGGCATTCAGCCGGCCAGTGGCGAGACAGCGCTTGGGTTGGTAGAACACCTTCAACTGATGCTCTTCGATGGCCTTGCGCAGCTGATTTTCCAACTGCAGGCGCTCAAACGTGCTGGTCTGCAGGCTGTCGGTGTAAAACTGAAAATTGTTCCCGCCCAGGTGCTTGGCATGCTGCATGGCCATGTTCGATTGGTTAATCAGCGCCGAGATCTCCCGGGCGTTGTCCGGCAGCAGGCTGATACCCATTGATGCACTAACCACCAGTTCATGACCTTCGACGGTCAGTGGCAAGCGCAGCTTGGTCGACAACCGGGTCGCCACGCGCGCCAGGCTCGACAGGTTGCCGTAGGCATCAAACAGCACCGCAAACTCATCGCCCGACAGACGCGCGATGGTGTTCGCTTCCGGCAATGCGTTGACCAGGCGTCGCGCCATTTTCTGCAACAACTGGTCAGCCACGTCATGGCCCAAGCTGTCGTTGAGCAATTTGAAACGGTCCAGATTGATGTGCAGCAATGCCAGGCTGCGCCCACCCCGCCTGACCCGTTGGTGAGCTTCATGGAGCCGCTCGCGGAACAAGGCGCGATTGGCGAGCCCCGTCAACTCGTCGTAGTGGGTCAGGTTGCGCATCCGCTCTTCGGATTCGCGGCGGGCAGACAGATCAGCGAAGAAGCCCACGATATGACTGACGTTTCCTCGAGAATCGCGCACCACGTTCAGCTGTAGCCATTGTGGATAGAGCTCGCCGTTCTTGCGCGCCTCCACCAACTCGCCCTGCCAGGTACCCTGGGCTTCCAGTGCCTGATGAATGATCGGGTAGTGCCGGCGCGCATCGCGGCTGCACGGCAACTCGACCACATTGCGCCCCAGCAGGTCCTCGATCTGATAGCCGGTCACCCGGCTGAACGCCTGATTGACCGCGATCAGCGCGTAATCGGGGTCAAAAATCACGATCCCTTCACTGGCCGCCTCAAACACCGTCGCCGCCAATTGCCGTTGCTCTTCCAGGTCCTTGCTGGCGCTGATGTCGCGCCGAGTGCCGACCATTCGCAGGACCCGCCCGCTGGCGCTGCGCTCCACGGCTCGCCCACGGTCTTCGATCCACACCCAGTGGCCATCACCATGACGCACACGGTATTCGATCTGATAATCCTCGGTGCGCCCCTTCAAATGTTCCACCAGCGCCCGTCGTAGCGCGGGCAGGTCCTTGGGGTGCAGACGCGGTTTCAGGTGCCGGAGCATGGCCGTGATGAATTCCGGCTCCAGCCCGAACAGTTCCTTGAGCTGGGTGTGATGCACTTCGTCGGTCTGCAGGTTCCAGTCCCAGAGCCCCAGCTCACTGGCCTTCAACGCCAGCGCCAGCCGCGCCTCGCTCTTGCTCAAGGCCTGATTGGCGGCATCCAGATCAAGGCTGCGTTGAGCCACGCGGTTTTCAAGACCGACCTGGGCCTCCCGCAGCTCTTCTTCGGCCTGGCGGCGCTGCTCGACTTCCCGCGCCAGCGCCTGATTAAGCCGTTCACTGCGACTTTGCGCCTGCTGCAGATGCTCGATCAGCGCCTGATTCTGGAAGCGCCGCATCATGCCACGCTGGATCAACCGGTTGACCTGCCAGGCCACCACGCTCAGGGAGCCCAACAGAATGAGCCCGAGCCAGCCCCAGCCCTGCTGCCGCTCATCACCGCCCCAGAACAGATAGCCAATGGCGGGTAACAGACATGGCAAGGTAAAGGACAGGAAAGCCGGGAGGCTGACCGCATAGGCGACGCTGGCCGACAGTGTGGCGGCGCCAATCAGGCCGAATACCCAGGCTTGTTGCAAGAAACTGTCGGTGGGCACCAGGGCGATACCGGCGGCAGCCAGGGTCAGGCCGCTCACGGCCGAGCCCAGCAAAAACATGCGGTGCCAGATGGGTTGCGCCTGGCGACCGGGTATCGCCGAATCGAATGCGGCAACCTGAATCACCCGCAACGCCACCAGCGCCAGCAACCACACCAGCCAGACGCTCACCAGCCAATAGCGCTGCGGACTCCAGAGCAATCCGGCGCAGACCAGCCCATTGATCAACATGAACAACGTGGGCAGCAACGAGCCCTGATACAGCAGACGTGTGCGTTCGACCGCCATCTCCATGGCGTACTGCTTGCGGATAACCTGCGGTTCCACAATGGGCCCCGGCAGACTGGAGCTGAGGGTCATAGGCAATATTCTTGTTTTTATGAGGGTGGGCGTGCAGGCCCGAAACGTCGACGGAGCATACACAAGCTATGCCCCGGACCAAACTGATCCAACGCACAAAATCGACGAAACCAATGGGCTTGCGAAACCGCTCGAAACCCCAGAGCCACGGCCTGTCAGGGCTGCTGACGAGTGACCGGCCGGTCGCCCTTGGCGTATCTTTCATCGGTTAATGCAACGCTCGGTTTGCCCGGTGTGACGCAGCACCCTAGAATGCGCTGATGCGCGATGATCTCTCCCTTCTGCTGAACTCCCTCAACGATGCCCAACGTCAGGCCGTAGCTGCCTCCGTGGGTCGTCAGTTGGTCCTGGCCGGTGCTGGTTCCGGTAAAACCCGTGTGCTGGTGCACCGTATCGCCTGGTTGATCCAGGTCGAAAACGCCTCGCCACACTCGATCCTGTCGGTGACCTTCACCAACAAGGCCGCTGCCGAGATGCGTCACCGCATCGAGCAGTTGATGGGTATCAACCCGGCCGGCATGTGGGTCGGCACTTTCCACGGCCTGGCGCACCGCCTGTTGCGGGCACACTGGCAGGAAGCCGGCCTGAGCCAGACCTTCCAGATCCTCGACAGCGACGACCAGCAACGCCTGGTCAAACGGGTGATCCGCGAACTGGGACTGGACGAGCAACGCTGGCCGGCCCGTCAGGCCCAGTGGTTCATCAACGGGCAGAAAGACGAAGGTCTGCGCCCACAACACATTCAAGCCAGCGGCGATCTGTACCTGGCCACCATGCGCAGCATCTACGAGGCCTACGAGGCCGCGTGCCTGCGCGCGGGCGTCATCGACTTCTCCGAACTGCTGCTGCGCGCCCTCGACCTGTGGCGCGACCACCCAGGCCTGTTGGCGCATTATCAAAAGCGCTTCCGCCACGTTCTGGTCGACGAGTTCCAGGACACCAACGCCGTGCAGTACGCCTGGTTGCGACTGCTGGCCAAAGGCGGCGACAGCCTGATGGTAGTGGGTGACGACGACCAGTCGATCTACGGCTGGCGCGGCGCGAAAATCGAGAACATTCATCAGTATTCGGCCGACTTCCCGGACGCGGAAGTCATCCGCCTGGAACAGAACTACCGCTCCACCGCCGGGATTCTCAAGGCCGCCAACGCCTTGATTGCCAATAACACCGGACGCCTGGGCAAAGAGCTATGGACCGATGGTGGCGAAGGCGAGGCCATCAATCTCTACGCCGCGTTCAACGAACATGACGAAGCACGCTACGTGGTGGAAACCATCGAAAGCGCGCTGAAAACCGGCATAGCCCGCAGCGATATCGCGATTTTGTACCGCTCCAACGCCCAATCACGAGTTTTGGAAGAAGCGCTGCTGCGCGAGCGCATTCCGTACCGTATCTATGGTGGCCAACGCTTCTTCGAGCGGGCGGAGATCAAGAACGCCATGGCCTACCTGCGCTTGCTCGAAGGGCGCGGCAATGATGCGGCACTGGAGCGGGTGATCAACGTTCCGGCCCGTGGCATTGGCGAAAAAACCGTCGAGGCCATCCGTGACCACGCCCGCCACAGCGATGTGTCGATGTGGGAAGCCATGCGCCAACTGATCGCCAACAAAGGCCTCACCGGTCGCGCGGCCGGTGCCTTGGGCGCGTTCATCGAGTTGATCGAGAACCTGGCGGCCAAGACCACCGAGATGCCCCTGCACCTGATGACCCAAACGGTCATTGAGCAGTCCGGCCTGATTGCCTACCACGAAGCGGAAAAAGGCGAGAAAGGCCAGGCACGGGTAGAAAACCTTGAGGAACTGGTCAGCGCGGCGCGCAACTTTGAAAGCGCCGAAGAAGACGAAGACCTGACGCCATTGGTCGCCTTCCTCGGCCACGCCTCACTGGAGGCCGGCGACACCCAGGCCGACGAGCATGAAGACAGCATCCAACTGATGACCTTGCACAGCGCCAAGGGCCTGGAGTTCCCTTATGTGTTCCTGGTGGGCATGGAAGAAGGCCTGTTCCCGCACAAGATGAGCCTGGAAGAGCCCGGCCGTCTTGAAGAAGAGCGTCGCCTGGCCTACGTGGGCATCACCCGTGCCATGCAAAATCTGGTGATGACCTACGCTGAGACCCGACGCTTGTACGGCAGCGAGACCTACAACAAGGTGTCGCGCTTCGTCCGCGAAGTGCCGAAGGGCCTGATCCAGGAAGTGCGGCTGTCCAACAGCGTCAGCCGTCCGTTTGGCGGTGGCCAGAAGCAGAATTCGAGCAGCCTGTTCGCGGGTACGGAAATTCCGGAAACCGCGTTCAGCCTCGGCCAGCAAGTCCAGCATGCGGTCTTCGGCGAAGGGGTTATTCTCAACTTTGAAGGCGCCGGCGCGCAGGCCCGAGTGCAAGTGAACTTCAGCGAAGGCAGCAAATGGCTGATGCTCGGCTACGCCAAGCTGGAAGCGGTCTAGTCCTGCATGGCTGATCGTTCCCGCGCTCTGGCCGGGAACGGTCAACCCCAGTAGAAGGCACAAGACATGGGCTCGGGCTTCTTTTCTTCCTGGACATTCTGGGCTCTGTTATCGGCGGTGTTTGCCGCCCTGACCGCGATTTTCGCCAAAGTAGGCATCGAGAACGTCAACTCCGACTTCGCGACACTACTGCGCACCGTGGTGGTCCTGGTCAGCCTGGCCTTGATTTTGTACGCCACGGGCCAATATCAGTCCCTGGGATCGATATCCACCAAAAGTTACCTGTTTCTCCTGCTGTCCGGGCTGGCAACCGGTGCTTCGTGGATATGCTACTTCCGGGCGCTGAAACTCGGACCCGCCGCGCTGGTAGCCCCGGTGGACAAGCTCAGCGTCGTGCTGGTGGCGGTACTGGGCGTGATCCTGCTGGGCGAGAAGCTCGACCTGCGCCAATGGGGTGCAATCGGCCTGATCACGACAGGCGTGATCCTGTTGGTGTTACGACGCCAAGCGACTTTCCCGCTGAGCCAATCCAATTGTCCTATGGACAAAAGTACATACCCGTCTTGTGCCGATCGAGCTGAATACAGCCTGTCAGGCAAAAGCCCGAAACACTCTGCCGCTAGCCAGTAACACTTCACCTGTGCAACATGGCGCGCGTGCCATCCACAAATGGGAATTCCCTTTATGAAACGTTTTCTTAGCATCGCCATGGCGTTGTGCATCGGCCTGACGATGAGCCTGGACGCCAACGCCAAGCGCTTTGGTGGCGGCAAAAGCTCCGGCGCTGCGCCGACGCACCAGACTAGCCAAATGGCCCCTTCTTCTCCTGGCATGGGCGGCGCCGCCGCGACTGCCGGCGCCGCCGGTGCCGCTGGCGCTGCCGCCAAGGCCGGTGGTGCTTCGCGCTGGCTCGGCCCTCTGGCCGGTATCGCGGCAGGTGGCCTGCTGGCCTCCATGTTCATGGGCGGTGGCTTCGAGGGCATGCAGATCCTCGACATCCTGATCATGGCCGTCCTGGCCTTCGTTATCTTCCGTTTCATCGCCGCTCGTCGCCGCAAGCAACAAGCGCACATGGCCCCTGCCGGCCACGCGCCAATGCAGCGTGAAGCTTTCGAACAGAAGCCATCCATGGGGTCGATCTTCGGTGGCTCAGCAGCCCCCGCTGCCGCTCGTCCGGTGATCAATGCTCCGGCCTGGTTCAACGAAGAGCGCTTCATTGAAGCGGCGCGCAGCCACTTCCAGTCCCTGCAACAGCACTGGGACGCCAACGAAATGGACAAGATCAGCGAGTTCGTGACCCCGCAATTGCTGGAGTTCCTCAAGCGAGAACGTGCCGACCTGGGTGACGGCTTCCAGTCGACCTACATCGACAACCTCACCGTTCAGCTGGACGGCGTGGATGATCGTGCCGACAAGACCATCGCCACCCTGACATTCAGCGGCGTGTCGAAAACCTCGCGTTTCGACCAGGGCGAAGTGTTCAGCGAAAGCTGGAACATGGAACGTCCGCAAGGCGAGAACCAGCCTTGGCTGGTGGCCGGTATCCGCCAGAACGGCTAATACCGCTCCCGCGGTTGCCTGCAGCACATAAAACCCCAGCCTCGGCTGGGGTTTTCTATTTCGCGGTTGCATCTATAGCAAGCTACTGTATAAACCGGCCCAACCAAACCGCGCCAATGAGCAAGAGGATCCCGGACGTGGAAGAAATCATCGAACAACTGCGTGAAGCCAACGAACCGGTACCGGTGCCCTTGGAGTTGCCTGACGAAGACCTGCTGGTGGAAATCGAAGAACAACTGTTCATCGACATCCCGTTTGTCTTCAGAGAATTCCTGCTGACGGTCAGTGACGTGGTTTACGGCAGCCTGGAGCCGGTGACCGTCACCGACCCGCAATCCCACACCTACCTGCCGGACGTTGCCGCCAACGCCTGGGACGCGGGCGTGGAGCGCAGCCTGATCCCGATCTGCCAGGATGGCGACAACTACTACTGCGTCGAAGAAGACGGCACCGTAGTGCTGTGGCTGGCCGAAGAAGAACTGCTCGCCGAAGAAACCTGGGAATCGGTGTGGCACTGGGCGCGGGACGTCTGGCTGGAGAGCTGATTGGCCGGACGCCCTGCTTGATCAATGCCCGGACGAATCCTTGTGGTTGTCCAGGGTTTCCAGCAGGGCGATCTGCATCCGTGTGTGCACACGGATGAACCAACGCCACAGCAACGCGGCCACCGCAGCTGCCACGACAGCAACCAGCACCAGCAACTTGTTGGTCGGCAAAATACTGGCCGACAAGGCTGCCAGCAGCAGGAAGATCACCAGCAGCGAGAGAATCGGGATCACTTCGGCGATCACCCGACGCACTCGCTGAGTGTGGCGGCCGGCCATCTCCGGCTTCACCCCCATTTCCGCCAGCATCATCGAGAGCGCCTTGAGCTTGCGGTATGCCGCAATCAGGAACGGCAGCGACAACAGCAACGCGCCCCCCCAGATCAACGCTTTCTGCCAGCTCGGATCGCTGATCCAGTCTTGCAGGTAAGCGGACATACGCTCGGCGAAAAAGGCCCCTGACAAAAAGATCGCCACCACCAGCGCCAGATTGACCCCCACCTGCAACAGAATCCGCCGGATCATCGATGCCAGCAGCGCACCCTCGCCCTGGGGCTGGATACTGCGCAACCATTCGCCATACATCCCCAGCACACGGCTCAGACGCTGCGGTATGACGGCTGCGAGCCTGATCGACAACGGGTCGGCCGCTCGAATCAGGTAGGGCGTCATCAACGTAGTGATCACCGAAACGGCAACGGCCACCGGGTAGAGAAAGTGACTGGTCACCTGCAGGGTCATGCCCAGCGCCGCGATGATGAACGAGAACTCGCCAATTTGTGACAGGCCCATGCCGACCCGCAGTGAAGTGCGTCCGTCATTACCGGCGATAAAGGCCCCAAGGCCACAGGACAGTATCTTGCCGAGCACAACCGCCACGGTGATCACCGCAATCGGCCAGGCATATTGCAGGAGGATGACCGGGTCGAGCATGAGGCCGATGGCAACAAAGAAGATCGCACTGAACAGGTCGCGAACCGGCTCGATCAGCCGTTCGATTTTCAGCAACTGCCGGGACTCGGCCATGATCGCGCCAATCAAGAACGCACCGAGCACCATGCTGTATTCGAGCTTGACCACCAGCAGGCAGAAACCAAAGCACAGGCCCAGTACGGTAATCAGTAGCATTTCATTGCTATCGAACCTGGCCACGTAAGCCAGCAGGCGCGGCACCAGCAGAATCCCGATCACCAAGGCCACGACCATGAACAACGAGAGCTTGCCGACGGTGGAAAACACCTCGCCCGAACTCACGGTGCCACTGACCGCGATGCTCGATAACAAGGCAATGATGCCGATGCCGAGTATGTCCTCGACGATCAGCACACCAAAAATCAGCTGGGCAAAGCGCTGGTTTTTCATCTTCAGGTCATTCAGCGCCTTGACGATGATGGTGGTCGAGGAAATCGCCAGAATCGCGCCGAGGAACAGCGAATCCATGGTGCTCCAGTCGAACCAGCGGCCGATTTCGTAACCGATCCAGATCATCAGCACGATTTCCAGGAACGCTGCAATGAACGCGGTCGCGCCGACCTTGAACAGCTTGCGCAGGCTGAACTCCAGGCCAAGGCAGAACATCAGGAAAATCACCCCGAGCTCGGCCAGGGTCTTGATGGTGTCTTCGTCGTGAATGAACCCGAACGGCGGAGTGTGCGGACCGATGATGAAACCCGCGACGATATAGCCCAGAACCACCGGTTGTTTGAGCCGATGAAACAGCACGGTCACCACGCCCGCCACCAACATGATCACTGCCAAATCCTGAATGAAACTGACGGCATGCATGGCGAAGGCTCCTTGATGACGGGCTACTAAAGCCGTTTCGTGATGACCGGATCGCGAGAAAAGGCCCTTTGAGCGGGCTTTTGCAGCGTAACACCGCGACTTCTGGCAAAAAGGCGGTGCAATATATGGAAACAGATGGATTTGGGCGTGACGGCCAGCACTGGCGCGGCGTCCCGTTAAGGATGGTTTGAAAACTGTTCAAGTGCCCGTAGAGGCGCTCCCGTAATCCCTGCCTAGAACCGTGAGTGTGCTATGGAACCCGGAACCGCCCAACTGTCGATGACGGTATTGATGACCCCCGACATGGCCAACTTCTCTGGCAATGTCCACGGTGGCACCCTGCTCAAATACCTCGATGAAGTCGCTTATGCCTGTGCCAGCCGCTATGCCGGCCGTTACGTGGTGACCCTGTCGGTGGATCAGGTGATCTTCCGCGAGCCTATCCATGTCGGTGAACTGGTGACCTTTCTGGCATCGGTCAACTACACCGGCAATACCTCGATGGAGGTGGGCATCAAAGTGGTGACCGAAAACATCCGCGAACGCTCGGTACGCCACACCAACAGCTGTTTCTTCACCATGGTGGCGGTCGACGATCAGCGCAAACCCGCGCAAGTGCCGCCCCTGCAACCGCAAAACAGTGAAGACAAACGCCGGTTTGTCCAGGGCAGGCAGCGCCGCCAGATACGACAAGAGATGGAACTGCGTTATCGAGAAATAAAAGCCGACGCTTTAGCCGCATCTTCAGAATAACGTCGCTCTTCAGGCAGTCTTCGCGGGAAAACCCGCTCCGACTGTGGATTTCTGTGATGTACACAGGTGTACATCATAGAAATCCTAGGGAAGCGGGTTTTCCCAGGGGCGCCGTTAAAGGCTGATCGCTGTCGCCTCGAACTTCACCCGAGGGTGGGCAATGCGGTCCTGAGCCCGCACCAGCTCCAGCTCGTAGCTGGCGCAGGCCTGGGTTTCCAGCAGCACTTCATGCACCGCGGACGCCGCGAACTCAAACGCGGCGACCAGGCTGTCGCCCAACAGTACACGGGCCAGGAACAGACCCGACGTCAGGTCACCCACGCCCACCGGCTGCCTCGGAAACGCCAACAACGGGCGGCGCAGGTGCCAACTGCCTTCGGCAGACACCAGCAACATCTCGAAGCTGTCCGGCAACTTGCCGGGGTAGTCCAGATGCTTGACCAGCACCGCCTTCGGGCCACGGGCCAGCAGTGCACGCGCCATCGCCAGGCAATCGAACAACGACTGTGGTTTGCGCCCGGAAAAACTGTCCAGCTCAAGCTGGTTCGGGCACATGAAGTCCGCCACGGCGGCTGCTTCATCCAACAGGAAGTCGCTGACCTCGGCGGGCACGCTGCAGCCCTTCTCCGCATGCCCCATCACCGGATCGCACAGGTACAACGCATGGGGGTTGGTGGCCTTGATCCGCGCCACACCGCTGAGAATCGCCCGCCCTTGTGCCGCGCTGCCCAGGTAGCCCGACAAAACCCCATCGCAGTTGCCCAGCTCACCAATGGCGGCAATCCCCTCCACCAGTTCCGGAATCTGATGTGGCGCCAGTATTTCACCGGTCCACTGGCCATACTGGGTGTGATTGGAGAACTGCACCGTGTTGAGCGGCCAGACATTCACCCCGACCCGCTGCATCGGGAATACCGCGGCGCTATTACCGGCGTGGCCAAAAACCACATGGGACTGGATGGCGAGCAGATGAGGTGTACGTTTCATGCGGGATTTCCGTAAACCGATTGAAATTCGAGCCGCGCAGTATGCGACTAAACGCAGCCTGTACGACAGACCAATGTCGCAGTTAAGCTGACGCTAATTAGTGGAGTTCTGTTGATGCTGACCCTGGGAAATATCTTCGTGCTGATGCTGCTGGCGACCGGTGCCGCGTGGCTGTGGCACAACCACGGCTTGCGCGAACGGGCCCTGGAGCGGGTCAAGAGACATTGCACCAAACTCGACATCGAATTGCTCGATGACAATGTTGCGTTGAAAAAGATTGGTTTGGTCAAGGATGCCAATGGCCGACGACGCCTGGCCCGGGTGTACAACTTTGAGTTCACCGTAACGGGTGAAACCCGCCATTGCGGCACCATCACCCAGTTCGGTGCCCATAGCGCGCAAATCGAACTGGCGCCCTACCCGGTTCCGTTCGAAGAAAAACCGGAGCCACCCATCCGTGCCGAGGTCATCGAGCTGAGCCAGTGGCGCCAGGACCACAACAAGTGGCGTGACTGACGCCTGCACAGCCTTACTCGGGGCTCACCCGACAGCTGGCCAAGCTCTCCTGCAGGTCGTTGACGTCCTGCGGGGCCTCGAAAATCAACTCGAGCCGCGAATCCTGACGCCATTCACTGGGCTTCCACAGCAGTGCCGCGTTATCCAGTGCATTGGCTGAAACCCAGCCCTCGTCACTGTGGATAACCAGCTTGGCCCGACGCCAATTCCATGTCTGCAGGCATGCCTGGACCCGTTCGAGATCGAACGTCTGGCCCGGATGCCAGCGCCAGCCGATGCTCCAGCCACCGTCCTGCTGCTGGCTCAGGCAAATCGGCTGTGCCGGATCCGTCCAGACCGCCGGCATCTGCCCCAGGCCGTTGGGTACAGGGATGTTATCCACACTGGTAGTCGCCCGGCTCCCCACACCCGGCAGCTCACTCAACGCCAACTGCCCCTGCTGCGTCCACAGCAACGGGCGCTGCGGCAACTGGTCGACGATCCGTTGGCGATCGCCTTGGCTGAGTGACTCCGCCTTGTTCAACAGCAACAATCCAACGCTTGGCAGTGCATCCTGTTGCGAGGGTGGCAATGGCTTGCCAGCGGCCAGCGCCTGGGCATCGAGCACCAGGATGCATGGCTGGACCGCCAGTACACCCTGCCACGGCGCTTGGCTCAACTGCCTGAGCAACTGCGCCGGGTGCCCCAGTCCGGAGGGTTCGATAAACAAGCGATCTGGCCGTGACTGACGCAACAACCGCCCAAGGCCGATCTGGAACGGCGCACCGTTGACACAACACAAGCAGCCGCCGGCCACTTCACCCAAGGCGATACCGTCGGCGCCCGTGCTCAACAGCGCGGCATCGAGTCCAATCTGGCCGAACTCATTGATCAGCACCGCCCAGCGCTCTGTTTCCGGTCGCTGTGCCAGCAGGTGCTTGATCAGGCTGGTCTTGCCAGCCCCCAAGGGACCGGCAATGACATGAGTGGGAATGTTCTGCAGCATGGTTAGCGTTTTCACAGCAGAGGGAGCGTCACAAGAGAATGACACCAATATGCCTGAGCCCTTGGCGATTCACTATCAAGTCCTCGCTCACACCCTGGCTCAGGCGAGCCAGTCGAGCGTCAGGATCAAGCGGCGCTCACCGGGAGCCGGTTGTGGCGACCGGTGGATCAGCCCAAAACCTTCATTGCCCTGCCACTTCTCACCCTTGAGCAACGCCACTTCGCCACACAGCATTTGCTGGTAAGCCTCGGGCTCGGCTTGGGCGTGCCCCAGTTGCTGGCGACTCATCACGTCCTCCTTGAGCCACTGGCTGCCGATGCCGGCGTATGTGGTGATCAGCCGAACCGGCACGTGATCGACGTGGAAGCGCGGGCACATGGCTTTATCCAGCACCCGCACACGCACCCCGATGCGTCGGGCCCCGAGCAAACAGGCAAACGCGCTGATCAGCCATGAGACATCGGCGATAAAGCCTGTGTAGCCCTCAAGATCACTGAAGCAGGCCGCCAGACTGCGCAGGTCAGGTTCCTCCTCGTCCGTCGCCAACTCCACCACCAGCGACTCGGCCAGAGGTGGGTTCCGGGACACCACCAGTGCGCCGAAATCAGCGATATGGACCGGCAACCGGCGCTGCCAAAGGGCAAGGTTGGTACCGTCTTCGAGTATTTGCGCCAAGACCTCAGGGGATTGGCCCGCGACCTGACGGATCATCGGGTATGCCTCGGCCATCGACGCCAGCATCACGCGGCCTCCTCGTCGAACCAGGGACCGAACGGGTCGGCCATCAGCCGCCACCCCTCAACGCCCAGCGCCATTTCGTCATCGCTGAGCAGGCACTCATCAAGGTCTGCAGTGAGCCGGGGGAAATCGACATTCTGACCGATGAACACCAGTTCCTGACGGCAATCTCCGGTGGCAACCGTCCAGTTCGCCATGATCGCTGCGGTGCTCTCCTGATCCTGTGGCCACTGGGTTTTCGGCACAAACCGCCACCAGCGGCCGGCGAACCCGTGACGCATCAAACCACCGGCCTGGGACCAGCTACCGGCGTCCTGGTGTTTGCTGGCCAGCCAGAAAAAACCCTTGGAGCGCAGCAGTTTTCCGTTCACCCAAGGGCGGTTGATGAAACTGAAAAATCGCTGGGGGTGAAAAGGCCGGCGTGTCCGGTATGCCATTGAGGCGATGCCGTATTCGGTGGTTTCCGGCACATGTTCGCCGCGCAGTTCCGTCAACCAGCCTGGTGCCTGAGCGGCCCGTTCAAAGTCGAAGCGGCCCGTGTTGAGGATCTTGTTCAGCGGCACCTCGCCCATCACCATCGGGATAATCTGCGCCTGTGAGTTGAGGCGTTCGAGGATCGCCATCAACTCCTCCCGGTCGGCGCTGCTGATCAGATCGATCTTGCTGATCAGCAGCACGTCGGCGAATTCGATCTGTTCGATCAGCAAATCGGTGATCGAACGCTCATCCTCGTCACCTAGGGTTTCCCCGCGCGAGGCCAGGCTTTCGGCCGCCTGGTAGTCGACCAGGAAGTTCATGCCATCGACCACAGTGACCATGGTGTCGAGTCGTGCGATGTCGGCCAGGCTTTGACCCTGGTCATCACGAAAGGTGAAGGTTTCCGCCACCGGCAACGGCTCGGAAATGCCGGTTGACTCGATCAGCAAGTAATCAAAGCGACCATCCCGGGCCAGCTTGCCAACCTCTTCGAGCAAGTCTTCGCGAAGCGTGCAACAGATGCAGCCGTTACTCATCTCGACCAGTTTTTCTTCGGCACGATTCAGGCTGACATCCCGCTGAACCTCACTGCCGTCGATGTTGATTTCACTCATGTCATTGACGATCACCGCCACCCGAAGGTTGTCGCGGTTACGCAAAACGTAGTTCAGCAGGGTGCTTTTTCCGGCACCGAGAAAGCCGGAGAGTACGGTAACGGGGAGACGGTTGGGCATCAGGTGTTCCTCATCAGGAGCGGCCAGTCGAACGAACTGACAATGTTATAGTATAACAATACCAATGCGCCAATCCCCCTTGCCCCCAAGAGAAACCCGATGTACATCGCCCTTAAATACTCACTGATGAGTCTTGCCCTCATGCTCACGGCCAGCGCCTTCGCCCAGGCCCCTAACCTGGCCACCTGCACACGCAGCGCCAATCTGCTGGCCTGTATGGACCGGGACGGTAATGCCTACAGCGTCGCCACGGCGGGCAACACGACCTATATGCGGGGGTTTGAAGTCAGCGGTAAACGCTATTGGGTGCAGACCAGCAGCCGCTACGGGCAACTGACCTTCTTCACCGGGCTGGCGTCCGACGGCGAAGCCTGGGTCGGCTACAGCCGCCGCGTTGGCTGGACCACCCTTAATCGGTTTTCCAGCTCCGGCGGATCCAGCGGCAAATTTACCTGCAGCCGGCTCACGGGCTGCTAGATCGGGTTCTTGGGAGCTCGAAAAAACTATCGTCGCCTTTAATGTTATTATATAACATACCCAATAATTTCCAACGATGGACCTGCCCATGAATGCGCTGACTCTGCCGGATATCGCCGCGCAGGCCTCACGCCAAGCCTTGCCACTCGACTGGGTGGGCATGTGCGGCATTGCTCTTCCTGTGGTGCTCGATGGCCAGCGCGTGAGCGCAAAAGCCGATGCGGGTGTCAGTCTTGATAACGACGAAGCCCGTGGCATTCATATGTCGCGCCTATATCTGGCGCTGGACATGCTTGAGCAAGAGCGCCTCACTCCGGCGCTAATGCGAGGTGTACTACAACGGTTTCTCGACAGCCATGCGGGCTTATCCACTTCGGCTTACCTGCGCATTCACGCCGATCTACTGCTCAAACGTCCTGCCTTGATCAGCCCGTTGGCCGGCTGGAAAAGCTATCCGATCAGCATTGAGGCTCGGTTGGAAAACCAAGTGTTCCACGTGGAACTGAACATTGAGGTGACCTATTCGTCCACTTGCCCCTGTTCGGCAGCGCTTTCACGGCAACTGATTCAGCAGCAGTTTGTCGATGACTTTGCCAATAAGTCGTTGCAGCACACCGACGTTCTGGCCTGGCTCGGCTCTTCCAGCGGCATCCTTGCAACCCCCCACAGCCAACGCAGCAGCGCACAGTTGCAGTTGTGCCTGGGTGACTACCTGGATGACCTGCCACTGATAGCGGCGATCAACGACGCCGAAGCGGCACTGGGAACCGCCGTTCAAACCGCGGTAAAGCGCGCGGATGAACAGGCTTTCGCCCTGGCCAATGGCCAAAACCTGATGTTCTGCGAAGACGCCGCACGCCGCTTGAACCGGGCGCTAAAACGCTCTCCAGGCATCAAGTCGTTCCGTCTGCGGGTCGTGCACGCGGAAAGTCTTCACGCTCACGATGCGGTGGCAGAGAGTCACTGGAACGGGGAGACCGCATGATTCGCAAGAACCCCTCCGGTGACTTGCCGTGGATTGCCGAGTCGGCCTACGTGGATAAAACTGCGATCATCTGCGGTAAAGTGGTGATCGGAGAGAATGTGTTCGTCGGCCCCTATGCGGTGATTCGCGCCGATGAAGTCGACGACTCAGGGCAGATGGAGCCGATCACTATCGGCGCCAATTCGAACATTCAGGATGGCGTGGTGATCCACTCAAAATCCGGGGCGGCGGTGACCATCGGTGAGTACAGTTCGATTGCCCACCGCTCCATCGTCCATGGCCCGTGCACTGTCGGCAATCGGGTGTTCATCGGTTTCAACAGCGTGCTGTTCAACTGTGTAGTGGGCGATGGTTGCGTGGTGCGGCATAACTCGGTGGTGGATGGCCGGGACTTGCCGAGTGACTTCTATGTCCCCTCCACCACCCGCATTGGCCCCGGCACCGACTTGTCCAGGTTCCCGTCAGTCAGTGTCAGCGCCTCGGAATTTTCCGAAGACGTCGCGCGCACCAACGTCGATCTGGTGCGCGGATACAAAGCCCTGCAGAACGAATTCTGAGCATGCATGAACAGCGCGTTGAGTGGTTGTCGATTCTCGCTCAGTACAACGAGGGTATCGGAACACATTGCAGATACACCGAACGTCTTAATGACAGATGTCAGCGTTTCCCATTACGGTTCATGCGTTAAATCCCGTTATGCGTGCAACACACAGGATCGCTAACGATGATTCATATCACTTTGCCTGACGGCTCACGGCGCGAGTACGACCAAGCGCTTTCCATTTTCGAAATCGCCGCGAGCATCAGTCTCGGCCTGGCCAAAGCCGCTGTGGCCGGACGGGTGAATGGCTCGCTGGTCGATTGTGGATTTCTGATTTCCCGTGACACGCGGGTCAGCATCGTCACGGTGCGTGAACCGGATGGACTGGAAATCCTGCGCCGCTCGTGCGCACTGTTGCTGGCGATGACGATCCGGCAGCTTTATCCCCATGCACAGGTACTAGACGGCGCAGTGGTCGGTGATGGCTTCTACTGTGAGTTTGCCCATGAGCACGCGTTATCTGCCTATGACCTGCAAAACATCGAAACCCGCATGCACACCCTGGCAGCGACCAACCATTCCATGTCTCACCTGCTGTCGCGGTACCCATCGAACCCCCTCAGGCTGAGTGAAGGGCCGCACGTGCCCTCGACCAGCGTGATTCAGGCGTTCACCCTCAACCACCTCGGCGGTACATCACGGCAACGGATTTATGGCGTGTGCTGGGCCAGCCCGCACGAGCTCGATGAATGGCGGGCACCGCAACACGTCATGGTGATGAACATTGACGAACGCCAGATCGACTACACCCAAGCCGTCACCGATGCACTGCGTCGCGCCGGTTTGCGTGCCAACTCCGATGTCCGCAACGAGCACATCAGCAGCAAGATTCGTCTGCACCGCCAGCAGGCAGTGCCCTATCTGCTAGTGATCGGAGACAAGGAACTGGACGGTGGGTTTGTCAGCTTGCGCAGCAGCGTGGGGGAGGATCTGGGGCAGATGAGCGTCGAAGCGGTATGCGAGCGATTGCGATTGGGTGTGGGGCATGACCAGGCCTTCGCTGACGAGCCCATGCCTGCAACCTCGATCGAGTAGGCACGGGCTCACCAGCAAAGCATTCAGGCGCGAGGTTTGATGGTCCCGCAGTCCTGTCCCAACCACACGGCGCGGGTGTCCATGCTGCCCGTTTGCTGGATACCGGTCGCGTTGAAGGTACCGTTGACGGTGGTGTTGAACTCTCGGTCGCTGAGGAAGGTAGCAACGCCGGCGCCCTGGGCTTTCGGGCAACTGAAACGAAATTTCCACTGGTTGCCGGTGCGGTCGGTAATCTCCTGCTTACAACCCGATTGCGGATCTTGTAGCGGAATACTGTCGGTTTGAACCTGCGCCTGTGTCAGGCACACGCGAATACCTTTACCGCCCATGTTGATGCCCTGTTTCTCCAGTGCCGCCTTTTGTTCCGGGGTGATTTGATTGCCCAACTGGCTGAGGATCAGTTGCAGATCCGGCAGGTTCTGGTTATCGACCTTCATGTTGCTTGACGTCAGCTCCCACAAGCCCGGCTGCAGCATCTGAGCCTGAGCAGCCAAAGGAAGTGACAAGCCAGCAGCCATGGCAAAACCCAGCAGACGTACGTTCATCGAGTAACTCCCGTTCATTAATGGCCGTTAGACGTCGCCAGGCGACTTCGGTTGCATGCTCAATTAAATAGCGACATTCGTCGTGGAACATGGTCTGTTAAGCGTTGAACTCTCAGGAGCAAGGTCGCCCCATGGATTTTTTTGGACCCCACCTTTTCGCTTACCTGATCGCGCTCATTCATTCCCTGGGCACGATCGCGGCCATTCATGCCGTACTGACCGTCAGGACGGCCCAAGGCTCGATCGCCTGGGCCCTGTCGTTGGTGTTCATCCCTTACCTGACGCTCATCCCCTATCTGGTGTTCGGTCGCAGCACGTTCGACGCCTACATCAAGGCCCGTCGCCAGGCCAACGAAGAAATGCGCAAGGCCATCACCGACCTGAACTGGCGTCCCTGGATCGAGGAAGCGTTGACTGCCCGCGCCTCGAAAGCCTACACCTCATTGCGGGCGATGCCCAAACTGGGACGCATGCCGTGCCTGGCCAACAATCAACTGCGCCTGCTGATCAATGGCCAGGCCACCTTCGAGGCGATTTTCGAGGCCATCCGTCACGCACGCGAAGCGGTGTTGATTCAGTTCTTCATCATTCATGACGACCATCTGGGCCGACGCCTGCAGACGCTGCTTCTGGAGAAAGCCGCGCAAGGCGTGGCGGTCTACTTGCTCTACGACCGTGTTGGCAGCCACTCCCTGCCCCGCAGCTATGTGCAGGCATTGCGCGACGCGGGGGTGAACGTCAAGGCGTTCGCCACCCGCAGTGGCTGGCTCAACCGGTTCCAGGTCAACTTCCGCAACCACCGCAAGATCGTCGTGGTCGACGGCGTGCAGGGCTTCGTTGGCGGGCACAACGTCGGGGACGAATACATGGGCGCCAAGGCGCCGCTGTCACCCTGGCGCGACACGCACGTTGGCGTCTGCGGCCCAGTGGTGGCGTGCATGCAGGAGTCGTTCGCCGAAGACTGGTTCTGGGCGGCGCGAGCGCTCCCGCCCCTGATCCTGCCGCAGAGCTATCCCGATGAAGGTGTGCTCTGCCAATTACTGGCCAGCGGCCCGGCAGACCCCTACGAAACCTGCTCGTTGTTTTTCGTCGAGGCCATCCATGCCGCCACCGAACGCGTGTGGATCACCAGTCCGTATTTCATTCCTGACGAAGCCGTGTTTGCCGCGCTGCGCCTGGCGGTGCTGCGCGGTGTCGATGTGCGGATTCTGCTGCCGTCACGACCGGATCATCGGATCGTCTACGCCGCTTCCAGTCTCTATGCCTTCGAAGCTGTTCGCGCGGGGGTCCGGGTGTACCGCTATCGCCCAGGTTTCCTGCATCAGAAAGTTGTGTTGATCGACAACGAAATCAGCGCCATTGGCAGTGCCAATCTGGACAACCGTTCATTCAGGCTCAACTTCGAAGTGATGTTGCTGACCGTCGACAGTGCATTTGCCGGTGAAGTGGAGCACATGCTCAACGACGACTTCGCCCTGGCCAGCGAGATCGATAAGGACGAAGGCCAGGAGACCCACCGCCTGCAACAGCTTGGCATGCGGATCGCCCGGCTTATCTCACCGATACTTTAATTCAAGGGTTGTAGATGTCGTCACGGGTCCAGGGGAGCTCGTGACTGCCGTCGGGATGGGCCTTGACCGCGAGGATCTGGTGCAGGTTGATCCAGCCCCGTGCGAACGCGTAGGCGCAACCTGCCAGGTACAGCCGCCAGATCCGCAAGGCTTGTTCCGGCACTTCTTTGGCGGCGGTCTCAAGGTTGTCCTCCAGCCGCTCGCTCCAGTGATCCAGCGTACGTGCGTAGTGCAGGCGCAGGCTTTCGACATCGACGATTTCCAACCCGACCTCACTGATCTGGGCACACATCATCGCCAGGTGCGGTAACTCGCCATTCGGGAAAACATAGCGCCCGATGAAGTCCCCTGCCCCGCGCCCGACCGGCCGGCCATCGGTGTGCTTGGCGGTAATGCCATGGTTCATCACCAGGCCGCCTTCACGCACCGCGCCGAACAGGGTCTGGCAGTACTCAGGCAGGTTGGCGTGGCCGACATGCTCGAACATGCCGACACTCACCACCTTGTCGAACCGACCGTCCTGGGGCAGATCGCGGTAGTCGAGCAACTGCAGCTCGATCAGATCCTGCAACCCCTCATCGGCCACCCGTTCACGGGCCAGCGCCAACTGCTCCTTGCTCAGGGTGATGCCAAACACCCTGGCCCCGAACTCCCGCGCCGCATAACGCGCCAACCCTCCCCAACCGCAGCCTACATCCAGCAGGTACTCGCCGGGTTGCAGCCGTAGTTTGCGACACAGGTGACGGAATTTCGCTTGCTGGGCTTGTTCCAGGGATTCACTCCCAGTCTCGAAGTAGGCACAGGAGTACGCCATGTCACTGTCGAGCCAGAGCTGATAAAACGCGTTAGAGAGGTCATAGTGATAGGAAATGGCCGCCGCGTCAGTGGCTTTGTCATGGACCGTGCGCACTGGTTGATTGCCGTCAACGTCCTCCAGCAGTGCCTGGGTCCACTCATCACAGACCCGGATCACATCGCTGATCGAACCCTCGAGCTCAAGCTTGCCTTCAACAAAAGCCGCACCGAGCAGGTCAAGGCTGGGATGGATGAATTGCGGCACCAGTTGCGGATCCTTGACCACAATCGTGACGGTGGGCGCAGGGCCCAGATTGAATTCATGGCCGTCCCAGAGTCGCAAGCGAAGCGGCAATTGCAGATTCTGTAAGGCCGGCGGAAGTTGCACGAGCATGAATAATCCCCCTTGTTTCAGACGTCTGAACTGAGGGTAGACCATCGTGAAAAATAAGCTGGCTACCGAATAAATAGCCTTTTCCTATGAATCACGACGGAGCAATAAGCTGTCGTAAACCCACTGTTTCAGCCAGGTCACGGCCTGAAGAGGTGCGCCCTCTCCATAATTGACTGTCAATTGTGCGCACAGTTCGGCGAAATTCCAGCCTTCCTTGACCATGCCACTGAGCGCCCACGCCTCATCGGGCGGCAGGCTGCGGTAATGGCAGATCAGGCCTGCACGCCAGACCACGACCACCTGCGGCGCATCCAGCTTCCGGCTGCCCGGGAATTCAGTCCCATCCTTCACCGAACGCCACAGCACAACACTGTTGAAGCAGCACTCCAGCCACTGCACGCACGGCCGTAACGCAAGTTGCAGCGCCGGCCACTCCTCAGGCGACAGGTTGACCATGCTCTCCATCGTCAACGGCTCATGCTCGACGGCATCGAAGGCCAGGGTGAACGCCCACTCCAGATGTGCCAACTCGGCCAAGGGTGCGCCCTGCGCCTCAACCAGATGCGTACGGATGAACGCCTCGAAGCCGCTGCCCAGCCAACGCAAGCTATAGTGTGCCGACGGATTCTGCCGCAAGTACTGCGCCGTCAGTTGATCGAACTCTGCGTCACCCATCCAGTGTCGGATCGCCGGAAAGTCATCACGCAGGACATCCTGCAACCTGGCCTGATAAGCATTGTGGTAAATCGCCAACCCCGTCTCGACGTCCAGGCTCGGACCTCCGATCAACGTGCAAGCCAAGGCGGAATTGACTGCGGCCTGCTCCCCGAGCAGGTAGTCTGCAAAAGCCCGTTGCCACTCGTTCAGGCACATTCGAGTCTCCGAGCCAGCGTGGCGTCGCCCAGCTCGCGAGCCTTTTTCAACTCAGCGAGCAGTTCTTCAAACGGCGGAAAATGGTCGTCCCGCTCAAGCAAGGTCGCAACGGGACCGAGGTGGTCGAGGGTTCGTTGGTACAGCGCCCAGACCGGGTCACTGACCGGGTGGTCGTGGGTATCGATCACGTAGTCGCCGTAATCGTGATGGCCCGCCAGGTGCAGTTGCCGGATACGCTGTGCCGGCAACGCCTCGATGAATGTCCAGGCATCGAAGCCATGGTTACGGGAGCTGACGTAGACGTTGTTCACATCCAGCAATAGCTCACAACCGCTGACGGCACTCAACGTCGCCAGGAACTCCCATTCGCTGAACTCATCAGCGGCTGCACGTACATAACTGGAGACGTTCTCCAACACCAAAGGTCGCTGCAACACGTCCTGCACCTGTCGCACCCGGTCGGCCACGTAGCTCAGGCTTTCCTCGGTGTAGGGCAGCGGTAGCAGGTCGTGCAGCTGATGGGCGCTGCCTCGGCTCCAGCACAAATGATCGGAAATCCACGCGGGCCTGACCCGCTCGGCCAATGCCTTGAGTTGCTGCAGATACTCAGGGTCAAGGGCATGGGGCCCACCGATGGACAGTGACACGCCATGCATCACCAGCGGATACCGCTCGGCGATGGCATCCAGGTAGTACAGGGCCTTGCCGCCCTGAACCATGAAATTTTCGGAGACGACTTCAAACCAGTCCACTGCCGGCGACTGTTCCAGAATCTGTTGATAGTAGGCACTGCGCAAACCCAGGCCGTAGCCGAGGCTGGGGGTGGACGCGGACATTGCAGACTCCTCGCAAAGTGGCCGCAGTGGTGAACAAGGCACCACTGCGGTAACACGCGGTCGTCGGTTACTCGCCGACTTTGCCACCCGCCTTTTCACAGGCCGCCTGGGTCATCGCCTGGAAGCCCTGGCCTTTGCAGGCACCCATGCCTTTACACGCGTGGTCTTTGGTCTTGCAGTCGTTCTGACCTTTGCAGGCATTCACTCCATAGCAGTGAACATTGGCATCGGCAGCCGAAGCCGTAGTGGCGACACCGGCAAACAGGGTGGCGGCGGCCAACGCGAGGGCAGCACCAGCGGCAGCGGTTTTCATGGTCATTTTTCTTATCCTCGATAATCGACAGGGGTGTCGGCTGGAAAGGTGTTCAATCCCGACATAGCACTAGAGAGCGCCGCCCCGGCGGCGTTACAGCCGTATCGAAAAAAACAGAAAAATGTTGAACCGCGACACCCACGGGCCGCCGAATTCATGTGTTCCACGTGGAACTACGCTCGTGGCTGCATGGATCGACGACAATGAAAATCGAAGCTCTAGCGATACAGGCGCAACCTGAACTCAGGCCGGCAGATGCCCCAACGGCAATGGCCCTGGGGTTTTCACCGTGTGGATCGCGAAGTTGCTGCGGATGTCGCTCACCCCCGGCAGCTTGAGCAGACTGCCAGTGAGGAAGCTCTCGTATGCGCGCAAGTCAGGTACCACCACTTGCAACAGAAAGTCTGATTCTCCCGACACCAGAAACGCCGAAATCACTTCCGGCAGCGCGGTCACCGCCAGACGAAAAGCCTCGGCTTCTTCATCGTTGTGCCGTACGACCTTGACCCCGACAAACACCGTCAGCCCCAATCCGACTTCGTCACGGTCTAGGTTGGCCTGGTAGCCGCGAATCACCCCGGCCTCCTCAAGCATCCGCACCCGGCGCAAACATGGCGAAGCCGACAGGCCGATTTCGTCCGCCAATTGCACATTGCTCAGGCGTCCGTCACGTTGCAGCGCGGCAAGAATTCGGCGGTCATAAGCATCCAGTTTCATGATTTGGCAGTTCCTGACGTTTTTTTTGCATCGAATGGCAGAAGCTGCCAATTCTAGCGGCTTGTACACTTCATTACGCAACCACCTGCCCTGCCCTTCGGCCCTAGACTTTGCTCATGTAATCGCAATCGAAGGGGTGTGACATGACGCAGCTCTGGCTGTTTTTCCTGGCATTGGCCGTGGTCTATCTGCTGCCAGGCCCCGACATGATCCTGCTCCTGCAAACCGGCGCCAGACAGGGCAAGGCCGCCGCATTGGCCACCGCCATCGGCCTGGCGATCGCCCGGGGGTGCCACGTAGCACTCGCCGCGCTGGGCCTGGCGGCCTTGTTCAAAGCCGCACCCTGGACCTTCGACATCGTGCGCCTGGCAGGTGCTGCGTACCTGTTATGGCTGGGGATTCAATGCCTGCGCTCGAACATGCTGCCGAACCTGAACGCCAATGGCACGCGCGCGTCGAGACTGGACTGGCGCGAGGCAATCCAGCGCGGTTTGTTGACCAACCTGCTCAACCCCAAGGCCCTGCTGTTCTGTTCCGTGCTGTTACCCCAGTTCATCGACCCGCAAGCCGGCCCGGTGCTGACGCAGTTCGCGACCCTGGGCGGGGTGTTGGTGCTGGTCGGTTTGCTATTCGACAGTGCCTACGCGCTGATCGGCGCCGGGCTCGGCCGCTGGCTGACACGCAGCCCGTCGGCGCAGCGCGTTCAGCAATGGCTGTTTGGCAGCCTGCTGATCGGCTTCGCGCTGCGCCTGACCTTTGCCCAGCAGGCGTGAACCTACCTGGTCCTGCGCTTATGGCGGTTGATCAGCCATAGACCCAGCCCGGTAAACACCAGCAAAGCGCCTATCTGCAGCCACGGCTTATAGGGCCGCAATGCACTGCGTACCGGCGCCAGTGCCTGGGTTACATAACGTTTGTCGGCGCTCTGGAAATCGGGATAAGGGCATTGATGGCCGAAATTCACTGCCCAATCCACATACGGCCCTTCCTTCACGTAGCGTTGATAGAAGGCTTTCTCTTCCTCAAAGCTGGTGCCCCAACCGGCTGCGGCGCACAACACTGCGGCGAATGCCTGACTGCTGTGGGGTAGCAAGTCGGCCGCCTGGCTGGCCAAGCCCGTTGCGACGTAGCGATAGTGGAAGCGTTCATCCGGTTTGGCGGCGCTGGTCTGCTGACGTTTCACCTCCGCCTCGCTGATCAGCGGCCCGACCTTGAGCTCAGGTGTTGCGAGGCTGAAGTTGCCGTCAAACGTGGCGTAATCCGGAGCCATTTCGTAGCCCAGCAACTCCATTCCATGGTTGCGTGCCATCAACGCTGCGTTGAAATAGTTCTCCGCCCGACGGCTCGGCCACCACCCCGTCTCGGCGGCTTCACGCAAGCGACCATACTCCTTGGCCAGCCCCTGCATCAGTGGATCCGCAAAGTACTGAGGCGCTTCGTCGTAGCGTTGCTCACGCAGTAACCGTCGTCCGAGCAGATCCCGCAAGCGTGCAGCAATGGACAGCGGTACGTAATCATCGCGCTCCTGCTGGGTCAGCGGCGCAGGTGCCGGTACCTGTTGATCGACGAACTGCTTGAGCTCGTCGACCGTCAGCACTCGTTCGGCCACCATCGCCGCATCCAGCCAATACAGGTCCTGGCTGCGGTATAGCTGCTCGAAAGCTTGCAGATAATCACCGCGCTCCAGCGCCAACAACGCACGCTCACCGTCGACCCGGCAACCAGGTTTCAGGGTTTCATAGTCGCCATCCGAGGTGCCGCGATAGCCCCAATCTTCGTCTTGCGGAAAGGCTTTGGCAGCGTTGGCGTATGCACTCACCGCCGCCGCTTTGTCGCCATTACGCAGCGCCATTTTCGCTCGCAGCCACCAGGCCAGGCCGCCGTCACCTGCGTGCTCAAGCAGAGTGTTGGTGCTGGCGTAGTCGCCAATCTGATAATTGAGCGCGGCCAGACGGTCCGCGTTTTCCAGGCTGCCCGTGGCGCTGCGCACCAGCGCCTTGATCATCTTCTGCTCCGCCGGAGGTTGTTCACCGTAAGACCAGCCGACATGGCTGACCAGGGCTGCGGTGACCAAGTGCTGAACGGCCTTGCCCTTGAGCAGTTCGTGCAGTTGCGCCTCAGGCATTGCATTGAGTTCTTCCACCAACTGCTTGAGGGAGCTGTAGCCCACGGGCGAGCCTTGCAGGCTCTGGGTCGCGTACAACTCGATGGCGCTGTTCCAGTCCCCCGCTTGGCGCACCAGCCGTGCCTCTTCGCCGAGGCTGGCGATACCCAGCTCCAGCGGATCGCTGAAGCCATCAATGCTCAGCTGACGCGCTTGCACAAAGGCCTGTCGCGCCTGCTGCAGAACGTCCCGGCGACCGGCAGCATCGAGCTCGCTCGCCGCCTGGCTGACCGCAAATAGCGCCCGGCCCAGCGAGTACGCCGCCCAGGTGCTGCGCAGCGCACGCTGGTCGGCCGGCAGCGCCAGCACCTGACGAAAATACTCCGCCGCCACGCCAGGCTCGCCCGCGTTGAACGCCACGGCACCGGCGGTGTACAGGCTGAGTTCCGGTGGCAAGCCGGCTGCTTCGGCCTGTACCTGTTGCGCGCTTTGCAGTCTGCGCAGCTGCGCCACTTGCGTACGTTGAACGTCGCTCAAGCCCTGCTGTTCGGCGAGATTTCGGGCTTGCACATGAGGATCTTCATCACTGCCGTAATCAGTGTTGAAGGTACTTGCCACCGCCGGCTTGAGGCCCGCAATGGCTTTACCCAGGCGATTGACCTCGAACTGGAAACTGCCCTCCGGCAACTCTCCCAGGGTCTGCGCCCGGTCACTGAGCAAACGCAGCGGGAAATCCGGCCCGCAGGCCATGGCCGTACCCAAAGGCAGGCAGAGGCCGAGGGCAAGCAAATGACGCGGCCAATTACGGGAAAACATGTGAGCCTCCTTGATCAATAGTTACGCAGCGGGCCCATCCCAGGGTGCGTTCGGCACCGGCTGGCAATCGGCCGTCCTTGAGACGGGTAAAACCGAGCACACCCGATGTCAGTTGCACGGTGTAGCCGTTGAGTGCATCAAACCCATCGCACTGGGTCGCCGGCAACGTCACACGCTCCGGCAACGCCGCGTCGAGGTTGCCGGTGTTGCTCACGACGATGTCGTACAGACCGTCGTGGCTGGAAAGGTTCAGCGTCAACTGACTCTGCAGTCGATCACCCCGCGCCACCGCACTTAATGTCGAAAGGCTCCAGGCACGCCGGTCGCTCTTGAGCGGCAAGCGAAACCAGATCAACCCGGCCAGATGGGATGGAGGCTCGGCGCGCAACTGGCTGGCCAGGGTCGACAGTTGCTGCGGATCGGCCAGCAGTTCACGGCGCAGGCCAACGCGCTCGATTGGCACTTCGCTTTCAATCAACGGCGCCCCGCCGTCATCGGGCAGTAATGCAATACCGTAGGCTGGCAGTGCCAGATAAAAAGGCTTAGTGGTGATTCGGCTCCAGCGCTCGGCCCACTTCCGGGCCTGCACGGGGTCGAACAATCCACGCTCAGGACGGCTGACGGCATGCACCTGCAACACACTGCTGTCGACCGCCGCCAGCAACGGCGCAAGCTCAGGGCTGTCCAGCCAGGCCGGCAAGGCGGTGATACTCAGTTTCAATGACACTGGCAGGACATTGCGCAAGCCAACGAGGAACTCACGATAGGCAGACAAACGCGCCGTGCCCGCATCGTGGTCTATCTCAACGCCGGCCAGCGTCAGCCCCTGAGCCTGCCATTGGGCGACCACGCGCTGGACCTGCGCCATGGCTTCGGCTTGATCCAGATGCTTGAGCTGACCATCGAGCCGGATGACCGCGATCAGCGGACGGCCATCATCCTTCAGCAACGCTGGATTGATCTGCGCCCGGCGCCAACCGGTTTGCGGGTATGCCTGCAGAGCCAGCACCCGCAGGGTGGAAAAGTCCGGGCGCGATTGAGCCAGGGCATCTTCATGGGCCGTCGTCCATTGACGCTGCCAGATGTAGAGCTGTTGATCGAGGGGCGGTGCGTCCTGTTGCTGGCAACCGCCGAGCAGCGCGGCGCTGAACACTAGCGCGCAACGGCGCAAAAAAGTCGCTGACATAAAGGCCTGTGGCTGAGGTCATCCCTAAACGCAAAAAGGGCCTCTCAGGGTAATGCCAGTCAGTTAAGCGAACTCAACCCTTGTAGGAGCAAGCGCGCTCGCGATGGACTCAAGGACAGCGCGTTTAATCAGAAAACACGCGTTATCGTTAACGTCCATCGCGAGCACGCTCGCTCCTACAAATGCGACCCCCATCCTTAACTGACTGGCATCAGCCTCTCAGGGCCCTTGTTGCTCAGCGCATCAGCCTACTCAGCCAACGGCTTGCGGGCAATGATCACCTGACTTTTCGCCACGACGCCATCCAGCGCCTGCTTGATCTGCGCACCGCGCGGCGAATCCAGGACCGCCTGCCAGGTCTCGGCCCAGTGATTGAGCAGCGGGTGGTCGGGGTTGCTGAAATCGACCTTGGCCTCCCAGAACAGCAACATCCACAGCGACCAGTAAAAGCCGTACTGGCTGTGGCTGATCACGTCGAGACCGGCATCGCCGACCATCTGCTTGAACTGATCTTCGCTGATGATGCGGATGTGGTTGGGCTTCTGGAAATACTCTGCAGCGGCGATATCTTTCTGCAGATCTTCGGAACTTGGATGCGGGACGCTGAGCAGATACAACGCACCAGGCTTGCCCACGCGCACCAGTTCGGCGAGGAACTGTGCCGGGTCATCGACGTGCTCGATCACCTCGGTGGACACCACCCGTGTCGCCGTGCCATCGGCAATCGGCAACGGTGCGCAATCGGTGACGTGGCACTCGACGCTCGGGGCGATGGTGTCCGCCAGCCGCAAGCGGGTCGCCTCGACCTTGGCCGCATCGATGTCGGCGATGATGATCTTCGCCCCACGGGTGGCGCAGAAATGCACGTTGCCGCCGTCACCGCAGCCGACATCCAGCAAGGTGTCGTCGGCCGTCACCGGGAAGCCGGTGAACAACTCGCCGGTTTGCTGATTGAACCAACCGCTCAGGACTGCGTCGCGCAGGCCCAGCATGTAGGGGTCAGCCTTGGCTGCGGGCGCCTCTGGCGGCACGGACACGGGGGCGGGAGCACCCGCAGTGAGTTTCTTCAACAGGCTCAACATGAGGTGACTCCAGAGGACGTGACAGCCGTTCGGAAAGCGTTCAGGCGTGCAATCAGGCTTGCACCGCGGTCACGCATGGGTAGCTCGATGAATCGGTAGTTGAGTTCGCTGAGCACCACGACCAGCGTCACCGCGCAGGCCAGGATCAACACTGGATGGCTCAACGCAGGCGACAACCCCAAGGGTTCAAGACGGAACCCGCACTCGCGGACCAACAGGTACGCCGGAATGTGCGTCAAGTACATCGCATAGGAGCGACTGCCAACCCAGGTCAGCAGCGTCTTCAGCCGGCCCCGTGGCCACAGGTAATCGCGGTTGTAAGATGCGATCCAGACCAGCACCGCACAGAGCACCGCGATCGCCCCAATGCGGTAGCGGGTCAGGGAGAATTGATCCGTCGCCAGCACGCTCAAGGCCGCCCCGATGCCGAGTAACACCAATGGGCCGAGCCAGGCACGCCGCAGAAACATCGGCTCCCATCGCCCATAGCCAGGCCGTGCACTCCACAACGCCAACAACACCCCGAGTGCCAGCGCATCGGTTCTGATCACCATCAGCAACGGGTCACGAAAAGTCAGCAACTGTGCCGCGACCAGCGCCAGCAACGCCCATACCAGATGACGCCGAAAAATCAGCGCCAGCAATGGCAACAGCAGATAGAACTGTTCTTCGAGGGACAGGCTCCAGTAGACGAAACTGGCCCCGTACTCGTAGGTGAAGAAGCTGTCGGCGAACCTGAAATTGGCAATCTGCAGGAAGCCCGCCAGCGTTGCCATCAGGTTGGCATGCAACGTACCAAACACCCCGGACTGGTTGAGATACAGGCTGCACAACAAGATCAGCAACAGCCACAGCCAGCCCGACGGCAGCAAACGAAAGGCCCGGCGAATCCAGAAGTTGCGGGTCTGTTCCCAGTATTCCTGGCGCGAGCGGCAACCTCGCAACGCCGGTATCAGGCTACGGGCAATGACAAAGCCCGAGATGGCGAAGAACAGGTCCACGCCCCACCAGAGCTGCCCACGCAACGCGAGATGCTCAAGCAGAGGCTGCGAACCCGGAAACAGGCTGCCTTGCAGGTGATGAAACAACACACCGAGCACGGCAATGGCACGCAGCAGTTCAATGTCCATGATCCGCTTGTGGGTCATGATCGCTCCTGCGAAGTCACCGGTTTGCGCGCAATGATCACTTGGCTCTTGGGCATGAACCGGTCCAGCAGTTGCTTGATCGCCAGCCCGTCGGGTTGTGCCAGCAAGTCCTGCCAGGTGCGCGCCCAGCTTTCCATCAACGGCGGGTATGGCGGCTGTATCCTGTCACGCACCGCCCCGCCCAGGTCGCGACCGGCCGCTCGTTCGCTGGCCCAGAAGAAGATCATGCCCATGACCCAGAAAAAACCGGTGGCCTGCCGGTGCTCGATCACCAGGCCGGCGTCTTCGACCAACGCGGCGAAACGCTCATGGGAAAAGATCTGCACATGATTGGGCGACTGAAAGTAGCCTGCCGGCGCGATGCCCTGTTGCAAGTGTTCACCCACCGGGGCGGGCACACTGAGCAGGTACTGGGCACCAGGACGTCCCATGCGCACCAGCTCCGCCATGAACTGCTCAGGTGTATCGACGTGCTCCAGCACTTCCATGCACACCACTTTGCTCGCACAACCGTCGGCCAATGGCAGCGGCAGGCTGTTGCTGACCAGACCGAGAGACGGCGCCTGGGTCTGGGCATTCACCTGACTGGCCAGATCACGCACCTTGTCGTGTTCACTGTCGGTAAAGATCACGGATGCGCCCTGGCGCACGGCAAACAGGGTCGCCACGCCTTCACCACAACCGACGTCCAGCAGCGTGTCTTCGGCGGTGATGGCAAACCCCTTGAGCAACTCACCCGTATCGCCCTGGAACCAGCCATCGAGCACCGCGTCGGTCAGCCCGCAATCGCGGGGCGACACTGCGCTGACCGGAACAGTCACCTGGGTGGGCACTGGTACCGGGCGCAACCAGCGAATCAATCGAGCCATCATGCCGGGGTCGTTTCCCGGGCCAGCACTGTCGTGAAAAATTCCCGAAGCCGTTGTTCGGTACTGGCCTGACTGCAGAATTGCTCAAGCTTGTTCACAGCGTGGGCCGACATGCGCGCATAACGCGCCTCATCGTTCCAGGCCACATCAAAGCTGGTCTTGTAGGCCGAACACAGTGAGTCCCAGTTCGTGATGTAGCGCAGCGTCCGATAGGCTGCGCGCGGATCGTGAGGCCAGGCAGTGAGCTCGTCCGTCGAATCGACAATGAAGGTGTTCTCACTGTCGATGTAGTCGGCCATCGCGGTATTGCAGGGTGCAATGGCCGGTTTACCGCAAGACATGAACTCCATCAGGGGCAGGCACTGCCCTTCGCCAAACGAACTGTTGACCACATAACTGGTGGCTTCCACCAGGCGTTCGTAGTCAGCGTCGGCAAGAAATCCGTGAATCAGGACAATCCGGCAGCGATAGGACTGGTTTTTATAGAGGTGATGCAGCATGTCATTCAACGCATCGGCGATATCGTGGTGCGTCAACTTCAGCACCAGGGTGGCATCCGGCGTATCGCGGAACGTGGTGCAGAACGCGCTGAGCATGTCCTGCCAGTTTTTCCGGCCATCGTAAGGGTTGAACACCGAGGTATAGATCACGCCATCGAGCACCAGTTGGCAGTCGCGTGCCGGTCCGTCGAACACCACCGCCTCACCTTCACGCAACGCCTCGGGGCCATAGGGCCGCAGGTCGAGGGTACGGCTGTCGATCAACAGGCCGCGCAAGTTGAGCGTGACTTGTTCGGCCCGGGGCTTTTTGTCCAGGCCCTGGCGGCGTCCGGAAAAACGGTCCCACACCGGCGCCGGGATGGCACTGACGGGATAGTCCGCGCCCATCGCATCGCGTACAGCCTTGACCGTAAAGCTGGAGTGAGTAATCGCCGCACCCGACGCTGCCAGTACCACGCGCCAATCGTGGCGTGGCTCGTCGTGCCAGGTGTCGGTGGGAATGGTGCTGAATTCCCAGGCAAACACCGGGATGGTCGGACAGGCATAGTGCATCGGCGTGCGATGGGGTGGAGAGAAGGACAGGAAAATGCACGCCTCGCCTCGGCTTTGACAATCGACATACAAGCGGTCGACCAGCTCGTCCGGGCTGCTGACTTCGATGACTTGCCCCAGACGCTCCAGTACCGGGCGGAACTCCTTGAGCACAAAGTAGTAGCTGTACTCCGGGCGGCCAAGGTTCTGCACGATGTTACTTTTGTTGGTTTCCGAATGAATGATGATCAGCATGGTGCTGTGCCCGCCACGGCGGCAGCAGATGCCGGCCTACTCTGGGTTGTCGGGGTCGGCTCGAAGAAGTCCTTCAACCGTTGTTGCACGACGGCGAAACTGCAGTACTCAGCCATGCGCTGGCTGGCCGCAGCAGACATCGCCTGGTAGTGCTCCGGTTGCTCTTTGGCGACCCGGTAGCTGTTCTGGTAGGCGTTTTTCAGCGAGCCCCAATCGGGTCGATGACGCAAGGTTCGGTACAGGATGCGCGTGTCCTGCGGCCATACCGCAGGCTCCTGGCTCGACTCAACGATAAAGGCCACGCGCTCATCAATGTAGTCCTGCATGGCCGTGTGCGCGGGCGCAATCACCGGTTTGCCACAGGCCATGAACTCCATCAGCGGCAGACACAACCCTTCACAACGTGACGCATTGACATAGAAACTGGCCGCGCCATACAAGCGGGCGAACTGCTGATCGTCCAGGTAGCCGTGCATGACCACCACTCGGCAGGAGAACGGCGACAACTGCGACAACAGGGTCAGCATTTCGACGTAATAGGTGGACAGGTCGCTCTGGGTCATTTTCAGCACCAGCGTGGCGTCTTCGACCTCACGCATGGCCCAGCAGAAGGCGGTGATCAGTTGGTGCCAGTTCTTGCGGCCGTCGTCAGGATTGAACACGCTGACGTAGACCACGCCATCGACCCGGGTCTCCACCCGCTCGGTGGTGTCCGGCAGGTTGGCTTGGGGATGCGGGTCCGCGGACAGTACCTCGATCACAGGCTCGGCCACCTGCGGTTGCTCAGGACGAACCCGGGCAAGCAGGCCCCGAAGGCGCTCGGGCAACAGATCACGAAAACCTTCACCGTAGGTCTGGTGCAGGTAGTGCCGGAAAATGAACAACCGCCTAGGCAGCGACTGGCCAGCGGACTCGCGTAAACTCTCGCGCAGATAGTGTTTGCCAATGAAAAGCCGTCGGCGCCAGGTCAGGGGGGGTGCCTGGGTGATGATTTCCGGCTCCGGCAGTGCTAGGGGTTCAGTCTCCGATTCCGGTTCCGGGATAATCGGTGCAACCAGGCCGTCTGCTGAAAGACCGAGTACACGGCTGTCGATGATGCAACCGATGGTCTGCAGGGTCGCGCCCTGGTTGATGGGGGCACTCGGGCACTGGTCGCGCACACTGGCGAAGGTTTCCCACAGCGGTGTGGGCAAGACCAGCACCGGGAAGTCCTCCCCCAGTGCTTTGCGTACGGCCTGCGCGGTATGGCTGGACAAGGTAATGACCCGGCCTTGCCTGGCCAGCGTGCGGCTCCAGTTCTGCCGCAGGTCGTTATCCCAGTGCTCGTCGGGGATCGAGTCGAACTCCCAGGCCACCACGCAGAGCGTTGGGCAATGCAGGTCGGCGGGTGTCTTGTGGGGCGGTGCAAATGAAAGGAACAGGCTTTCTTCGCCCTCGTCTTGAAGGCGTCGATAGAGTGGGTCGACCTCACCGATCGAATCAACCACATGAACTCGTCCAAGGCTCTCAAGGACCGGACGATAGGCCTTGAGGACGAAATAATAGCTGTATTCGGGACGGCCGAGACTCTGGCTGATCGAGCGGTCGTTCACGTCTGAATAAAGAATGAAATTCATGGCATCCCACGATGAAACCGCCATCCCGGCAGCCTCATTCTTATGACGGTCCAGCCATGGATCAAACCCGGTATACCGGTGTTCTTCCATCATCTGTATGCCCGTCTACGTTCTTGTTTTTGTGGTCAGCTTCGCAGGGTCGGATAACCTGCGTGCTGATCGCTGGGCAATCGTGCTGAGGGGCATTCTAAACACATCCGCTGGGGATTCGTGAACAGCTGCACGAGAATAAATCGGGCTACTCTGACGAGAACTCACCAGTCACGTTCGGACCTGTTGAAATTGCCGCGCAATTGGCACAGATTGACGTCCAAACAACTACAACAAAATCTTCGCATACCCGATTTTCCTGAGAAAGCAGCACTGCTTTCCGGTTTTAGCCAGCAAAGACTGGGGGATTGCCGAAGTTTGCCTACTTGGGGGCTACTGCTTGAAAAAGCGTCTGTTCGTTACAGGCCTTAAGGGATTTGTAGGCCGTCACATCCAATCGAGCCTGAACGCTACCGATTCAGACTGGGAACTGCTGCCCGTTGCCTCTCGCTACGATCTGCGTGAGCCAAACAGCCTCGAGGGATTGTGGCCAGAGCGCCCTGACGCAGTAATCCATCTGGCGGGCCAGACCTTCGTTCCCGAAGCCTTTCGTGACCCGGCCAACACCTTTGAGGTCAACCTGCTGGGTACGCTGAACCTGTTGCAAGCGCTCAAGGCGCGTGGCTTCAACGGTACCTTCCTGTATGTCAGTTCCGGCGATGTCTACGGCCAGGTCAGCGAGAGCGCCCTGCCGATCGACGAACATCAGCCACCCTGCCCGCGCAACCCCTATGCCGTGAGCAAGCTCTCGGCGGAAATGCTGTGCCTGCAATGGGGCATGACCGAAGGCTGGCCGGTCATGGTCGCCCGCCCCTTCAACCACATCGGTGCCGGGCAGGCGGAGAGCTTCGTGATCGCCAGCGCCGCACGACAGATCTGCCGGATCAAACAGGGCCTGCAAGTGCCTGAGCTGGAGGTCGGCGACATCGATGTGACACGCGATTTTCTCGATGTCAGCGACGTGGTGTCCGCCTACTTCGCATTGCTGGCACGCGGCGTGCCCGGGCAGGTCTACAACATCTGCTCCGGGGTCGAGCAGAGTATCCGTGGCCTGATCGAGCAACTGGCCGATCTGGCCCAGGTCGATATGCAACTGATTCAAGACCCTGCGCGCCTTCGCCGTGCAGAGCAGCGTCGTGTCTGTGGCAACCATGCCAAGCTGCACCAGGCCACAGGGTGGGCACCAGAACTTACAACACAACAATCCTTGCGGGCGATCCTGTCCGACTGGACGTCACGGGTACTACAAGAATGACAAAAAGTGCATTGATCACAGGGATCACCGGTCAAGACGGCGCCTATCTGGCCAAATTGCTGCTCGACAAGGGCTATCAGGTCTACGGCCTGGTCGCGCGGCGCAGCAGCGACTCGCGGTGGCGCTTGCGCGAAATGGGCGTCGAAGGTGATATTCATTATCTGGACGGCGACATGGCCGACGCCTGCTCGGTGCAGCGCGCGGTGATCAAGTCAGCGCCCGATGAGGTCTACAACCTGGCGGCGCAAAGCTTTGTCGCGGCCTCCTGGGATCAACCCGTGACCACCGGGATCGTCGACGGCCTGGGCGTGACTCACCTGCTCGAGGCCATCCGTCAATTCAGCCCGCACACCCGTTTCTACCAGGCTTCGACCAGTGAAATGTTTGGCCTGATCCAGGCCGAACAGCAGGACGAAAATACCCCTTTCTATCCGCGCAGCCCTTACGGTGTCGCCAAGCTCTATGGCCACTGGATCACCGTGAACTACCGCGAGAGTTTCAACCTGCATGCCAGCAGCGGCATCCTGTTCAATCACGAGTCGCCGCTGCGCGGGATCGAGTTCGTGACCCGCAAAGTCACCGACGCCGCCGCCCGGATCAAGCAGGGCAAACAGCAGGAACTGCGCCTGGGCAACATCGATGCCAAGCGCGACTGGGGCTTTGCCGGTGACTATGTCGAGGCCATGTGGTTGATGCTGCAACAGGACAAGGCCGACGACTTTGTGGTCGCCACGGGCGTCACCACCACGGTGCGCGAGATGTGCCAGATTGCCTTCGAGCATGTCGGCCTCAATTACCGTGACTTCGTGAAGATCGACCCGGCGTTTTTCCGCCCAGCCGAAGTCGACGTGCTGCTGGGTAATCCGGCCAAGGCACAGCGGCTGTTGGGCTGGAAACCAAAAACCGATTTGCAGACCCTGATCCGCATGATGATGGATGCGGACATGAAGCGCGTCGCCAAGGAGTAGGCCATGCTGATACCTGTGATTCTTTCCGGCGGTGCCGGTACACGGCTGTGGCCGGTTTCGCGTGAAGATCATCCCAAGCCGTTCATGGTCCTGCCTGATGGCGAGAGCCTCCTGGGCAAGACCTATCGGCGCGCGGCCTCGCTGCTGGGCACTCACGGCGATATCGTCACCGTGACCAATCGTGACTACTACTTTCAAAGCAAGGATCACTATCAGGATGCCCATCTGGGCCATCATCGCGGCCACTTCGTGCTCGAGCCGGTAGGGCGTAACACGGCCCCGGCCATTGCCGCAGCCGCCCTGTCCCTGCAAGCGCTGCACGGTAACGAAGCCATCATGGTGGTGATGCCCGCCGACCATTTGATCCAGAACGAAGACGCCTTCAGAGCCGCCGTAAAGCATGCGGTGAAACTGGCCGAAGCCGGTCATCTGGTGACCTTCGGCGTCATCCCGACTGCCCCGGAAACCGGCTTCGGCTACATCGAGCGCGGCGATCACCTGGATGACCAGGGCGCCACCAGGGTTGCCCGCTTCGTCGAAAAGCCCGATCTGCAGACCGCCACCGACTACCTGGAAAGTGGCAACTTCCTGTGGAACTCAGGCATGTTTTGCTTCTCGGTCGGCACCTTGCTGTCGGAATTGCAAACCCATGCCCCGCAGCTACTGGAACAAGCCGATGCATGCCTGGCAGTGAGCGCCCCGGTCGAGACCGGCGGCTGCCTGCAACAGGAGTTGTCGCTGGCGCATTTCGCCGAGATGACGGATATCTCCATCGACTACGTCTTGATGGAATGCTCCGACAAAGTGGTGGTGATACCTGCCGGGTTCGACTGGAGCGACATCGGATCATGGGGTGCCGTCAGTGCGCTGATTCCCGCCGACATGCAGAACAACCGCGCCAGCGGCGAAGCGCTGTTCATCGACAGCCACAACAACTTCGTACAGAGCGACGGGCGCATGGTCGCGACCGTGGGTGTGGATAACCTGATCGTCATCGACACCGCTGACGCCGTGCTGGTCGCCCATGCCGACCGAGCACAGGATGTGCGCAAAGTGGTCAAGCAACTCAAAGACAAAGAACACGAAAGCTACCGCCTGCACCGTACCGTCAGCCGGCCTTGGGGCACCTACACCGTGCTGGAGGAAGGTCCGCGCTTCAAGATCAAACGTATCGTGGTCAAGCCCGGGGCCAAACTGTCCCTGCAAATGCATCACCACCGCAACGAACACTGGGTGGTGGTCGAAGGCATGGCCAAGGTCACCAACAACGGCTCGGGCTCGCATCTGGTCGCCAAGAACGAGTCCACCTTCATTGCCGCCGGACACAAGCATCGCCTGGAAAACCCGGGGGTGATCGACCTGGTCATCATTGAAGTGCAAAGCGGTGAGTATCTGGGGGAGGACGATATCGTCCGCTTCGAAGATCAGTACGGCAGGACGGTCTGAATGCTGCTCAACCTGTATCGCTCGCTGTGCAGCTACCGGGGGTTCATCCTCGGTAGCGTCAAGCGCGAGTTCCAGTCGCGTTATCGCAACTCTCTGTTCGGCGCCCTGTGGACCGTGCTCAACCCCCTGTCGATGATCATCGTCTACACGGTGATCTTCTCCCAGATCATGCGTGCCCGCCTGCCGGGGGTGGATGATGGATTGGCCTATAGCGTTTACCTGTGTGCCGGTCTGCTGACCTGGGGCCTGTTCTCCGAGATCACCCTGCGTAGCCAGAGCATGTTTCTGGAAAACGCCAACCTGCTGAAGAAGATCAGCTTCCCCAGGATCTGCCTGCCGGTGATCGTGCTGCTCAATGCCGGGATCAACTTTGCGATCATCCTCGGTTTGTTCCTGGGGTTTCTGCTGATCAGCGGGCGCTTGCCTGGCATGGCCTTGCTGGCCCTGGTACCGCTACTGGTGCTGCAAGTGATGTTCTCGGCGGGGCTGGGGATGATTCTCGGCGTACTGAACGTATTCTTCCGCGATGTCGGGCAGTTCTTCGGAATATTCCTGCAATTCTGGTTCTGGCTAACGCCCATCGTTTACCCGATGTCGATCCTTCCCGAAGGCATCCAGCGCGTGCTGGGGCTCAACCCGCTGACGGCATTGATGCACAGCTACCAGAACGTGTTTCTCTACAACCAGTGGCCGGTCTGGAGTTCGCTGACACCGCTGCTGGTGATCGGCCTGCTGTTCTGTGTGATAGGGCTGCGGCTATTCCGCCAGCGTGTCGGTGAAATGGTGGATGAGCTCTGATGGGACACATACGCGTCAGTGGCCTGGGCAAGGCCTACAAGCAATACCCCAATCGCTGGAGCCGGCTGTTCGAATGGCTGGTGCCATTTACCCGTACCCGCCACCAACTGCACTGGGTACTGCAAGGCGTCGACTTTGAGATCCAGCCCGGTGAAGCGGTCGGCATTGTCGGCGTCAACGGCGCAGGTAAAAGTACCCTGTTGAAAATGATCACCGGCACGACCCAGCCCACCTGCGGTCAGATTCAGTTGCAAGGGCGCGTAGCAGCGTTGCTGGAGCTGGGCATGGGCTTTCACCCGGACTTCACGGGCCGTCAGAACGCCTTCATGGCCGGTCAGTTGTTGGGCATGCAGGTCGAAGAAATCGAAGCCCTGATGCCGGAAATCGAAGGCTTTGCCGAGATTGGCGAAGCCATCGACCACCCGGTGCGCACTTACTCCAGCGGCATGCAGATGCGCCTGGCCTTCAGTGTCGCCACCGCCCGCAGACCCGACATTTTGATCGTCGACGAAGCACTGTCGGTGGGCGACGCCTACTTCCAGCACAAGAGTTTCGAACGCATCCGCAGCTTCCGTCGGGCAGGAACCACCTTGCTGATCGTGTCTCACGATCGTTCGGCCATTCAGTCGATCTGCGACACCGCCATTCTGCTGGAAAAAGGCCGCATGGCCATGCATGGCAAGCCGGAAGAGGTGATGGACTACTACAACGCCATGCTCGCCGAACGTGAAGGGCAGATCGTGCGCCAGGAGATGCTCGCCAACGGCCAGGTACAAACCATCTCCGGTACCGGTGAGGCAACTATCCATAGAGTGCGCCTGCTGGACCAGCGCCAGCGCCCGGTGGAGGTCGCCGAGGTCGGCCAGCCTATGGTGCTGGAAGTGCAGGTTGACGTACGGCAAGACATTGAGCGCCTGGTGCTGGGTTTCCTGATCAAGGATCGACTCGGCCAGGCCATGTACGGCATCAATACCCATCGTCTTGATCAAGCCCTGACGGACCTGCACGCCGGCGAGCGGGTCACCTACCGCTTTGCGTTCCCGATGCGCCTGGGCAAGGGCAACTACTCCGTTGCCCTGAGCCTGTCTCGCCTGGACTCGCACCTGGACCGCAATTTCGAATGGCGCGATTACGGACTGGTGTTCCACGTTATCAACAACCGCCAGGAAGACTTCGTCGGTTGCTCGTGGCTGGAGGCGCAAACCAGCATTTCCCGTTCGTCACAGACACCTGTAGAACCCATTGCGCCGGAGATCGCCCCATGACGCGAATGCTGGTTGAATGCACCTATGTGTTCGAACACCCAGAGGCTAACTCCGGGATCCAGCGTGTGGTTCGCAATGTCATCACCGAGCTGCCGAAAAAGCATGCGGCACTGGAATGCATTCCGGTGGTGATGCTCAATGGAAGACTGTACGAAGTCACAAGCCTGGCGCCACTGTCGGTGCCCAAGCTGGACCTGATGGGCTTGCGCGTGCGCCTGGAACAGATCGCCAACAAGTTCTGGCTGATGCACCGCACGCTGGAACGACGCCAACCGTTTCGCCAGTCCCGTTTTGCTCGCCGCGTGCTGTATGTCGGTTGTCGGCTCGCGGCGTTTGCTGCCTTGAGTGTGCCAATCAGGGTTCTCAATTACTGTCTGAAACGCCAGGAAATTCCTACGCGCTGCAAACCGCTTCAGCACCAACCAGGCGATCAACTGGTGCTGCTGGACTCGTCCTGGCATGCCGATTTTTTCCCGCTGGCCGAACAGCTCAAGCGCGACGGCGTGGGAATCGTGTCAGTCATCTACGACTTGATCCCCCTGACCCATCCACAATTTTGCGATGCGGGGCTGGTCCGGGTGTTCAACGACTGGTTCGACTGGATCGCCAAAACGGCCGATGGCTACGTCGCGATTTCCGCGACCATCCGCGACCAGGTGCGTGATGAAATGCTGCGCCGGGTCGGGCCCGAACAGGTCGCCCAGCGCTGGTTCGATTACTTCCACCTGGGCAGTGAGCTGGACCTGTGCGACGACGCCTCCAGGGTCGAGCCGCAGCTCAAGCAGATGTTCAAGAGTAAGGACCCGGTGTTCCTGATGGTCAGCACCATTGAACCGCGCAAGAACCACGCCTACCTGCTCGATGCCTTCGAGCTTGCCTGGGCCAGGGGTTCGCGCGCACGGCTGTGCATTGCCGGCCGTATTGGCTGGAAATGCGACGCGCTGATCGAACGTATCCGCAAACATCCGGAACTCGAAAAACGCCTGTTCATGTTCAACTCACTCACCGACAAGAGCCTGGAGTATGCCTATTCCAACGCCACGTCGCTGGTGTTCCCCTCGTATGTCGAAGGTTTCGGCTTGCCACTGGTGGAGGCCATGCAACGCGGTTTACCAGCCATGGGCAGCGACATTCCGGTATTCCGCGAGATCGGTGGCCCGTTCATGGCGTACTTCGACCTGGCCTCCCCGCAAAGCCTGGTCGATCTGATCACCCAGATGGAAACCACCGGGACATTTCCGGCACCGCGTAACGTCAGCGAATGGCAGTGGCTCGGCTGGCGCGAGGCAAGCGCGCAACTGATCGAGCGCATCCAGAGTCATGTGAACCAAACCCCGGCGGCGGTTGAGAGGCAGCATGCAGATTGCCCTTAATGCCCGGATCCTGCAGGCCCCACGCACCGGCATCGGCCATTATCTGGCTGAGCTGGTCAATGCGCTTGGCCATCAGCCGGGCGTTGAACTGTCGTTGTTCCACGGCTGGGGTTGGAGCGAAAACCTGCCAGAGGCCGCGATGCCCGGCTACTCGCGTATCAGCCCCGTGCTACGACAGATCCCCGGTGCCTATCAAGCGCGACGCTGGCTGGAGCAGCGGCGCTTCGATCAAGGACGTGCCCGTACCATCGACCTGTATCACGAACCGAGTCTGTGGCCACTGGCGTTCAAGGGCCCGACCATCGTTACCCTGCACGACCTGACCCACGTGCACTACCCCTCGACCCAACCGGCCGCCCGCTTGAAAGAGATCGAGCGCCGACTGGAACAGGGTGTGAAGCAGGCGAGCCTGATTCTGACTGACTCGCAGTTCATTGCCGATGAGGCTCAGGCGTACTTCGGCCTTGGGCCAGAACGCTTTGTGGTTGCCCCCCTGGGGGTGGCTGCGCGATTCCATCCGCGCTCCGATGAATCGTTGCAAGCGGTACTGCAAGCCCACGGGGTCGAGCCACGAGGTTATTTCCTGTGTGTCGGAACCCTGGAGCCGCGCAAGAACCTCACTCTGGCATTGCGCGCCCACGCCGAGCTGCCTGAAGCGGTGCGCCAGCAATTTCCGTTACTGGTTGTCGGAATGGCTGGCTGGAAGGCGCAGCAGCTTAACGATGAGCTGCGCAAGGGCTTGGCCAGTGGTCATGTCTGCCTGCTGGGGTATCTGCCCGATGAGCAGGTTGCCCAACTGATGGCTGGCGCCCGGGCGCTGATTTTTCCGTCGATTTATGAAGGTTTTGGCCTGCCGGTCCTGGAGGCCATGGCCAGCGGTACACCGGTGATCCTGACTCGACGTTCGGCCATGCCGGAAGTCGCGGGAGCTGCAGGTAACTACTTTGAACCCGAGGACCTGCACGATTTGTGCAACGTCATGACCCGTCTGGTCGACGATCAAACGCATTGGCAGGTATGCCGGGAAGCGGGGCTGCAACAGGCGAAGCTTTTTTCCTGGGATCGTTGCGCGATGCTCACGGCTCGCGCCTATCGCCAGGCTCTGGGAGGTTGAATGCGTGTCCTTCATTTCTATAAAACCTATTTGTCGGAAACCGTTGGTGGCATCGAACACGTCATGTTCGAACTCTGCGAAAGCGGCGCACAGCACGGTATCGAAAGCCAGGTGCTGACGTTAAGCGCCAACCCGACACCGACGGTCATCCCGTTCGGGACGCACGAGGTGCATCGCGCCAGACTCGATGTGCAACTGGCATCCACCGGTTTCTCCTACAGCGTCTTCAAACAGTTTCGTGAATTGGCTGCCGAAGCCGACGTGGTCAATTATCACTTCCCCTGGCCGTTCATGGACGTGGTGCATTTCCTCAGTGGATTGAACAAACCCAGTGTTGTCACGTACCACTCGGACATCATCCGGCAAAAGCACCTGCTCAAACTCTATCAGCCGCTGATGAGCCGTTTTCTGGCCAGTGCTGACCGGATCGTCGCGGCCTCGCCGAACTACCTGCACACCAGCGACGTACTGAAAAACTTCCCGGAAAAGACCCGGGTCATTCCCTACGGCCTGAACAAGGCCGCCTATCCAAAAACGGACACCGAACGCATGGCCCGTTGGCGTGAGCGCCTGGGCGAGCGCTTTTTCCTGTTCGTGGGGGTGATGCGTTACTACAAGGGGCTGCATATCCTGATCGAGGCGCTCAAAGACATCGATTACCCGGTCGTGATCGTCGGCGCAGGCCCCCTGGAAGCCGAACTGCACGCCCAGGCCGCCGCGCTGGGACTGCATAACCTTCACTTCGTCGGGCGCCTGGATGATGAAGACAAAGCCGCCGTGCTAGAACTGAGCTACGCGATCGTCTTTCCATCCCACCTGCGCTCTGAAGCATTTGGCATCTCGCTGCTGGAAGGGGCGATGTATGGCAAGCCGATGATCTCCAGCGAAATCGGCACCGGTACCAGCTACATCAATATCCACGGCGAGACCGGCCTGGTGGTGCCGCCGAGCAATCCACCGGCGTTTCGTGAAGCCATGCGCACGCTCTGGGAAAACCCGGCTCAGGCTGCCGCCATGGGAGCCAAGGCAGAAGCCCGTTACCGGCAGTTGTTTACCGCCGACGAAATGGGTCGTCAGTGGAACGAGCTGTATCAGGAACTACTGGCAGAGAAAGCGCTGTCCTACGCCTGAACACCCTGGATCTACAAATCCAGCCCCCGCAGCGGTTCCTCCCTTGCCGAAACCGCACGGAAAATCAGCACCTCCCCGGCGTCAGGTACGGTCGCCGGGGCTGTGGATAACTCACCTGGCCGCTTGGTCCCAGGTACCGGTCATCACGCTGTTGGGTGAATACCCGTCGAAGCGCCAACGCAACGCCAGCGCGGCAGGCCGTCGTACGATCTGCTGCACGTGCAGCTTCCACAAGCGTTCTGCGCCTTGAAAGGCCTCCACTTGCGGACCATCGAGGATGAGTTCGGTGCCTCCGCTGACCTGCAAAAGGTCACCCGTGGTGAAATCGATAAACAACAACCCGGCACGGGGGTTGAGCAGCAGGTTGCCCAAGGTATTGAAATGCTGGTTGCCGGCAAAATCCGGGATGGTCAGGCAATTGCCCTCGACCCTGACGAAACCAGCCTGACCGCCACGATGGGAGATATCCACAGCCCGTGAGTTATCCACATCCACATAACTGGCGACAAAGAAGGTGTCGGCGCTCCGAATCATCGCTGTGGCGGCGTCATCCAGGGCATTGAAACGCTGGGCGATACGGGTTGAAGGATCCACCAAGGGTACCGAGTGAAACTGACGCAATTGAATGTACTTCGGGCAATTGCCAAAGGCCTGGTCAACCGTGACGCTCACCCCATGCGCGTCGATTTCGCTGATTCGGCCATTGATCCGGTTCCGCCGCCTTGTGTGTAACTCGATCCCGAGCAACCCGATGGCTGCTCCGACCTGCAACTGGACCGGGTCATCGGCGGTGGGCAGGCTGTCGAGTTGCAGCCTCGCAGGTTCGGGGGAATGGGCGAAACCCGGTGGACCTTCAAGGATGCTCGCCCAAGGGTTTCCCTCGGCATCCACCGCCCCCAACAACATGAAGGGTAGTTGGCGATAGAACTGGCGGTGTTGATCCGGCATTTCACTGCGGATCACCTTTCGTCCGAACGCTTCCATGCGCTCGGCAACCCCCACGTGAGCCTGCAACTGTTGCTCGCCGGCATGCCAGGGTGAACGCTCCATCATGCGACTCCTCTGCGCACCTGACGCAGTGTGAAGGGCCCGTCATCGGCGAGCCTGACGCTTCAAGCGGATTGCAAACCCACTGCAGTACGAGGCATGCCGACAAAGCCGGGCAAGGCCTCGATCCGCGCCAGCCAGGCCTGCACGTTGGCATAATTCACCAGCGATACATTGCCTTCCGGTGCGTGAGCGATATAGCTGTAGGCGGCGACATCGGCAATGGTCGGCTGGTCACCGACCAGATAGGGATCGCTGGCCAGTTCCTGATCCATCACCTTGAGCAGGGCATGGGAGCGTGCGATCACCTCTTGCGCGTTGTAGGGCGCTCCAAACACAGTGATCAGTCGTGCTGTCGCCGGGCCATAGGCAATCGGCCCTGCCGCTACCGACAACCAGCGCTGGACCCTGGCCGCCCCTACCGGATCGGTGGGCAGCCAATGGCCGTTGCCATACTGTTGCGCCAGATACACCAGAATCGCGTTGGAGTCAGCCAGCACCACGCCTTGATCATCGATCACCGGGACCTGACCAAAGGCATTGAGCGCAAGAAAACCCGGTTTTTTATGCTCGTTTTTTACCAGATCGACGAAGATAAGCTCTGTTGGCAACTCAAGCAGCGACAGCATCAGCTCCACACGGTGGGCGTGGCCTGAGCGTGGGAAGTGATAGAGTTTGATGGCAGGCATGATCGACTCCGTAGATGAATCGCGCAGTCCAGGGAAGATCCGCGCCGAGGAACCCTATCTTCCACCACCGCCAAAAACAACAGAATGACCATGAAATACAATCCATCATTTCATCTGGCGCAATAAAGCCTCAGCTGCGCAAGGCAGGATGTTCACGCAAGGCCTGCACGGCATAGTCGACAAAACTGCGGACCCGCGTCGGCGCCTTGCGCCCCCCCTGATACACCACATGGATCGGTAAAGGTGGCGGTTCGAAGTCTTTCAGGATGATTTCCAGCTCACCGGCAGCCACCTTGGTGGCGACCTGATAGGACAGCACCCGGGTCAATCCCAACCCCAAGGCAGCCGCAGTGATTGCCGATTGATTGGCCGTGACCACCAGGCGCGGCTCAAGGCGAACGCTCACCGGCTCACCCGCCGCCGTAAACGACCAGCTTCGCTGCTGTCCAATCGACGACGTCGCGACAATCCGTGCACACCCCAGATCATTCGGATGCAAAGGCCGACCGTGACGCTGCAGATACCCGGGAGAGCCACAGACCACCCGACGCACCTCACCCACCCGGATCGCATGCTGATTGCTGTCAGGCAGTGCACCGATACGCACCGCCACGTCAACGCCCTCCTCGACCATGCCCACCACCCGGTCGACCAATAACGCGTTGATGCTGACATCTGCAAACCGCTCAAGAAAACCCACCATCACCGGGGTGACGAACAGCTCGCCAAACAGCACCGGCGCGGTGATGGTCAGTTGCCCGCGAGGCTGGGCATGGCTGCCGGCGGCAGAGGCTTCGGCCTCCTGAATGTCCGCCAGTATCCGTCGGCAGTCATCCAGATAACGCTGCCCGGCTTCGGTCAGGTACACACTGCGCGTGGTTCGCGTCAACAGCTGCGCGCCAATGCGTGTTTCCACCGCCGCCACCGCCCGAGTCACACTGGCCGCCGACAACCCCAACCGTCGAGCAGCCGCCGAGAAACCCTGGTCCTGGGCAACCGCAACGAACACCTGCATTTCCTGAAAGCGGTCCATGGCATGTCCTCGGCATGAATAAAAAAATCGCAGCCTGGGCTGCGATTTTTTGGTTTTACATCACTGTGGATAACTTATTCCACTGTGACTGACTTCGCCAGGTTGCGTGGCTGGTCAACGTCAGTGCCTTTGAGCACCGCGACGTAGTACGAGAGCAGCTGCAGCGGAATGGTGTAGAGAATCGGCGACAGGATGTCGTGGATATGCGGCATGTTGATGACATGGGTGCCTTCGCCATTGCTCATACCGGCTTTCTCGTCAGCAAACACGATCAACTGACCACCACGAGCGCGAACTTCCTGCAGGTTGGACTTCAACTTCTCCAACAGCTCATTGTTCGGCGCCACCGTCACCACCGGCATGTCGTCATCGACCAGTGCCAGCGGGCCGTGCTTCAGCTCGCCTGCCGGGTAGGCTTCAGCGTGAATGTAGGAAATTTCCTTGAGCTTGAGTGCACCTTCCATCGCGACCGGGAACTGCGCACCACGGCCCAGGAACAGGGTGTGGTTCTTGTCGGCGAACAACTCGGCGATTTTTTCCACGGTGCTGTCCATGGCCAGGGCTTCGCCCAGGCGAGCGGGCAAGCGACGCAGTTCTTCGACCAGTTCAGCTTCCACGCCGTTGCCAAGGGTGCCACGGACCTGACCCAGAGACAGGGTCAACAGCAGCAGACCAACCAGTTGAGTGGTGAAGGCTTTGGTGGAAGCCACACCGATTTCACGACCCGCCTGGGTCAGCAGGGTCAGGTCGGATTCACGCACCAGCGAACTGATGCCGACATTGCAAATGGCCAGGCTGGCGAGGAAACCCAACTCTTTGGCATTGCGCAGGGCCGCCAGGGTATCGGCGGTTTCGCCGGACTGGGAAATGGTCACAAACAGGGTGTCGGGTTGAACCACCACCTTGCGGTAACGGAACTCGCTGGCAACTTCAATCTGGCACGGGATACCGGCCAGTTCTTCAAGCCAGTAACGGGCAACCATGCCGGCATGATAGCTGGTGCCACAAGCCACGATCTGCACATTGCGCACTTTGGCGAACAGTTCGGCCGCTTGCGGGCCGAACGCTTGCACCAGTACCTGGTTCTGGCTCAAGCGACCTTCCAGGGTACGTTGTACAACCGACGGCTGCTCGTGGATTTCCTTGAGCATGAAGTGACGGAACTCGCCCTTCTCGGCCGCTTCAGCACCATCACGGTACTGCACCGATTCACGCTCCACCGCCTTGCCGTCGATATCCCAGATCTGCACGCTGTCACGACCGATTTCGGCGATGTCGCCCTCTTCCAGGTACATGAAGCGGTCGGTGACCTGACGCAGCGCCAACTGGTCGGAGGCGAGGAAGTTCTCACCCAGGCCCAGGCCAATCACCAACGGGCTGCCACTGCGAGCCGCAACCAGACGATCAGGCTGCAGAGCACTGATCACCGCCAGACCGTAAGCACCGTGCAGTTCTTTGACGGTGGCCTTAAGAGCAACAGTCAGGTCGACCAGATCTTTGAGCTTGTGATCGAGCAAGTGAGCGATCACTTCGGTATCGGTGTCGGAGGTGAACACGTAACCCAGTGCCTTGAGCTGTTCACGCAGGGCTTCGTGGTTTTCGATGATCCCGTTGTGCACCACGGCCAGATTGCCGGAGAAGTGCGGGTGAGCGTTGCGTTCACAGGGTGCGCCGTGGGTTGCCCAACGGGTGTGGGCAATCCCCAGGCGACCTGCCAGCGGCTCAGCTTCCAGAGCCTGCTCCAATTCGCTGACCTTGCCCGGACGACGCATACGCTCAAGCGTGTTGTCGTTGGTAAATACCGCAACACCAGCACTGTCATAGCCCCGGTATTCAAGGCGCTTGAGGCCCTCGAGCAAAATGGCGGTGATGTTACGTTCCGCAACCGCGCCGACAATTCCACACATGCTATTTCTCCTGGCTGACTGCCGCGCAAATCAAGGTGATGCCGCGGGCCTGAATCTGATCGCGCGCATCGATGGGCAGGCGATCATCCGTAATAAGGGTATGGACGCTGCTCCATGGCAGCTCCAGATTGGGAATTTTCCGGCCGATCTTGTCAGACTCGACCATCACGATCACTTCACGGGCCACATCGGCCATCACCCGGCTCAGGCCAAGCAGTTCGTTGAAGGTCGTGGTGCCTCGAACCAGGTCGATGCCATCGGCACCGATAAACAGCTGGTCGAAGTCGTATGAGCGTAGTACCTGCTCGGCGACCTGCCCCTGGAAGGACTCGGAGTGCGGGTCCCAGGTGCCGCCCGTCATCAACAGCACAGGCTCGTGTTCCAGTTCGCTCAAGGCATTGGCAACGTTCAGCGAGTTGGTCATGACCACCAATCCTGGCAACTTGCCGAGTTCGGGAATCATCGCTGCCGTGGTACTGCCACTGTCGATGATGATCCGCGCATGCTCGCGAATCCGCATCACGGCCGCCCGGGCAATGGCTTGCTTGTACTGGGAAACCGGTTGGCTCGGGTCGTTGACCAGCTCTTGAGGCATGGTGATTGCACCGCCATAACGACGCAGCAGCAACCCATTGCTTTCAAGTGCGGCCAGATCCTTGCGGATGGTCACTTCCGAGGTTTCAAAACGCTTGGCCAATTCATCCACACTGACTTCCCCCTGCTCATTGAGCAAGGCGAGGATATTGTGGCGACGCTGGGGAGTGTTGCGTTTTGACATGACCGCCTAAGTTTCGATTCGAAAGATAACGGAAGCAATCAAAACCTATCAACGAAACTTCGTCAAGCGCGGAGCGATAAAATGATCTGTGGATAAATGCATCGCAGGCAGCTCGTTCCCATCGGACTACGAAATCCTTGTGGGAGCGAGCTGCTCGCGAATCCAGTCGATCAGGCTGTGGATATCTCACCCTGATCCACTGCTTGTGGATAACTCATGCCTTCTTGATTTTCTCCGGCCGCTTCCAGCCATCGATGTTCTTCTGGCGAGCCCGGCCAACAGCCAGCTGAGACTTATCCACATTGGAGGTAATAGTCGAGCCGGCAGCGGTGGTTGCACCCGCAGAGATATCCACAGGCGCAACCAACGAATTGTTGGAGCCGATGAACACGTCTTCACCCAGCACGGTTTTCCACTTGTTGGCACCATCGTAGTTGCAGGTGATCGTACCGGCGCCGATGTTGCTGCGTGCTCCGATGTGGGCGTCCCCCAGATATGTCAGGTGACCGGCCTTGGCGCCTTCCCCCAGATGGGCGTTCTTCAGCTCCACAAAGTTACCCACATGGGCGCGTGCTTCCAGCACCGTTCCCGGCCGTAGGCGGGCGAACGGACCGGCATCGCTGCCCTCGCCCAATACCGCGCCCTCAATGTGACTATTGGCCTTGATCACCACGCCTTTGCGCAGGGTACTGTCCTTGATTACACAGTTCGGGCCGATGACCACGTCATCTTCGATGACGACCTTGCCTTCGAGAATCACGTTGATATCGATCAGCACGTCGCGGCCAACGGTGACTTCACCGCGCACATCGAAACGTGCCGGGTCGCGCAGTGTCACACCTTGGGCCATCAAACGACGGCCGGCGCGCAGCTGATAGTGGCGCTCGAGCTCGGAAAGCTGCTTGCGGTCGTTGGCGCCCTGCACTTCCATGGCGTCGTGGGGTTGTTCGGTGGCCACCACCAGACCGTCGTTGACCGCCATTTCGATCACGTCGGTCAGGTAATACTCACCCTGAACATTGTTGTTCGACAGGCGGCTCGTCCAGTCGGACAACCGATCGGCAGGAACAGCGAGGATACCGGTGTTGCCTTCGCGGATCGCGCGTTGAGCCTCGTTGGCATCCTTGTGCTCAACGATAGCTGCGACTTTACCGTCAACGTCGCGCACGATGCGGCCATAGCCGGTCGCATCGTCGAGTTCGACAGTCAACAGGCCCATCTGTCCAGGCACTACCTGTGTCAGCAGGCGTTGCAGGGTTTCCACTTCAATCAATGGCACGTCACCGTAAAGAACCAGCACGGTATCGGATTTGATGAAGGGGACAGCCTGGGCCACGGCGTGACCGGTTCCCAGCTGTTTGTCCTGCAGGACGAAATTCAGATCATCAGCGGCCAGACGCTCACGGACCGCATCGGCGCCATGGCCGATCACCACATGAATGCGCTGTGGATCAAGTTGTCGGGCGCTGTGGATAACATGACCCAGCATCGAGTTGCCTGCGACCGGGTGAAGGACTTTCGGCAACGCCGAACGCATGCGGGTGCCTTGACCGGCAGCGAGAATAACGATTTCTAGAGACATGACTGGCTACCAATCCTGGGTGGTCAGCGGCTGCGACCAAGAGGTGAATTGCAAAAAAGAAAAAGGGTAGCCGAGGCTACCCTTTTTAATCAATCGCACAACAAGCAGGAGGCTGATTAGCCGCCGAACTTCTTGCGGATCTGCTGGACGGTGCGCAGCTGAGCTGCAGCCTCGGCCAGACGTGCGGCAGCAGCACCGTAGTCGAACTCGCCGCCTCTGTCGTGCAGAGCCTTCTCGGCAGCCTTGACGGCTTCCTGAGCGGAGGCTTCGTCCAGGTCGGCAGCACGTTGCACAGTGTCGGCAAGCACCTTGACCATGTTCGGCTGAACCTCGAGGAAACCACCCGAGATGTAATACACCTCGGCTTCCCCGCCCTGCTTGATCAGGCGGATCGGGCCCGGCTTGAGATTAGTGATCAGCGGCGCGTGACCCAGAGCGATACCAAGATCACCCAGTTCACCGTGCGCAACCACCATCTCGACCAGGCCGGAAAAGATTTCCCCTTCCGCACTGACGATGTCGCAATGGACTGTCATAGCCATCTGATTGCCTCAACCTAAATTAGCGCCCGTTACCGGGCGCTGGGATTACAGTTTCTTGGCTTTCTCGATCGCTTCTTCGATGCTGCCGACCATGTAGAACGCTTGTTCTGGCAGGTGGTCGTAGTCACCGTTGAGGATGCCTTTGAAGCCAGCAATGGTGTCTTTCAGGGAAACGTATTTACCCGAAGCACCGGTGAAGACTTCAGCCACGAAGAACGGCTGCGACAAGAAACGCTGGATCTTACGAGCACGGTTTACCAACTGCTTGTCGGCTTCCGACAGCTCGTCCATACCCAGGATCGCAATGATGTCCTTCAGTTCTTTGTAACGCTGCAGAACATACTGTACACCGCGAGCGGTGTCGTAGTGTTCCTGGCCGATCACGTTCGGGTCCAGCTGACGCGAAGTCGAGTCCAGTGGATCTACCGCTGGGTAGATACCCAGGGAAGCGATGTCACGGGACAGAACGACGGTGGCGTCCAAGTGGGCGAAGGTGGTCGCTGGCGACGGGTCAGTCAAGTCGTCCGCAGGTACGTATACCGCCTGGATCGAGGTGATCGAACCGTTCTTGGTCGAAGTGATGCGCTCTTGCAGAGTGCCCATCTCTTCAGCCAGGGTCGGCTGGTAACCTACTGCCGAAGGCATACGGCCCAGCAGTGCGGATACTTCAGTACCGGCCAGGGTGTAACGATAGATGTTGTCGACGAACAGCAGAACGTCGTTACCTTCGTCACGGAACTTCTCGGCCATGGTCAGGCCAGTCAGTGCTACGCGCAGACGGTTTCCCGGCGGCTCGTTCATCTGACCGTAAACCAGTGCCACTTTGTCCAGAACGTTGGAGTCCTTCATCTCGTGGTAGAAGTCGTTACCCTCACGAGTACGCTCACCCACACCGGCGAACACGGAATAACCGCTGTGCTCGATGGCGATGTTACGGATCAGTTCCATCATGTTTACGGTTTTGCCTACACCGGCACCACCGAACAGACCAACCTTACCACCCTTGGCGAACGGGCAAACCAGGTCGATAACCTTGATGCCAGTTTCCAGCAGGTCGTTGCCGCCTGCCTGTTCTGCGAAGGAAGGAGCGGCGCGGTGGATACCCCAGCGCTCTTCTTCGCCGATCGGGCCAGCTTCGTCGATCGGGTTGCCCAGTACGTCCATGATCCGGCCCAGAGTCGCTTTACCGACCGGTACGGAGATGGCTGCGCCAGTGTTGTTGACGTCCAGACCGCGCTTCAAGCCTTCGGTGGAGCCCATCGCAATGGTACGTACCACGCCGTCGCCCAGCTGCTGCTGAACTTCCAGAGTGGTTTCGGCACCTTGAACTTTCAAGGCGTCGTAGATGCTCGGTACGCTGTCGCGTGGAAATTCCACGTCGATAACGGCGCCGATGATTTGAACGATACGTCCGCTACTCATAGCTGGATCCTCTGAATATTTGAACCGTTAAACCGCGGCAGCGCCGCCGACGATTTCCGAGATCTCTTGGGTGATCGCAGCCTGACGCGCCTTGTTGTAGACCAGCTGCAAATCGCTGATCAAATCACCGGCGTTGTCGGTAGCGTTCTTCATTGCGATCATCCGCGCCGCTTGTTCAGCTGCGTTGTTCTCGACCACCGCCTGGTAGACCTGCGACTCAACGTAACGGACCATCAAGCCGTCCAGCAGCTCCTTGGCATCCGGTTCGTAGAGATAGTCCCAGTGGTGCTTGAGTTCTTGATCCGGGGTCGCCACCAATGGAATCAACTGCTCCACGGTAGGCTGTTGCGTCATGGTGTTGATGAACTTGTTGGACACCACGCACAGACGGTCGATACGGCCGTCCAGGTAGGCATCCAGCATCACCTTGACGCTGCCGATCAGGTCATTGATCGACGGCTCTTCACCCAGGTGGCTGATAGCTGCTACGACGTTACCGCCGAAGTTGCGGAAGAAAGCCGCACCCTTGCTACCAACAACACACAGATCGATCTCGACGCCATTTTCGCGGTTTACCGCCATGTCCTTGACCAGGGCCTTGAACAGGTTGGTGTTCAAGCCACCACACAGACCACGGTCACTGCTCACCACAACGTAACCGACGCGCTTGATGGCGCGGTCGATCATGAAAGGGTGGCGATATTCCGGGTTGGCGTTGGCCAGATGACCAATAACCTGGCGGATGCGCTCCGCATAAGGACGGCTAGCTGCCATGCGCATTTGTGCCTTGCGCATTTTGCTGACCGCCACTTTTTCCATGGCGCTGGTAATTTTTTGCGTGCTTTTGATGCTCGCAATCTTACTGCGAATCTCTTTTGCGCCTGCCATGTAACACCTATCAGGTTAGCAAGCGGGAGCCTTGCGGCTCCCGCTGCGGCTTACCAGGTTTGGGTGGCCTTGAACTTCTCGATACCGGCTTTCATGCCAGCGTCGATTTCGTCATTGAAGTCACCCTTCACGTTGATCTTCGCCATCAATTCGGCGTGATCGCGGTTGAAGAAACCGATCAGCGCTTGTTCGAAGCTGCCGATCTTGGCGATTTCAACGTCAGTCAGGAACCCACGCTCAGCGGCATACAGCGACAGCGCCATGTCAGCGATCGACATTGGTGCGTATTGCTTCTGCTTCATCAGCTCGGTAACGCGCTGACCATGCTCAAGTTGCTTACGGGTCGCTTCGTCCAGGTCAGAAGCGAACTGGGCGAATGCCGCCAGTTCACGGTACTGAGCCAGAGCGGTACGGATACCACCGGACAGCTTCTTGATGATCTTGGTCTGAGCGGCACCACCCACACGGGATACCGAAACACCGGCGTTCACAGCAGGACGGATCCCGGAGTTGAACATGGCCGATTCCAGGAAGATCTGACCGTCGGTGATGGAAATCACGTTGGTCGGAACGAACGCGGAAACGTCGCCAGCCTGGGTTTCGATGATCGGCAGTGCGGTCAGGGAACCGGTTTTGCCGGTCACTGCGCCGTTGGTGAACTTCTCTACGTACTCTTCCGAAACGCGGGATGCGCGCTCCAGCAGACGGGAGTGGAGATAGAACACGTCGCCTGGGTAAGCTTCACGGCCTGGTGGACGGCGCAGCAGCAGGGAAATCTGGCGGTAAGCCACTGCTTGCTTGGACAGATCGTCATAAACGATCAGCGCGTCTTCACCGCGGTCACGGAAGTATTCGCCCATGGTGCAACCGGCATACGGTGCCAGGAATTGCAGTGCGGCCGATTCCGAAGCACTGGCAGCTACGACGATGGTGTTAGCCAGTGCGCCGTTTTCTTCCAGCTTGCGAACCACGTTGGCGATGGTCGATTGTTTCTGACCGATTGCCACGTATACGCAGAAGATGCCGCTGTTTTTCTGGTTGATGATCGCGTCGATCGCCAGAGCGGTTTTACCGATCTGACGGTCACCGATGATCAGCTCACGCTGGCCACGGCCGACAGGGATCATGGCATCGACAGCCTTGTAGCCAGTCTGTACAGGCTGGTCTACCGACTTACGCCAGATCACGCCTGGAGCAACTTTCTCGACCGCATCGGTCTCGGTGTTGTTCAGCGGACCTTTGCCGTCAACTGGGTTACCCAGTGCGTCGACTACGCGACCCAGCAGTTCCTTACCAACCGGAACTTCGAGGATGCGGCCGGTGCACTTGGCGCTCATGCCTTCAGCCAGAGTCTGGTATGCGCCCAATACAACGGCACCTACAGAGTCTTGCTCCAGGTTGAGGGCCATACCGAAGACGCCGCCCGGAAACTCGATCATCTCGCCGTACATGACGTCGGCCAGACCGTGAATCCGCACGATACCGTCAGATACGCTGACGACAGTGCCTTCGTTACGGGCTTGAGAGGTCACATCGAGCTTTTCGATGCGGCCCTTGATAATTTCACTTATTTCGGAAGGATTGAGTTGCTGCATTGCTCTGCTGCCCCTTCAAACTCAAGATTTCAATGCTTCGGCAAGATTCGCGAGTTTGCCGCGAATCGAGCCATCGATTACCAGGTCGCCGGCGCGGATGATGACACCACCAATAAGGGTGGCATCCTCCGCAACTTGCAGGCGCACTTCCCGGTTGAGCCGTGCACTGAGAACCTTGGCGAGTTTGTCTTGCTGTTCTTGGTTCAATGCAAAAGCACTGGTGACATCCACATCTACCGATTTCTCTTGCTCGGCCTTGTACAGGTCGAACAGAGCGGCGATCTCCGGCAAAAGCGGGAGACGGTCGTTTTCAGCAACGACGTGGATGAAATTCTGTGCTTTGACATCGAACTTGTCGCCACACACGTCAATAAACGTGGTGGCCTTGTCTGCGCTCGTCAGTCGCGGGGCCTTGAGCACGCGCTGCATCGTGTCGTCTTGCGACACTGCTGCAGCCAGGCCGAGCATGGCTGACCAAGAGGCCAGTTGCTGGTGGGCCTGGGCGTGCTCGAAGGCTGCCTTAGCGTAAGGTCGGGCCAACGTGGTCAATTCTGCCATGATCGCCCTCGCTTAAATTTCAGCAGCCAGTTTGTTAACCAGCTCCGCGTGCGCGTTTTGATCGATTGTGGCACCCAGGATCTTCTCGGCGCCGCCAACGGCCAGTGCACCCAGTTGGGTACGCAGCGCGTCTTTGACACTGTTGATTTCCTGCTCGATCTCGGCCTGAGCCTGAACCTTTACACGTTCAGCGTCGATACGGGCTTTTTCAACAGCCTCTTCAACGATCTGATTACCGCGCTTCTTGGCTTGCTCAATGATTTCGGCTGCCTGAGTTTTTGCTTCGCGCAGTTGTTGACCCGCTTTATCTTGGGCCAACTCCAGGTCGCGAGCTGCTCGGGCGGCAGCGTCCAGTCCATCCGCGATCTTCTTCTGACGTTCGTGCAAAGCCGCGATGACCGGAGGCCACACGAACTTCATGCAAAAAAGTACAAAAATTAAGAACGCAACGGACTGGCCAATCAGGGTTGCATTAATGTTCACGCCAACACCTCGCTCGTTCGTTGCACATCACACCAATCACTCGAAGGTTCGAGTGATTAGCCAGCGAGTTGACCAACGAATGGGTTCGCGAAAGTGAAGAACAGAGCGATACCAACACCGATCATGGTTACGGCGTCGAGCAGACCGGCAACGATGAACATTTTAACTTGCAGCATTGGAACCATTTCTGGCTGACGCGCTGCGCCTTCCAGAAACTTGCCGCCCAACAGGCCGAAACCAATTGCAGTACCCAGTGCGCCCAGGCCGATCAACAGTGCAACAGCGATAGCGGTTAGACCAACTACAGTTTCCATCTTTCCTCCCGACTTTTACGTCGTATGGTTTAGGTTTTTTAGATTAAAGCGGTAAAACAAATCGTTTCATCGAGCCCGTTATGGGCCCCCTCCCGCCGAGACGAGAGGGACATCAGACTAGCCTAAGCCGGCCTTAATGGTTCTCTTCGTGCGCCATCGACAGGTAGACGATGGTCAGCATCATGAAGATAAACGCCTGCAGGGTGATGATCAGGATGTGGAACACAGCCCACGCCCACTGCAGAACTACGCCCAGGCCGCTAAGCCAGAGCAGACCACTGCCGAACATCACAGCGATCAGAATGAACACCAGCTCGCCGGCATACATGTTGCCGAACAGACGCAGTGCCAGCGAGATTGGCTTGGCAATCAGCGTCACGAACTCCAGCAGGAAGTTCACCGGAATCAGCAGGGCTTGAACAAAGATGTTCTTGCTGCCGAACGGGTGCAGGGTCAGTTCGCCGAGGAAGCCGCCGATGCCCTTGACCTTGATGCTGTAGAAAATGATCAACGCGAACACCGACAGGGCCATGCCCAGGGTAGCGTTCGGGTCAGTGGTCGATACGGCGCGGAACGGAATGTGCGGGTCGCCGGAGATCCACATGGCCACTTGAGGAATCCAGTCAACCGGAATCAGGTCGACGGCGTTCATCAGGAAGACCCAGACGAAGATGGTCAGTGCCAACGGTGCAATCACCGGGCTACGGCCATGGAAGCTGTCTTTCACGCTGCCATCGACGAATTCGACCAATACTTCAACGAAGTTCTGCAAAGCACCTGGTTGACCGGATGTCGCTTTCTTCGCCGCCATGCGGAAAAGAAGAACGAAAATCAGGCCCAACGCGACCGACCAGCCGAGGGTATCGACGTGGAAAGCCCAGAAGCCCATTTCTTTGGCTTCTGCTGCGGTGTGGGCAAAGCCCCAGCCGCCGTTAGGGAGCTGACCGAAGGTCAGGTTCTGCAAGTGGTGCTGGATATAGCCCGAAGCGGTTGTTTCTGCCATGGTTGCCTCAAACGCCCTAAGGTCTCGAAAGTCTTGTTCTCATCAGCAGGGGAGCGAACCAGCTGACCAGTTGGGTCAACACAAAGACGCCGAAGACTGCTAACGGCGCCAGTGGCTTCACACCTGCAAACGTCAGTGCAAAGAGCACTGCCGTCAAAATCAGTTTGCCCGCCTCGCCGGCATAAAAAGACCGGACGATGGCTTGAGCTGCTCGGGCGCCGGAAAACCGAAATGCCCTGTGAGCGAAATATACATTGGGAAGCAAGGCTATCAGGCCCCCGCAGAGTCCTGAGTACCCGGCAACGACTCCATGCCAGTGCCAGAGCGCCAAAGCAGCCACCAGCAAAACGACAAATTGAGCCACTAACACCGGAAAAACTGCCAGGCGATGGAACGGCAAGCGGTTTGGCGTGCGTGTTTCCATCACATTTGCTCCTCAAAGGTCGGCTGCCAGAATTCAATAACTTGGCATAATTTGTGCCGACAAAATGCGCGCAGAGTATAGGGGCGGTTCAGCCCCTATTCAACTGTCAGGTAGTGATTTCCGTCTGCACGCTACATGAGGAAATGTTTCAGCGGATATGTGCAAGGACACCTTGCAGCTCATCCAGGGAGTTGTAACCAATCACCAACTGCCCTTTGCCCTTCTTTCCGTGGCGAATCTGCACCGCAGAGCCTAGGCGCTCAGCCAGGCGCTGCTCGAGGCGAGCGATATCCGGGTCGGGTTTAGCAGGTTCTGTCGCCTGCGGTTTGCCATTCAACCACTGGCGAACCAGTGCTTCAGTCTGGCGTACGGTGAGACCCCGTGCGACAACGTGTCGCGCCCCCTCAACCTGTTGATTTTCCGGCAACCCGAGCAAGGCACGCGCATGACCCATTTCCAGGTCGCCATGCGAGAGCATGGTCTTGATCACCTCCGGCAGGGCAATCAGGCGCAACAGGTTGGCCACCGTCACGCGGGATTTGCCAACCGCTTCGGCAACCTGCTGCTGAGTCAGCTGGAATTCCTGCTGCAAACGCTGCAGGGCAACCGCTTCCTCGACCGGATTGAGGTCTTCACGCTGGATGTTCTCGATCAGCGCCATGGCAATCGCGGTTTCATCCGGCACATCGCGCACCATCGCCGGGATGGTTTCCTGGCCCGCTTGCTGGCTGGCGCGCCAGCGGCGTTCACCCGCGATGATTTCAAAGCGGCCTTCACCGATGGGACGCACCACGATCGGCTGCATCACGCCCTGTACCTTGATCGACGAAGCCAGTTCTTCCAGCGCCTGTGGGTCCATGTCCCGGCGTGGCTGGTATTTGCCCCGCTGGATCAGGTCCAGGGGCAAATGTTGCAACTCACGCTGGTCGGCTTGCACCGCTTGTTCTTCCAACAAGCTGACGGTCGGACCACTCAGCAGTGCATCCAGTCCACGTCCGAGACCTCGTTTCTTGACGGCCATGGGGATTCCTTAAGTTGCCTGAGCAGCGGCGGTGCGTGAGTTTTTGCGTTGACGGCGAACCATCTCGCCGGCCAGGGCCAGGTAGGCTATGGCGCCTCGCGATGATTTGTCGTACGCCAGCGCCGGCATGCCATAGCTTGGCGCTTCGGCCAGGCGAATGTTGCGTGGAATGACCGTGTCGTACAACTGCTCACCGAAGTGCTCCTTGAGCTGCGCCGACACATCGTTCATCAGGCTCAGGCGCGGGTCGAACATGGTCCGCAACAGGCCTTCGACTTTCAGGTTCGGGTTCAGCAGTTCGGCGATACGCTTGATGTTATCCACAAGGTCACTCAAGCCTTCGAGCGCAAAGTACTCGCACTGCATGGGGATAATCACCCCATCGGCGGCCACCAGTGCGTTCAGCGTGAGCATCGACAGCGACGGAGGGCAGTCGATCAAAATGTAATCGTAATTCTCGCGGATCGGCGCCAAAGCGCTGCGCAGACGGCTTTCCTTCATCTGCATTTCCAGCAGAACGACTTCAGCCGCCGTCAGGTCGCGGTTGGCTGGCAGCAACTGGTAACCACCGTGTTCGGAGAAATGCATGGCCTGGGCCAGGTCGCATTCACCGATCAACAGGTCGTAGACCGAGTTTTCCAGGCCGTGTTTATCCACACCGCTACCCATGGTGGCGTTGCCCTGTGGATCAAGATCGATCAACAACACCCGACGCTTGGTGGCGACCAGGGATGCTGCGAGGTTGATACAGGTGGTGGTCTTGCCCACACCACCTTTTTGGTTCGCAATCGCGAATACCTTAGCCATTCTTGCTTGTGTTCCCAATCATGCCGTGCGGCGCAGTATCAGCAGATGACGTTGGCCTTGGCAACCGGGTACAGCCAAGGCGTGTTCGCTATCGAGGTGGAAGTCTGCCGGCAATGCTACCAGCTCATCCGCGGGATGAACGCCCTTCATTGCCAGCCAACGTGTGTCGTGATCGCCCAGGTGGCGAGTCCAGTTGCTGAAGTTCTCCATGCTGCTGAACGCCCGGGAGATGATCCCGTTGAATGGCTTTTCAGGCTGGAACGCTTCGACGCGACTGTGGATAACTTGCAGGTTATCCAGTTTGAGCTCGAGTTTGACCTGGGTCAGGAAGCGGGTTTTCTTGCCGTTGGAGTCCAGGCAGGTCACTTGCGATTCGGGAAACAGGATCGCCAGCGGAATACCGGGCATGCCACCGCCGCTGCCGACATCCAGCCAGCGACCATTCTCGATGAAGGACATCACACTCAGACTGTCGAGCAGATGCCGCGAAACCATTTCGTCGGGATCACGTACGGCAGTGAGGTTGTAAGCCTTGTTCCATTTTATCAACAGGGCCAGATAACCCAGCAGCTGTGCATGCTGGGCTTCGGTCAGGTTTACGCCGAGCTGGCGTGCACCTGTTGATAACTCTTCGGCGTGTTGCGAGGTGACCAACGAACTCAAGCGCTTTGCTCCAACTGACGGCCCGCGCCGCGTTTTTTCAGATGAATCATCAACAGCGAAATCGCTGCCGGGGTCACGCCCGGGATCCGCGAAGCCTGGCCCAACGTCTCGGGACGAGTTGCACCGAGCTTGCTCTGGATCTCTTTCGAGAGACCGGAGATGTTCGTGTAATCGATATCCACAGGCAACTTGGTGTCTTCACTGGCCCGCAGGCGTGCAATTTCATCTTGCTGGCGATCGATATAACCGGCGTATTTGGTCTTGATTTCGACCTGCTCGGCGACCTGTGGATCCTGCGCACCGTGCCCGGTCACTTCGACCAGGCCAGCGTAGTCGATTTCCGGACGGCTCAGCAGGTTCAACAAGTTGTATTCGTGGGTCAGTGGCGTGCCGAATTTTTCGGCGATCGCATCCCCCTGCTCGGTACCCGGGCGGACCCAGGTACTTTTCAGGCGCTGTTCTTCCAGGGCAATGCTTTCGCGTTTTTTGCAGAACGCCGCCCAACGCACGTCGTCCACCAGACCCAATTCGCGACCTTTCTCGGTCAGGCGCAGGTCGGCATTGTCTTCGCGCAGGATCAACCGGTATTCGGCACGCGATGTGAACATCCGATACGGTTCCTGGGTCCCCAGGGTAATCAGGTCGTCGACCAGCACACCGATGTACGCCTCGTCGCGGCGCGGGCACCAACTGTCTTTGCCCTGCGCGCGCAAGGCGGCGTTGGCCCCGGCCAGCAAACCCTGGGCGCCGGCCTCTTCATAACCGGTAGTGCCGTTGATTTGCCCGGCAAAGAACAGGCCGGCAATGACTTTGGTTTCCAGGCTGTACTTCAGGTCACGCGGGTCGAAGTAGTCGTACTCGATGGCGTAGCCCGGGCGAACGATATGCGCGTTTTCCATGCCGCGGATCGACTGCACGATCTGCAATTGCACGTCGAACGGCAAGGATGTGGATATCCCGTTCGGGTACAGCTCGTGAGTGGTCAGGCCTTCCGGTTCGATGAAGACCTGATGGCTTTCCTTGTCGGCAAAGCGGTGGATCTTGTCTTCGATCGAAGGGCAGTAACGCGGGCCAATACCTTCAATCACCCCGGAATACATCGGCGAACGATCGAGGTTCGAGGCGATGATTTCGTGGGTACGGGCGTTGGTATGCGTGATCCAGCAACTGACCTGCTGCGGATGCTGCTCTTTCGAGCCCATGAACGACATGACCGGGATCGGCGTGTCACCCGGTTGCTCGGTCATCACCGAGAAATCCACAGAACGACCGTCGATACGTGGAGGCGTACCGGTTTTCAGGCGACCCACACGCAAAGGCAACTCACGCAAACGGTGAGCCAGGGCGATCGACGGCGGATCGCCGGCACGACCGCCGGAATAGTTCTGCATGCCGATGTGGATAAGTCCGCCAAGGAACGTACCGGTGGTCAACACCACGGAGTCGGCAAAGAAACGCAGGCCCATCTGGGTGACGACACCGCGTACTTGTTCCTGCTCGACGATCAGATCGTCGGCGGCCTGTTGAAATATCCACAGGTTCGGCTGGTTTTCGAGAATCTCGCGGACAGCGGCCTTGTACAGCACGCGATCGGCCTGGGCGCGTGTTGCGCGCACGGCTGGACCTTTACGGCTGTTGAGCACGCGAAACTGGATACCACCTTTATCGGTGGCCATGGCCATCGCGCCGCCCAGGGCGTCGATTTCCTTGACCAGGTGGCTTTTGCCAATCCCGCCGATCGCGGGGTTGCAGCTCATTGCTCCGAGGGTTTCCACGTTATGCGTCAGCAACAGGGTTTTTGCACCCATGCGTGCTGAGGCCAGTGCTGCCTCGGTACCGGCATGACCGCCGCCGATGACGATCACTTCAAAACGGGAAGGGAAATCCACCACGCACCTCGTGCCTGCTTCAGTTAGGTAATCAGGAATAGTTTGAGCTCAGGTTTCTGGACCTGGTCGACAAGTATAGGGACTTCGCCCTTCCTAAAGAACCCTTTGCACAAAATTTAACCAGCTGTGGGTAAGTCACGAACAATAGAAATTAAAAAGAAAGAAATTTATTAAATCTTTGTTTTTATGTTTATTTCTATACAGCTACCTTTCTGTGGATAGATTACTACAGGCCTTTATTTTAAATGTGTACAGAGATTCAAAAGTCTGTGGTCATGTGCCCATGAGGCCCTTGGATAACCGCTGTAAGCCTGTGGATGAATGGGGTGGTTATCCACAGAGGTGGTTTTCCTCAGTTTTGGAGCCCTGTTATCAACCGAGCTCAGCCGCGGTTATTCACAGGGCTTAATCCACAGAAAAGCGCTGAAAGGCACAAATCACGCCCACGGAAAAACCACCGACGCGGTAGATGCCGCCCGGCAATGCAGAAAAATGAGGGGGATGCAGAGGAAGAGGAACTGGCTTGCCAGCAAATCAGCCTACATGGCGTATCGGAAACACCATGTAGCGAGCAGGCCAGGCCCCCAGTTGAAGCCGGGAAGTGACGCTATTTGCCGATGCAGAAGCTGGAAAAGATCCTGCCCAACAGGTCGTCAGAGCTGAATTCACCGGTAATTTCACCCAGTGACTGCTGCGCCTGACGTAAATCTTCAGCCAACAACTCGCCAGCTCCGGCCAGGGTCAGCTGCGAACGACCGTGTTCAAGGGACGCACTGGCATGACGCAGAGCCTCCAGGTGGCGTCGGCGGGCGCTGAAGCTGCTTTCCGAGGTCTGCTCATAGCCCATACAGGCCTTGAGATGCTCGCGCAGTAGCTCCAGACCTTCGCCTGCCGACTTGGCGCTCAAGCTGATGGTGACGTGGCCATCGTCACAGACCTGCAACTCAATGGCCTCGCCAGTGAGGTCCGCCTTGTTACGGATCAGGGTTACTTTGGCCGGATCCGGGCGCTGCTCCAGGAATTCAGGCCACAAGGCAAACGGATCAAGGGCTTCAGGGGCGGTGGCGTCGACCACCAACAGCACCCGGTCAGCCTCGCTGATGGCCTTCAATGCCCGTTCCACACCGATCTTCTCGACCTGGTCATCGGTATCGCGCAAGCCCGCGGTGTCGACCACATGCAGCGGCATACCGTCGATGTGGATATGTTCACGCAGGATGTCCCGGGTGGTGCCGGCGATCTCGGTGACGATGGCCGCTTCCCGGCCAGCCAGTGCATTGAGCAGGCTGGACTTGCCGGCATTCGGACGACCGGCGATCACTACGGTCATGCCATCACGCAGCAACGCGCCCTGGCCGGCTTCACGCAGCACAGTGGATAACGCTTCACGCACGGCATCGAGCATGGTCAACACGTGGCCATCGGCCAGAAAGTCGATTTCCTCTTCCGGGAAGTCGATGGCGGCTTCGACGTAGATGCGCAGCGCAATCAGTTGCTCGGTCAGGTTATGCACACGCTGGGAAAACGCGCCTTGCAGCGAGCGCAGTGCGTTGCGCGCGGCTTGTGCAGAACTGGCCTCGATAAGGTCGGCGATGGCCTCGGCCTGCGCCAGGTCGAGCTTATCGTTGAGGAACGCGCGTTCGCTGAATTCACCCGGCCGGGCCAATCGGCAGCCCAGTTGCAGGCAGCGCTGCAGCAACATATCCAGGACTACAGGTCCACCGTGGCCCTGTAGTTCCAGTACATCTTCGCCGGTAAATGAGTTCGGACCGGGGAAATACAAGGCAATACCTTCATCCAGCACGTCTTCTTCGGCGCTGAAAAAAGGACCGTAATGGGCGTAGCGCGGTTTGAGTTCGCGGCCACTGATGGCTTTCGCCGCGCTGCTGGCCAACGGCCCGGAAATACGCACGATACCGACGCCTCCACGGCCCTGGGCGGTGGCGACTGCGGCGATGGTTTCACGAGGAGCGCTCATAAACCGATATCCCGATAAAAATGGCAGATAGCAAAACGCCCCACTAGGGGGCGTTTTGAATGGTTACATACAGCGTAAGTTATGCCTCGGCTTTTTTCGCCGCCGCTTCGATTTTACGCGTGATGTACCACTGTTGAGCGATCGACAGGACGTTGTTCACAACCCAGTACAGCACCAGGCCCGCCGGGAACCACAGGAAGAAGAAGGTGAAGATGATTGGCATCATTTTCATCACTTTGGCCTGCATCGGATCCGGAGGAGTCGGGTTCAGCTGCTGCTGGATGAACATGGTTGCGCCCATGATGATCGGCAGAATGAAGAACGGATCCTTGATCGACAGGTCGGTAATCCACAGCATGAACGGCGCTTGGCGCATTTCAACGCTTTCCAGGAGTACCCAGTACAGCGAAAGGAAAACCGGCATCTGCACGAGGATTGGCAAGCAGCCACCCAGCGGATTGATCTTCTCTTTCTTGTACAGCTCCATCATGGCTTGCGACATTTTCTGCCGGTCATCGCCATGTTGCTCTTTCAGCGCGGCCAGTTTCGGTGCCACTGCACGCATACGCGCCATGGATTTGTAGCTGGCAGCCGACAGCGGGAAGAAGATCCCTTTGATCAGCATGGTCAGGAAGATGATCGACCAGCCCCAGTTCCCGACGATTTCATGGATATGTTGCAGCAGCCAGAAGATCGGTTGGGCAATGAACCACAGGATGCCGTAGTCGACAGTCAGTTCCAGACCTGGGGACAACTCTTTCAGTATCGCCTGGCTTTTCGGACCTGCGTACAACGTGGCGCTGGTTTCAGCCTTGGCACCTGGCGCAACGGTCAACGCCGGGCCAGTGAAACCGATGATGTAGTTGCCTTGGCTGTCTTTACGGGTCTGCACCACGTTGCTGTCGTTCTTGGCTGGAATCCAGGCCGTCACGAAGTAGTGTTGCAGCCAGGCAACCCAGCCACCGTTAACGCTTTCTTTCAACGACGCCTTGTCGATATCTTTCATCGACACTTTTTTGTACGGCTCGGCACTTGTCCACAGGGCAGCGCCCAGGTAAGTAGCGGTACCGGTGGCGGTAGTCGAAGAAGGATCGGCACTGGCATCACGCTTGAGCTGGGCAAACAGGTTGCCAGTCCAGGCCTTGTCGCTGGTGTTGTCGATCAGATAGGTGACTTTCAGATCGTACAGACCGCGAGTAAAGGTGAAACGCTTGATGTAATTGACGCCAGCATCGCTGAATTTCAGATCAACATTCAGTTGGTTCTGATCTTTATCCAGTTGATAAGTCTTCTGCTCGGTCGAGTAAACCGGACGACCGGTAGGACGCGCATCCGGACCGTTGGTACCGGTCAGGCCGCTTTGGGCCAGATAAGTACGTTCGCTACCGTTATCAAACAGCTGGAACGGAATTTCCGGGTGGTCCTGACGACGTGGATATTTTGGCAGCATCAGCTGGGCGATATCACCACCTTGAGGATCGATAGCCAGTTCGAGCACATCCGTTTTAACGCGGATGAGGTCTTTGTTGGTCACTACCGGAGTTTCGGTAGGGGTGCTGGTATCGGCATTCGCGCTGGGTACATCGGCACTGGCGGAAGCATTGGTACCAAGTGGGGTGTCCGCAATTGCCGGGGCAGCCTGATTGGCAGCAACATTCTGAGTCGGCAGGGCAGCCTGGCCATAGTCCTGGTTCCATTTCAGGACCATGACGTAGGACACGATTGCCAGGGCGACGATCAGGATCGTGCGTTTAATATCCATGATTACTCGGCCATCGAAGAAGAACGGGAGGTAGGGATAGGTGGAACCGGGTCATAACCACCGGGATTCCACGGATGACAGCGACCTAAACGACGAAAGGTCAGCCAGCCACCGCGCAGAAGGCCATGATTTTCAATGGCTTCATACGCGTAGCAGGAACAACTGGGGTAGAAACGACAGTGGCTGGCCATCAGGGGACTAATGGCATAGCGATAAAACTGGATCGGAACGAGTGCCAGTTTACGCATCGGTGCTGTCTACCCCTACAGTTTCGGTTTTAACTGCTGGTACCGGCGAGCTACGTGCCAGACGCTTCCAGAGTTTGCCGAAATGCTGAATCAATTCGGGGTTTTCTACGTCGCCCAAACCTTTGCGCGCGACGATCACGATATCCCAACCAACCAGAGAATCCTGGTGGAGGCGAAACGATTCGCGCATCAGACGTTTGAGGCGATTGCGCTCAACGGAGAGTTTCACACTCTTTTTCCCGATAACCAGCCCTAGACGGGGGTGATCGAGATCGTTGGTGCGTGCAAGGAGCAGGAGATTTTTCCCCGGAACCTTGCCGGTAGGGGAGTCAAAGACTGCCTTGAAATGCCGGGGGGTCAGCAAACGCTTTTCCCGACTGAAGTCCTGACTCACCTCCAGTACCGGATTATCAAACTGCCAGACGCGCACGACCTTTGGCGCGACGACGCGACAGGACGGCACGGCCGTTCTTGGTAGCCATGCGAGCACGGAAACCGTGGGTACGAGCGCGTTTGATAGTGCTTGGTTGGAAAGTACGTTTCATGTCGTGTTACCTGGTTCGTCCACAACGGGCCGGAATGGCCCCCGTTTTAAGAGACCGGGGATTCTAGAGAAAGCAAGCCTCTAGGTCAATTTCCAACCAGCGTTTCCTTTAAATGGTCATCCAGGCGGTTCGTCCTTGAAAGGCAGACAGTCAAATATAAAAATAAAGAAGGAAATGATTTAAAGCTTTTCTGTAAAGCTTATAAAAGCTAGGGCGGCATCCATCTGTGGATAACTGGCTTGAGCCCTTCTATCCCGCGCTGTACAGAGAATGACAACTACAAGGGAAAACCGTGTTAAGCCTGTGCTGCACTGTCGGATAAGCTGTGTGTGGAATCGATGGTTATCCACAGGCCGGTTATCCACCGAGTTTCCCCCTCACTTGTACAACGAGCTCAGGGTGGTTTATCCACAGGGCTTATGCACAGACCGTTGGTCATCTTTTTTACGTATAAAACGTTGATTCATCTGCACCTGTGGGCACGCTACGTGTGGATAAGTCTGCGTCCGGCCGTTACAATGGGCGCTTGTTTTTGCCTCACCGGCTTTCAACTTAGGGGATATCCGTGTCAGTGGAACTTTGGCAGCAGTGCGTGGAGCTTTTGCGCGATGAGCTGCCTGCCCAACAATTCAACACTTGGATCCGTCCACTACAGGTCGAAGCCGAAGGCGACGAGTTGCGTGTCTACGCACCTAATCGCTTTGTTCTCGACTGGGTTAACGAAAAGTACCTGAGCCGCGTGCTTGAACTGCTGGATGAGCATGGCAACGGCATGGCGCCCGCGCTTTCCTTATTAATAGGCAGCAAACGCAGTTCAGCCCCTCGGGCTGCACCGAATGCACCGTTGGCTGCGGCAGCGTCGCACGCCCAGGCGGCCGCTGCACCGACACCGGTCAGCGCGCCCGCGCCTGCCGCGCCGAGCAAGCGTGCAACGCAAAAAGTCGTCGAGGAAAGTGAAGAGCCGTCCCGTGACAGCTTTGACCCGATGGCTGGCGCCAGCTCGCAACAGGCCCCGGTACGTGCGGAACAACGTACCGTGCAGGTAGAAGGTGCGCTCAAGCACACCAGTTACCTGAACCGCACATTCACCTTCGAGAACTTCGTCGAGGGTAAGTCCAACCAACTGGCGCGCGCTGCGGCCTGGCAGGTTGCGGACAATCCCAAGCACGGTTACAACCCGCTGTTCCTGTATGGCGGCGTTGGCTTGGGTAAAACCCACTTGATGCACGCAGTGGGTAACCACCTATTAAAGAAGAACCCGAATGCCAAGGTCGTGTACCTGCATTCCGAGCGCTTCGTGGCCGACATGGTCAAGGCGTTGCAGTTGAATGCGATCAACGAGTTCAAGCGCTTCTACCGTTCGGTCGACGCGTTGCTCATCGATGACATTCAGTTCTTCGCCCGCAAGGAACGTTCCCAGGAAGAATTCTTCCACACGTTCAACGCACTGCTTGAAGGTGGCCAACAGGTCATTCTCACCAGTGACCGTTACCCGAAAGAAATCGAGGGTCTTGAAGAGCGCTTGAAGTCGCGCTTCGGCTGGGGCCTGACGGTTGCCGTAGAGCCTCCGGAACTGGAAACCCGCGTCGCCATTCTGATGAAGAAAGCCGACCAGGCCAAAGTGGACCTGCCGCACGACGCCGCGTTTTTCATCGCCCAGCGCATTCGCTCCAACGTCCGTGAACTCGAAGGCGCACTCAAGCGCGTCATCGCCCACTCGCACTTCATGGGGCGCGATATCACCATCGAGCTGATTCGCGAATCCTTGAAGGACCTGTTGGCGCTTCAGGATAAACTGGTCTCTGTGGATAACATTCAGCGCACTGTCGCCGAGTACTACAAGATCAAGATCTCCGATTTGCTGTCCAAACGCCGTTCGCGTTCGGTCGCACGTCCACGGCAAGTGGCCATGGCCCTGTCCAAGGAGCTGACCAACCACAGCCTGCCGGAAATCGGCGATGTGTTTGGCGGACGCGACCACACCACGGTTTTGCACGCCTGCCGCAAGATCAATGAACTTAAGGAATCCGACGCGGACATCCGCGAGGACTACAAGAACCTGCTGCGTACACTGACCACTTGATGAACACCAGCGCAGCTTATTAAGGCAAGGGACTAGACCATGCATTTCACCATTCAACGCGAAGCCCTGTTGAAACCCCTGCAACTGGTCGCAGGCGTCGTCGAGCGCCGACAGACCTTGCCGGTGCTTTCCAACGTGCTGCTGGTTGTCGAGGGCCAGCAGCTGTCGCTGACCGGTACCGACCTGGAAGTCGAGCTGGTCGGTCGTGTGCAACTCGAAGAGCCGGCCGAGCCGGGCGAAATCACTGTCCCGGCACGCAAGCTGATGGACATCTGCAAAAGCCTGCCGAACGATGCCCTGATCGACATCAAGGTCGATGAGCAGAAGCTCGTGGTGAAAGCCGGCCGTAGCCGTTTCACCTTGTCGACGTTGCCGGCCAATGACTTCCCGACCGTGGAAGAAGGCCCGGGTTCGCTGACCTGCAGCCTGGATCAGAGCAAGCTGCGCCGTTTGATCGAGCGCACCAGCTTCGCCATGGCCCAGCAGGATGTTCGTTACTACCTCAACGGCATGCTGCTGGAAGTGTCCGCCGGGATCATCCGTGCCGTAGCCACCGACGGTCACCGTCTGGCCATGTGCTCGATGCAGGCCGATATCGGCCAGCCGGATCGCCACCAGGTCATCGTTCCGCGTAAAGGTATCCTGGAACTGGCACGCTTGCTCACCGAGCCGGATGGCAATGTCAGCATCGTTCTGGGCCAGCACCATATTCGCGCCACCACCGGCGAGTTCACCTTCACCTCGAAACTGGTCGACGGCAAATTTCCGGACTACGAGCGCGTGTTGCCCAAAGGCGGCGACAAGCTGGTACTGGGTGATCGCCAGGCGCTGCGTGAAGCGTTCAGCCGTACTGCGATCCTGTCCAACGAGAAGTACCGCGGCATTCGCCTGCAGCTGGCCAACGGTCAACTGAAGATCCAGGCCAACAACCCGGAGCAGGAAGAAGCGGAAGAAGAAGTCGGCGTTGAGTACAACGGTGGCTCGCTGGAAATCGGCTTTAACGTGAGCTACCTGCTCGACGTGTTGGGCGTGATGACTACCGAGCAAGTGCGCTTGATCCTGTCTGACTCCAACAGCAGTGCGCTGGTGCAAGAGTCCGACAACGACGACTCGGCTTACGTTGTCATGCCGATGCGCCTGTAAATATGCTTAGCAGCCGCTAGATGTCCCTCAGTCGTGTCTCGGTCACCGCGGTGCGCAATCTGCACCCGGTGACCTTCTCCCCCTCTCCCCGCATCAACATCCTGTACGGCGCCAACGGCAGCGGCAAAACCAGTGTTCTGGAAGCCATCCATCTGCTGGGGCTCGCCCGTTCCTTTCGCAGTACCCGACTGTTACCAGTGATCCAGTACGAGCAGTTGGCGTGCACGGTATTCGGTCAGGTCGAATTGGCTGAAGGTGGGCACAGTGCGCTGGGAATTTCCCGGGATCGCCAGGGAGAGTTTCAGATCCGTATCGATGGGCAGAATGCTCGTAGTGCCGCTCAGCTGGCAGAGATCCTGCCACTGCAACTGATCAACCCGGACAGCTTTCGCCTGTTGGAAGGTGCGCCGAAGATTCGCCGACAGTTTCTGGATTGGGGTGTGTTCCACGTGGAACCGCGTTTCATGTCCACCTGGCAGCGCCTGCAGAAGGCCCTGCGTCAGAGAAACTCTTGGCTGCGGCATGGTACACTTGACGCCGTTTCGCAAGCGGTTTGGGACAGAGAACTGTGCCAGGCCAGCGCTGAAATTGATGAATACCGCCGCGCTTACATCAAAGCCTTGAAACCTGTCTTTGAACAGACCTTGAGTGAACTCGTCGAACTCGAGGGTTTAACGCTTAGCTATTACCGGGGTTGGGACAAAGAGCGAGAGCTGAGTGCAGTGCTCGCTGCGTCCGTTCACCGGGATCAGCAAATGGGGCATACCCAGGCCGGACCACAACGCGCTGATTTGCGTCTTAGATTGGGCGCACACAATGCCGCGGACATCTTGTCCCGTGGACAGCAGAAGTTGGTGGTCTGTGCGCTGCGCATCGCCCAAGGGCATCTGGTCAGCCAGGCCCGGCGCGGCCAATGTATTTATCTGGTGGATGACTTGCCGTCCGAGCTGGATGAGCAGCACCGCCGCGCGCTTTGCCGTTTGCTGGAAGACTTACGCTGCCAGGTGTTTATCACTTGTGTAGATCACGAATTATTGAGGGAAGTCTGGCAGACGGAAACGCCAGTCGCTTTGTTCCACGTGGAACAGGGCCGTATCACCCAGACCCACGACCATCGGGAGTGAAGGCATGAGCGAAGAAAATACGTACGACTCAACGAGCATTAAAGTGCTGAAAGGCCTGGATGCCGTACGCAAACGTCCCGGTATGTACATTGGTGACACAGACGATGGCAGCGGTCTGCACCACATGGTGTTCGAGGTGGTCGATAACTCGATCGACGAAGCTTTGGCCGGCCACTGCGACGACATCAGCATCATCATCCACCCGGACGAATCCATCACCGTGCGCGACAACGGTCGCGGCATTCCGGTAGACGTGCATAAAGAAGAAGGCGTTTCGGCAGCCGAGGTCATCATGACCGTGCTGCACGCCGGCGGTAAGTTCGACGACAACTCCTACAAAGTATCCGGCGGCTTGCACGGTGTAGGTGTGTCGGTAGTGAACGCCCTGTCCGAAGAGCTGGTTCTGACCGTTCGCCGCAGCGGCAAGATCTGGGAGCAGACCTACGTCCACGGCGTACCACAAGAGCCGATGAAGATCGTTGGCGACAGTGAGTCAACCGGTACCCAGATCCACTTCAAGCCTTCGGCTGAAACCTTCAAGAATATCCACTTCAGCTGGGACATCCTGGCCAAGCGGATTCGTGAACTGTCCTTCCTCAACTCCGGTGTCGGCATCGTCCTCAAGGATGAGCGCAGCGGCAAGGAAGAGTTGTTCAAGTACGAAGGTGGCTTGCGTGCGTTCGTTGAATACCTGAACACCAACAAGACTGCGGTCAACCAGGTGTTCCACTTCAACATCCAGCGTGAAGACGGCATCGGCGTGGAAATCGCCCTGCAGTGGAACGACAGCTTCAACGAGAACCTGTTGTGCTTCACCAACAACATTCCTCAGCGCGATGGCGGTACTCACCTGGTGGGTTTCCGTTCCGCACTGACGCGTAACCTGAACACCTACATCGAAGCCGAAGGCCTGGCCAAGAAGCACAAAGTCGCCACCACGGGTGACGATGCGCGTGAAGGCCTGACCGCGATCATTTCGGTGAAAGTGCCGGATCCGAAGTTCAGCTCCCAGACCAAGGACAAGCTGGTGTCTTCCGAAGTGAAGACCGCTGTCGAACAGGAAATGGGCAAGTACTTCTCGGACTTCCTGCTGGAAAACCCGAACGAAGCCAAGCTGGTCGTTGGCAAGATGATCGACGCGGCCCGTGCCCGTGAAGCGGCGCGTAAAGCCCGTGAGATGACTCGTCGTAAAGGCGCGCTGGATATCGCCGGCCTGCCGGGCAAACTGGCGGACTGCCAGGAAAAGGACCCTGCCCTCTCAGAACTGTACCTGGTGGAAGGTGACTCTGCTGGCGGTTCCGCCAAGCAGGGTCGTAACCGTCGGACCCAGGCCATTCTGCCCCTCAAGGGTAAAATCCTGAACGTCGAGAAGGCGCGTTTCGACAAGATGATCTCTTCCCAGGAAGTGGGCACCTTGATCACCGCACTGGGTTGCGGCATCGGCCGCGACGAGTACAACATCGACAAGTTGCGTTATCACAACATCATCATCATGACCGATGCTGACGTCGACGGTTCGCACATCCGTACCCTGCTGCTGACCTTCTTCTTCCGTCAGTTGCCGGAGCTGATCGAGCGCGGCTACATCTACATCGCGCAGCCGCCGTTGTACAAAGTGAAGAAAGGCAAGCAAGAGCAATACATCAAAGACGACGACGCCATGGAAGAGTACATGACGCAGTCGGCCCTGGAAGACGCGAGCCTGCACTTGAACGAAGATGCACCGGGTATCTCGGGCGAAGCCCTTGAGCGTCTGGTCAATGATTTCCGTCTTGTGATGAAGACCCTCAAGCGTCTGTCGCGCCTGTATCCACAGGAGCTTACCGAGCACTTCATCTACCTGCCGGCCGTCAGCCTGGAGCAACTGTCCGATCACGCTGCGATGCAGGATTGGCTGGCTCAGTTTGAAGTGCGTCTGCGCACCGTCGAGAAATCTGGCCTGGTCTACAAGGCCAGCCTGCGTGAAGACCGTGAACGTAACGTCTGGCTGCCAGAGGTCGAACTGATCTCCCATGGCCTGTCGAACTACGTCACCTTCAACCGTGACTTCTTCGGCAGCAACGACTACAAGACCGTTGTGTCCCTGGGCGCTCAACTGAGCACCCTGCTGGACGACGGTGCGTACATCCAGCGCGGCGAGCGCAAGAAAGCCGTCACCGAGTTCAAGGAAGCTCTTGAGTGGCTGATGGCCGAAAGCACCAAGCGCCATACCATCCAGCGCTACAAAGGTCTGGGTGAGATGAACCCGGATCAGCTGTGGGAAACCACCATGGACCCAGGCTCGCGCCGGATGCTGAAAGTGACCATCGAAGACGCCATTGGCGCGGACCAGATCTTCAACACCCTGATGGGTGATGCGGTCGAGCCACGTCGTGACTTCATCGAAAGCAACGCCCTGGCAGTGTCCAACCTGGACTTCTGATCCGGTTCGATCTGCAGTGTCTAGTCCTGAAATAGGTTTACACCTGTTTCAGTCGCCAAACGCCCGATGCACCGCATCGGGCGTTTTGTATTTCAGGGACAAATGCGGTCGCTCCCGGTTATAGATCAGCACCGATTCGTCCA